>CAYTBN010000051.1:158-48344 GCA_964436045.1 uncultured Rickettsiales bacterium | reverse complement strand
TTGTGTCGTCGTCGCCCGCGGTTGTGTCGTCGTCGCCCGCGGTTGTGTCGTCGTCGCCCGCGGTTGTGTCGTCGTCACCAGCGGTGGTGTCGTCGTCTCCGGTGTCGTCGTCTCCGGTGTCGTCGTCGTCGAACAGATCGTCGTCGTCGTCGGCGGGCACGCAGTCGCCGCTCTCGGTGGCCGTCCAGCCCTCGGGGCATTCGGGACCACAGCCTGCGGTCGCGAGTAGCGAGATGAGGGCGAGCAGCAGCAAAAAGTTCGGGGTTCGGTGGATCACGGCGTCCCTCCAGGGTCCAGCGGGCTCAGGATACCATCGGTTCGCTGGCGAGATCCGACACGTTTGCCTAGGATCCAGCCACCATGAACGACGAGACGGCAATGAACATCGATGACCAGCGCCTGGTGCAAATACGCGCGCGACGGGGCATCCTTCGCCACCCTGGGACCCTGGTGCTCACGCGCGATCTACTGTTTTTCGTGCCGTCCGCTGCGGGGGCGGCAGCGGAGCTGGAGGGCGCGGCAGCCGCGGAGGACGACGAGTCCTTCGCCGAGCTGGTGGGAGCCCTGGCCGCGCGGGTCGCCACCCTGCCCCATGGCACGGTGATTTCCAGGTCCCATCCAGCCCTGCAGCCCCCGGACGCCGACGGCCGGATCCGGCTGGTGCAGCTCGGCGAGGAAGACGACCTGCTGATCCCGGCCGACCGGATCCGGCTCGTCCAGCTGATCCTGGGGCCGCAGCGGATCCAGCCCCCGCCCCCGCCTCTCATCGACAGCGCCCCGATGTTCGCGGGTACCACCGCGCCGGTCTACGCCGAGGCGGGACCCGGCGGCTGGATCGGCCCGGTCTCGGCGGCGCTGTCCGTGTTGCTCACCTGGGCCGCGCTACCCGTGGTCTGCCTGGTATCGATCTTCGTGGTCGACGAGATAGACGACGAGCTCGGCGCGATGCTGTTCCTGGTCGGCGGCGGGGCGCTGATGATGGCTCAACTGGGCACGACCGTGGGCACGGTGATGTCCTTCGTCCGCCGCGAACGCCACCGCTGGTGGGGGCTGACCGCGCCCTTCATGCTGCTGTTCTCGTCGGCCGTGATCCTGGTCGGTTCGCTGGTCGCCCTCGACGAGCTCTTCTGATCCACACCGTGGCTGCCTTCGTCGCCCTTGGAAGTAATCTGGGGGATCGGCGCGCGATCCTCGAGCGAGCGCTCCGCGAACTGACCGCGCTGGGTGCTGGCATCCTCGGTCAGTCCGGCCTCTACGAGACCGAGCCGATCGGCATCACCAGCCGGCAGCCCTTCCTCAACGCCGTGGTCGAGCTGAGCTGGGGGGGGTCTCCTGGGGCCCTGCTCGAGGCGTTGCACGGGGTCGAACAGACCCTCGGCCGCCGCCGGGACCACCCGGACGGCGACCGCACCTGCGACCTGGACCTGCTGCTGTTCCACGACCGGGTGATCGACACCCCCACCCTGACCGTACCCCACCCGGGCATGACCGGCCGCCGCTTCGTCCTCGAGCCCCTCCTGGAGCTGGCCCCCGAGCTGGTCGATCCGGCGACGGGCAGCTCCTACGCCGACGCCTTGCCCGCGACGGCTGACCAACCTTGCCGTCTTTTTGTGTCGTCGCCATCCTGGGCCAACGAGTAGCCGCCCTGCTAGCGGGGAGTCCAGCGGGCCCGGTTCTGCCGGCCCTTTTCGATGTGCTGGTCGACCGGCTGCTCCAGGTCCCGGGAGGTCCGATCCAGCCGCCCGAACCGCGACTCGAGGCCCGCCTCTCCCCGTTTGATCACCCTCGGTGACGCGCTCACCCGCCACAGCAGGTAGCTCAGCGCCGCCAGGTCGACCGCGCAGTCACACTCCTCGATCGCGGCGGGCAGGTACTCGGCCAGCAGCAGCACCTTCTGTCGCCCCGTCGCCGGTCCCACCCTGGTCAGCGCCCAGCCCAGGGGTGAGCACTCCCCGGCGACCTGGGCCGCCAGCGGCTGCAGCACCGGATCCTGCAGCTGTGCGTCCAGCGGCTCGTCCGACAGCAGCCGGTCGGCCTCGGCGGCCATCGAGTACAGCCACAGCTGCAGGTCGGCCACGTCCTGTTCGCAGATCGGATCACCAAGATCGTCGTGCGTAGCGCTCGAAGCCGACGGCTCGTCGGCCAGCGCGGCCCCCGCGAGCGCGAGGACCAGGCAGGTGCTGAGGGCGATCGCTTCCAGTCGGGTGAGATTGACCATCGTTGTGCTCCCTCGGGCGGCCCGCGTGCACTCCGCCCTACCCTGCTGGGATAAAGCAACCACCGTGCCAGGTCGGGCGCGAGACGCCCGTCAGGTGAGGAAGCTCAGGAATTCTGGTCGGTTGTGGGAGGCGATTGCGATCTCGGCGATCGCGGAAGGTGGGTCTCGGAGCGCAGTTGACTACTTTTGTGCTCGCACTTTTGTGACGGGATCACTCCTCGGAATCCCCCGACTCCCGCGCCCGCTCCTCCTCCATCCGGCGGTAGATCGTCCGGCTGTGGATGCCCAGCAGGCTGGCGGCGAGCTTTTTGTCGCCGCCCGTGGTGCGCAGGGTCTCGAGGATCATCCGGCGCTCGACCTCTTTCAGCGGTGTGCCCACAGGGAAGGAGAGCTCGTCGGAGCGGCGTTCGCCGCCGCGGATCGACTCGGGCAGGTCGGTGGCGCTGAGACGGTCGGTCTGGGCCAGGACGACGGCGCGCTCGAGGGTGTTCTGGAGCTCGCGGACGTTGCCGGGCCAGCGGTAGCCGTCCAGCAGGTCCATGGCCTCGGCGTCTACGCCTTCGACGGGCTTGCGGTGGCGTTCGGCGTAGAGGCGGACGAAGTGGTCCACCAGCAGGGGCACGTCGCCGGCCCGGTTTCGCAGGGGGGGCAGATCCAGCCGGATCACATTGAGTCGATAGAACAGGTCCTCGCGGAAGGAGCGCTCGGCGACCATCTCCTCGAGATCCCGGTTGGTGGCGGCGATGATCCGCACGTCCACCGACAGGGTGCGGCTGCCGCCCACCCGCTCGAACTCGCCCTCTTGCAGCACCCGCAGCAGCTTCACCTGGGTGGCCGGCGAGGTCTCGCTGACCTCGTCCAGCAGCAGGCTACCGCCGTCGGCGGTCTCGAAGCGCCCCTGCCGTTTGCCCGCCGCGCCCGTGAACGCGCCTGCCTCGTGGCCGAACAGCTCGCTCTCCAGCAGGGTCTCGGGCAGGGCCGCGCAGGCCAGCCGGACCAGGGGCTTGCCGGTCCGCGGGCTCAGTTCGTGGATCGCCCGGGCCACCAGCTCCTTGCCGGTGCCGCTCTCGCCGCTGACCAGCACGGTCGCGTCGGTGGGGGCCACCTGGCGTACCACCTCCAGCGCGGAGCGCAGGGCCACCGAGTTGCCGACGATGCGGCCCAGGGGACCGGCGTCGGCGGCGACCTTCAGCCGGGCGCGCAGCTCTCGGTTCTCGACCACCAGTGAGCGTTTTTCCACGGCCTTGGAGACCGCCTGGAGCACGTCGTGGCGCTTGAGCGGTTTGGTCAGGAAATCGTAGGCTCCTTCCTTCATCGCCTCGACCGCGGTCTCGACCGTGCCGTAGGCGGTCATCAGCACCACCTCGATGTCCGGCGAGACCAGGCGGGCGGCGCGCAGCAGCTCGACTCCGTCCATGCCCGGCATCTTGAGATCGGTGAGCAGGACCGCGGTGGACCGGGAGCGGAGCCGATCGAGGGCCTCGGCGCCGCTGGCCGCTTCGACCACGTCGTAGCCGGCCCGGGCCAGGATCCGGCCCAGGCTGGCGCGGTTGCTGCGTTCGTCGTCCACGACGAGGATGGTCGTTGGGGCGCTCATGGCGGTTATTCCAGCGCCGAGGTGGGCGGCGCGTCAACCAAACCCGCGGGGCTCACGGGGACTTCCCGTCCACCCGCAACGGCAGGCGGACGCGGAAGAGGGCGCCGGCGCCGGGGGCGGTTTCGCAGCGGATGGTGCCGGCGTGGGCTTCGACGATCTGGCGGGTGATGGCCAGGCCCAGGCCCGTGCCCCGTTCGCGGGTGGTCACGAAGGGATCGAAGATGGTCTCCCGCTGGTCCGCCGGGACTCCCTCCCCGCGGTCCTCGACGCAGAACTCGACGCCGTCCTCGACGGCCGCGGCGGCGACCCGGATCGTGCCTCCGTCGGGCTGGGCCTCGACCCCGTTGCGCAGCAGGTTGAGCAGGACCTGGCGTAGCTGCCCCTCGTCCATCGGGACCGGCGGCAGGCCGTGCTCCAGCTCCAGGGTGGCGGTGATCCGCGCCTGGGCCAGCTCGTCGGCGACGAAGTCCAGCACCCGCCGCAGCAGGTCGCCCAGGTCGCCCTCCTCCAGCTCGGGGGTCGGCATCCGCGCCAGCGACAGGTAGGTCTCGGTCACCTGGGCCAGGCGGTCGATCTCCGCCCGCAGCTGCCCCAGCAGCTCCATGGCCTCGTCCCGGGACGCATCGGGGAGCTCGGCCACCTCGTCCTCGAGCATCTCGGCGTTGAGGCTCAGCGCGTTGAGCGGGTTGCGGATCTCGTGGGCGACCTGGGCCGACATCCGGCCGACCGTGGCCAGCCGCTCCATCTGGACCAGCCGCTTCTCCCGCTCACCCAGCGCCGCCGCCATCCGGTTGAACTCGTCGGCCAGCTTGCCGATCTCGTCGCCCGTGCCCACCTCGACACGCTCGCCGTAGCGCCCCTCGGCCACCCGCTTGGCGCCGCGCTGCAGCCGCTCGATGGGCCGCAGCGAGAGGTGCACCAACAGGAACATCAGCCCCGCCAGCACGATGGCGGTGGTGCTGAGCCACAGCAGCCGGCGGCTGGCCTGCATCTGGGTCGCGCCGGCCGTCTCCAGGGCGCTCTGGATGCGGATCTCCAGCTTGGTGCGCAGGAGCGCCAGGTGTTCGCTGATATCGGCCCGCTGGTCCCCCAGTTCGGCGGCCGCCGCTGCGAGACAGGCGGGGTCGGCGCGCCGCAGGCAGCCCTCCAGCGTCGCCTGGTCACGGCGATATCCGTTCAGCATCTTCGAGACGTCCCCGGCCTGGCCCTGCACGTCGCGCAGGGCGGCGAACTCCACAGGGCTGCCCAGCTGCCCCTGGACAGCGCGGCCGTGCTCGGCGATGGCGTCGAGGTGGCGGTCCATCTGGTCCAGGTACAGCTGGTCGAGGTTGGGCCGGTAGCGTTCCCAGTCCGGCTGCTCGCGGCCGAGCAGGTAGCCCAGCGGTAGGCTGGACAGCAGCTCGGTCTCCCGGGACATGGCCATGTAGCCCGAGGCCATCGACGACAGGTTGGAGCGGGTCTCGGCCATCTGGAACAGGGCGAACCCCAGCACGGTGCCGAAGATCAGCAGCACCCCCAGGTAGCTGCCGAGCACCTTGGCGCGAAGCGAGAGCCCGTATCGCCGTCGTTCGCTCATCCGTCGTCCGTTTTCACCTTCGTGCGACTCGGTGGATTGTGCAACTTGCGCTTCCAGAACACCTCGATCCCGCCGTTGCCCGCGTCCCCATATCGCATCTCGATGTACAGCGAGCGGGTGATCTGGATCTCGAGCTGGGCCTCGAAGACGTTCTGGTCCTCCTCCACCCCGCCGAAGCGGTAGCGCGTGATCAGGAACACCCGGTCGGTGATCGACTTGCCCACCTCGATGCCGTAGCTGCCCGGACCGGCCGGATTGGTCTCGAGGTTGATCATGTCCACGGCGGAATGGCCGAATAGCTTGGCCATCGCCTGGTTGGCCTGGGCGAAGCCCATCGCCGCCAGGATCCCCAGCTCGTCACCCTGGTCCGTGGAGCTGCCCGGGCGCAGCTCGTCCATCGGCGCGCCGAACAGCAGGATCGACAGGATGTCGGCCTCGTCGTCGTACTCGTCGCTCGTGAAGCTCAGTGTCGGGGTCCGGCTGCGACCGGTGACGGTGATGGTGATGTCGCCGTAGCGGCTGCGGTGGATCGCGCTGACGTCCAGGATCGGGTCAGGCGGCGAGCTGCCGGTGAAGGTAACCACCCCCTCGTCGACCTTGAACTGCTTGCCCAGCACGGTCAGGTTGCCGCGCAGGGCGCGGACATCCCCGTCGCCGAACATCTCGCCCTGCTGGATCGCCAGTTCCAGATCGCCGGTGAGCTGGAGGTCGGGGCGGATTCGGCCCAGGCCGGGCAGGGTGCTCACGTCCAGGAACAGCCAGCAGTTGGTGTCCAGGGAGACGTGGACGCGCAGGTCCAGGTGGTCCGTCAGCCGGATCCGTTCCTCGCTCTCGACCTCCTCCTCCTCCACGTCTTCCCGACCGCGATGAACGACTAGCCTTGGATCCCGCTCCAGCGAGAACGCGCTGCGTCGCAGCTCGTCGCCCATCTCCACCTTCAGCTCGCGGACCTCCACATCGCCCCGCACCCGCAGGTCGGGATAACGCCCGCGGACCGAGACCCTGGCATCGGTGCGCAGCCGCAGCCGGTGGGTGTCCGAGACCCAGAAGTCCTTGGCGTTGACGTCCAGCACTGCATCGCCGCGGTTGTCCGGGTCGAGGGCAAAGGACCCCTCGGCATGGACCGAGCCGGTGGTCTTCTCCACGCCCTTCTTGTTCCGCCTGCCCCCTGGATCCTCGGCGATCCGTGCCGTCCGGCTGATCATCTCGAAGTTCTCCAGCTCGAGGTTCTCAAGGGTCGAGTGAGCCGCCAGCTCGATATCCTCGTAGCAGACGTCCAGGGGCGCCATGCAGACGCTGCCGGTCGGCATCGAGACGTCGAACTCGGGATGGGGATCGAGCAGGGTTCCGCGCACCGAACCCGTTGCGCTGAGGCTGCCGGTGGCGTCCTCGGCGCCGTCGACGAAGGCGGTGAGCAACCCGAACGGCAGATCGTTGCCCAGCAGGGTGCCCTGCAGCCCCGGCAGCCCGAAGCGCTCTTCGAGGGTGCGCGCGGCCGCGAAGGACAGGTCCACCGGGCTGGACACTGCCAGCGCGAGCGTCCCGCCTCCCCGGGCCGTGACGTCCAGACCCGCCTCGGCCTGGCCCTGCTCCACCCCCAGGGTCAGACGAGTCCTGTCGAGGTATACCTCGCCCAGCCGCCCGCCCCGCAGGCCCAGATCGGCCGCCACCCGTGGGGAGAACGGCGAGCCGTCGAGGCGGATCGTGCCGGTGAGCTTGCCGTGGAACGGCTCGACCGCGGCGGTGTAGTAGCGCAGGGTCTCCACCGGCAGCCCGATCACGTCCACATCGGTGACCAGGTTCGCGACGTAGGGCCCGGGGGGTTTGCCCCCCGGCGGATCCCCGTCCTCGCCGCTGCCGAGCCGGTCGAGGAGCCACCGGCCCAGGTCCAGATCGCCGTCCAGGGTCAGGCCGAGCAGCTGGGCGCGGGCGTCGCGCAGCCGGCCCTCCACCGCGATCTGGCCCCCCTCGGCCCGTCCATCGAGGTCGGCCATCATCGGCGGCAGGCCCACCAGATCGACCCCGCGCAGCACCAGACCCGCCACCGCGGTCGGGTTCCGTCCGCTGCCGCCGACGGACAGGGTGATGCCGAACTTGCCCGGCGGCAGGCTCGTCGCCTGGGGCAGCACGTGACCCAGGTTGCCCGCATCCTGCAGCGGGATCTCGGCAAACAGCTGGAGGATCGAGTCGGGATCGAACCCGGGATCGGTCAGGTTGATCGTGTAGGGCAAGATGCCCTGCAGGGTCAGGGGCTCGATGTCGGGGCCGCCGGCATTGGCCACCACGGTGGTGAGGCCGCCCGCCACCACCATGCCCACCTCGAGGCCAAACGGCCCGTAGTCGCCGTACACGAACTGTGCGCCCTGCAGCTGCAGGTTGACGCTGGGCATCCCCGCGGGACCCGACAGCTTCAGATCCACCCCGACCGCTCCCCGCAGCCGCAGCGCGTCCTCGGGGAGGATCGGCTGCAAGGCAGCCAGCTGCAGCCGCTCGGCGTGGGCCTCGAAGTCCGATGTCCCCTCCCGCGCGATCACCCCCTCGGCGGTCAGCCGCCCGTCCTCGCCCCGCAGGTCCACGCCGTGGACCTCGATCGCTCCGGCGTCACCCAGGGTCACCTGGGCGATCCCGTCGTTGTCCCAGACGCTGCCGTAGGCCTCGATGTGTAGCAGGTCCGTGGCGATCTTCAGGTCCTGGGACCAGTCGACCAGCGCCAGGGCCCGCAGCGAGAGCTGCTCGTCGCGGCTGGCGGTCACCTCGCCGCGGGCGGTGGTGGGCGACAGGTCGACGGCGAAGCCCAGGTCCCGCAACGCGACCCCGCCGGCCTCGGCGTCGAAGGCCGCCCCGCGGATGGTCCCGCTGGGTCCGGCGCCGCTGTAGCCGGCGTCGAAGGCGACCGTCAGCGAGGCGACCCGGGTGGCCGGCGTTCGCAGGCCCGCGACACGGAGCTGACCGTCCCCCTCGATCCAGAATCCAGACGCCCCGCCCCAGCCGCCTCCGGCGTCCAGCAATCCCTGGGCGACGCCCCCCAGCTCCGCGACCCCCGTTCGGGCCCCGATCCCCACCAGATCCACGTCCGCCAGGGTGCCGGCGACGGCGAAGCGCTGCTCGGGCACCCGGACCCGTCCGTGGAGCTCCGCGCCCCCCATCGGGGCCTGGACCGATAGGCGATCGAAGGTCACCTGCAGATCGGGAGCGATCGCCGCCTGCAACACGAGCCGGTCGACCTCGTAGTCCCGCCAGCGGCTGTCCGCCAGGTCCAGCGCCAGGGTCCCGCTCAGCTCTGCCCGCGACGTGCCCTGCGCGTCCACCTCGACGCGGCCGGACAGATCGCTGGGCAGCTCGACCGTGTTTCCGTCCTCGATCCGGATGTCGAGGAAGGACGCCAGATCGAGCTGGTCCAGATCGAGGGTGCCCGCGTAGGTCAACGGGCGGGCCTTCACGTCGGTGGTCACGTCCAGGTGGATACCGCCGCGGGGGGCGGTCAGGTCGGCGACGAACTGCAGCGCCGTCAGCGGTCCGCGGATGTCCGCGTCAAGCCCCAGCGGCCCGGTCAGCGGGAGCTCTGCCAACGGTGCCAGGCGCTCGGGTTGCAGCTCTTCGACCACCAGATTCAGGTCCAGCTCCGGGGCGCCGAGGGGGCCCACCGCGCCGCGGGAGCGTACGCTGGCGTCCAGGGCGCTCAGGTCGATCTCGAAGGCCGGGATCGCGCCGTCGGCGATCTCGGCGAATCCGGAGAGCGTCAGCGGCCCCAGCGGCGGCTCGACGGCGCGCATACCGAGCCGCTGGATGCGGGGTTCGATCCGGCCGGCCGCCATCGCGAAGGAGCCGGCCAGGTCCAGGTCCTCGAGGGCGTAGGGCGGTCGCTCGCCGTCGCCATCGGCGTCGTAGGTCAACACGCCATCCAGGGCTGCGCGTTGGATCTCGATGCTGACCGGCAGCTCCTTCTTCGGCGCGTCCGGGTCGCCTGCGGGCAAGATCCCGATCAGGTTCAGCCCGTCGGGCCCCTGCACCAGGGTGCCGCGGGCTCCGCTGACGGCCAGCTCGGTGACGTCGACGTGGCTGTGGACCAGGGACCAGGGGTGCCACTGGATCCGGATCGTCTCGGCGGCGACGACCTCGGCGCCTGCCGCGTCCCGCAGCGTGACGCCCCGCAGCTCGAAGCTCGACAGCAGGTGGCCCGAGGCCCCCTCGATCTGCAGCTCACCGTTCAACGACCCGTTGGCCATGGGCAGCCCGCGATCGACCGCCATCGCCAGGCCCGCGGAGCTGTTGAGCGCCAGGATGGCCACGGCGACCACGGCGAGCAGACCGCCGGCCAGGCCGAGCAGTCCGAGCCACACCAGGCGTAGCCAGCGGCGGCGGCGGGGGGCCTTCGGCTCGCCCATCTCAGAACGCCTCGCTGAGGCCGAAGTGGACGGCGACCATCGGATCGGTGGGGAAGGCCTCCTCGTCCCGGTTCAGGCGGATCGCCAGGTCCAGGCGGAAGGAAGCGAACGACGTGCGCAGGCGTGGGCCCAGCCCTGTGCTCAGCATCAGGTCCGAGAACGCGAAGGAGGTGGGATTGTCCCAAACCCGGCCAGCGTCCAGGAAGACCGCGAACCCCAGGCGAACCGAGCGGCCGAGGGGGAACGGGAGGGCACGCAGCTCCAGCCCCGCGGCCAGCATCAGGTGGCCGCCGGTGGCGATCGGGCGGCACTCGCGGCTCGGGCACGAGGACGTGCTCTCGTTGGCGTTCTCATTGGCGAAACACGACCCGCCGCCGGAGCAGGTCTCGGGTTGCCAGCGCGGGCCGAGCTGATCTCGCCCCCAGCCGCGCACGCTGGACGAGCCGCCGAGGGCGAACTTCTGGCTCAGCGGCGCCGCGACGGTGTCCCCGCGGACCCAGATCTGCCCGAACTGCACCCGCCCGGCGATGACCAGGAATTTCGGCACGGGATCGATGTACCCGCGGACCTCGGTCGCCAGCTTGACGTAGTCGAAACCCCCGCCCAGGAATCCGCCAGCTTCGGTCAGGCTGACCCGGGCGAAGGCGCCGCGGGAGGGGCTGAGGATGTCGTCGCGGGCGTCCCAGGTGAGGTGCTGTTCCAGGTAGCTGAGCCAGTAGATGCCGTCGTTGTCGATCTCGGGCAGGGTGTAGGGCGTCAGCGACGAGAACAGGTCCGGGTCCTTCCAGTAGAGCCAGAAGAACTCGATGTTGTAGGCGATCCCCGCGGTCAGTCGACGGTGTAGATGCCAGTCCACACCCGCCCCGGCGGACGGCGAGAGGAACTTGTAGCCTTGCTCCAGGTCCACGTTGAACGCGCCCCACTGGCGGAACTTGACCGTCCGCAGGGGGGTCGGCTCGGTCAGCTCGAGGCTGCCCTCGACGATCGGGCCGTGGAGGTCGGGGTGCAGCAGGTCCGGCACCAGCGCCCAGCCGACCCGGTTGTACGAACGGAGCTGCACCAGCTGGCCGAACAGGTTGTCGTGGGCGAAGGTGAACGACACGTGGGCGTCGTCCCGCCCCCGCTCCAGGCCCAGACCGGCGCCGACCTTGAGCGAGATCGGCTTGGCCTCACGGACGCTGATTAGCACCTGGATCTGGTGGTTTTCGTCGTCACTCAGGTCCGGGGTGACCGTGACCATCGAGAACACGCCCACCCCGTAGATATCGGCCTGGAGCTTGCGTAGGGCGGCCAGGGAGTAGGGGTCGCCGGGTTCGATGCGGACCTGTCGCTGGATTCGCTTGAGGGGCATGGTGGCCACGCCGGCGATCTGGACGTCGGCGAAGGTGCAGCGGATCCCCGGCGTGATCCGGTAGGTCAGGTCGACGACGCGGTCGTCGGGGAATGCGTCGGCCTGGCGCTCGACCGTGGCGTAAGCGAAGCCCTCGTCCATCAGCGTCCGCTCGAGGGCGGCCCGATCCTCCTCCTGTTCCGGCAGCGAAAAGGGCTTGCCGGGCTGCAGGGTGACGGCTCTGTCCACCGCGGCTCGCACCCGGGAGTTCAGCCCCTCGGCGCCCTCGATCGTCACGTCGCGCACCAGCGATCGGTCGCCCTCGACCACCGTGAACGTGATCGTGGCCCAGCGCAGTCCGTCGGCGCTCTCCTTGCCGGTGTAGCGGATCGAGTGGCTCGGGCAGCGGGCGTCGAAGAAGCCCATCGCCTCGTAGTAGCGCTCGATGCGGGACTGGTCCTCGACGATCCGTTCCCGATCGAGGGAGACCCAGTAGCGGCGCATGGGGACCGACAGGGCCCACCAGGGGGTCGCCTGGGTGCCCATGGCGCCGCGTAGCGCGCGCTTGGTCAGCTGCTTGGAACCGTCGAACAGGACCGGCGGTTTGACCTGGGGCGTGTCCGGGATCGGCAGCGGCTGGCGGTGCGCGCAACCGACGGATAGGAGCAGACACAGCAGCGCGAGAGCGGCCGCGAGACTGCGGGTGACGTGGATCGGCCGGGGGATCGGGGGTTGGGGAATCACAGGTCTTGTGGGCGGCGCATTTTCTTGCTCGATGCCGATCCTCCCGATACCCTATGAGAGGATATTACTCCCCTGGAGGTCGCCGTGGCATCTCTGCGCAACGATCGCGCGTTCACGATGATCGAGTTGGCCGTGGTGCTGGCCGTCGTGGCCGTGCTCGCGGCCATCGCCGCGCCCAGCATGGCGCGTTTCCGGGACAAGTATCGCCTGAGGCGTGTGTCCAACGACTACATGACCACGGTGAACCTGACCCGGATCCAGACCATATCGGAGAACCGCGCCCTGCGGATCTACCACTACGTGGATGCCAATCACGACGACGGCGGCAGCAGCACGACCTGCATCTGGGACGTGCGCGCGGAGACGTCCCCCAACAGCGGCGAGTGGGAGACCATCCCGCTGGACGGCTACGACGGTTACCCCAACAAGTTCGGCCAGACCGGCTTCTACAGTTACAGCGACGACACCAGCCCCGACTACGTGCCTCACATCTCGATCATGGATGGCGGCGAGGTGGACAACGGCACCTGGTTCGAGTTCAACACCAAGGGCTACATCGGCTCGTACAGCGGCAACGCGTACAACGGTGACGACCAGAGCGGGGTCGGCTGCCTCAAGCGCATCGGCTTCCGCAACAAGGGCAACAACAAGCTCAGTCAGGTCCAGGTCTGTATCGGCACGTCCGGCATCGCCACGCTCCAGAGCAGCTGAGCCGGCCCCATGCGCTCCTCTCCCGTCGCCGCACTTCTGCTATGCGCCCTGCTGTCCGCCGGCTGTGAGGATCCTTGCGCCGCCGCCGGGACGGCTGGGCTGGCGGGCTTCGAGCTGGACTGTGATGCCCTCGAGTTTCGCATCGACGCGGTGGCGACCCGGCTGGCACTGACCGGGGCGGACGGCGGCCAGATCACCCTGGAGATGACGCCGGTCCACACCCTGTCCCAGGGGACCCGCTTCGAGACCGGTGGCGAGTTCGACGCGGCCGGCAACCATGTGGATCCGGACGGCGCCATCGCCCCTGTCGACGAGGCCTGGATCGAGATCAGCGCCTGGGAGGCCACCGACGGCGAGGCCCACGGCCAGCTCGTCGCCTTCGAGTTCCACGTGGAGGTCGAGTCCACCAGCCGCTTTACCGGCGGCGAACTCGACGGCCAGGCCGCGAACGTCCCGGTGTACTCGTCGGAGTAGGCGTCAGGCTTTCTCGATCGCTCGGTGCCAGGCTGCGATCTTGACCTCGGCTTCATCCCGGGACATGGCGGGCTCGAAGCGCCGGTCCTCGCGCCAGGCCGAACGTAGGTCGTCGATGCCGCCCCAGACGCCGGTCGCAAGACCCGCCAGCATCGCAGCCCCGGCGGCGGTGGTCTCCAGCATCCGGGGCCGGACGATGGACACCCCCAGCAGGTCGGCCTGGATCTGCATCAACAGGTCGTTGGCCGCCGCGCCACCGTCCACCCGCAGAACCGTCATCGGCGCGCCCAGGTCGGCCTCCATCGCCCGCAGGATGTCCACGTTCTGCAGGGCGATCCCCTCCAGGGTGGCCCGGGCCAGATGGGCGCGGGTGGTGCCGCGGTCGAGCCCGCAGATCACGCCGCGGGCGTGGGCGTTCCAGTGGGGGGCGCCGAGCCCGGCCAGGGCCGGGACAAAGAACACACCCCCGGTGTCCGGCACCGACTCGGCGAGCGCCTCGATCTCCGGCGCCGACTCGAAGAGTCCCAGCCCGTCCCGCAGCCACTGCACCGCGGCGCCCGCGACGAACACCGACCCCTCCAGCGCGTAGCTCACCTGGTCGCCGAGCCGCCAGCCGATGGTGGTCAGCAGGCCGTTGTCGGAGCGTACCGGGGCGTCACCGGTGTTGAGCACCAGGAACGCGCCCGTGCCGAAGGTGCACTTGGCCGCCCCGGCCTCGAACCCCGCCTGGCCGAACAGGGCGGCCTGCTGGTCCCCCGCCATCCCGGCGACGGGGATGCCGTCGGGCAGCACGTCCAGCCCGCGTGTGTGGCCGTAGATCTCCGAACAGGAGCGGATCTGCGGCAGCACCCCGGCGGGGATCCGCAGGGTGTCGAGCATGGTCTCGTCCCAGGCCTGGGACTCGATCCCCATCAACATCGTGCGCGACGCGTTGGACAGGTCGGTGACGTGGGCCGCACCGCCGGTCAGGCGCCAGGTCAGGTAGGTGTCGATGGTGCCGAAGGCGAGCTCGCCGGCCTCCGCGCGATCGCGAGCGTCCTCCACCTCGTCCAGCAGCCAGGCCAGCTTGGTGCCCGAGAAGTAGGGATCGAGCACCAGTCCAGTGCGCTGTCGCACCTCCTGGTCGAAACCGCGCTCGGCCAGCGCCGCGCAGCGGTCGGCGGTGCGGCGGCACTGCCAGACGATGGCGTTGTGGACGGCGCGGCCCGTACGCCGGTCCCACAACACGGTGGTCTCCCGCTGATTGGTGATGCCGATACCGGCAATGCGGTCGGCGGTGACCCCGGCCTCGTCCAGGACTGCGCGGACGGTCTCGGTGACGGACGCCCAGATCGCCTCCGGGTCGTGCTCGACCCAGCCAGGCCGCGGAAAGATCTGGGGGAACTCGCGGTTGACCTTGGCCAGGGTGTTCAACTGGTCGTCCAGCAACAGCGCGGTGCTGCCGGTGGTTCCCTGATCGATGGCGAGGATCACGTCGGGCATCGGTGTTCTCCCTGGAGGAGGCGTCAGCCTACCGTGCTCAGCTTTCTGCGTTCCAGTCCCCGGGGAGGATTGTGGACCCCGCAGGCCAGGCGGGCGCCGTGCACGGCGAAATGCCCGTGGGGGGCCCGATCCCTGCTGCGAGAGGGAGCGGCGGCGTCCTTCCGGGACCAACTCCAGGCCGAGGTCCGTTTTTCGGGCGTGTGGCGGAGGTGCTTCTGGGAGGGTCGATGGAAGGTGCCGTGGCTGTGGATTTCTGGACGGGCGGCTGGTTCGGGTGGGAGGCTGCCCCTCACCCGTCCGACCTTCGCGAATCGTGCGATCCCCCGACGCCCGACCAGAAGCTCCACAGCCCCTTGGATGGCTGGACTGCGTCCACCCACCCCCACCTCCCATAACCCCTGCGACTAGAGGAAAAGGGGGGATAGGAGGATGGAGGAAGAAGGGGAAGGCGTCATCGCTTCGCTCGCGCCAGGGAGGGGAGAGGGCGTCATCGCTTCGCACGGGCTTGGAAGGGGAGAAGGCGTCATCGCTGCGCTTGTGTATCGGAGTTCTGCAGCAGGTGTGTGTTTGGCGTTGTTTGGCCGTTCCAGGCTCAGATGAACCAAACTCGCGTTTCGGCAAGTCGGGGGCTTGGTTTGGTTCGTTTTTTGAAACATAAGATGGTTTCAGTCGGGCGGGCCCTGTTTATTACTCGTATTTCGAACCAAATAGGGGTTTCGGTTTGCCGAAACGCGAATTTGGTTCAGTCGGCGAGACTGAAGTTCTCCTGCTTCCTCTCTCCTGCTTCCTCTCTCCTGCTTCCTTTCTCCTGCTTCCCTCCTCCCGCTTCTCCTCGATCTCCCTCTCGTAGTAGGAGCTGTGCGCGGCCGTGCCGTGCACGGCTCCGGCAGCCCGGCATCGTCCACGGCTCTCCCCACCTACGTTCGACGCCTCCTCCGTGCACGATCCCCCCGCTGGACGGGGTGCCCCCTCCCTGGTAGGACTGCGACAGATGGAGGAGCAAGCCGTGACCGTTCACCGAATCCTCACCGCGCTGGTGGCCGCAGCCGCCCTCTCGCTGACCGCCTGCGGCTCGAGCATCAGCACCTCGGGAGCCAACTCCAAGGAGTTCTTCGTGCTGGCCGATGGCTACGTGTGGCAGTACACCCACGTGGACCACACCGAGCTTTACGAGGTCTGGTACATGGGCGAACGTCAGCTCGATGGCGTGGACGTCCACGTGCTGTCGTGGAAGTTCGGCACCGCCCAGGAGCTGGCGCTGGACGAGGCCGAGGCCGAGCCCGCCCTGTTCTTCATGGACACGTACTGGTCGAAGACCGACGACGGAGTCTTGTTCTGGGGTGCGGGCGCCGTGGACAACACCGGGGGCCTCGGCGCCTGGGACGAGGTGTTCTACGCCGACTCCCTGCTGTTCGCCGGCGTCGATCTGTACCCCGGCGACGCGGTGAGCTCGAGCAGCAACGGCGAGAGCTGGTCGTCCGAGTTCGTCGACAGCGTGGACGAGGTCGAGACCTTCGGCGGCACGTTCCAGAGTGTGATGCAGGTCACCTTCGACCACGATGAGGAGAGCAGCCCGTTCGGCGGGGACTGGTATCTGGCCCGCAACACCGGGATCATCCAGTTCCAGATCCGCAATTCCCCCGTCGAGCTGTGGACCCTCAACCGGGTCGACTTCTGAGCGCGAATTCGTCCGCAAGGAGGCCACCGATGAGCGAGTCCGAACACAAGAAACCCGTCAAGACCAACGTCAAGCTGACCTGGGAAGAGGGCATCACCGGGGGTCGCTACACCAACCTGCAGATCGTCGCGGCGAGCGAGACGGAGTTCATCGTGGACTTCGGCTTCGTCCAGCCCCAGGAGCCCAAGGGCATGATCCACTCGCGGCTGATCATGAGCCCGCGTCACGCCAAGGGACTGATGCGGACGTTGGTGGAGCGGATCCGTATCCACGAGCAGCGCTTCGGTGAGATTCCGATGCCCGTGGGCAATCCCACGCCCCAGGGCGGGGGGCTCGTCAACTGATCCGGCGCCTGCCCCTGCTCCTGTGGACCCTCGTCGCCCTGTTCGGCTGCCCGCCCCCCGACTACCAGGCCATCGACCTGCAGGTGGACCTGCTCGTGGACCCGGACGACGACCCCTTCGACGCGATGGGGAGCACCCGGGTCTGCCTGACCTCCGCCGCGGGCGACGAGTTCGAGCTGTTCCCACGGGATCCAGGGACCTACCTGGTCCACGGCGTCCCCGACGGCACCTACGACCTGGTGATCCAGGGATTCGACCTGGACTCGGAGCTGGTGCGCGACGGCGAGACGCCGGAGGTGATCGCCCACGCGGAGGTCAGCGGCGTGACGGTGTCCTCGGGGGCGACGCCGGGCCACGTATCCGTGCCCTTCGCCCTGTGCGGCGACGGCTGCCCAGGCGACTGCGCGACGCCCGTCACGCTGGGGCAAGGGGAGGCAGCGATCGGCCTGCGCCGGGTCGCGAACAGCGGTGGCGGCGAGTGATCCTGGCGAGGTCAATTCCACTTGACGGCCGATTCGTCGCGATGTAGATGGATTCGCGCCGTGGTAACACGGGGCTGTGGGCCCATAGCTCAACTGGCAGAGCAGCGGACTCTTAATCCGCGTGTTGAAGGTTCGATTCCTTCTGGGCTCACCATCAAAAGGACTGAGCCGCCGACGCTGGTCGTCGTCGGCTTTTTTTCGGGGCGAGAATGGCGGAATTGGTAGACGCGCTGGACTTAGGATCCAGTGGGCTGGCCCCGTGGGGGTTCGAGTCCCCCTTCTCGCACCACGCGAAGCCGTATTTTCGCGCGCGCGCTTGACAGGCGGGGCGTAGATCCCATGATGGCGCGTTTGAGTCCGGTGGTTGTGAATCTCTCCCCGGAAGGGTGACACGATGGACGTCCAGATCGAGGACCTCAGCAGCGTCAACAAGAAGCTCTCCTTCACGGTGCCCGCCGATACGGTGGACGAGGAGGTCACCAGCGCCTTCCGCACCCTGCGCAAGGAAGTGTTGCTTCCCGGGTTCCGCCCCGGCAAGGTGCCGCGCAGGCTTCTCGAGCAGCGCTTCGGTAACGAGATCCGCGGCGAGGTCACCGCCAAGCTCATCGGCGACGCCTTCGACAAGGCCATCGACGAGCACAAGATCACCCCGGTCGGCCGCCCCGAGATCGATCAGGGCGACCTCTCCGCCGGCCAGGTCTTCACCTTCTCGGTGACCGTCGAGGTCAAGCCCCATGTCGTCGTCGTCGAATACAGCGGGCTCAAGGTGGTCTGGGACAAGCCCGAGGTCGAGGACGCCGAGGTGGTCGAGCAGGTCGAGGGCATGCAGCGTCAGGCGGGTAGCCTGGGCACCGTCGAGGAGGAGCGCCCGGTGGGCGACGGCGACGTGGCCGAAGTGACATTCACCCTGTCGCTGGCCGGCCAGGACGACCTCACTCGCGAGCACCTGATGGTCAGTGTGCCCGAGGACCACTACCACGGCTTCCTGGTCGAACTGGTCAACGGCGCCACCAAGGGCGAGAGCCGGGAGGGCGAGATCGCCATCCCCGACGACTACCTCGAGTCGGACTGGGCCGGAAAGACCGTGCAGGCCAAGCTGGAGGTGCACGAGATCAAGAACGTCCGGTATCCGGAGCTGGACGACGATTTCGCCAAGGACGTGGGCCACGACACCATGGACGCGATGAACGCGGCCATCCGCTTCCGGATCCAGGAATCCAAGGACAAGCACGCGCGGGACGATGCGGGCCGCAAGCTGCTCCGCAAGATCATCGCCGCCAACACCTTCGAGGTGCCGCCGCAGATGGTCGAGGACCGGGGCCAGCAGCTGATCTCGAGCATCGCCGCCCAGATGATGCCGGGTTACCAGCAGGCGCCGCAGTTCTCGCTGGACGACCTCGATGAAGAGAAGAAGGCCGGGTTGCTGCAAGAGGCGGACTTCGTGGTCCGCCGCGAGCTGGTGCTCGAGGCCGTCGCCCGCCAGGAGGAGCTGACCATCTCCGACGAGGAGAAGGAGGCGCGGATCGCCCAGATGGCCCAGGAGTCGGGACAGCGGCCCGAGACCATCAAGGGCTACCTGATGAAGTCCGGCGGTCTGGACGAGCTGGCGAACCGGATGGTCGAGGACAAGGCCCTGGACCTGCTGCTGGAGCGGGCGGAGATCGTGGACGAGGATCCGGACGAGATCCCCGAGGACGCTCCGCCGGCGAAGGTGGAGGCGGTTGCAGCGGCGGTGGATGCGGCCGAGCCCGAGGCCGAGCCCGAGCCCGAGGCCGAGCCCGAGCCCGAGCCCGAGCCCGAGGCCGAGACTGTGCCCGAGGCCGAGACCCCCGCCGAGTCCTGAGCTTGCCGACCCACGCAGAGATCGCGGAAAAGGGCCATTTCGGGACGGGAACTAGCCGGAATCCCTGCCGCTGCAGCGGGGTTGCCTCGACGAACCGTGGCCGTGCCTGGGGCGCGGCGCCGCGCCGGACCGCCGTGCTCCGGGGCGGGCGAACCATGCCGCACGGCAGGGTAGAATGCCGACCATGACCACGATCCGAGATCAGGAACGCTTCATCATCCCCGATCCCCGCATCATCGAGCAGACCCACCGCGGTGAGCGGATCTACGACGTCTACTCGCGGCTGCTCAAGGACCGCATCATCTTCCTGGGCACGCCGGTGAACATGGATGTGGCCAACCTCATCATCGGCCAGCTGCTGGTGCTGGAGAGCGAGGACCCGGAGAAGGACATCTTCATGTACGTCAACTCCCCGGGCGGGGACGTGATGGCGGGGCTCGCGATCTACGACACCATGCAGTACATCAAGCCCGACGTATCGACCATCTGCCTCGGGCAGGCGGCATCGATGGGTGCGGTGTTGCTGGCGGCTGGCACCGCGGGCAAGCGCCAGGCGCTGCCCCACTCCACGGTGTTGATCCACCAGCCCCTCGGGGGATTCCGGGGGCAGGCGACGGACATCGAGATCCACGCCAAGGAGATCCTGCGCAAGCGCCAGGCGCTCAACGAGATGTTGGCCCTTCATACGGGTCAACCGCTGGATCGGATAGCCCAGGACACGGAACGTGATTACTACATGACGGCGGAGGAGGCGCGTTCCTACGGCGTCATCGATCAGGTGCTGTCCGAACGGGCGCTGGGCGCCGATACGCAGGAGGACTGAGCGGGCGTGCTTCGCAGGTAGTGCTTGCGAAACGCGGCCCGGTGGAGAGACCGTATATAGTATGGTGCGGACGCGCGGACGGGAGCGCAGCCGCGCGGGGACAGAAAGGCCGAAAGCGGGATGGTACGCAAGGGCCGGGATGAAAGCAGCGACCTGTGCTGCTCGTTCTGCGGAAAGAGCCAGAAGGAGGTCCGCAAGCTGATCGCGGGCCCCACGGTCTACATCTGCGACGAGTGCATCGAGCTGTGCAATGACATCATCGCCGAGGAATACGAGCGGGAGGACTACTACTCATCCAAGGGGCTGGTCTCCAAGCCGCAGGACATCAAGAGCTACCTCGACGAGTACGTGATCGGCCAGGAGCACGCCAAGAAGGTGCTGTCGGTCGCGGTCTACAACCACTACAAGCGCATCGAGTCCCGGGGGACCCGCGGCGACGACGTCGAGCTGCAGAAGGCCAACGTCCTGCTGATCGGCCCCACCGGCTCGGGAAAGACCCTGCTGGCCCAGACCCTGGCCCGGTTCCTCAACGTGCCCTTCGCCATCGCCGACGCCACCAGCTTGACCGAGGCTGGCTACGTTGGCGAAGACGTCGAGAACATCGTGCTCAGCCTGTACCAGGCCGCCGAGTACAACGTGGAGCGGACCCAGAAGGGCATCATCTACATCGACGAGATCGACAAGATCAGCCGCAAGAGCGAGAACCCCTCGATCACCCGCGACGTCAGCGGTGAGGGTGTGCAGCAGGCGTTGTTGAAGATCATCGAGGGGACCGTCGCCAACGTGCCCCCCAAGGGCGGGCGCAAGCATCCGCAGCAGGACTTCCTGCAGATCGACACCACCAACATCCTGTTCATCTGCGGCGGCGCCTTCGTGGGCCTCGAAAAGCTGATCGAGCGCCGGGTGGGCAAGAAGATGCTGGGGTTTGGCGCCGATCTCGGGGGCAGCGACGAGATGAGCCCCAGCGATATCTTGACCCAGACCCAGCCCGAGGACCTGCTCAAGTTCGGCATGATCCCCGAGTTCATCGGCCGCGTGCCGGTCACCGCCGCGTTGGCGGAGCTGGACGAGGACTCGCTGCGAGAGATCCTGGTCCGGCCCAAGAACGCGCTGAGCAAGCAGTACCAGAAGCTGTTCGAGTTCGAGAACGTGAAGCTCAAGTTCAACGAGGGTGCCCTGCGCGCCATCGCCCACAAGGCGGTGGAGCGCAAGAGCGGTGCGCGCGGCCTGCGCGCGATCCTCGAGGAGTTGATGCTGGACGTGATGTACGAGATCCCCTCGGTCAAGAACGTCACCGAATGCCGGATCACCGAAGAGGTGGTCGTCCACAACAAGAAGCCGATCCTGGTCTACGAGAGCGGGACGACCGAGGCGGAGCTCGCCTGACGGCGGGCGCCTGACGGCGCATGATCTTCAAGAAACAAGACAGTACCAGCAGTGTGTCCGAGCCCGTGGAAGGCGGCGATCTGCCGCTGTTGCCGCTGCGGGACATCGTCGTGTTCCCCTACATGGTGATCCCCCTGTTCGTGGGGCGCGAGCGATCGATCCAGGCGCTGAATGCGGCCATGTCGTCGGGCAAGGAGATCTTCCTGGCGGCCCAGCGCCAGGCCAAGACCGACGAGCCCGGCCCGGACGACATCTACGACGTGGGCACGGTCAGCAAGATCATGCAGCTGCTGCGGCTGCCGGACGGCACGGTCAAGGTGCTGGTCGAGGGCATGCGGCGAGCCCGAATCGGCGGCTTCGTGGCCGATGGCGATCACTTCCGGGTCGAGGCCATCGAGATGGCCGACTCCGAGACCGATCCCGTGGAGGTCGAGGCCCTGATGCGGAGCATCAAGGGCACCTTCGAGAAGTACGTGGGGCTCGAGAAGAAGATCCCCCCGGAGATGACGGTCACCACCAACGAGATCGACGAACCAGGCAAGCTCTCCGACGTGATGGCGGCCCAGCTGACCCTCAAGCTGTCGGCCAAGCAGGAGCTGCTGCAGAACACCGAGACCAAGTCCCGGCTGGAGACCCTGTATTCCCACATCCAGTCCGAGATCGAGATCCTCGAGGTCCAGAAGAAGATCCGCTCGCGGGTCAAGAAGCAGATGGAGCGGACCCAGCGGGAGTACTACCTCAACGAGCAGATGCAGGCGATCCAGCGCGAGCTGGGCGAGAAGGACGAGTTCCGCAACGAGATGGCCGAGCTGGACAACCAGATCCAGGCCAAGTCGATGCCGGACAACGTCAAGGACCGCATCGGCCGCGAGTTCAAGAAGCTCAAGATGATGAACGCCATGAGCGCCGAGGCGACCGTGGTGCGCAACTACATCGACTGGGCGCTGGCGCTGCCGTGGATGGACTTCACGGACGAGAAGCTGGATGTCGAGCGGGCCACCAGGGTCCTGGACGAGGACCATTACGGCCTGCGAAAGCCCAAGGAGCGGATCCTCGAGTACCTGGCGGTCTCCTCGCTGGTGGAGCGGATGCGGGGCCCGATCTTGTGCTTCGTCGGCCCGCCTGGGGTCGGCAAGACCTCGCTGGGCAAGTCCATCGCCCGGGCTACCGGTCGCAACTACGTGCGTCTGTCCCTCGGCGGGGTGCGGGACGAGGCCGAGATCCGCGGGCACCGCCGCACCTACATCGGCGCCCTGCCGGGCAAGATCATCCAGTGCCTCAAGCGCTCGGAGTCCAACAACCCGGTGTTCCTGCTCGACGAGGTCGACAAGATGTCGATGGACTTCCGCGGCGACCCGTCGGCGGCGCTGCTGGAGGTGCTCGATCCGGAGCAGAACGCCAACTTCGGCGACCACTACCTGGACCTGGACTACGACCTGTCGCGGGTGATGTTCATCACCACCGCCAACACCCTGGACGGCATCCCCTGGCCCCTGCGCGACCGGATGGAGATCCTCGAGCTGCACGGCTACACCGAGGAGGAGAAGCGGGCCATCGCCCGCCGCTTCCTGGTGCCCAAGCAGCGCCTGGAGAACGGGCTCGAGGAGCGGAACATCAAGATCCGCTCCGACGCGATCCGGTTGATCATCCAGCGCTACACGAAGGAGGCCGGCGTCCGGAACCTGGAGCGGGACATCGCCGCCCTCTGCCGCAAGGTGGCCAAGGAGGTGGTGGCGAGCGGGCGGGAGCACTTCGTCGAGGTGGGCCCGCGGCGGGTGAAACGTTATCTGGGCGTGCCGCGGTTCATGCTCAGCGAGACCGAGAAGGCCGACGAGATCGGGCTGGTCAACGGCCTGGCGTGGACCCAGTTCGGCGGCGAGATGCTCGGCATCGAGGCCAGCATGATGCCGGGCAAGGGCAAGCTGCTGCTGACAGGCCAGCTGGGCAAGGTGTTCCAGGAGTCGGCCCAGGGGGCGCTGAGCTACATCCGGACCCGCAGCCGCGCCTTTGGCCTCGATGACGACTTCTACCAGCACCTGGACATCCACGTGCATCTGCCCGGTTTCCGTGGGACCGACGGCCCCTCCGCAGGGATCTCGATGGCCACGGCGATGGTGTCAGCCCTGTTGCAGCTACCCGTGCGTCATCAGCTGGCGATGACCGGCGAGGTGACCCTGCGTGGCCAGGTGCGGGCCATCGGCGGGTTGAAGGAGAAGTCGCTGGCGGCTCACCGGGGCGGCGTGTCCACGTTGTTGATCCCCCGGGAGAACGAGAAGGACATCGCCGAGATCCCCAAGAAGATCCGGTCCGCGCTGGAGATCATCTGCGTCGATCACATGGATCAGGTGCTGCGGCATGCCCTCGTTCTGGACGATCCGGAGTCCCTGTTCCGGGCCGCCGAGAGCCGCTCCGCTCTACCCCCCGCGATACCCGCGCCCGTCAACCCCTGATTTTTGTTCACGATCGGCCCACAGGGGCTTGACACTCAACGATCGCAGCTGTAAAAACCTTGCCCACTTGAGCCGCCACCAGGCTGTCGGAAAAGAATCCTGACAGCGCGGGGCGGGAGGTACCACGGATGACCAAGACCCAGCTGATCGCCGCCGTTTCCGATCGAACCGGGATGACCCGCGCTTCCGTCGAAAAGGCCGTGACCGCGCTCACCGACAGCATCACTGAAGGCCTGGTCTCGGGCGAGAAGGTGGGACTCGTCGGGTTCGGGTCGTTCGCCGTGAGCGACCGAGCCGCGCGCACGGGCCGCAACCCCAAGACCGGGGAGCCGATCCAGATCGCGGCGAGCAAGGGTGTCCGTTTCAGCGCGGGCACGGCATTGAAGAAGGCGCTGAACTAGACCAGGGCGGAAGTCGATCCGGTTGACCGGATCCCTGGGTGCGATTAGGCTTCGAACCGGTTAGGCTTGGGCGGGTAGCTCAGCTGGGAGAGCATCGGCCTTACAAGCCGGGGGTCGCAGGTTCGAACCCTGTCCCGCCCACCAGAACCGCTGTTACGCGGGGTGGTAGTTAAGTTGGTTATAACGCCGGCCTGTCACGCCGGAGGCCGCGGGTTCGAGTCCCGTCCACCCCGCCACTCGATAACCCGAGGGCGATGCCGGTTCACTGGCATCGCCCTCGGACGTTCTGGACCATATCCGGGTGCCACTACACGCCGTACATCGGCCGGGCGGCCGAGGCGCAGATCACCGTCGACGTCTACGAGGGGCACGTCACCCCGGTGGACTACAAGGTGCCGTTCATCGTGTACATGGCCGGCACGGTGACCGTGGGCCAGGCCGAGCCGCTACTGCCCTCAGCCCCTCAGTTCCAGCCCGAAGTACAGCCGTAGCCAGGGCTCCAGGTCCTCCAACTCCACCGCCTTGCCCGAGGAGAGCAAGTAGCCCTGCATGTGGGGCGAGAAGCCGTCGCCCGCGAACACCACGATGCCGGGGATCGGCCACGCGCCGATGTCCTGGAGGATCAGCGGGATCTTCTCCTCCGCCGAACCCTGGGTTCCCTGGTACTTGCACTCCACGCCCAGCCGCTGCCGGTCGCCGGGGTGGGTCAGGATCAGGTCGATCTTGCGGACGGCGCCCCAGATCCGGCGGCCGATCTTGTACTGGGTGCGGACCTCGAGGCCGAGCCCCGCGGCCAGCGCGGCGACCTGAACCTCCAGCACTCGACCCGAGGTGACTGCGGTGGCGAGTCCGGGCATGGGCAGGGTCTCCTGGGTGTCGGTCACGAGATCAGCAGCTCGTCCACGGCGCCGCGGCCCGAGCCCTTGGAGTTCACGCGGCGGGGGACAGGTACGGTCTCTACTTTGCGGAATCCGGGAGTGTAGAGTTCGCGAACTCTGTCGGCTGAGGAGTTGGATAGCAGAACCCGCACGCCCCGCTCCTTCAGTTCCAGCGCGACGTCCCGCAACCGTACCTGTTCGTCGTCTCCGAACGCGCCATCGGTGTACGAGGTGAAATTGGAGGTGGCCGACAGGGGGATGTAGGGCGGATCGAAGTAGACGAAGTCACCCGCGACGGCCCGGTCGCGCACCGAGAAGAACGGCTCGTGGTCGATCTCCACCCCCTGGAGTACCTGGTGGCAGGCGCGCAGGTTGCGATCGTCGCAGATCAGCGGGTTGGTGTAGCGGCCGAAGGGCACGTTGTAGATGTTGCGGCTGTTGACCCGGTAGAGGCCGTTGAAGGCGGTCTTGTTCAGGTACAGCATCCAGGCGGCCACGGTGGCGTCGTCCGGGCACTCGTCGATGGGCTCGCGACGCAGCTGGAGGAACAGCTCCTTGTCGTGGGGCAGCTGCTCGAGCCGGGCGATGACCGCGTCGACGTCGTCGCGGATGGCCCGGTAGGTGCGGACCAGCCGCAGGTTGTTGTCCGATAGGTGAGCACGGTCTGGCTGCAGGGCGAAGAACAGGGCGCCCCCGCCCACGAAGGGCTCGTGGTAGGTGCCGTCGAAGTCCCGGGGGATGCGTCGCTTCAGCTCGGGCACCAGGTGGCCCTTGCCACCGACCCACTTGAGGAAGGGCCGTGGGACGGGGTGCTTGCGGCCGCCACGGCGCTTCTTCGCCGGCGCCGGCTGCGCCGCCCGGCGTTTCCAGGCGGCCTCGGCCTCGGCCAGCAACGTGGGCGTGAAGTTCACGTCCGCTCCTCGGCAGCCGCGTCCTTCTTGCCCCTGCCGAAGAGGTCGCCCAACCAGCGGCGGATGGTGATCGGCGCGTTGAAGAATCCGTCGAACATCCAGTGCTCGAGCAGGGCGCCGCGCTCACCGAACACGGGGATGATGTTGACCAGCTTGGCCGCCCAGCGACCTGCCATGAAGCGCGCCAGGTCCGGGTACTTGGCCACCATCTGGATCGGGAACGCCAGGTAGCCGATGTAGTGCCAGAAGCTGACGAAGGCCGCGATCCAGTAGTTCCGGACGTTGCGGTCCTTGATCATCATGAAGAACACGTACGCGCCGCGGACCATCGACCCGGGGGAAATGGGTGTGGTCTGCAAGAAGATCACCGTCGCGGTGGCCGCCGCTGCCGCCTCGGCCGTGGAGCCTCCGCGGGTGTGGATCCACCACGCGGCCGTGGGCGCCGCCACCGCCGCGACCAGCTGGGTCACCGGCAGGGTACAGGCGTGGACGGCCACCGACTTGAGGTACTTCTGGATGAAGGGATCACCCAGCTTGCCCAGGATGTCGTCCGCCTCCTCGTCGGACAGCATCCCCTCCTCGCGACCCTCTTCGACCTGGTCGCGGAGCCACTTCTCCCGCTCCTCGTTCACCAGGTAGAGCTTGATCGGATAGGTGAGCGCGTCCCAGGTCCGCTCCTTGAAGTAGGCCCCATCGGTCAGATAGCGGTGGAGCTTGGCCGGCATCCAGCCCACCAGCAGCCCGCGCAACCAGGTGCGGAGCGGCCGGTCGGCGAGGCGGGTGGCGGTCTCGGCCGTGACTGCCTCGTCCCGGTGCCAGTCGATGATCTTGGCGTGTTGTGAGGCTCGGCAGCGGCGGAGGAAGTAGCCCCAGCTGGTCAGGGTCTGCCGCACGTGGCCGGCGTACTTGCGGTCACCCAGCACCCTGCGCAGGGGCCGGCCGATCAGCGGCAATAGCCCCAGCAGCAGGAACAGGAGGAAAAATGGGGTGGAGCGGCGCAGCCTGTCCTGGCCCGCGGGGTCCACCAGCGCCAGGGTCCGCCAGGCGGTGATGTAGCCCTTGCGGATCGACGAGCGCAGCTCGGGCTTGAACAGGCGGACGTGGTGATGGGTCACGTCCGGCAACGACCCACGGTAGGCAGCCTCGCGTTTCACCAGCTCGGCCACCGCAGGCCGGTAGTCGGTGAAGTGCTCCTCGTGCTGAACCAGGTAGGCGTCCAGGACGTCCAGGTTCCCTCGATCGAACTGCACCAGCCGGCCCCGCAGCAGCCCCCGGATGATGAGCGGGATGTCGCCGGGTGCCATCGGCAGGAAGGGCAGCAGGGCCAGCCCGGCCCGGAAGTCGATGGCGCACAGGTCGTCGAGTCCGGCGGTGACGCCGTCCATCCGCTTGAGCGCGTTGGGCTGGCTCTTGAGGGTCCACCACTCGTACTGACGTGCCAGCTCCGGGGCGCCCATGGTGTGGAAGTGGCGCACCAGATCGCGCATGAAGGCCTTCTTGCGCAGGTACTCCACCGAACCCAGGCCCTCGTCCGGGGCGCCGTCACGGCTGCGGGTGAACAGGCGCCGGAAGACGTGGTCGTTGATCGCAAAACGCCAGACGCGGCCGGTGACCCACTCGCTGATCTCGCCGAAGCTGAGCAGCTGCTCGTCGTGGAAGGTGGCGTGGATGTCCACCACCGCCCGCTCGCTGCCCAGGGACAGGGCGGCCCCGCGGCGGATCAGCTTCTGCCACAGCGCGCCGGCCCGCACCGCGTCGGGGTTGACCTGGGCCGAGAACGAGCCCTGGAACGCCATCGAGTACAGCAGGTTGCGGAACATCAGCGAGAAGCGCGACGGGGGCACCAGTACCTTGACCGCGTAGATCTTGCCGACCTCGAGCCCGTCGATGGCCTCGCCCTCGAGCTCCTCGAGCTGAACCCGGTATACCTGGCCCGCAAATCCGCCGCCGATCTGCTTGAGGACGCGGAACCCGATCTCCGCCTCGCGGGCAGGGAGCACGCCGGTGGCCCTGACCCGGACCAGATCGCCCACGTCGTGGCAGCGCGGCCGGTAGGGCTTGAGCAGGTCGGCGTCGGTGATCCGCTGCTCGAGCAAGCCGCGGATCTGCTGGTGTGTGGTCTCTTGCATCCGGTCGGACAAACGCGCTTGTGGCCGCTTGGATTCCGCCGGAATCTACCCGCCGCGGGGGACCCTGTCCAGAACCGGCCCGCCAGTGCCAGCTATGACCGGCGGCGGAGGCGGAGCAGCACGAACAGTAGAGCAGCGGCGGCGGCCCCGGTGGGTGCGCCGGCACGGGGGGAGGCCGAGCAAACGTGGGGTTCGTCCTCGCGCGGGTCGGCCTTCATCTTGACCTCGATGGTCGCCTTGGAAACGTCCGAGCCCCCGGGGCCGCTGGCGGTCAGCGTGACCGTCCACGAACCGTCCTTGCCGTAATCGTGCTGGGGCTCGTATCCCGAGAGCTCGGTGCCGTCGCCCATGTCCCAGGTGTAGTCCTGGATGCAGCCGAAGGTGGAGGCCGGGGTGGTGTTGTTGAACTGGATCCAGCCCTCGCCCAGATTGGCCCACTCGAAGGTCGGCTCGGGGGTGTCGCAGGCCAACACGTAGCCCACCTTGCGCGCCGTGTCCTCGAACGTGCCGCACTCGGGGTCGGTTCCGGTCACGGCCAGACTCACCGTGAACTGGCCCTCCGACTCGTAGGTGTGGGTCGGGGCGGCGTCGGCGGACGGATCGCTGCCGTCGCCGAAGGTCCAGAGGTAGGTCTCGACCCCATCGGTCAGCTCGTCGGGCACCGCAAACGAGACCTCGAGTGGGATCCCGCCCAGGGTGTCGCCCGCGGCCTCGAAGTCGGTGTAGATGCCGTACAGGGCGTTGATGCCGGCGATGTCGTCCTCGTTGGGCACCTCGCGGCCGGTCTCGCACGAGCCGATGGACCAGTACATCACCGCCCCTCGCAGGATCGGGTCGGGGCAGGCCTCGTCCGCCTCGCAGGGGTGGCCCAGGCCGAAGCCGTGGCCGATCTCGTGGGTGGCCACCGCCTCGAAGCTGTACAGGCCGGTGCAGCCTCCGCCGTAGACCTCGTCGGTGGTGCCCCAGTTGACGTCGCTGTTGAAGATGATGTCGAAGTCCGAGGTCTTGTAGAACTGGCTGCCGTTGGACGAGATCACGTCCCCGGAGTCATACCAGGTCATGGTGGCCGCCAGGATTCCCGATCCCAGCTGGTTCCGTGGGTCGTCGTAGTAGAACCGGGTCGAGTTGTCGTGGCTGTACTCGCCCGCGTTCCCCACCGAGCCGCCGTAGACCGCGTCCAGGGGCGAGCACGGTATGTCCTGCCACCAGTGGGCGATGGAGGTCTCCAGGTGATCGATGGTCACCCCGGTGGGCATCGCCACCGGCTCGTACTCGTCCACGTCCGGGGCGTACCAGACCACCGGCATGTCGGTCAGGTCCCAGATCCGCGGCGGTTCGATGGTCCGCCACGCCAGCGCGGTGGCGCTCCAGCCCAGGGCGGCGACGAGGACGGCGGACAGGGCAGCGCGCCTCATCGGTCCACCCCCAGTCCCCAGTGGTCGCGGAACGCCGCTTGCTTGTGCGGCTGCAGCCCCGGGATGTCGCGGTAGGGAGGCACGTGTCCGGCGCGTACCCGCAACCGGATGGTGTCGGTCAGCGCCGCGGCGGACAGCCCCTCGGCCGGCATCCAGTCGGCGGCGGTGTCCTCACCGACCACCACCCGGCGATGGGCGAAGGTCTCGCCAGCGTCCGGATTCCACTCCAGCTGGAGCTTGCCCTGGGCCCAGCCGAGCACCTCGGGGCCGTAGACGCCGTCCTCGAGGAACAGCAGGGTTCGCTCGCCGGCGTCGAAGCGCGGCGCTCCCTCCACGTGCAGGGCGAAGCCACCGGTCTCGCCGCCCAGAACCCGCACATCGAGCACGCCGTCCACGGGTGCCCCCTTGAGCACCTGGTCCACCTGCAGCTCGACGGTGGTGACGATGGCACCGCCGTCCGGGGTGAACCGGGCCTCGGTGGTCAGCACCTGGCCGACCACGATCCGGTCGGCCACGTAGATCAGCTCGTCGAGGGAGAAGGGGTGGACCGTGGTCGCGCGGGCGCCAGCGGTCCAGCCGATCGTGGCCAGCAGCACCAGCCCGACCAGGGGCGAAAGGGTCGTCTGTCTCATCGGATCTCTCCGGATTCGAAGGCGATTCGACCTTACCATACCCTTTGGTCTTCGCTCGCGCGCGTTCCTTGACCTTTGCGCGAGCGACCCGCTAAAGATTGTGGGTCCGCAAAGCGGACTCCGGGGGAGGCGGCACGCGGTCGCGCGGGCTCCATCCTCCCGGGTACCCGAGGAAGACCCGATGCCACGATTGCGCCGGATCGGCTGGCTGTCGCTGCTGTTGCTGCTCAGGGTGGTGGGGCCGGTGCCAGCGGGCGCCGTCGAGACCACCGGCCAGGTCAAGGTGGTGGTCGCCGACGAATCCGGGTCCAAGCTGCTGGGGGCGCGGGTGATCCTCGCCGGCCCCGAGTTGATGGGCACCCGCACGGTCACCACCAACTACAAGGGCGAGGTCTGGGTCCCCAACGTGCCGCCTGGCGTGTACCAGGTGCGGGTCGAGCTGGCCGACTACCAGACCCAGGTAGTCGAGGAGGTGCGGGTCACCATCGGCGGCACGGCTCCGGTCGATGTGGTGCTCAAGCCGTTCCAGGCAGCCACCGCCGTCGAGGTCAGGATCGCCCGCCCGACCCTGGACGTGGAGTCCTCGGCCGTGGGCGGGACCCTGACCAAGGAGTTCCTCGAGGACGTCCCCTCCGACCGCAGTTACCAGCGCATCGTCCAGTTCACCCCCGGCGTCACCGGCGGCTCCAACCCCAACGTGATGGGCGGCGCCTCCCAGGAGAACGCCTGGCTGCTCGACGGCACCAACATCTCCGACCCGGTCACCGGCACGTTCTCGATGAACTTCAACTACGACTCGATCCAGGAGGTGCAGGTGCTCACCGGCCTGTATCAGGCCGAGTACGGCCAGGCCCTCGGCGGCATCATCAACGTGGTCACCGAGTCCGGATCCAACGAGTTCGATGCGCGCGTCGGCGTCGAATACGAGAACGGCGAGATCAGCCCCCGGCGGGACGCGATCTACGAGCCCAACGGCGAGGAGATCGAGTCCAGCGAGTACGACGCGCTGGACGAGAACGTGTCGATCTCCATCGCGACCGGCGGACCCATCGTCAAGGATCGGGTCTGGTACCACGGCAGCTACTCGTTCGATCGCACCCGGCACACCGAGATGGGGGTCGAGGCACCCCGCCTGTACCGCGGCCACAACCTGTTCGCCAAGATCACGGCGATGCCCCATTACGCGCACCGCTTCACGCTGACGGGGCTGGGCAGCCCGGCCACCATCGACAACCAGCGCCAGAGCAACCGGGTGCTGCCCGAGGCCGAGCGCCGCCAAGCCCAGGGCAACAACCTGTTCAAGGCCAAGTGGGAGTGGTTCCTGGGCGATTCCGCGGTGCTCAACACCCAGTACACCCACATGAAGGAGTACATCGAGGTCACCCCGGTGCCCTGCACCTGGGACGACTCGATCCCCTGGAAGGCCTGCGAGGACGATCAGCCCGAGGGGTTCATCGACCTGTGGACGCCGGGGGTGCGGGGCAGCGGCGACGCCTTCTCGCACGAGAACTACTACTACTGGTACTTCGACGACCGGATCATGGACAACGTCAGCTCCGACCTGACGCTGTACCTCCCGGACTTCCTCGGCACCATGGAGTGGAAAATCGGCGCCGACCTGCGCTTCCTCAAGCAGGACACGGTCTACGGCTTCACCGGCAACATGTACTACTGGGAGCGGCTGGAGACCGAGGGCGATCCCAGCTCGGTGGTCGAGTACTACTGGGTCGAGCGGCCGGGGGCGATCCACTCCGCCGGCCGCGGCACCGAGGTCGCCGCCTACATCCAGGACAGCTGGAAGCCCCACGAGCGACTGACCCTGGACCTGGGCCTGCGCTACGAGCGCTCGATCTTCAAGAACGACGTCGGCCGGACCATCGTCAACACCCAGATGTTCCTGCCCCGGCTCAGCTTCGCCTGGGCGCCCGGCGCCAACAAGACCTCGAAGATCTACGGCGGCTTCGGCATGTTCGGCGACGGCGGCCGGATGTCGGTCTCCGGCTTCCTGGACGAGACGCGGTCGGGCTACAAGCTGTACCTCGGCGAGTACTTCGACGACGACACCAACTACTCCCACGACCTCTACTTCAACAACCCGATCCAGAGCGAGTACGCCCTGTGGCCGCTGATGGTGGCCCCCCGCACCTACGAGTTCACCGTCGGCTACGACCAGCTGGTCTGGGAACAGCTGATGGTGGGGATCCGCTTCACCTCCAAGCTGTTCCGCAACCTGTGGGAGGACGACGAGATCAACTTGATCTGGAACGGCGCCGGCAGCTCGACCATCGGCGCCCAGTCCGGGATCTACGACGACTTCTTCCGGCTGAGGACCCCCACCCTGGCCCGACGCGACTACTTCGGCTGGACTTTCATGGTGAGGCAGAACCTCCACCGCAACTTCACGTTGGACGCCTCGCTCACCTACTCGATCCTCAAGGGGCTGACCGACGACTACCTGACCATCTCCCTGGACAACCCGGTCCAGCTGCCCAACGAGTACGGGTTCCTGCCCGCCGACCGGCCCTTCGTGGCCAAGCTGGCGGGCAGCTATCGGATCCCCAGGGTGTTCACCATCGGGCTGGGGCTGTACTACCAGTCCGGGTCCCGGTTCGACCGCAAGTACCTGTCGGGCAAGTCCACCGGCTACGACCTCTACCGCCTGCCCCGGGGTAGCTTCGACACCCTGGGCGGCTACGGCCATTTCGACCTGCGCATCAGCCGCCACTTCAAGCTCGGGCCGGCCGGGGAGATGCAGGCCGCGGTGGAGATTCTCAACGTCTTCAACTCCCGCGCGTCGACCTCGATCTACCAGTCCGAGCTGGATCAGGAGGGGGAGATCGAGGCCAGCGACCGCCAGGATCCCTTCGGCGTCAAGTTCGAACTCTTCTGGAGTTTCTGATGAGGAGACAACCGATGACGAAGCGTTGTGTGCTGGCTTCCCTGGTCGTCGCCTCGATCCTCGTCGCGCCCGCCTGCTGGGACGAGGAGCTGCGCGAGATCGACCTGACCGGCACGGTCAAGATCCCGGTCGAGCTGGTGCCGGGCGGGGCATCGACCCTGGGCATCGCCTACTTGGGCGTCTACGCCGCCGCCGACTCCGATACCCTGGGCTTCAGCTACCCTTTCATGGGTCCGGTGATCGGCGACCAGTCCTGGGGCAACAGCTACCCCTACGGCGGCACCAGCGTGGGCAACTACGCCTACCCCTGCGTGCGCGAGGGCAAGTGCCGGATGGTCACCGGACGCTACAGCGATCTGGACCAGGTGATCGACGCGCTGGCGCTGGGCCAGGCCGAGGATCCGCCCTGGGACGACGAAGCGCTGTGGGACATCTGCCGCGACTACTTCGGCTACACCGATCCCACTGAGTTGGAGTTCGTCGGTATCGACCGCCTCGACTTCCGCGAGGAGGACGGCTTCTTCGTGGCCGACTGGAAGGTCTGGCACGTGGATCCCCAGGACGACGCCGAGGGGCGTCCGGTGCTGTGGGCCTACGTGGACAACGGCATGGAGACCTGCAACCCCGACGGCGGCGCGTCCAACCGCGGTGATGGGCCCTGGTTCCGCGAGGGCGAGGTCTTTCCCGACGTGCTGAACATGCCGGGCAAGTACCTGACGGCCGGCGATCTCATCACGACGACCGCCACCGATCTGGTGATCGACCAGCGCGACGGCTACGAGGTCGTCGTCGACGGCCTGTTCGAGGGATAGGAGGACGATCATGCGACACGGTTTTATCCTCCTTGCGTTGCCCGGGCTGGCACTGGTGGCCTGCGACGTCAACGGGCTGTCGGTCTCCCAGTACTGGGACGACGAGAACGGCGAGGCGATGGCCTCCGACGTGGTCGACCTGATGGTCGCCGACGATCCCCCGGAGTTGGTCGAGAAGGACGAGGAGTGGCCCGATCCCTTCGTGGGTGAGGTCGGCCCGGTGCACTGGGGCAGCGGCCTGCTCGGCGGCGCCACCGCGTCGTTCCAGGGAACCGGCGATGATGTCTGCCTGATCGTCGACCCGCAGACCATTTGGCGCGACGACTGGGCGATGGGCGCCGACGGCCACGTGGACGATTCGAGCACCGACAACTACCTGCACGACGACGGCGACATCGATCTGACCGCCGGCCTCTCCGCCGACTACACCGGGACCCCCGGCCAGGTGATGGGCTCCTTCCAGCGGACCTTCGTCGACCCCAACGGCGTCGAGCGCAGCGCCGACTTCAACATCTGCCTGATGTACGACCGCTACGGCCTCTCCGGAGCAAGCTCCGGCCGCGCGACCCCCGAGTGGTGCACCATCAAGACCGAAGAGGGCGTCTCGTACACCGTCGCCCTGACCACCTATTCGGTCCCCTACGACGACGATCGCCTGCGCTTCGCCTTCCAGATGCGAGCCGCCGAGTGCCCCCTGACCGTCCACGAATGCACGCTGCGCGGCGACGCCGATCCCATCCCCGTCGAGGTCGTGGTCGACGACAACACCTACGACTACGACGACATGGAAGAGCGCTACTGCGAGCCTCGGCACCTGTAGGCGGGTTTCCCGGAACCAAACCGTCGTCCCGCGGTCCCATCAAGGAGCGAGGAAACGGAGGTCTGTCATGGCCCGGCTGCCGATGATCATCACGGGCGCAGCGATCGTGCTGGCGCTTCTCCATCCGTCCGCTGCCGGGGGCTGCGAGCCCGGTTCGCCGCCCGACGCGACCCTCCGCATCACCGTCGACAACGTCATCGGCGGCCTGTACATCAACGGCACCCCGGTGGAGGTGGGTCCCGAGACCTCCATCAACTGGACCTTGACCGACACCGTGACCTTCCCGGTCCAGCCGGGAGGAAACGTGCTCGCCGTCAAGGCAGTGGACCAGGGGGTGATCGCCGGGCTGCTGGCCGAGCTGCGGGTGGGTGATTCCGTGCTGGATAGCGGCGAGGCGTGGCGGGTCCATCACGACGCGCCCGAGGGCTGGGAACGGCCGGATTTCGACGACAGCAGCTGGAGCGCCGCCACCCCCTACGGCACCCACCCCGGCGGCGTCTGGGGCACGCGGGTACAGGGGATGGACGGCTCGAACGCGACCTGGATCTGGAACCAGGTCAACATCCAGGACGGCGAGGTCGAGCCGACGGTCTACTTCCGGTTCACGTTCCAGGTGAAGCCGGGCTGGATCGCCTCTCCCTGACCCCCGGCGCGGTGTCCGTCCGCGCCCCCTTTTTCTCCGTCTGCCCCCCTCACCGCTGTATCCTGTTGATCGAGGGTAGAGGGGGGAGAGGGTCTCCCGGTCAGCCGGGGGAACGAGGAGGGATCATGGCCGTCGACGAGAGCGTCGCCAAGGAACTCAGACAGCTCGCCTTCTACCAGGAGCAGCGGCACCGCCGCCGCTGGATCGCCCGCGCGACCGGGCTGGTGATCGTGTTCGGCTTCCTGACGCTGAACACCGTGCTGCTCTACGTGTCCACGTCGACCGTGGTGCTCAATATCGACCTGGCCCGGGTCGAACAGAGCGACCAGGCAGACCTCCTCCACGCTCGCCTCGCCCGCCTCGAGCGGCATGTGGCGTCCCTGGAAGCGCTGGAGGCGGTGGCCGATACTGGAACGGCGGCCGAACCGGTGGCGCAGCTCCGGCCGTAGGCCGATCCCGAGCCCGAGCCCGAGCCCGAGCCCAAGCCCGAGGTCGAATTCCCCCCCAGGGGGCCCATCCGGACCCCGACCCTGGCACGCCCGTTGCACTGGCCCGTCGCAGGGGTAAGGCACAGGGAAGGTGAGTTCGAATGAGACGTTCGCTTCGCTGGTGGTGTGGGGTCCTGGTCCTCTTCTCGCTGACGTTCTTCCGCTGGAACGGGTGCGAGGGAAGCGACGAGGATACGTATCTGCAGGCCTTCGAGAACTGTGACGAGCTCGAGGGATACATCGAGGAAATGGCCATCGACGAGTACACGTGGTCGCCATCCGACACGCCGCCGATACCGTTGCCGCTGATGATCTTCTTCGGCTGCGCGTCCGAGGACATGTCGGACGACGACGGCGCCCTGGCCGCCGATGAACGGGAGTACTCGACCACCAACCTCCAGGAGGTGAACGTGGACGAGTCGGACTTCCTCAAGAACGACGGCGACTACCTTTACGTGATCAACGGCTACGACCTGGCCATCATCGACGCCTGGCCGGTGGACGACATGAACGAGATCTCGCGGATGCCCATCGCGGGGTACCCGGTCTCGATGTTCCTGATGGATGACCGGCTGGCGGTCCTGTCCTACGTGGAAGGCGCCACCGACAGCAACACCTCGGCGGGGCTCTCCGGCGACGTGACCAAGGTCACCATCGTCGACATCAGCGACCGCACCGCGCCGCTGGTGGAGCGGGAGGTCTTCGTCGAGGGTCGCTACTACGACTCGCGGCGCGTCGAAGAGCGCCTGTACCTGATCACCACGCGTGACCTGGCCGACACCGAGTTCCGCGGTTCCGACCTCAAGAAGGCGGACCTGGAGGACCAGGTGGAGGCGCGGACGTTGGCCGACTGGATGCCCAAGCGCAAGGTCCACCGGGTGCTCGACGGGGTCGACGTGACCGTCACCGACGACGCTCAGATCTGTAACTGCTCGGACGTTCTCCGCTCCAACCGGGACAACGGCCTGGTGATGACCAGCGTGCTGGCCGTCGACCTGACCGATCCCGACTCCGAGGTCACCGGCACCTCGGCGATCACCGGCCTGGGCGAGGTCTACGCCAGCGTGGACAGCCTCTACCTGGCGGTCAGCGAGCCCACCTACGGCCCCTGGGCGGCCCGCGCCGCCGACCAGGGCACCCGGATCCACAAGTTCGACCTGGAGGGTGGCCCCGAGCACCCGATCTACCAGGCCAGCGGCAAGGTGCCGGGGACCCCGGTCAACTCCTTTGCCATGGACGACGCCGAGGGGACCTTCCGCATCGCCACCTCCCGCATCGAGACCGAGAGCCGCAACGACCAGCAGTGGATCAACGGCCTGTATGTGATGCAGGACGAGGACGGCATCCTCGAGGTGGTCGGCGAGGTGCCCGACCTGGCGCCCGGCGAGGACATCCGCTCGGTGCGGTTCTTCGACGACATCGTCTACGTGGTGACCTTCCACCGCGAGATCAACATGGATCCGCTGTTCACCATCGACCTGACCGACCCGACGAACCCGACGGTGCTCGGCGAGCTGGAGATCACCGGTTACTCGACCTACATGCACCCCTTCGGCGATGAGCATCTGCTGGCCATCGGCGAGGAGATCGATCCGAGCAGCGGGATGGTCACTGGCATGGCCGTCAGCCTCTTCGACGTCGCCGATCCGGGCGCACCAGCGATGGCCGAGCGGGTCGTGATCCCCACCGGCTGGAACTCCCTCGACGCGCTGTACGACCACCACGCGTTCACCTACTTCGCCGCCCGGGACCTGCTGGCGGTGCCGGTGCTGGCCACCGACGACAGCTGGGGCGAGACCATCGACTTCTCCGGCGTGGCCGTGTTCCACGTCACCGTCGACGAGGGTATCCGCCAGATCGGGATGCTGAACGCCGAGCCGCTGATGGGCCAGGGCTTCGATCCCTACTACGACGGCTGGTGCAACCAGGTCCGCCGCACGGTGGTGATCGAGGACGTGCTCTACGGAGTCGGGGCAGGCGGCGTGCTCGCCGCGCACTACCGGCACCCCGGCGACGTGGTCGCCAGCGTGTTGTTCCCCGACCACGGCACCTGCGACGAGCCGTGGGACGGATGGGCCGACGAGGACGAGTGGGGCTGGGAGTGATCTCCGACCCTGCGTCCTGACCTGACCTGACACGACGTTACCGACAACCAGCCAACGAGGCCGGCGGGCGAGCGCTCGCCCTGGGGGTTCCCATGACCTGCAGCCATTCGATCCAGCGACCGTTCACCGCCGGCCTCGCCATCTGCCTCCTCGCCGCGCTGGTCCTGCTCCAGCCGGTGGTGGCCAGGGCGACTGAGGCAGGGGCGGCCGACGCTCCCACGGAGCAGGCCGGCTGGCAGTTCCAGATGCACGAGCGGGTCAAGCAGCACCAGCTGAGCTGGATCGTGCCGTCGGCCCTGTTCGATGGTGGCGGCCGCGCGGTCTGGTGGAGCCTGAGCGCGAGCGACGGACCCTGGGTTCTGCCGATCATCATCGGCGTGCAGACCCTGGAAGGCACCGGGGTCCTGGCGGCCCAGTCCACGCTGAAGCTGATCCACCGCCAGATTGGCCAGGAGCGCTCGGCGCTTCACCTGTCACGGCGGCTGGCGAAGAACGGGTGGACCTGGTTCGGTGTCTCGATGGGAAGCCTGGCGCTCGGGTGGCTGTGCTACGGACTCCACACCGTCACCTGGGACTTCGGCCTGCTCATCGCGGCGGTGGCGTCATGGTTGGTGGTCTTCCCCTTCCTCCACCCTGCGATCACCAACTTCGCCGTGGCCACCGATGCGCGCCGGGTGGCCAACGGCCACACCTTCGCCGGCAACCAGCGGCCCCGCAACCGCCGGCCGCTACCGGAGGTCAAGGCGGCGTCACCGTTGGGGATTGTGGTGGTCTGGTGAGCCGAGGGACTACGGCGGGGTGCACTGGCCCAGATCGGGCTTGGTCTCGCCGACGCCGGGGCTCTGGCAACCCCAGCACACGACCCGGCCATCGTCCTTGATCGCACAGGTGTGGAAGCTCGAGGCGGTCACGTCCTCGAAGAACGCTCCCTTCACGCCGCACTGGCCGTAGTCCGCGTCCACCTCGTCGCCCTGGCAGCCCCAGCAGGCGATGGTGCCGTCGGTCTTCAGCCCGCAGGTGTGGTAGACGCCGGCCGCCACCTTGACGTAGTCGCCCTCCTCGACCTCGCACTGGCCGTTGTCCTCGCCCAGCGGGAAGTGCTCGCAGCCCCAGCAGACCGCGGCGCCGTCGGTGGTCACTCCGCAGTTGTGATAGAGGCCGGCGCTGATCTGGACGAAGGTCCCCTCGGGGGATCGGTACTGGCCCGACTCGCCTCCACCCCAGCACTCCACCGCGCCGTTCTCGTCGAGAGCACAGCCGTGGTAGAGCCCGATGGCGACCTGGGTGAAGGCGCTGGTGGGAACATCCAGCTCGCCGTGGTCGTTGGCCCCCCAGCACTCGATGGAGCCGTCGGGGCGAACACCACAGCTGTGGTCCCAATGGGTGTCCACCGCAGAGAACACGCCCGTGGGCGGGGTGGCGCGGTTGTCGAACTCGGTGCCCCAGCACTGGATCGCGCTGTCGGAATCCAGCCCACAGGTGTGGAGTTCGGCGGCCGCCACGTCCTGCCAGGTCCCCTCGGGGGGCAATCCCTGGCCGCAGGCGCGGTCGGTGTAGTTGCACGGCGAGGTCTCGAGGCCGGCGCCCCAGCACTCGATGCTGCCGTCGGTCTTGATCCCACAGGTGTGCCAGATGCCGGCGTCCAGCAGGGCCCAGTCGTCGGTGGATGACACCGTGTCGCAGCCGCTGGTGGGCGCGACCAGCACCAGCGCCAGCAGGGCGGCGAGGGGAGTCGTTCGCATCGGGCCCTCCTGGATCAGCGGATCTGCAACAATTCGATGTCGAACACCAGCATGCCCGACGGGGCGCCCGGCCGGCGCGGAGTCTCGCCGTAGGCCTGGTCCGCGGGGATCCAGAAGCGGGTCTTCTCGCCCTCGACCATCAGCTGCACCCCTTCGGTCCAGCCGGCGATGACCCGGTTGAGCGGGAACTCGGCGGGTGTGCCGCGCTTGACCGAGCTGTCGAACATCTTCCCGTCCAGGGTCCAGCCCGTGTAGTGCACCGACACGGTGTCGGTCGCCGTCGGATGGCGCGTGCCGCTGCCAGCCTGCTGGACCACGTAGGCCAGCCCCGAAGCGGTGGTGACGGCGCCGGCCGGGGCCGCGGCCACGTCGGCGGGGGCCGGGATCGGCTTGTCGATGGCGAGCAACTCGATGTCGAACACGAGCAGGCCAGCCGGGGCGCCGGGACGGGCCGGGGTCTCGCCGTAGGCCATCTCGGCGGGGATCCAGAAGCGGCTCTTGCCGCCCTCGGCCATCAGCTGCACGCCCTCGGTCCAGCCCTTGATCACGCCCTTGAGCGGGAAGGTGATCGGCTCACCGCGCTTGACCGAGCTGTCGAACATCTTCCCGTCGGTGGTCCAGCCGGAGTAGTGGACCTTGACCGAGTCGTCGGCGGTCGGGCGCTCACCAGTGCCTGGTAGCAGCACCTTGTAGGCCAGGCCCGAAGCGGTGGTGGTCGCGTCCGCGGGGGCTGCGGCCACGTCTGCGGGAGCCGGGATGTCGCCGGTCGCGGGGGTGAATGCCATGGTCTCCTCCGTGTCAGCCGGCTTCGACGGCGAGGTCAGGTCGTCCGCCTCGGCGGTGCCGGTCTCCATCTTGGCTGCGGGTTTGGGGGTTGTCACCGAGGCTTGGACCGCGTTCTCGTCGGCCGGGGCCTCGGAGCACGCCGGAGCCAGCATGGCGACCGACAGGATGATCAGAGAACAGATGATACGCGTCATGGGGCAGGGGCATAGCACGACTCCCTCCCGGAATGCGAGATTCCGGGTGCGGGAGCTTTCAGCTTTCAGCCATCAGCGGGAGAAGTAGTCGAGGGGAACGGCAGGGTCAATCGCCGCCTGCAGGCGGCCGCCCCGCAACTGCTACAGTACGCGCCGTGACACGCTCTATCCGCTGGCCGCTGTTCCTCCTCCTGCTGGGCTCGCTGGCCTTGTACGCCTGCCTCCCGGTGGACACCTCGGACGACGATGACGACGACGACGCGGCCGACGACGACACGAGCGGAGACGACGACACCGGGGACGACGACAGCGTCTGGTGCGGCGACGACCCGTTCTACACCGATCCCGGCTACCTGGCCGCCGGGGACGCCCCCTGTCGCGAGCCGCTGCTCGTCAAGCTGCGGGACGTGATCGACGGGGACACCGTCTACGTCGATCTGGAGGACGGGAGCTACGAGAAGATCCGGATCATCGGCATCGACACGCCGGAGATCGGCTGGGACGGCGAGCCCGACGAGTGTTACGCCCAGGAGGCGCGGAGTTTCCTGTCGCAGCAGCTGTCGGGCGGCTGTTTCTGGCTGACCTTCGACGCCGATTGCTGGGATCCCTACGACCGGCTGCTGGTCTACGTGCACACCGAGGCGGGGTTCTTCGAGGTCGCGTCCCTCGAAGGGGGGTACGCCGACGTGATGCTGTTCGATCCCAACACCACCTTCGCTGCCCTGTTCTACCAGGCATTGGGCGACGCCCAGAGCAGCGACGCCGGCATGTGGGGGGAGTGCTACTAGCTCTGGCGGACGTGGTCGGCCACAAGCTCACCGGCCCGGATCACCGCCTCGTGGTCGTCGAGTCCCAGGGCCAGGTGGGTGGCCAGCGCCGCGGCGAAGCGACAGCCCGTGCCCCGGGCGGAGCCGGGGACCCGCTGCCGCGGCACGCGCCAGGGCGCGGCATCGTCCCGCGACATCCCGACGTCGACCATCTCGCCGGCCAGGTGTCCGCCGGTGATCACGGCCAACGCGGCGCCGGCATCCACCAGTGCCCGGGCGGCGTCCTCCATCTGATCCGGGGTCTCGACCTGGCGTCTGATCAGCAGGCCGGCCTCGGCCAGGTTGGGCGTCACGGCGCGGCTCCTGCGGACCAGGTGGCGGCGCATCGCACGCACGCCGTCCGGTTCCACCAGCAGGCCCCCCGAGCTGGCCCGCACGACCGGATCGACCACGGGGGAGGGCAGCGCTCCACCCCGGACCCGGGCGACGAGCCACTCGATCACCTCCACCGACCACAACACCCCGGTTTTGACGGCGTCCACCGGCAGCAGGTGATTCAGCTGCAGATCCAGGAACTCGGCGGGCACGGGGAACACACCGTCCACGCCCTCGGCCCCCTGGGCGGTCAGCGCGGCACAGGCGGTCAGCGGCCGCCCGCCGGCGGTGGCGATGGCGTTGGCGTCGGCAAGCACTCCGGCACGGGCGCCTGGATCCAACCCCCCCAGGGCCAGGACTCGTGGTGCCGGATCGCGGGTCACGCCCGCCTCCGCTTGAGGTTCCGGTGGGGGATCCGCAACTCCGCGATCTTGGTGCGCAACGTGTTTCGGTTGATGCCCAGCAGCCGGGCGGCCGCCGACTGATTACCCTGACACCGGCGCAGCGCGAGGGTGACCACCGCCTTTTCGGCGGCCTCGACCACCAGATCGTAGAGATCCGAGCCTCCGGGGCCCGGCGTGAACGAGCGCACGACCGGCCGCAGGCGGTTGAGCAAGAGGTCCTCGAAGCTCTGGTCCGGTACTCCGGTCACCCGCTCGTCGAGCCGGCGCGAGGGCCCGGCCAGGTCGTCCCGACCCAGCACGGTGCGGTTGCCCAGGGTGAGGCCACGGACCAGCACGCTCTCCAGCTCCCGAACGTTGCCCGGCCAGTGGTGATCCTGCAGCCAGTGGAGGGCCTCGGGGGCGAGGATCCGCGGCGGCTGCCCCGAGCTGGTCGCGTGGCGGGTCAGCAGCCAGCGGGCCAGGGGTAGGATGTCCTCGCGCCGCTCGCGCAGGGGGGGGATCCGGATGGTCAGGGCGCGCAGGTACCAGTAGAGTTCGGAGCGGATGGTGCCCTCACCCAGCTGGGCGGTGAGGTCCCGCTCCGATGACGCCACCAGCCGGACGTCCAGCGCCTCGTCGCCATCGTCGCCCGCTGCCGGGCCGTCGGGGTGCCCCTTGAGCGAGCGCACCAGCCGCTGCTGCGCCTCCATCGGTAGCCGCTGCACCTCGTCGATGAACAGGGTGCCGCCGTGGGCCGCGCCGATGGCGCCGCCCCCCGTCCCGGGATCGTCGCCGCCGCCGAACAGCCGCATCGGCAACTCGTCGGCGCCCAGCGATCCCGAGAGCAGCGCCACGAACGGACCGTCCCGGCGGGCGCTGGCGTGGTGCAGCACCCGCGCCACCAGCTCCTTGCCGGTCCCGGCCTCTCCGAGCAACAGCACCGGCGGCCGGGCCAGGGCCGCCCGCTGGATGGAACTGAAGACCCCCTGCATCGATCGGCTGAAGCCGAACAGCGGGCGGGTCTCGCGGCTCCCCGTCGACCCATCGAGCAAGGTCCGGGTCAACCCTTCGCCCGGACCGGACACGGCCGCCGCACGCTGCAGCAACCACTCCATGTGGTCCATCTCGAAGGGTTTGGTCAGGTACTCGTAGACCCCGCCCTTGAGCGCGGCGACTGCCTCGTAGATCCGGTCCTCGGGCACCACCGCGATCAGGGCCAGCGGCTCGGGGCGGCCGGCGTTGGCCGCCAGCAGCTTGGGGCCGCTCATGCCCCGCATCGTCAGATCGACGATCGCCACCCGCGCCGTCTCGCGCCGCACCATCCGCAAGGTGCGGCGGCCGTCGCTGCTCGACAGCACCCGGTAGCCGTGGCTGCGAAGGAAACGCGTCATCGCGAGCCTGGGTTCGCTGTCGCCTTCGCCGATGAGGACGCTGATGGCCATGGGGGTCCGACCTTACGGTCCGGTCGTCGGGTAGGCAACCCGGCAACCCGTGTAACTCCTCTGTAGTTGGGGGGGGGCGATCCCTGTGTTTAGGTGAATGGAGGCCCGGTGCGGTCCGACAATGGGGATGAGATGGCGAGCGGCGCGGCGGTCGAGCAGGCGGAGGCACTATGGTAAGAATTCGAGGCGTCGGAAACGGGGGTCCTCAACAGCCCACAACCGCTGAAAAATCATTGACTTCCGTCTGTTTATCTGGTGTGTTGAAGGTGATCGGGCTCCGGAAGGTTGTTGCGGGAGCAGACCCCGGGATACCCAGGCTGAATGCTGTTCCGGAGCTAGCCCTGGGGAAAAAACTGATGAACGCGCCGCGTTGGCGCCTTCTTACCGCCACGCGGCGGTATGGGGTGCCCCTACTACTGGCCATCGCCATCCCTTCACTTCCATGCCGGGCCGCGGACGACGCCGACGAAGGTACGTCGTCCGAATCCTCGGGTCCGGGTACCGGGCAGCAGCCCTCGACTCTTGCCGATGATGGCGATGACGAGAAGGCGGTCACGGAGACCGGGGACTCCACGTCCCCGGCTCCGTCGACGCCCGAACCCGCGGTCTCGGAGCGCCAGGCGATCCTGGACCGGCTCAACTGCGAGGCGGTCGAGCCCACCGAGTGCCTGATCCCGGAAGATCCGTTCGAGGACGTACAGATCGAGGCCGCATTCACGGACCCGGACGGGAACCCGGTGCCGGTCAGCGAGGCCTCCGTCGACGTCTTGCTCGAGGCGGTGGGCCGCGCCTTCGCCGACCATGAGGGCGATCGGGTCGTGGCCGCGGGGAACGAGCTGATCGAGACCCGCTTCACCGAGCTCCAGTACTTCGGTGTCGAAGATCACTTCGTCGATCCGCCCTACGACTACTATCGCGATCCGGTCAGGAGCGTCACCCGGGTCCCGATGCTGTTCCTGGACCAGATCGACCCCGCTGACTTCGACTACCCGATCGTGGTCAACGAAAAGGTCCAGAACTGGATGGTGTACCTGCTGACCCGGGGCAGGAAACACTTCGTCAAGTGGATCGGGCGCAAGCAGCGTTACGAGCCCTTGATCACCGAGACGTTCACCGAGCGCGGCATGCCCACCGACCTGATCTACCAGGCGATGATCGAGAGCGGGTTCTCTCCGTACGCGTACTCGTGGGCCAAGGCCGCGGGGGTCTGGCAGTTCATCCCGGGTACCGGCAAACGCTACGGCATGCGCATCGACTGGTGGGTCGACCAGCGCCGGGATCCCTACGAGGCGACCCGCGCGGCCGCGGACTACATGGAGCGGCTGTACGCCATGTTCGGCGACTGGTGGATCGCGTCGTCGGCGTACAACGCTGGCGAGGGCAAGATGGGCAAGGCCATCGCCCGTTACGAGACCGACGACTTCTGGGAGATCTGCGCGGGCGACTACCTGAAGCCCGAGACCAAGAACTACGTCCCCAAGATGATCGCCGCGATGATCCTCGCGAAGTACCCGGAGCGCTACGGCCTGAACGAGGACGTGCCCGAGTGGTTGGACCCCTGGGAGTTCGAGGTGATCACGGTCACCGACGCCACCGACGTCGGGTTGATCGCCGAGCTGACCGGCTCCACCGAGGACGCGATCATGGAGATGAACCCGGAGCTGCGCCGCTGGTGCACGCCGCCGGGGGTCGCCTGGAACGTCAAGGTGCCGACGGGCTCCGCCGAGGACTTCCACACCAAGCTGGCCGAGGTCCCCGAGGAGCGCAAGCTCTCCTTCAAGCGCCACAAGGTCGCTCGCGGGGAGTCGCTGTCGAAGATCGCCGCGAACTACGGGGTGACCGTCAAGGCGATCACCACCATGAACAGCGTTCGTAACGCCAACAAGATCGCGGTGGGCACCTACCTGGTGATCCCGGTGCGGGCCAGTAGCGGTTCTCCCCGGGATCTGACCCACTCGGTCGAGCGCGGCGAGTCCCTGTCGATCATCGCCTCGCGCTACGGCGTCACCGTGACCCAGATCAAGGAATGGAACGAGCTGAAGTCGGACGTGATCCACCGGGGCGATCGCCTCGTGGTGCACATCGGCGACGGAGCCCCCGCCACCGCGATCGCGACCGGGACGGCCGTGGCCTCCGCGGACACCCCGGCCGCTGAGCCCGCGGCCGCCAAGCCCAAACCGAAGAAGCCCCTGGCCGCCGCCATCTCGGGCCCCAAGGCCCGCAAGGCCGAACAGGACGCGGTGGCCGATGCCGCCGAGAAGGCGGCCGAGCACCTGCAGAGCGAGGCGCCGCCCGAGGGCGATCGCAAGGCGGCAAAGAAGACCCCGAAGCGAAACCGGCGGTCGGCCTCCTCGACCCGCTCGGACGAAGAGCCGATGGTGCACACCGTGGTCCGCGGCGACACCCTGGGCGAGATCGGCGAGCACTACGACGTCACGGTCGCCAAGCTCAAGGGCTGGAACAGCCTCAAGCGCGACACCATCCTCGTGGGCCAGGAGCTGACGGTCTACCCGGGGCCACGCAGCGAGACGCGAAAGCTGGTCCACACCGTCAAGCGTGGGGATTCGTTGTGGAAGATCGCCCACAAACACGGCGTCTCGGTGGACGAGCTGCAGTCCTGGAACACCCTGGGTGGTTCCAGCACGATTCACGCTGGTGACCAGCTGGTGGTCTACACCGGCGGCGGCGGCCGGCGCGCCGCAACGCCGGCCCGGGCCAGGGCCCGCACCGTCACCCACAAGGTGAGCAGCGGCGAGAGCCTGTGGTCCATCTCCCAGCGGTACGACGTCACCATCGACGCGATCAAGAAGTGGAACGGTCTCAAGCGGGACACGCTGAAGATCGGCCAGACGTTGACCGTCAAGCTGAAATAGCGGCCCCGGGATATCCCCCGTGACCACTCCCCCGCCGATCGTCGCCTTCGCCGCCCCGTCGGGCACGGGCAAGACCACCTTCCTCGAGACGCTGATCCGTGAACTGGTCGGCCGCGGCCTCAAGGTCGCGGCGATCAAACACGACGCCCACTCGTTCCAGGTGGATCGCCCGGGCAAGGACACCCACCGGTTCCGCTCCGCTGGCGCCAGCCGGGTGGCCATCTCCAACGACCGCGAGCTGGCCGTGATGGGGGAAACCGATCCCGGTCTGACGCCGGAACAGCTGACCGCGCGCTACCTGGGCGACGTGGACATCGTGGTGGTGGAGGGATTCCGCGAGGCGGTCATCCCCCGCGTGCTCATCTCACGGCGTGATGCCCCCCATCAGCCCTACGACGCCACCGAATCCCGGGTGATCGCCGTGGCCGGCGACAAGACCCTCCCGGGAGGCAAGCCCCACTTCCCCCTGGACGACCCGGCACCGCTGGCCGACTTCCTGACAAAACGGTTTGGTCTGCGCTGAGCGCGCGCGGGGGAATCCCAGCCTCTCAGTCCTCGTCGTCGGTCTTGATGCCGGCCAGCAGATCGCCGAAGGTCCCGAAGTTCGTTTTCTCGGCCTTCTTCTGCTTGCGGTACTGGGCCATTTCCCGGGCGCCAGAGTCGTCGGAGCCGGTCTTGCTCAGGGTGAGCCTGTGGCGGCGGACATCGAGCTCGATCACCTCCGCCTCGACCGTCGCCCCGGGAGGGAAAGCCCGTAGCAGGCTTCGCTCCCGGGGGATCCCCGTGTGCCCGGCCGGCAGCAGCGCCGTGACCCCTTCGCCGAGGGACACGAACACGCCAAACTTGGCCACCCGCTCCACGGTTCCCTTGATCTTGGCGCCGATGGTGAAACGCTCGGCGACCCCCTTCCAGGGATCCTCCTGGACGGCCTTGATCGACAGGGAGATTCGCCGCCGCTTGCCGTCGAAGGTCAGCAACCGCACCTGGATCTCTTCGCCGACCGTCAGCACCTCGTCGGCGCCACGGCGGCTGTCGTCCCAGCTCAGCTCGGTGTTGTGCACCAGGCCGTCGAGCCCGTCAGCCAGCTCCACGAAGGCCCCGAACTGCTCGATTCGGACCACCTTCCCGGGATAGATGCCGTCCTCGACGAAGTCGGTGCCCAGGCCGTCCCAGGGGTTGGGCTGCAGGGCACGGATGCTCAGCGAGAGCTTGCGGCCCTCGGGGGTGTAACGCAGCACCTTGACCCGGACGGCGTCACCGGGCGACAGCATGTCCGACGGGTGCTCCACCCGCTGCCAGGAAAGCTCCGTCACGTGGACCAGGCCTTCGAGGCCGCCCACGTCGACGAAGGCGCCGAAGTCGGCGAGCCGCCGGACCACCCCGTCCATCTCCTGGCCCTGCTCGATGGAGCCGCGCAGGTCCGTGGCCCGTCGGCGGGCGTCCGTCTCGAGCACCTTGCGGCGGGACACGACCAGGTTCTTGCGGCGGGGATCCATCTCGATGATGCGGAACCGGGCCAGCTGTCCCACCAGCGACTCGGGATCCTTGAGCTGGTGGGTGTCCGCCTGCGACAGCGGAAGGAAGGCTCGCTGGCCGGCGATGAAGACGTCGTAGCCCCCCTTGCGCCGGGCGGTCACCTTGCCCTCCACCGGGATCCGCTCCTTGAAGCAGACGGGCAGATCCTCGGGGCTCCGGACTCCGCGCGCCAGCGCGCGGGAGACCCGGAGCAGGTCGCCGGCTCCCTCCGGGTGGAGCACATAGACGAGGAACTCCTCGTCCTCGGCAACCTCCTCGCGGGAGTCGGCGCGTCGGATCTCGTCCACGCTGCACACGCCCTCGTGGTCCTCGGGCAAGGCCAGATAGGCGTGGTGCTGGGTCACCCGGGTCACCCGGGCGGGGACCACGTTCCCGGCCGCGACCGCACCTTCGACCGGCGGCGGCGCCTGCGCTTCGGCGGCGGGGGCCTCC
>CAYTBN010000050.1:0-48491 GCA_964436045.1 uncultured Rickettsiales bacterium | reverse complement strand
GAACGTGTCAACCGATAGCGAGCGGAAATCGGTGATAAATTAACTGGGCGCTACACCTATCCCGGTCAGAAGGACGCCGTCCGCACGGTGGGCGTGACCGCGCTGTTGGTGGTCCGCGAGGACCTGTCCGACGACGTGGTCACCACGCTGATGGACGCTCTACTGGCCCACGGCGACGCCCTCTTCCCCCACAGCGCGCTGGCCTACTTCATCTCCACCGAGACCGCCGACCGTGGCCTGTCGATCCCCCTGCACCCGGCCGCCCGCGCCTACCTCGAGGGCGCCCGCTAGCGCGGCCGAGCGGCACCGCTTGAGCGACGAGACGCCCCCTCCGTTCCTGGATGTCCTGCACCGGGACGAGCGCTTCATGGTGGTCCACAAGCCCGGCGGCATGCTGGTCCACCGGGGGTGGGGTCGCGCCCCGGTGGTGCTGGTGGACCTGGTCCGGCAGCACACCGGACAGTCCGTGGTGCACCCGGTCCATCGGCTGGATCGGGGAACCAGCGGAGCGGTGTTGTTCGCCCTGGACCCGGAGATGGCGCGCACCCTGGCCGAGCTGTTCGACGAGCGGCTGGTGCGCAAGCGCTACCTGGCCCTGGTTCGCGGTGGCGCGCCACCGGAGGGCACCGCCCCCCGCGGCGTGATCGACCACCCGCTGCGGCAGCACAAGGACGCCGAGCCGGTACCCTCGACCACCGAGTACCGCTGGCTGGCCAGCCGCGAGCGGATCCAGCCCCGCGCCCTGTCCCTGGTCGCGGCCTGGCCCCGCAGCGGTCGCCTGCACCAGATCCGCCGCCACCTGCAGCACCTGAATCACCCCGTGATCAACGACTCCAACTACGGGGACACCAAGATCAATCGCCGCGTGCGGGCGATCTACCCCCTCAAGCGGCTGGGACTCCACGCCTGGTCGATCCGCTTTCCCCACCCCGAAACGGGCGCCGAGGTCCACGTGCACGCGCCGGTGCCCGAGGACATGGCGCAGACCTACGCCGAGATGGGCTTCGATCGGTCGGTGTGGGTCGCTCAGCAGGAGCCGAAGTAGCCGTAATCGATCTCGACGCTGTCGCCGTCGTCGGGCACGTAGGCCGGATCGAAGACCACCGCGTTGAGCAGGGGATCGTAGGACCAGCCGCTGACGATGGCGACGCCGTTGACGGTCACTTCGATGGTGTTGGGGATCGCCTGGTAGGTCAGCGCGAAGGTGTCGGCCAGGTTGATGGTCATCCAGGCCATGTTGGTCAGACCGGATGACCAGTCCGCGTCGCAGATGCTCGAGAGGATGCCGCCGGTCTGGTTGACCCCCTCGACGTAGCCGCTGCCTGCGTCGGCGTAGCCGCCCGCGCCGCTGCAACTGACTGCGTTGAAGCCGTCGGTGCCGCAGATGGCCGACAGGATCACGTGGTCCGGGTTGAGCTTCAGGCTCTGGAAATTGGCCGTGTAGCCGCTCCAGTTGCCGCTGTCGTCGTTCTCGTCGGAGACGAAGACGATCCGCAGGCCAGCGTCCTCACGGTAGAAACCGTCGTTGGGGTAGCTGTTGGGTACGGCCAGGTTGAGTGCCTCCCAGGCCTCGTACATGCCGCGCTCGGTGCCGCTGCCGCTGGTGCCCAGGTTGCAATTGCTCTCGAACACCGAGGCCCCGTTGGGGGTGTTGTTGTCGATGACCTTGGTGCCGCCCTGGAAGTAGTAGTTGTCGGTGGTCACCGTGGCCAGTCGGTAGTCGACCCCCGCGGCGTTGATGATGCTGTGGAAGTAGCTGAAGTCGTCGCCGAGCTTGCCCTGCTCGTCGCCCATCGAGCACGAGTTGTCGACCACCCACAACACGTCGGTCCAGTTGTTGCCCTGCTGCAGGAACGCGTCCTGGTAGAAGCCGCCTGCCAGCCCCTCGCCGTCCTGGTAGCCCTCGGCAGTGGGGGTGTAGGGATCGTCGCTGTCCACCGACAGCAGGCCGTCCCAGACCACCACGTCGTCGGGGATGAAGCTCACCGAGACGGTGATCTCCTCGCCGGGCATCAACTCCCAGCCGTAGGCCACGTAGTCGTCCAGATCGCCCGGATCCATGGTCATCGCCGAGGTCGGGATGACGGTGTAGGCATAGCTGTACAGGTCGAGGGGGACGGTGCCCACCGAGCGCACGTGGATGTCTGTGGTCACCTCGCAGCCGGCGCCCACCTGTCCGAAGGACACCGTGTCCGGGTCGATCTCGATGCCCGACGCCGCCCCGTTGCCCGCCAGGTCGACACTGGCGGTCGGCGTGGCCGGGTCGTTGCTGGCGATGTCGGCGGTACCCATCACCGTCGCCTCCCAGACGGGCTCGAAGGTGACCTCCATCTGAACGCTGTCCCCCGGGGCCAACACCGTCCCGGCCGGGTTGGACGTGACCGAGAAGCTCTGGTTGCCACCGATGGAGACGCTGTACAGCTCCAGGTTCGCGGTGCCCACGTTGGAGACCAGCACCCATTCGGAGCTGCTGGTGCCGATCTTCACGTCGCCGAAGTCCACGGACCACGGATCGGCCTCGATGATGGGGTAGGGGGCCGGCGCGCTCAGTGTCAGCACCGCCGGATCCTCGTCCGGGTCGTTGCTGGGGATCAGCACGCTGCCGTTGTCGGCGGTGGTGTCTGTGGGCGCGTAGCGAACGATCACGGTGGTGGACTCGCCGGGCGCAATCACCTCCAACGAGGGATCCTGGTCGAGGGTGAACTCGACCGAACCGACCGTCGTCAGGGTGCCCAGCTCCAGGTCCAGGTCGCCCACGTTCCAGATCTGGGCGTCCATGGTCTGCTCGTTGCCGACCCCGGGCTGGTCGAAGGCCAGGTGGGTCGGGATCAACTCGATGTCCGGTGCCTGCTCCAACTCCCCGGTCAGGGGCACCATCGCCTGGGGGGTGTCCGGGTCGTTGGAGGAGATCATCAGGTTGCCCGCGTCCGGCGCAGCATCGCTCGGCGCGTAGCTGACCTGGACCTCGGTGACGGCGCCGGGCGCCAGCGACACGGGCGCAGGGTTCCCCACCAGGTAGAAGTCGGCGGAGGTGCCGGTGGCCAGGTAGACGCTCAGGACGTCCAGGTCGCTGGTGCCCACGCTGCTGAGGGTGACCACCTTGGTGATCGACTGGCCGCTGAGGACCGCGCCCCAATCCAGCGAGGAGGGGGACCAGGCGATGGCGGGCTCGGGCGCCGGTAGCACGTCGACGGCGTACACCGGGACCAGGACCTCCGGCTCGTCCGGATCGTCGCTGTCGATCACGATGACGTCCTCGGCAGGGCCGAGCTGCATCGGGTCGAAGGTGACGGTCAGTTCGACGAAGGACTCGGGGGTGATCTCACCGGCGAAGTCCTCGACGCCAAATCCGGACGATCCATCCTGGATGACCACCGAGGAAACCGTCAGGGTCCCGCCACCGGAGTTGTGAACGGCCAGCAGCTGCTCGGAGGTCACACCCGCGGTCACCGTCCCGAACTGCACCTCGTCAGGGTTGACGAAGATGTCCGGGATCAGGCCCTGCAACTCGTTCTCGTTGCAGGCCATGCCGGTGGCCAGCAGAGTCGTCACCGCCAGCAACATCCCCCAGCGCCCCGCGAGCCCGTTTCCCATGGTTCCGCCTTCCGGTGTGCACTACGCCTCAATCGCGAGTTTACAGTCTGTTGACAACTCGCACCACAACAGACTCCATTCGGTACGCGCGTGAGGCGCGCAATCCTGGTGAACGCCATGGAGAACTGCGGTCGGCGCAGCTCCTGATTCACACCGCGGCTGGTATGCTGCGATCCGGGAGTAGACCATGAGAGCGCTCACACCTTTCGTCGCCGCCCTGTTCCTGCTGTACGGTGTCGCCCAGGACGGCGGAGGGTGTTCCTGTGGTCCGATGCCTCAGGACGACGACGACAGCACCTGCGACGACGACACGGCCGACGACGACGAGACCCCCGGCGACGACGACGCCACGGGCGACGACGACGCGACCGGCGATGACGATGCGACCGGCGATGACGACATCACCGGCGATGACGACATCACCGGCGACGACGACACCACCGGCGACGACGACAGCACGGGCGACGACGACAGCACGGGCGACGACGACAGCACGGGCGACGACGACACCACGGGCGACGACGACACCACGGGCGACGACGACACCACCGCCGCCGCTTACACCTGCGCCGACTTCTGCGCCATGGAGCAGAGCATCTGCATCGACTGGGCCGGAAGCGGATACACCTGCACCGACTTCTGTGCCAGCTGCATGGTCGCCGCGGACCTGGTCTGCCTCGAGTCCTGCCCCCAGGATCCGCTGCTGGACGCCTGTGCCTGCGTCAACAGCTGCCTCAGCATCTACATCCCGCCCTCCCCCTGAGCCCGCTCAGGCGGCCGCCAGCCGCGGACACGACCCTGGCTCGGCCGGCGTCGCGACGGCCGCACCAGCATCTCGATCCAGCTCGCGGACCACGCCCTGCTGTCGCAGCCGAGCTCCGTGGATCAACGGCCGCCACAGGGCCCGCGTCCAGCGGTGGCGGATGGCGTGCGGCCACACCCGGTTGGCGTGTTTGTACAGGTAGCTGCCGACCAGATAGGAGGGCACGTCTCCGGTCCTGACCGGTCGCCGCCGCAAGATCGACCGGTGGGAGAACAGCCGGCGGTAGGCGCGTCGATAGCCGGCTTCGAGCTGCGCGGGTGTCATCCGCCGCGGGCGGAACACCGCGTGGGCCGTGTCGTAGCGCTCCCAGTCCCGGTGTAGCAGCCGTCCTTCGGCCTCCATTCGCCGGAACAGGGGAGTACCCGGATAGGGTGTCAGCAGGTGGAACGTGGCGCAGGCCAGGCGCGTCCGCTCGATCCAGGCCACGGTCTGCTCGAAGACTTCGGGACCGTCGTGGTCGAAGCCGAACACGAAGCTGCCGTTGACCTGGATCCGGTGACGGTGGAAGACCTCCACCCCCCGGGCGTACTCGGCGGGCCGCGGGCAACGCTTGCCGGCCTCGTCGAGGTTGGCCGCCTCCAGGGTCTCGAGCCCGATGAAGACGCCGTTGCAGCCGGCTCGGGCCATCTCGCCGACCAGGCCGGGTTGCTGGGCCACGTCCAGGGTCACCGCCGCCGACCAGATCCGCTTCAAGGGTCGCAGCTCCCGGCACAGGGCGCGCAGGTAGTCGAAGTCCGACCCGAGGTTGTTGTCGACGAACACGGCGTAGGGCTCATCCAGCGTCGCGATCTCGGCGGCCACGGCGGCTGGCTCCCGACGCTGGTAGGGCATCTGCAAGCCCCGGGTCGAGAGGTGGCAGAACCCGCAGCGGTTGTGGCAGCCCCGGGTCGCGGTGAGGCTGGCCACGGTCAGGTAGTCCCGCCGCGGGAGCAGCTCCCGGGCGGGCGCCGGCTCCCCGCCGAAGGGCGCGCGGAAGTCGCCGTCGTATCGAGGACGCAGCGCGCCTCGCTCCGCGTCACGCAGGATCCGCGGCCACAGCTGGACCCCCTCGCCGACCGCGATGGCGTCGGCGTGGGCGGCGGCCTCGTCGGCGCAGGCCAGCAGATGGGGTCCGCCCAGCACGACCTGCGCCCCCCGTTTCCGGTACCAGGCTGCGAGTTCGTAGGCCCGCCGGGCGAAGGTCAGGTGGACGGTGATGCCCACCAGCGCCGGGAACGGATCGGCGGGTGGGGGACCCTGCAGCAGGTTTTCGTCCCACAGCCGGACGCTCCAGTCCGGTGGGGTGGCCGCGGCCACCGAGGTCAGCGCCAGCGACGGAGTGAGCACGTGCTTGGCGTAGCTGCCGTAGGGGTCCTTTCGGTAGAAGGGGCTGATCAGCAGCGCCGTGCGCGGCGTCGGAGGCGGGGTGGCCCGCCGTCGATCCAGCTCCGGCGGCTGATCCATGCTGGGGGGAAAAAATGGCTCGGGGAGATTGGCGTCGACCATGGCGTCCTCCTGGGCGCCGTCGGTGGGAGCGCGACGACGCTACAGCCAAGGTCTAGCGCGCGAATGCGGCGTCGCCTGGAGGGCGGCGCACAAGCGTGGCGGGGATCTGGTGCAGAAGGGGTGCAGGGGGTTCAGGGCCCGTCAGGAGCCTTAGCAGCTACCGAAATACTCGTACATGATCTCGATCAGCTCGCCGTCGTCGGGCACGTAGGCGGGGTCGAAGACCACCGCGTTCAGACCGGCGTCGTAGGACCAGCCGCCGATGGCCTGGACGTGGTTGACGTACACCTCGATGGTGTTGGGGATCGCCTGGTAGGTCAGGGTGAAGGTGTCGGCCAGGTTGATGGTGATCCACGCCAGGTTGGTCAGCGCCGTGGACCAGTCGTTGTCGCAGATCGAGGCCAGCACACCGCCGGTGGAGTTGGCCACGTCCACGTAACCCGTGCCGGGATAGGCCATCCCACCGAGGCCGCTGCAGGTGACGGCCGAGTAGCCGTCCGTGCCGACGATGGCGTTGAGGATCACGTGATCGGGGTTGGCCTTCATCGCCTGGTAGTAGGACAGGTAGGAGCTCCAGCTGCCGCTCTGGTCCTCCTCGTCGGACACGTAGACCACCCGCAGGCCGGCGTCGTCGCGCCAGAAGTTCTGGTTCGGCGCCTGGTTGTTCCGGGCCCAGACCAGGGCGTCGTAGCCGAACTTCAGCCCCTGCTCGGTCCAGCTTCCGTTGGTGCCCACGTTGCAGTTCTGCTCGAAGACCTGGGCGCCGTTGGGGGTGGTGGGGTAGATGACCGTGTAGACGCCGGTGAAGCCGGCGTTGTCGGTGGTCACCGTCGACAGGTGATAGTCGACCCCGGCGTTGTTGATGATGCTGTAGAAGTAGCTGAAGTCGTCGCCCAGCTTGCCCTGCTCCTCTTCCATCGAGCAGGAGTTGTCCACCACCCACAGCACGTCGGACCAGTTGTTGCCCTGCTGGACGTAGGTGTCCTGGAAGTTGCCGCCCGAGTCGCCGTCGCCGTCCTGATCCGCGCCGACGTAGGGGTTGTAGGGATCGTCGCTGTTGACGGTCAGCGTTCCACTGAACTGCAGGACGTCGTCGGGGACGAAGCTGACGGTGACGATGATCTCGTCGCCCGGGGGCAGCTCGGTGCCGTTGGCGATGTAGCTGTCCAGGGTGCCGGTGTCGGCCACCATCGTCGCCCCGGGTGTGGTGGTGTAGGTCTGGCCGAAGAGGCCCAGGGGCGCGGTACCCACGCTCTGGACCGCCACGTCGACGGTCTCCTCGCAGCCGGCCATGGTCGCGCCGAAGTAGTGGTAGGGCGGATCGAGGTTGATCAGCGGCGTGGTCCCGGCGCCGATCAGGTCCACGGTGACCTCGGGCTCATCCGGGTCGTTGCTCTCGATGTCGACCAGGCCGTTGAACGCAAACTGGCTGTGGGGTTCGAAGCCGACCTCCAGCAGCACCGATGCCCCGGGCGCGACCAGCGAGCCCTGGGGGTTGGACACGATGGAGAATTCGGGATCGCCCGCCAGGGTCAACGCGTACAGGTCCAGGTCGTCGGTGCCCACGTTGGAGATGGTCACCAGCTCGCTGGCCGACGTGTAGATCTTCACGTCGCCGAAGTCCACCGTCCACGGGTCCACGTCGATGTCCGGCGCAGGGGCGGGGGCGTCCATGGACAGGTAGACGATCGGTTCGTCCGGGTCGTTGCTGGGGATCTCGATCTGTCCGTTGTCGGCGAACTCGTCCGACTGGGTGTACTGGATCGACAGGGTCGTGTACTCGCCGGGTATGAGCACCATGCCCGACGGGTCGTCGAGCATCGTGAACTCGGCGGAACCGATCTGGATCAGGGTGCCCAGCTCCAGGTCGGCCACGCCCAGGTTCCAGATGTCCGCGGACATGGTCTCGGAGTTACCCGCCGCCAGGGTTCCGAACAGCAGGGACGTGGGCACCAGATCGATGTCGGGGGCCGGTAGCAGCTCGCCCGACAGGGGGATCTGCACCTCGGGGGTGTCCGGATCGTTGCTGGTGATGACCAGCACGCCGGCGTCCGGCACGCCATCGCTGGGGGCGTAGACCACGTCCACCGTGGTGGAGCTGCTGGGGACGAGCACGATGGGAGCCGGGTTGTTGGCGAGGGTGAAGTCAGGGGAGGTCCCCACCGAGAGGACCATCCCGGTGACCTGGAGGTCGCCTGTGCCCACGCTGGTCACGGTGACCGTCTCGGCGACCGAGCCGCCGCTCGGCACGGCGCCGTAGTCGATGCTCGATGGCGACCACGCGATGGCAGGTACGGGCTCGGGGAGTACGTCCACGGCGTAGACCGGTACCTCGACCACCGGCTCGTCCGGGTCGTCGCTCTCGATCAGGATCACGTCCTCGGCCGGGCCCAGGTCGTCCGGGGTGAAGTCGACCACCAACTCGACGAGGTTCTCGGGGGTCAGCTCACCGCTGTAGTCCTCCACCGAGAACGGGCCGGTGCCGTCCTGCAGGGTCACAGACGCCACGTTGAGGGTGCCGCCGCCCACGTTGTGGACGGCCAGCAGCTGCTCCTCCTGAACGCCGACGATCACCGTGCCGAAGTTGATCTCCTCCGGTGCGACGTAGATATCCGGTGCCAGCGGGTTGAGCTGGCTGTCGTTGCAGCCCAGCCCGAGTATCAGCGCGAACGCCAGCAACCCTGCTCCGCCGAACCCCCGAGACGCGAAAAATCGAGTCATGAATACACCCCGGCCTTCGTTGGGCCCTCGGATAGTGTACGCGAGCGATGCCACGCATGGATGAACGGCATGGAGAACAACACGCGGATCACTCCTGTAGTCGGAGTCTACAAGGCCCTGACAAGCCTGGCCACTGTCCTGTGCGCACGCAAGAGCGCGCGGGCTCGCCACCCGCCCAGCGTGCGCGCATTCGCCCGGAAACCACCCTCGACGTTGGGCTAGAATGCTGCTCATGCGGACGTCTGGCTCGCCTCCCTGGATCGCCGTCGCCCTCGGCGTGACCCTGCTGTCCTGCACGGCCACGGTCGACGTGCCCGCCGCGACCGGCGGTTCCGGTGGCGATGTCCACAACTTCTCGTGGGTGGTCGAGGGCAAGCTGGCCGGCATGGCCCGTCCCGGCGCGGTTCGAACGCTGGACGAGGATCTGGCCTCGTTGGAGGCCCACGGGATCGTGCTGCTGGTCTCGTTGACCGAGACCCCGACGCCCGCTGTCGACGCCGCTCGCTACGGCATCGAGGTGCTCCATTTGCCGGTGGAGGACTTCACGCCTCCTTCGCAAGAGCAGCTGTTCATCTTTGCCCACCGCTCCCGGGAGAGCCTCGAGGCCGGGGCGGCGGTCGGCGTGCACTGCGCTGCCGGGCTGGGGCGAACCGGGACGACCCTGGCCGCCTACTTCGTCACCGAGGGGATGACGGCCGAAGAAGCGATCGCCGAAGTCCGGCGGCAGCGACCGGGCTCGATCGAGACGTCGGATCAGGAGCAAGCGGTCCGCACCTTTCACGGTCGCTGGCGGGCCGTCCAGAGTCCCATTCCCCCCTCCGCCGAGGAGAGTCCATGAAGTTGGTTCGATGGTGGCATCTGGCGCTGGTGGTGGCGTTGTTCGCCGGCTGCAACGATGACGACGGTGTGATCATCGGTGGCGCGGGTTGCGGCGGTGGGGTGACACCCATCGACGACGACTCGGCGGACGACGACGACGACGCGACCGGCGACGACGACGACAGCACGGGCGATGACGACAGCACGGGCGACGACGACGACGACAGCACGGGCGACGACGACACGACCGAGGACCCGGTGGATTGCGAATCGATCCCCGACGGTCCGTTCGCCTTTGACGTGATGTACGGGCCCCGCGCCACCGAGGATCTGGCCTTCGACGACCTGGGCAACCTGATCGGGGCGGACAACGGCAACCTGTTCCAGTCACCCTACGCCGGGTCGCCCCAGCTGTGGGTGCCGGGCTCCGGCCACTTCATCGCCGGTCTCCGGGCGTTGCCGAGCGGCGACATCGTCTACTCGGACGTGAGCAACGGCACCCTGTACAAGGTCACTCCCGACGGAGTGCGCACGGCGCTGCTGTCCGGCTTCAACTATGGAAACGGGCTCGAGGTGGACCTGGACGGCAAGGTCTACGTGGCCGAACAATCCGGCGGGCGGGTGCGAAGGGTCGACGGCGAGACCGGCGACTACGACGTCGTCGCCGACGGGCTCAACAACCCCAACGGCGTCGCCTTCAGCCCGGACTACCGCACGCTCTATGTCGGCAGCTTCGGCGGGGGCACGATCCACGCCATCGAGTTCGACGAGCACGGCAATCCCGGCCCCCCGACCGTGTTCGCCAGCGACGTGGGCAACGGCCAGCTGGACGGCATGGCCGTGGACGCCTGCGGCAACGTCTACGTCTGCGAGTACATCGCCGCCAAGGTCTGGCGCTTCTCCCCCGACGGCCAGGGCCAGCCGGTGATCCTGCTGGGCACCGAGACCACCTGGATCCCCAACATGCAGTGGGGATCGGGCATCGGCGGCTGGGATCCCATGGCGATGTACGTGCTCGATATCAGCTCCAACAAGCTCTACGAGGTACCCCTCGGCGTGCCCGACAAGCCCCGCGCCTACCCCTGATCCGCAGCCCGGAGGAACGACCGATGCGAACCGCACTGCTGGGAACCCTCGCCCTCGCCCTCGCGCTGGTCGTGGCCGGCTGCCCCCCGGACGACGACGACGACAGCGGTGACGACGACGTCAGCGGCGACGACGATGCCAGTGGCGACGACGATGCGACCGGCGATGACGACATCGAGGTCCCCGAGCTGAACGGGCCCTGCGCCCTGGACGAGAAGGTGGGGTATTTCCACGTCCAGCACGAGCTGGACTACTCGGCGGTGGCCGGGGATGTCTCCGACGGCGTCGTGCCGGTCACGATCCTCGAGCAGGTCGCCAGCGGGGACGACTGCCGGCTGATGCGGCGAAACAACCCATTCTGCGATCCGCCCTGCGACCCGGGTTTCACCTGCGACTTCGACGGCAGCTGCATTCCCTATCCGGTGCCCAAGAGCGTGGGCACGGTGACCATCGAGGGGCTGGCCGTCCCCGTGAGCATGGAGTTCCCGACCTACTACGACACGTCGGTGCCCCATCCGCCGTTCACCCCGGGGGACGGGATCCGGCTGACCGCCGCCGGCGACGAGTACGCCAGCTTCACCGTCCACGGGATGGGTGTGACGCCCATGGCCAGCGAGGACGAGGCGTGGATCGTGCGTGAGGGAGAGCCCCTGGCGGTGACCTGGATCGCGGAGGACGAGGCGCCCGTGCAGATCCAGCTGCGGTTCAACATCGACCAGCACGGCAATTCACCGGTGGAGCTGGTCTGTGACCTGGACGACGACGGCGCCCACGAGGTTCCGGCGGAGCTGATCGCCGAGTTGCTCTCCGCCGGGGTGTCGGGGTTCGCCACCGGCAACCTCTACCGCCGTACCGTGGACTCGGCGGCGGTGGACGCTGGCTGCGTGCAGTTCACCGTGTTCTCCCACGTGATGGGCAATCTCCAGGTCGAAGGACATATCCCCTGCGACGACCCGGATGACTGTCCCGAGGGCATGGAATGTGACTACGCGACCAACACCTGTATCTGAGCCGTAGATTCGCCCCCAAGAAACGATGGGCTGCGGCGCTTCCGTCGCCTTGACAACAACGGAAGCGCCTCGATACCCTCACATACCGAGTCTAGGATAGGGGAAGACCTGACGGACGGTCGAGCGGCTCGAGGGCGAGGGAATCACAACCCGATGAAGGCGCAGCTCAAGTTCCTCAACGGTGAGCGTGAGGGTGTCACCTACACCCTGCGCGAAGGGCGCACCGTCGTCGGCCGTCAGGTGGGTGACATCACCCTGGCCGACAAGGAAGTGTCCTCGATCCACGCCATCGTCAGCTACGAGCGCGAGGCCTGGTACATCATGGACCTGGGGTCGACCAACGGCGTCTGGGTCAATGAACAACTGCAGCCCGAAGCCCGGCTCCAGGACGGGACCGAGGTCCGCATCGGCCAGTCCCGGCTGTTGTTCTGCCTCGAAAAGGACGTCGGCGCGGAGACCGAGCCGACCCTCGGCACGACACCGGACGGGGCCGGCCACGAGCCGGTCGTCGGTCTCGAACCCGGTTTCCCCGGGGCCACCGACCAGACCATGGAGCTCTCTGGAGTGCCCGAAGAGGTCGCCGCCGCGATGGCCAGCGAGGGCGCGGACTTCGCCAGCGGACCCCAGGAGGGCGCCGCCGAGCAGCGCGGGCTCAGCCCGTTTGAGATCGTGCTCGAGGTGATCGAGGGCGCCGACAGGGGGCTGGTCTACCGCTTCAACAGCGAGACCATCCTGCTGGGCCGGCTGAACACCTATCTGGTGGTTCGGGACAGCGACGTCAGCCGCCGCCACGCGATCATCGAGGTGTTCGAGGACGAGCTGGTCTACATCCGCGACCTGGGGTCCACCAACGGCACCTACGTCAACGGCCAGCGGGTCTCGACGGTCAAGCTGTCCCCCAGCGACCAGCTGAAGCTCGGTCGCTGCACCCTCTCCTACGACTACCGGATCCTCTAGCCCGCCTGTCCCTCGTCAAGGGGGGCCTCTTCGACCGGAACGCCGAGGGCGCGCTGGTGCGTGTCCCACCAGTCCTTCCAGGCCTCGACCTCGGCGGGGGTGGCGGTGCGACCGTTGCCGATCACGCCCGACGGCGAGGCGCCGCTGGCCTCCTCCAGCGCCTTGATGGCGGTGGCGCGGAGCAACTCGTCCCGGTCGTCGAGCACGCCGATCAGCGCCTCGATCGCGGTCTCGCCGCCCGTGCCACCGAGGGCGAGGACGATGTGTCCGCGCACGGGCAAAGAGCGCCCGCGGTGGAAAGAATCGGGGGTGCCGAGCGCCCGCGCCAGCGGAACGCTCGAGGCCTGGTGACCGATCTGGAGCAGCCCGTCGGCGGCGGTGCAGCGGATCTCCATCGACGGATCGAACAGCGCCTCCTCCAGGGCCATCCGGGCGTCGTCCCCCTGCATCACGCCCAGGGCCGAGGTCGCCGCGATGCGCGACATGAATTCCTGGGCCCGCATGCCCTCCATCAGCGCCTCGCTGGCCGCCCGACCGCCCATGTGGCCCAGGGCCCGGGCAGCAACCCAGCGCCGGTGTTCGGTGTCGGCCGGGTCCTGGTAGACCGCGATCAGTTCGGGGGTCGCGGACGCCCCGAGATGGACCAGATCGTCGAACGCGGCCTGGGCCACGTCCTCGGGCACGCCCGGCGTCACGATCCTGCCCAGCAGGGTCTCGACCTCGCTCGCCTCCACGACGACGGTCTCGAGTCCCTCGGGGATCGGTTCGTCCTGGGCTGCAGCGGCGAGCGGGAGCGAGATCATGGCCGCGAAAGCAAGAAAACTCATTGATTTCAGCAAGTTAACACCTCGTATCCGCCCGGCCAGGGTAGGGGAAGGCCGCGAACCCTGTCAAGCGAGGACCGATCGGCTACGATCTGCCTCTCCTCCGGCCTCGTCGCCGGATCTGGGGAGGTGCGATGGACTCTCGCAAGACATCCAAGCGATTCCGCGAATCCCAGGAGCGGTGGCAGCGGGAGGTGCTCGATCCGGCCGAGACCCGGCATCCGCCCCGGCGGGGATCGTTCTCGGTGCCCTCGGGGATCGAACTCCCGGTGGTGGCCGGACCGCGGGAAGAGGCCGCGGAGCTGGGGTTTCCCGGCGAGTACCCGTTCATCCGCGGCGTGCGGCCCAACATGTACCGGGGTCGCCTGTGGACCATGCGTCAGTACTCGGGTTTCGGCAGCGCCCGGGAGACCAACGAGCGAAACCGCTACCTGCTGGAGCAGGGCCAGACCGGCCTGTCGGTGGCCTTCGACCTGCCCACCCAGATGGGTCGCGACTCCGACGACGAGATGGCGGCCGGAGAGGTGGGGCGGGTCGGGGTGGCCATCGACACCCGCGACGACATGGATGTGCTGTTCGACCACATCCCGCTGGACCGGGTCAGCACCTCGATGACCATCAACTCGACGGCCCCGATCCTGCTGGCGCTGTACATCCTGTGCGCCGAGAAGCAGGGTGTGGCCCGCAAGGCGCTGCGGGGCACCGTCCAGAACGACATCCTTAAGGAGTACATCGCCCGTGGGACCTACATCTATCCGCCGCGTCCGTCGATGCGGCTGGTCACCGATCTGATGGCGTTCTGCCACCGCGAGGTGCCGCTGTGGAACACCATCTCCATCAGCGGGTACCACATCCGGGAGGCGGGCTCGACTGCGGTCCAGGAGGTGGCGTTCACCCTCGCGGACGGCATCGCGTACGTCGAAGCAGCCCAGGCCGCTGGGCTGGCCGTGGACGAGTTTGCACCCCGGCTGAGCTTCTTCTTCAACGCCCACAACAACTTCCTCGAGGAGATCGCCAAGTTCCGCGCAGCCCGGCGACTGTGGGCTCGGATCGTCAAGGAGCGCTTCGGCGCCAAGGACCCGCGGTCGATGATGCTGCGCTTCCACACGCAGACCGCCGGCTGCACGCTGACCGCACAGCAGCCGGACAACAACGTGGTCCGGGTGACCCTCCAGGCGCTGGCGGCGGTGCTCGGTGGTACCCAGAGCCTGCACACCAACAGCCGGGACGAGGCGCTCGCGCTGCCGACCCAGGACAGCGTCCGCATCGCGCTGCGGACCCAGCAGATCATCGCCGGAGAGAGCGGCGTGGCCGACGTGGTCGACCCCCTCGGCGGCTCCTATCTGGTCGAGGAACTCACCGACTCCATCGAGTCGGGCGCCGCCGAGTACATCGAACGCATCGACGGCCTGGGCGGCATGATCGCCGCCATCGAGCGGGGATATGTCCAGCGGGAGATCCAGGACGCGGCCTACCGCGAGCAGTGCGCCACCGAAGCCGGTGACCGCGAGGTGGTGGGGGTCAACGTCCACCAGCTGGAAGAGGAGGTCGCCCCGCCTCTGATGCGGGTCGACCCGCGCATCGAGAAGGAGCAGGTCGGTCGGCTCCGCCGATTCCGGGCCGCCCGCGGTGAGCGCGAGACCCGCGCCGCCCTCGACCGTATCCGGGCGGCCGCCGAGGGGGCCGAGAACCTGCTCCCGCCGGTCCTGGAGGCCCTGGGCATCGGCGCCACCCTGGGCGAGGTCTCGACGGCCATGCGCGAGGTGTTCGGCGTTCACGAGGAGGTGGTGGTCCTGTAGCGCGCGTCGCGCTTCGGATGCCCCCGAGCCCGATGACCCTTCCCACCGTCCACTTCGACGCCGCTGCCCGCGAGATGCTCCAGCGGGGCGGCATCCGCGGCTCGGACCTACATGTCCACAGCAGCCGCTCCGATGCCCTCACGCGGCCCGACGAGCTCGTGCGCATCGCCCGCGAGCGCGGGATCCAGATCGCCGTGGCGGACCACAACGTGATCGGGGGCGCCCTCGAGGCCTGGGAGGCCGCCGGGGACGAGGGATTCGAGAGGGTGGTGCCTGCGATCGAGATCACGACGGTCGAGCGCTGCCACCTGCTGGCGTACTTCCGCCACCCGGACGACCTGACCAACTTCTTCGACCAGGTCCTCCGACCGGCGCGTCGCCTCCGCGCCCAGCCGACGACGCCCATGGACATCTCGGTGGTCGATCTGCTCCGCGCGGCCGGCCGCTGGGATTGTCTGACCTCGGCGGCCCACCCCTATTCGTTGGTGTTCAACGGTGTGATGTCGGCGCGCGCGCGTTACGGGCTCGGCGAGGAGGACCTGTTCCGACTCCACGCCGTCGAGGTGCTCAACGGCGCCGAGAACGCCCGCAACAACGGCCGCGCCAGGGAGCTGGCCCGGCGGCTGGGCAAGGCCGCCACCGCGGGCAGCGACGCCCACATGGCCAGCGAGGTCGGCACCGTGTTGCTGGCGACCCCCGCCGATGTCGACCTGTTCCTGGCGATCCGCCGCCGGACCGCCGTGGTCATCGACGGCACCCGGGGTCGGCTGTTGACGCTGATGGGGCACTCGGCCAAGCTCCCCTTCCACGTCCAGCGGCCGGTCAATCGGATGCGGGAAGTGGCTCGGGAGATCCGTCGAAACGGGCGCTGGCGCTTCAAACGCTGAGAGGTCACTTGGCGGGCTTGGCTTCGGCTTCGTCCCCGTCGTCGTCGCCCTTGTCGTCGCCCTCGTCGTCGCCCTTGGCTTTTTCCTTCGGCTGCACCCACCAGACCAGCCAGATCCCGACCTCGTACAGCAGCATCAGCGGGAGCCCCAGCGCGACCTGGGTCACCACGTCCGGGGGTGTGATCAGCGACGCGCCGACAAAGGCCGCCACCAGCGCGAAGGGTCGCAGCTTCCGCAGCTTTTGATGGCGGATCAGCCCGGCGCGGCCCACGAACATCATCGCCAGCGGCAGCTCGAACACCAGTCCGAAGGCCAGCAGCAACCGCGTGCTGAACGCGAGGTACTCGCTGATGGTCAGCATCGGCTGGATCGAGGTCTCGGGGTCTGCGCCGTAGGCCAGGAAGAACTTGCAGGCCCAGGGCAGCACGGCCAGGTAGCAGAACACGGCGCCTGAGAGGAACAGCAACGTCGAGAAGAGGACGAACGGGAACACCATCCGCTTCTCGCTCTTGTAGAGGCCCGGGGCGACGAACTTCCAGCCCTGGAAGAAGAGGAAGGGGCTCGACAGGAACACCGAGGCGAGCAGGGCCACCTTCAGGTAGGTGATGAACGCCTCGGGCAGCTTGGTGTAGACGAACGAGGTGCCTTCGGGCAGGTACTCCACCGCGGGATGGATCAGCAGCTGGAACAGGTTGGGCGAGAACACCACGCAGCCCACCAGGCAGACTGCATAGATGATCATCGCGTGGATCAGTCGGGTGCGCAGCTCCTCGAGGTGCTGCAGCAGGGGCATCCGGTAGGAGGAGACGTCGTCCTCGCTGCCCGGCGTGGCGCCCTGTTCCTCGGCCACGTCGCTCATTCGCCGGGGTCCTCACCGCTCGCCTCGGCGTCGGCGGGCGGGACGTCCTCGGCGGTGGGTGTCGCCGGGTCCGGGGGTGGGGTGGGGTCGACCGCGCGCTTGGGCGAGCCCGCCCGGCGGCGGTAGGGATCCCGGGTCGGGGCGGAGCGCCGCTGGCGCGCGTCTTCGAGGTACAACGCCGTCTTCAGCTCGTCGGTGGCCCGGTGCACCTCGCCCATGACCCGTCCGAACGTCCGAGCCGCTTGCGGCAGGCGCTTGGGTCCCAGGAAAACGAGAAGGAGCAGGAAGATGATTGCCAGCTCCCCGAAACCGATGCCGGGCATGCGGTTAGTTACCCCTTTGACCACCGGTTTGGCAAGAGTCGTTGGACTTTGCTCGGGGCGGTTTCCCAGCGTACCCTGGCCCCGTGCCACGATTCTCACGATTCCTGAGCTGTTCGGCCGGCGTCCTGGTACTCGCGATTTTCGGCTGCGCCGTCAAGCCGCCGCTGCGCTACGTGGCGCCCGATGGCAGCCTGCACGACGTGGTCGTCGAGCCCCAGCGAAGCCGCGAACGGCGGCCACAACCCCCGGGCGAACCGGCGCCGGAGAGCCCGGCCGAGCCGGCGGCCGTGCCGGAACAGGAGCCGGCGGACGAGGGGCGAAGCCACTACCTGACCGCGGTCGGGCTGCAGAGCGAGTGCCGCTTTGGGGAGGCGCTAGCGCTCTACCGCGGCTACCTGGAGGCGGAGCCGGAAGGCACGCTGGCCGGGCGGACCCTGCTGCGGATGGCCGAGATCTACCTGGAGCCTGGGTTCATAGGCCGGGACGACGAGCGCGCCCGGGGTCTGCTGGCCGAGGTGGCCGCCCGCTTCCCCGGCACCGCCGAAGCCACGGTGGCCTGTGAGATGCTGGGCACCGACTGTCTCCCCTGACGCCTACTCCTTCTCCGGAATCAACCCGGCTTCCCTGAGCAACCGATCCGTACTGGCCACGTCGAAGCCCATCAGGATCTCGCCGGCCACGTCGATGACCGGTACCCCCATGGCATAGGGCGCCTTACGGGCCAGCTCGTCGCGCCCGGCCGCGTCCCGCTCCACGTCCACCTCGCGAAAGGTGACCCCCCGCCGCTCGAGGTGGGCCGTCAGCTTCCGGCAGTAGGGGCACCAGGAGGTCACGTAGACCGTCACCTGCGGCGCGGCCACCTCCTCCGCAGGGGTTGCTGGGGCCGGGGGAGCCCCCTCGGGGTTGGCGTCGTCGGTCAGCGGCCCCGCGGTTGCCCCGGGTCGGGGCCAGCTGTCCGGGAGGCCCAGCTGGGGGTAGCGTCCAGCGGCACCCCGGCGGCGCTCGGCGGCGATGGCAGAACTGAACGCGCGAGCGCGCGGATAGTCCGCGCTCCAGAACGGCACCCGGTCCAGAGCCTGCTGGACGTCGTGGTACGCGTCGGCGCCGTAATCCGAACCGGGGGAGCTGGCCAGCAGCTCGGCCTCGCGCTGGAAGGCGATGGTCATCCAGTCGTCGCCCCCGTGGTCGACGCGATACAGTCCCAGCCCGGTGGTCGCGCCCACGAGGGCGATGCCGGCATAGATCGTGAGTCGGATCATCATGGGTTCATCCTAGTCGGGGGGGGACACATCCGCCATCAACCGCTCTCCACGCGGTTGCGGCCACCCTCCTTGGCCCGGTAGAGGGCCTGGTCGGCGCGCTCGATCAACGCCTGGGGATCCTCCGCAACGCTGGCCGTGGCCACGCCCAGGCTCATGGTCACCTGGAACGGGACGGTGTTGCTGCCTTCGACGTGGACGAAGGTCTCGGCGGCCAGCGCCTCCCGCAACCGATCGGCCATCTTGACCGCGCCCTCGTGGGAGGTGTTCTCCAGCAGCACCGTGAACTCCTCGCCGCCGAAGCGTGCCGCCAGGTCCACCGCGTCGCGCACCGAGCCGTGCAGCAACTCGGCGAGCTTGCGCAGCACCTGGTCGCCCACCGGATGGCCATAGGTGTCGTTGACGTGTTTGAAGTGGTCCACGTCCAGCATCAGCAGTGAGACAGGTGTGCCGAAGCGGCCCGAGCGCTGCAGCATCTCGTCCAGCCTCTCGACGAAGGACCGCCGATTCGGCAACCCGGTCAGCCCGTCGGTGGCCGCCTGGGAGCGGGTCTCCTCGAGCAGGCCGATGGCCCGGATGTGGGCGGCGGCCTGGTGGGTGAGCAACTCCACCCGGTCCCGATCGTCTTCGGCAAACGGGCGGTCGTCGGAGCGGCACAATGCCAGAGCGCCGATGCAGGTCCGCTCCTCGTCCGCCGATCCGGGTTTGAGCAGGGGCACCAGCAACAAGTCGGAGACTGCGGCGCTGGGGCCGTAGTCCATGCCGAACAGCAGGGGCGGCCGCTTTTCCCGGTGGAGTCGGGAGCGGGCGATGGCGCGGCCGTAGCGGATGCACTGGGCCACCAGGCTGGTCGTGGCGTCGAAGGGAAACAACAACCCGGTGGGGTCGTGCGAGAAACCGCTCGCGGCGACCACGTGGGGCGCCGCGTCCCGGTCCAGCAGGGCCAGGGCTCCGCCGGCCGCGCCGACCATCTCACGGGAGCGATCCACGAGGATCCCCGCGACACTCTCCAGGCTCTCCTGCTCGGCCAGCGCCTGTGAGATGTCGTGCAGCATCTTGTGTTCGCTGGAGCCCTTGCGGTACGCGGTCAGGTCCGCCAGCTGATCCAGCAGCAGCAGAAGCAACGGCGCCACCCCCTCGACGATGGTGCGGTCCCGTTGAGTGATACGTTCCGGCTCGGGGGCGTCCAGCACGAGTACCCCCCACAGCTGACGGTCCATCAACAGGGGCACCACCAGCAAGCTTCCGATCCCGGGCTCGCCCTCGCAGTAGACCAGTCCCGCGTAGGGTTGCTTGACCGTCGACATCATCAGCGGCTCTCCGGTCTTGAGCACCACGCCGAAGACACCCTCGCGGGCCAGCACGTTGCGCACGACCTCGCCGGGCTCGGCGCTGTGGGCCGACAGGTGCAACTCGCCGCCCTCGGCCGCTGGGCGGTAGGCCAGGCAGCGCTCGGCGCCCGTACCGTTGACCAGGGTGCGGCAGATGTCCCAGAGCCACTGCTGGATCCGTTCCCCCATCGCCTCGAGATCGGCCTCCACCGCTTCGGGGGTGTAGTCCGCCTGCCGGACCTGCTGCTGACGGCGGGCCGAGTCCTGCCCCAGGTCACGCGCCGCGTTCTCGATGGCGTCCAGGCGCCGCCGGTCCTCGCTCGCCTGGATCTGGACCCGGGAGACCGCCGACGACGGCACCAGCGCGAAGGCGATCAGACCCGCCAGGGTGACCAGCAGCCCCAGCCAGCCCCCCTCGATGGCGCCCACGAAAAAAGCGAGCACCAGGGCGGCGCACGCGATCGCCACCGCGGGTGCGATCCGGCGGGCGCCGAACATCAGCCCCAGGGCACACGCGCTGGCGTAGACGAGGAGCACCACCGGGGATCGGGTCCCGTCCTCTCCCTGGAGAAGGGCGACCCCGAGCAGCAACAGGTCCGTGCCCAGCAATCGCTGATCCAGCCGGCCCGTCACCACCGGCCGGCGGACCGCGATGGACCATACGGCCCGGCCGATGGGCGGCAGCAGCAGGATCAGCGAGAACGGAGCGAGGATCGGATCGCGATCGCCATTGAGCTCGAACTGGCCCGGGGCGGCCGCAGCGAAGAGCAGAAGGGTACAGAGGGGTCCCACGAAGGCGGGGACCTGATGCTGAACGCTGAGGGGAAGCCTCGAATTCAACGGGTTCCGCCGCCGCCGTCACCGCCGTTTCCCACGTCGGTGCGCGGTTCGCCGGATCCAGCTGGGGCTTGATCGGGGAAGGTGAAGACCACCTCGTTCCGGTCCTCGCGGACCATGAACATCTCCTCCCGGATCGTGTCCTCGATCATCGCCGGGTCCTCCTGCAGCTGCCTCACCTGTTCCTGCAGCGATGCGTTGTTCGTTCGCAGCTGCTCGATCTCGGTACTCAGCTCGGTCATCTGCTGCCGCAGTTCGTGGTTGGCCATCAACCCCTGTTCGCCAAAAAAGGCGATGCAGAACACCCCGATCAGACCGGCCACCGGGAGCACGGCGCGGGCCACTTGCCAGGCGCGCGCTCCCGCCTGGCCGGGGCTGGGTGTTGTCTGGGTGGAATCTAGCGACATCGCAGCGTTTTTCTCGAAGGAGCCCACGCCAGTCTATCCGGGATGCGTCCGCTGGACAAGGACGCTGCGCAGTGGGCCGGCAGACGCCTACTGAGACCCACCGGCGTCTCTCAGCGGTCGCTGGAGACGGCTACCCTCGGTGGCCACCGCGAGGCGGTACAGCCCCGCCCGCTTGGACCAGTCCATCACCTGGACCACGCGGCCGTGCTCCACGCCACGATCGGCCTTGATGATCACCACACTCTCCGGATCGGCCCGCATGGTCCGCCGGAGCGCCGCACGCAGGGCAGCCTCGTCCACGGGCACGTCATCGACGAACAGGCCACCGTTCTCGGTGATCTCGACCACCACCTCACCGGACTCGCGGATGAACTCCTGGGTGTCCGAGTGGGGCAGGTCGACCTTGATGCCACCGGGCTCGTGGATGAAGGTGGTCGACACCATGAAGAAGATCAGCAGCAGGAAGACCACGTCGATCAGCGGCGTCAGATCCAGTAGATCGAAGGGCTTGCGGCGGACGCTGAACTTCACTCCTCCTCCGGCGCCTTGAGCAGATCGAGCATCTCCAGGCTGGTCTCCTCCATGTGGGCGATCAGCCGGTCTGCCCGCGATTCGATGTAGGCGTGCGCCAGGTGGGCCGGGATTGCGACCATCAGACCGGCGAAGGTGGTGTACAGGGCCGTACCGATCCCGCCCGCCAGCGCGCCAGCGTTACCCACGCCGAACTCCTCGATGGCCGCGAACACGTCGATCATCCCCCAGACGGTGCCGAAGAGACCCATCAGAGGGGCGACCCTGGAGATGACCGCGATGGCCCCGGACCAGCGCATCAGCTCGCGGGCCTCGAACCGGCCGATCTCCTCCAGGTGCTCCTTGACCACGCCCCGGGGCCGACCATAGGCCCGCAGGCCGACCATCATCACCCGGGCCACCGGGCTGTCGTCGGTCTTGCAGAGGGTCAGCGCTTCCGGGATCTCTTCGCGGGTCACCAGATCTCTGATCCGGATCGTGAATCCGCGGGGGATCACCTTGGCCCGTTGCAGCGCCCACAGGCGCTCGAGAAACACCGCGAGGGCGAAGACGCTCAAGGCCAGGATCGCCAGTACGATCCAGGTCCCTGGGCTGCTCCAGCTCCATGCCGAGACGAAGGAATTCACGGGGATCGAACCCTTCCGTTGGGGTGCGCGGCGGATGATGCCATGCGCGGATACGCTACGGCTCGCCCCTGCGCCACGTCAAGAAACGCGGGAGGGGGTGTCCCCATTCCACTTCGGCCCTACAGTTTCGCCGCTGGAGGCCGATGAACTCACCGGGAACTCCCCGTGCCCCGGGGGGTGTCCCGATCGGCCCCCTCGGCTGGCACCAGTTTCGCTGGCACAGGGAGTCCGAAGGGAGCGGTTGACGGTTGGATACTCGAATCCCTGCACGCGGTCGCACACGCGGCTGGCGGATCGCGTTCCCGGCGCTGTGTCTGCTGGTGCTCGGCGCCAGCCAGCCTGCGTTGCAGGTGGACTACGTCCTGACCCAGGCTGTCTATCAGGCGTCCATGCTCCTCGCCCGCATCCCCATCGACGAGGTGCGCAGTGCGGGCCTTCTCTCCGACAAGCGGCAGGGCAGATTGGCCCTGGCCGACGAGATCCGACATTTCTCCCTCGAGGAGATCGGCCTCGCACCCCTCGAGAGCTACACCCAGGTCGCGGTGGGCTTCGAGCGGACCATGTACAACGTGATGGCCAGCGAACCCCACCGCTTCCGCGCCGCGGGGCGCTGGTTCCCGATCGTGGGCTCGATCCCCTACATCGGCTACTTCCGCCGGGCCGACACCCAGCGCGAGGTGCGGCGGCTGCGTCGTGCGGGCTACGACGTCTACGCCCGCAAGGTGGGGGCCTACTCGACCCTGGGGTGGTTCGATGACCCGATCCTGCCCGGGATGCTGGACTGGCCCGAGGTCCGGCTGGCGGACACCCTGATCCACGAGTCGGCCCACGCCACGTTGTTCGTCCCGGGTCACATGCGGTTCAACGAATCCTATGCGCGGTTCGTGGGCAATCGCGGCGCCGAGGCGTTCATGGAGACCCGCCGCGCCGAGGCCCCCGACGAGGTCCGGCGGGCGGAGGAATCCAGGCACGATCGAGCACTGCTCAAGGAGACGTTGCACGAACTGTACGGCGAACTCGACGAGCTGTATCGCGCCGGTCACCCCCGGGGCGAGACCCTGGAGCGCAAGGCGGAGATCCTGACGGCGGCCCGCCGCCGCCACGAAGAGCTGCCGTTCCAGCGCGCATCGTACCGCCGCTACTTCGAGCGGGTGAAGGTCAACAACGCCACGTTACTGAGCTATCGCACGTACAACAGCGGCGACGCCGGCTTCCAGGTCATCTTCGAGCGCTGTGACCTGCAACTCGCGTGTTTCGTGGACGAGATGCAAGCCGTCGAGGCTGTGAACGGGGACCCATTCATGTGGCTCGCCGAGCGGACGGGTATCGAAGAAAAGACCCTTCGTGGGGGTCGAAGCTAGTGGAGGGAGTGATGCTTCGCGGGGCGGTCCATCCGGACTGGCACACGGGTTGCAATGCTCTCCAAGGGTAGTCAATCAATGCAGAGGTTTGGACATGGCAGCTGGACGCTACCGAGATAGCGCAAGAGTTCTCAATCGTTACCTCAAGGGCATGGGCGCGATCGCGTTGCTCAGCCGTGACGACGAGGTACGCCTGGCCAGTACCATGATCGAGGGTACCCCCCGCGAGGCTGTGTGGGCCAAGGACGAGCTCACCAAGGCCAACCTCAGGCTTGTCGTCAGCATCGCGAGACAGTACAGCTACCGCGGCATGCCCCTGGGTGATCTGATCCAGGAGGGCAACATGGGGCTCATCCGTGCGGTCGAGAAGTTCGACCACACCAAGGGCTTCAAGTTCAGCACTTACGCTTCGTGGTGGATCCGTCAGTCGATCATTCGCGCCATCGAGAGCCAGATTCGCACCATCCGGATTCCCATCTACAAGCTGGAGATCGTCAACAAGGTCCAGCAGACGGCCCGCAAGTTGAACCAGGAGCTGGGGCGCGATCCGACCAGCGAGGAGATCGCCGAGTGGCTCGGCGAGTCGGTGGAGAAGGTCGAGGAGATCTACCGCCTGGCCAAGGAGCCCATGAGCCTCGACCAGGTGGTCGGGGACGACTCGGACGCGACCATCGGCGAGTTCATCCCCAATCCGAACGCCGAGCTGCCCTCCGATCATCTGGAGTCGATGTCCCTTCGGCGCAGCATCAAGGACGCCCTCTCGTCGCTGACCGAGCGCGAGGAGAAGGTGATCCGGATGCGCTACGGAATCGACGAGCGGACCCACTATTCGCTGGAGGAGATCGGCAACGTCTTCAACCTGACCCGGGAGCGCATCCGGCAGATCGAGATCAAGGCGCTCAAGAAGCTCCGCCACGTGAAGCGCAGCGAGGCGCTCTCGACGTTCGTCGACGGTCGCGCCTAGCCCGCAACTTTTTTCATAGCAGTCTGAACGAAAGTCAGGGTGGAGGTGTGCCTCCGCCCGCCGGATCAGGGCTGGATCGCCACGTCACCGAAGGAGTAAGGGGGAAGTAAGAGATTGACCAGCGGCAGGTAGTCGTACTGGAGCTGGAAGCTCTCGTAGTAGATCAGCGGATCGTGGTCGTACATCACGTCGGTCACGTCGCCGGTCTCGATGTTGGCCACGACCACCCCGTTGGACATGGTGATCGCCAGGAACGGATCGAGGATGTTCTCCATGTCGATGATGACGTCCAGGTAGATGCCGTTGGAGACATAGAGCAGCTCGTCGAATCGCACGTGGATTCCGGTCTGGATTCCGAACGGCAGGAACCAGCTCTGTCCGATGATCGCCTCGCCGCTGTCCAGCGCGTCGACGGTCACCACGCCGCCGAAGCTGAGCTGGGTCAGCCCCTCGGCCAGGTCGACCCAGGCGTCGATGTCCAGCGGGTCGGCGCCGATGTCCTCGAAGGCGAGGGCGAGGTTGCTGAAGTTCTCGTCGAAGCTGGAGATATAGGTCGACGTGTCCGGGGCGATGCTCAGATCGAAGGGGAACGGGGCGTGCTCGGTGATGGGCACGCAGGTCCCGGCGCCCAGCAGGTTGTCCGGCGGCACCAGCGCCAGGTCGACGATGGTGACGCAGGTGTTGCCCACGTCCAGCAGGGGCGGGATGGCACCCTCGCCCGCGCCGCTGAGCACGTAGGCAAACAGCCCGTCGTCCGTGATCTGGACGTCCTGGATCCCCGCTCCCGCGGCCACACTCTGGGAGATGAGGGTCGCGCCGTTGAAGTCCACCTCGTAGAAACGGATCGAGTCGTCGAAGGTGCCGAGCACGACGGCCAGGGTCCCGTCCGGGGTCAACTCGATGTCCGTGGCCGCCAGCGAATCCCCCAGCTCGTAGTTGACTCGCTGGACCGAGAACGGGTTGTACGGATCCGTCAGGTCGACGACGGTCATCCCGCCCGCGTCGCCGATCAGGGCGATGTCCACGGCGGTGGCGATGTCGAACAAGGGGCCGATGCCGACGTCGTCGATGACATTGCTGATCACCGGGGCGAAGTCGGCGGTCAGATCCACGAAGGTCAGGGTCGGGCGCAGGTTCACGTCCCAGCGGCCATCGCCGACGATGGCGGTGGCGCCGTCGCCACTGATCTTGACCAGCGTTGCGTCCTCGACCACCAGATCCTGCTGCTCCGCGACGAAGTCGATGCCGTCGCCGAAGGAGAGGAAGTTGACCCGGTGGTGGAAGGCGTCGGTGGACACCGAATACCGTTTGACCCAGGTCAACATCGCCGTATCGCCGCCGTCGTCCTCGGGGAAGTCGATCTCGACCACCTGCTGGCCGGAGACACTCTTGGGCGGCACGCGCACCCGGATCTGTTCCGAGTCGATGAACTGCAGCTGCGTCGCCACCGGGCCGCCGAAGGTCACCGCAGGCAGGTTCGCCTCGCGGAACTCCGAGCCGAGCAGGGACACCCACTCACCGATCACCGCCACGCCGTCCACGGACACGTCGAGCTGATCCACGTTCGGCAGCGGGTGGTTGACGACCAGCAGGCCGTCGGCGGAGTCCTCGTCGCCGTCGTCGGTGACCACGGTCAGCGATACGGTGAACTCGCCGACCACGTTGTATGTGTGTTCGACGAAGTACAGCTCGGTACTCTCGGTGGTGCCATCACCGAAGTCCCAGATGAACTCGACGATATCGCAGTCCGAGTAGTACGCCTCGATGCCGTGCTCATCGACGCTGGAGCCCGCGTCCAGGTTGACGGTATCGCCCACGAACAGCTCGCTCTCGCTGGCCTCGAAGGCCGCGTCCAGCTCGCCGGCGGGATCCTCCCAGAGTCCGTCCGCGCTATCGTCATCGCCGGGGTCCGGGCAGCCGCTGGTCAGGCAGAGTGCCAACAGTAAGGCCGCGGGGAACCCGACCCCGTTCACACCATTACGCATCGCGCATCCTCCTCGCAGTTCGGGGAACCTATCACGCTCCCCAGAGCCGAACTCCAAAACTTTCTTTTGGTACGAAACGGTATCCCCGGTCCAGCCTGTTGAGTTAAATTGCGCACGCGAGGGGTCGAGCACGCACGGGCAGGGATCGCAGGCGCAGGCGATGTTTGGGCGGCGTGGGAGCTGGAACGGCGAGCATGGATCTCACCCGATACATCGCGCGAAAGCGAGACGGACTGCGCCTCGAGGACGAGGACTGGTCTGCGATCATTCCCGCCATCGCCGAGGGCCGGGTCGCCGAGGTGCAGATCGGCGCCTGGCTGATGGCGATCTACATGCGGGGCCTGGACACGCAGGAGCGCGCCGCCTACACCCGCGAGATGATCGGGACCGGAACGACCCTGGACTGGTCGGCGTACGAAGGGCCGGTCGCCGACAAGCACTCCACCGGGGGCGTCGGGGACAAGGTCTCGCTGATCTGGGCACCGCTGGTGGCGGCCGCGGGTGCAGCCGTCCCCATGATCTCCGGCCGCGGGCTCGGACACACCGGCGGCACACTGGACAAGCTCGAGGCGATCCCCGGCTACACGGTGGCCCTCGACCCCGCCCGCATCGCCGCCGTGGTGGACGACGCGGGCTGCGTGATCTGCGGACAGACCGAGACGATGGTGCCCGCCGACCGCATCCTCTACGACCGGCGCAATCTGACCGGCACGGTGGCGACCGTGGACCACATCGCACCGTCGATCATGTCCAAGAAGCTCTCCGAGGGGCTGGATCGGCTGGTGCTGGACGTCAAGGTGGGCCGCGGCGCGTTCATGAAGACCCTCGACGACGCCCGCCAGCTGGCCCAGGTGATGGTGGAGCTGGGCAGCGCCGTCGGCTGTCACACGTCGGCCCTGCTGAGCACCATGGACCGGGCGCTGGGGCGCTGGGTCGGCCATGGCGCCGAGGTACACGAGGCGCTGGAGCTGCTGGAGGGGAGGGGACCCGCGGACACGCGACAGCTCGTGCTGGCGCTGGCCGGGCAGGTGGTCCCCGACGCCGATCTGGAGGCGTTGCTGGCTGGCGGCGAGCCCCGGGAGCGCTTCGCCCGGATGATCCACGGCCAGGGGGGGCGGCTCGAGGACTTCCGCTGGCCCCTCGAGGCGCGATCCCACGAGGTGTGCGCACCCGAAGAGGGCCTGATCATCGAGCAAGATGCGCTGACCGTCGGCCACGCGCTGGCGGATCTGGGCGGCGCCCGCACCGACCAGGAACCGGACCTCGACGTCGCCGTCGAGCTGTTGCTCAAGCCGGGGGACACGGTCGGACGGGGTGAACCCTGGGCGCGGCTGTGGCATCGGGGCGGGCGGGGTCTGGAGCGCGCCGAGGCGCGGCTCGCGGGCGCCCTGCGCGTCGCAGCGGAAGGCGACGGAAGTCCCGCCCCCTTGATCCTCGAACGAGTGAAGGAGACCGGATGAGCGAAGCCGACGTGGTCGAGGGCCTCGCGGCCCAGATGCTGGAGGCGGTGCCCTCCCTCGCCCGCTGTCGCGTGGCGCTGGTGCTCGGCAGTGGCCTCGGGGCGTTCGCCGACACACTGGAGGATCCGGAGACCGTCTCGTTCTCCGATCTCGACGCCCTGCCGAGTACCGGCGTGCCCGGGCACAGCGGGCAGCTGGTGGTCGGCCGCGTCTCGGGCAGCCCGGTGGCGATCATGCAGGGGCGCGTCCACCTGTACGAGGGCCACGGGGTCCACGTGGTCGTCCGGGCAGTGCGGGCCCTGGCGGGGGTGGGAATCGAGCACCTGGTGCTGACCAATGCGGCTGGCGCGATCCGCGGCGGCCTGACCATCGGCGACCTGGTGATGTTGACCGACCATCTCAACCTCACCGGCGGCAACCCGATGGTCGGCGTGACCGACACCCGGCTCGGGCGCCGATTCCTGGACACCACCGACCTCTACTCCTCGGAGCTGCGCGACGCGGTCCGGGGGGCCAGCTCGACGGCCGGTGTCGAGATCGGCGAGGGTGTCTACGCAGCTCTGCTGGGCCCCACCTACGAGACCCCGGCCGAGATCCGGATGCTGGGCCGGATGGGGGCCGATCTGGTCGGGATGTCCACCGTCCTCGAGGCGATGGCCGCCCACGCACTCGGCGTGCGGGTGCTGGCGATGAGCTTCGTGACCAACATCGCCGCAGGCCTGGCCAGCGGCACCCTCAGCCACGGAGAGGTGACCGACGCGGCCAACGCCGTCGAGGGCAAGCTGACCCACGCGCTGGGCATCATCGTTCAGACTCTGGACGCGATGGGAGAGGCGCCACGATGAACCACGAATGGCGGTACATCGCCGACGATGCGGGGCTGGTCAAGGCCGTCGCGGACATCGAGGGCGCCACGGTGCTGGGGATCGACACCGAGGCGGACTCGTTCTTCCACTATCAAGAGCAGGTCTGCCTGATCCAGCTGACCGCGGGCCAGCTCGACCTGATCATCGACCCCCTCGCCGTCGAGGACCTGTCGCTGCTCGCCCCGATCTTCGCGGATCCGAACGTCGTCAAGGTGCTCCACGGCGCGGACTACGACATCGCCTCGCTGAAGCGTGACTACGACTTCCAGGTGTCACCGGTCTTCGACACCATGCTCGCGTCACAGGCCCTGGGCTACAAGCGCTACTCCCTGGCCGATCTGGTGGCCCGGTTCTTCGACGTCAAGCTCGAGAAGAAGTACCAGCGACGGGACTGGTCCAAGCGTCCGCTACGCGAAGAGCACCTCCTGTACGCTCGGCTCGACAGCCATTTCCTACCCCGGCTCCGGGAGCTGCTGTGGGCCGAGGTGGTGGAGGCCGACCGCGAGGAGCAGGTGCTCGAGGAGTGCCGCCTGGTCGAGAAGCGGGAGCGCCCGGACCATTCCTTCAACCCCGATGACTTCCTGCGCATCCGGGGTGCGGGTCGACTGGACGATCGCGGAAAGCGGGTGCTCCGCGCGCTGTACGTGATGCGAGACGGAATGGCCCGAGAGCGGGACCGACCCCACTTCAAGGTGATCGGCAACGACGCCCTGCTCAAGATCGCTGCCTATCCGCCCCGGAGCGTGGAGGAATTGACCAGCTTGCTTGGGAAGAAGCACCACGTGGTGCGTCGCTTCAGCGAGCCGGTGGTCCAGGCCTGCCGGGAGGGGCTGGCGGACCGCGCCAAGGTCCCGCGATCCCGGCCCGATCCACGGCCGACCCGTCGGCTGTCCAAGCCCGACGAGACCCGGCTGTTCGAGGTCCTCAGGACCTGGCGGAACAAGGCCGCCAAGGAAAGGGGCGTGGAGGCCGGGGTCCTGATGAGCAACGCCGTACTCCAGGAGATCGCCGCCTCGAAGATCCGCAGCAAGGATGACCTGCGGGGTATCGAGCCGATGCGGGACTGGCAACGCACGGATTTCGCCGACGACATCGTCGCGCTGATCGCCGACCTGCGCGCTGCGGATTAACGACTAGCCACGCAGTCGATCTCGACCCGGACCCCCCGGGGCAGCGCCGCCGCCTCGATGGCGGCGCGGGCCGGCAGCGATGCCACGAAGAAGGTCGCGTACACCTCGTTCATCGCCGCGAACTCTCCCATGTCCGCCAGGTAGACCGTGGTCTTGATCACCTGGTCGAGGCCGCTGCCCGCGGCCGTCAGCACCGCGGACAGGTTACGCAGGACCTGCGCCGTCTCGGCCGCGATACCGCCGTCCACGACGTCGCCGGTGGCGGGATCGATGGCGATCTGGCCGGCGGTGAACACCAGGTCACCGGCGACGACCGCCTGGCTATAGGGGCCGATGGCTGCGGGGGCCGACTCGGTGGACACCGCGTCGAGGGGCTGATTCATGGGGTTTCCTAGACGAAACAGTTGTTGAGCAGGTCGCCGAGGGTGCCGATCCCGGGGACGATCCGTCGCTGGTCGTCCAGGCCCCGTTCCCGATCGAGGTGGGTCCCGGGACGTGTGGCGAGCACGTCCGGGTCGCTGAGTCCCCGATCGACGCGCAATGTGAACACCTCCAGGCCGGGGTCGGGGAGCACCACGTCGCGGAGGTACTCGGGGGTGATGACCAGGTGAAGGGCGATCCGCCGGGCGGCGGCCCCGCCCACCTCCTTGTCGAACACGTCGAGGGTGTAGCGCACGGTGGCACCCGTGGCGGCGATGGGCTCCGGGATCAGCAGGATCCGTCCATCGATGGATCCCCCGGTCTTCGAGCCGTGGTAGTCGACGCTGGGCAGCTTGCCCATGGCCGAGGTGTGGCGGTTCATCCACAGGTGGTCCAGGCGGATGCCCGCGGGATCGAAGAGCTCGGTCAGCCGCCGATAACAGCGTTGACCGGCCACCGAGCCGGCACGGGCGACGGCGCCGATGGCGACCGCCACGTGCCGCGACAGCAGCTCGCCGTCGAGGGTGGTGCCCGGGTGGTGGTTGGCCACCCGGGTCGGCACGGCCCGGTAGTCCGAGGGGAAGCCGTGGATGATCACCGCGTCGAGCAACCGGTCGTACAGCAGCTCCACCAGACGCGTGTACTCGGGCTGGACCGGCCCCGGGGCGCCCAGCCGGGCCAGCAGCGTCCGCGCGACCGGGTCGGCCAGCACGTGGACTCGCTCGCCATACCCGTGTTCGACCTCGTCGACGGTGCGGCGCAGGCTCCGGTTCTGGATGTCGTCCATGCTCTCCCCCTTCGGGATCAGATTCCCAGGGTCTCCAGCAGATCCACCAGCCAGCCCAGCAGCAGCAGCAGGTCGGCGGCATCATCGTCGGCGATCAGGCGGCCCAGCGCCGCCAGCGGCACCTCGTCCCCCGCCGCCGAGCCGGGCGCGCCGAGCGCGGCCATCAGCTCCGGATCCTCGAACAGCAACAGCCAGTGGGTCGCCAGCTCCTCGTTGGCCAGGATGTCGCCCACGTAGTCCAGCGAGTTCAGCTCCGGGTCCAGCTCCAGCAGCCCGTCGATGCCGTACAGCAGATCGGAGGTCACCGCGTTCGGGTTCGCCAGGAGCTCGCCCCACGCCACCAGGAAGGCGTCCACCTCGTCGGGTTCGCCGTCGACGATGCCGTCGATCACACGACCGCCGATCACGATGGGTGATCGGTCGTACCCCTCGCCCTCCGGGGGGCTGATCAGGTAGGTGACCACATCGAGCAGGGTGTAGACGTCCCCTGCTGCCAGCGGGTAGCTGGGGTCGGCGAAGGCGCCGATCCCGGCCAGCACCGCCGGCATGAAGGGCTGGCCCAGGGTGGGAGCCAGCAGCGCCTCGACGGGCTCGATCAGGTCCAGGTTGACCAGGATCTGGACGATGTCGATCAGCTCCTGCAGGTAGTTGTGCGCCGGGCTGTCCGGGTCGGCGATGGCGTACAGCAGCGGGATCATGCTGTGCAGCGCGCCGGACTCCGCCAGTCGGATGATGGCGTCGAAGTGGGTCTTGAGGATCGGCGGCACCTCGCACAGGAGGTCGACCACCTCGATTAGCCAGTCGTAGAGCGATTCGACCGCCAGCACCAGTTCCTCGATGCTGTCGGCCTCGAGCCCCAGGATCACGATCTCCTGGAGCAGCCAGACGCTGACGCTGTCGGTGTAGATCAGGTCCAGGCAGTTGAAGGGCGCGTCTGCCCCGTCCAGCAGGACCAGCGACGACTCGAAGGCCGACGACTCGCCGGGGCCCAGCGGGCTGCCGTGCATGTCGACGGTCATCAGCCACTTGAGCTGGTCTGGCAGCTCCGCCAGGGTGCCGTCGTCGTGCAGGTCGCCGATACCTTTCACCAGCCGTTCGCGGACCACCAGGTCCGAGAGGATCAGGTCGGCCTCGGGCAGCATGGTCTCGATGGCCGGCGGCTGCCCCGGCAGCTCCGGGACCGGCGAGACCAGGGCGTCCACCACCTCCACCAGGGTGTTCTCACCTGTGGTGTCGTCGTGGGTCGACAGGAAGAACTCGCCCCAGTGGGCGGAGAAGTCGTCGAAGAGGTGGTGCTCGTCGTTGTGTGCCAGCAGCTCGCGCAGCGTGACCAGCGTGTCGAGCAGCTCGGGCATCGACAGCAGATGATCCAGCACCTCCCCGGAGGCGCCGATGTCGTCCTCGTCCAGGATCGCCTCGCACCACACCCGCAGGATCGGGACCAGCCGAGCGAGCGGCCCCTCGGCCAGCAGGTTGGTGTCCTGGAGCTGTCCGGCCTCCGACAGCTGCCCGACCTGGGACCAGGGCACACCGTAGACCCACTCCGCGATCAGGTGGAGGGCGTCGGTCAGGAAGACGTTCTGCTCCGCCAGCAGCTGCCGGGTCGCCGAGAGCAGCTCCCAGACCGGCAGCACCCCCGGAGCCTCGTTGAGGATCACCGCGACGTGGAGACCCAGCGGCTGGATCTCCCGGTCACTGCCCTCCACGACCTCGTCGACCGCCGGCTGCAGGGCGTCGAAGGCGCCGGTCTGGTTGAGGCACTGGAAGAGGTGGTCCAGCTCCCCGGTGGATTCCTCGTCGACCCCGTCGATCAGGTTGACGTCGACGCACGGGCTGCCGTGCTGCAGATCGGGATCGGGATCGAAGGGCAGGAAGAAGCAGCCGAGCACGCTGGTGAGCAAGGCCGCGGCCAGCAAGACCGCCCCCAGGGTCGCGTTGCTGCGAGTCACCGCTCGGAATTCCTAGTCGATGGGAAAACGAAGGCCGGCCATCAGCACCGCCCCGCCCAGCACCTTGCGGCGGAAGCGCACCTGTCCACCCACCTCGACCACCACCTGCAGGTGCTTGGCCAGGTCGCCGTGCAGGCCGATCCCCAGGTCGGCCACGCCAAACTCGCCGTGCTGGGCTGCCAGGAACGCCGGTCCGAGGTCCGCGAAGGCGTGGAGGCCGAAGGGTTTGCTCAGCTCCTTGAGCAGCTGGACCTCGAATCCGAACAGCGCCAGCCCGAAGTGCCGCGCGTGGGCCTCCGCGGGGTGAACCAGATTATAGAACACCCGCACGCGCCCGCTGATGCGAGATTCCCGGCCGCCGATCCAGACCTCCAGGCCAACCCCCTGGTCGAGCCAGGTGGCGTTTGCCCCCTCGGGGTCGGATATGTCGACTCCGGTGTGAAAGCCGGTGAGGTCGAAGATTCCGATCCCGCCAGCGCTCGCGCCCCCGGCGGGGACCAGGGCCAGGGCGGCGACGATCAGCAGCGTCATCGGGGTCCAGCGCATCGATGTTCTCCCCGGCGGGTGACGGACGGCCACCCTCGAGGCAGCTTAGCCATCCGCCTGCGGGCGCGTCAACGCAAGCCGGCAGCCATCAGCTCTCGGCTCTCAGTCATCAGTGAGAGGTCTCGATGTCCTCTTCGGCGACAGCTGACGACTGAAGGCTGAACGCATCAAAAAAAAAGGCCGACGCAGTGGTCCTGTAAGCCGGGTCCTGTCCCCGCGGCACTGGGCCGCGGGCGGCAGCCATTCGTCTAGGCCGACCGTTACCGGCCGGCTCGAGCGGTCAACCCGGGAGCTCGGACGGGCCGCCCGTTGCGCTCCCCTATTCGACCTTGCACCGGGTGGGGTTTACCTGGCCATCCCCGTTACCGGGGACGCCGGTGCGCTCTTACCGCACCGTTTCACCCTTGCCGCACCCACCGCGAGGGTGGGAGCACGCGCCCGGCCTCCCCCCGTCACCGGGGAGCGGGTCGCGTCACCTGGTCTCCCAGGCGGACGGTCTGCTCTCTGTTGCACTTGCCTTCAGGTCACCCTGACCGGGGGTTACCCGGCACCCTGCCCTCCGGTGCCCGGACTTTCCTCCCGCCGGAGCCGAAACTCCGACCGGCGACTGCCCGGACCACTGCGTCGACACGCAAGCGTGTACCAGCGCGGACCGGGAGGATCAATGAGAAACGGTGGTGGGGAGGGGCTCACTCGTCGTCGCTGTGCATGACCTTGCCCACGATCTTCTTGCAATTGGGGCAGATGTGCACGGCTCTGGACTGCAGGGTCTCGACCAGGTGCTGGGGGGGCACCCGGGTGTGGCAGGTCTGGCAGATCTTGTCGAGCACGGTGGTCAGCGGGTTTCCGGGCCGCGACGCAGCGGTCTGGTACAGCCGCCGCACGGGCGCGTCGAGGGTGCCCAGGATCTGGTCGCGGGCGCGGAGCAGGGCCACCGCTTCCCGCTTTGCCGAGTCGACCAGCGCGGGTACGGAACCCTCGACCTTGCCAAAGGCGGTCTCGGTCTTCTTGACCGTCTTCTTCATGCCGGGGATCTTGCTCTCGAGCTCTTCGGCGCGGGTCATCCGGACCAGGACCTGCTCCTCCCACTCGTCCCGCCGCCGCTGCAGCGCCGCGATCTCGATCTGGCTCGCCTCGTGCTGAGACTCGGTCGCGATCCGCTTGGCGTTCGCCTGGCTCTGCGTCAGCCGCCGCTCGGTGGTGACCAGCTCCTTCTCGGCCTCCGCGCGGCCCTCCTCGGCCGCCTTTCGCTGCTGTTTGGTCTCCTCGAGCGTGGCCTGGGCGGTCTCCAGCGCGCTGCGATGTTCACCGAGCTCGCGAGGGCCCTCCTTGAGGATCGCCGTCAGCTCCTTCAGCCGCAGATCGGCGCGGGCGAGTTTGCCAAGGGTCAACATCTGTTCTTCGATGTTCATGGATTCTCCGTGGTCACTTCGCCAGATGGGCCGCCAGCAGGCGGATCATCCATTCCTGGTCCTCGGTTCCGCCCATCTCTCGCACCGAGTGCATCGAGATCATCGGTACGCCCAGATCGACGGTCGTCATGCCGAGCTGGGTGGCGGACAAGGGGCCAATGGTGGAACCGCACGGCAGGTCCGTGCGGTGGATGTAGCGCTGCAGCGGCGCGTCGGCCCGAGCGGCGCAGATGTCCATGTGCGCGTTGCCGACCGCAGTGGTCGCGTAGCGCTCCTGGGCGTTGATCTTGATCACCGGGCCTCCGTTGAGGCGCGGCTTGTGCTGGGGTTCGTGGCGATCGACGTGGCTCGGATGGACCCCATGGGCCCCGTCCACCGACGCCAGGATCGAGCGGGAGAGGGCACGCAGGTAGTCCTCTCGCGGGTGCTCGCCGCTGTCGGCCAGCCGCTCGAGGACCGATGCCAGGAAGCTCGAGCCCGCGCCATCGGCGGTGGACGAGCCCACCTCCTCGCTGTGGAACAGGGCGATCACCCGGCCGAATGGCGCGGGCTGCTCGTCGGCGATCAGGGCGGCGAGGGCGGCGTGGCAGCCGGCCAGGTTGTCGATCCTGGGCGTGAAGTAGAACTCCTCGTCGAGCCCTCCGAGGGTGGGTGCCTGCAGGTCGACCAGCTCCAGGGTCGAGGCGAGGATCTCGCCCGGCTCGACTCCGGCAGCCTCGGCCACCTTGGCCATCAGCCGGTCGTCTCCGCCGTCGCCATCCGCCATTCCGATCACCGGCGGCAGGTGGCGCTGGCGGTCCAGGACCATGCCCTTGTCGTTCGCCTCGCGGTTGAGGTGGATCGCCAGCAACGGGATGCGGGCCAGCGGGCGGTCGATGAGCACCAGCCGGGTCGCCGGACGGCCGTCGTCGCCGCGGACCACCACCAGGCCGGCGATGCCCAGATCGCGGTCGGCCCACGACGCCAGCAGGGGGCCGCCGTAGACCTCCACGCCCAGCTGGACAAAACCCTCTCGGATCACCTGGCTGTTGTACTTGACGCGGAAGCCCGGCGAGTCTGTGTGGGCGCCTGCGATGCGGAAGCCGGCCTCGGCCGCGGGTTCGCTGCCCACCTGCCCCGCCATCAGGGCGACGTCGTTTCGCACGGCGTAGAAGCGTTCTCCGGCGGCGAGATCCCAACGGTCGCCCTCTTCCAGCCGGCGGAAGCCGGCCAGGTCCAGACGCCGGACCGTCTCCACGACCGCGTGTGCCGCGGTAGGGCTGGCGGAGATGTAGTCCATCAGGTCGGCCGTCGTCCGGCGCCCTGCCTCGCTCACCATGCGCATACCTTCTGTGCGGGCGCGGATGATAGCACCAGCGCGCGCTTGCTGCTCGTCCGTTGTGTTAGGGTGGCTCCGCCTTTGCGAGGAGGGTCCGAATGACAAAGGGAAACGGCGGCGGCGACGGCTTCGGTCGCCAGGCCAAAGTACGCATCCTGAAGACCGGCGACGGCAAGCTGCAGTTCGACTTCAAGCCAGCGATGATCTGGGGACCGCTGCTCGGTCTGCTGGCGATCTACGCGGTGCTGACGTCCTTCTACACGGTACCCCAGGACTCGGTGGCGCTGGTGCAGCGCTTCGGCGCCTACAACCGGACCGCCGAACCCGGCCTGCATTTCCGGGCGCCCCTCGGGATCGAGCGGGTGACCCGGGTGCCCGTGGAGCGGGTGATCAAGGAGGAGTTCGGCTTCCGGACCGTGTCGGCCGGGGTGAAGACCGAGTACAGCGGGCAGGACTACTCCGGCGAGTCGCTGATGCTCACCGGTGACCTGAACATCGCGGACGTGGAGTGGGTGGTCCAGTACAAGATCAAGGACCCCTACCAGTACGTCTTCCGCGTGCGAAACGTCGAGGACACCTTCCGCGACCTGTCCGAGGCCGTGACCACCCGGCTGGTGGGTGACCGCTCGGTCAACGAGGTGATCACCGAGGGTCGCTCGGAGATCGCGGTGCAGGTCCAGACCGAACTCCAGGAGATGCTCGACCTGTACGAGACCGGGGTCGACGTGGTCACCGTCCAGCTGCAGGACGTGAATCCGCCGGGGCCGGTCAAGGACTCGTTCAACGAGGTCAACGAGGCCAAGCAGGAGCAGGAGCGCATCACCAACCAGGCGTGGGAGGCCTACAACAAGGCGATCCCCGAGGCCCAGGGAAAGGCCAAGCGGCAGGTGGCCGAGGCGGAGGGTTACGCCACCGACCGGGTCAACCGCTCCCTGGGTGATGCGGAGCGCTTCCGGTCGGTCTACGCCGAGTACAGGCTGGCTCCCGAGGTCACCCGGCGGCGGATGTACCTCGAGACCATGGGCGTGGTGCTGCCGCGGCTCGAGGGCAAGGTCGTGATCGACGAGGACATCGACAACCTGCTGCCGATGATGGAGATGGGCGTCGCTGGAGCTTACAAGTCCAAGAAGGGGGGTGGCAAATGAGCGGGCTGCGAAACGGAGCCATCGTCTTCGGACTGCTGCTGGCCGTGATCGTCGCCAAGAGCATGCTGTACACGGTCGACGAGCGGGAGACGGTGATCATCACCTTCGCCGGCAAGGCCACGAAGCAGCTCGACACGCCGGGACTCAAGGTCAAAGGGCCGCTTTTCTGGAAGGTCGAGCGGATCCCCAAGTGGATCATGGAGTGGGACGGCTACAAGTCCGAGATCCCGACCCTGGACAAGAAGTACATCTACGTGGACACCTTCGGCCGCTGGCGGGTCGCCGATCCGCTGCTGTACTTCGAGTCGGTGCAGAACGAGCGGGGCGCCCAGGCCCGGCTGGACGACGTCATCGACGGCGCCACCCGCGACTTCGTGTCCGGCAACAACCTGATCGAGGTCGTGCGGGACAGCAACCGGCCCCTGGTCCAGGAGAGCGAGGGGTACGGCGCCGAGACCGTGGACGAGCAGGTCAACGTGGGTCGGCAGGCCATCGCCAACATGATCCTGGCCAAGGCCGCGCCCCAGACCGTGGCCAAGTACGGCATCGAGCTGCTCGACGTGCAGGTCAAGCGCATCAACTACGTCGAGCAGGTGCGCACCAAGGTCTACGAACGGATGATCTCCGAGCGCCAGCGGATCGCCGAGCTGTACCGCTCCCAGGGCCGGGAGGCGGCCGAGGAGATCGCCGGCCAGCGGGAGCAGGAGCTCAAGAAGATCACGTCCGAGGCCTACAAGCAGGCCGAGGAGATCCGCGGCAAGGCCGACGCCGAGGCGACGCGAATCTACGCGGAGGCCTACTCCCTGGACGCGGAGTTCTACACCTTCCTCAAGACCCTCGAGTCGTTCGAGCAGACCTTCGAGGCCGGCGACAGGGTGATCCTCAGCACCGACGGGGCCTACTTCCAGTACCTGGAGAGTTACAGGCCCTGACCTCCACCCGCGCCACCCGCGCTGGCATTTGGACCGCACTGTCGGTCAACATCCCCCCGTGACTCGACGCCTGCCGACCCTCAGCGAGAACGCCTGGCTGCTGCTGGCGCTGGCCCTGCTGCTGCTCTCCCTGCTGGCGGGGCGCGGATCGGTGGGATCCCAGCTGTCACTGGCTTGGCTGCCGGTGGGGGCGCTGCTGGTGGTTGCGGTGGCCCAGCCGCGGGCGGGGCTGATGGCGCTGGTGCTGCTGTTCCCCGCCCGCCCCGCGCTGGAGGCGGCCCACGGGCCCAGCGCCCTGCAGCTGCTGGGCGTTGCGGTTCTGGCCGGCACCGGGGCGCGGTGGCTGAGGGAGCGGCGCCGGCTGCGGGTCGGCCTGCCCCACGCGGTGCTGGCCGGGCTTGTAGGGCTGGGGGCTGCATCACTGACCGTCGCGGCCGGACCGTCGTCGGTCTGGAACCTGACCACCTGGGTCAAGGCGCTCGCGCTATCCGTCGCGGTCGTCGAGCTGATCGGTACCCGGGCGGCGCTGTGGCGGATGTGCGCCGTCTTCGCCGTGTCGGCGTCGCTGACCGCTGCGCTGATGCTGGCGGACTTCCTGCCCTACGCCCTGGGCGCCTTCGACTCACCGGATCCCATGCGATATCGCTGGACGGTCAGCCCGGACTCCTCCACGCTGGCGACCTTCCTGGGGGCCGGCTGCGTGGCCGTATTGCCCCTACTGGATCCCGTCCGGGCCGGGTGGCGGCGCGTGCTGCCCTGGGGGTTGGCGGTCCTCTCGTCCGCCGGCGTGATCGCCCTGGGCTCGCGGCTGGTCTGGCTGGCGGTGCTGTTCGCGGGCGCGGTCTACCTGGTCGGTGGCCGCGGAGTGGGGGGGCGCTGGCGGCGGGCGGTGGCCTTCGTGGCCCTGCCCCTGGTCATCGGCGGCCTGGGCCTGGCCCTGGGCCTCTCGGATCCGACCCTGGGCAAGCGGGTCTCCCGGACGACGGAGTCGGTCCACAAGGCGTCCGGCGGCCGCAGCGACATCTGGCGCGTCGGCTGGCGAATCGTCGCCGCCCACCCCCTGAGGGGCGTGGGCCTGGGCAACTTCCCCCGGCACTTCGACGAAGCCAGCCAGGTGCTGGAGCCCCCGATCCGCTCCCGCCCCGGCCGCTCGCCCCACAACGTCCTCCTCGGCCTCTGGGCCGAGCTTGGGTTCCTGGCGCCGCTGGCCCTGCTGGCGGCCCTCGTCCTGCTCGCCCGGCCCCTGCTGCGTTCTCCACCGGGCGGCGCCGCCTGGCTGGCGTTCCTGGCCTACCTGCTGGGCGTGATGATGGGACAGGACCAGCTGGGGACGTTACATCCCTGGGTGATGTTCGGGCTGCTTGCTGCGGCGGGACGGGTGGATCAGGCGTCGGCTACCGGCACCGATCGAGAATATCCAGCACGTCGTCCCGATCGAGCTTCTTGAATCCGCCGATGGGGCCCCGCGCGGTGACGTCGGTGGCCATCTGCTCGAAGCGGGTGTCGTCGATGCCCTCCTCGGCCAGGGTCGAGGCCAGCCCCAGGGAGCTGAAGAACCCGCGGGTGCACTCGATGGTCTGACGCGCTGCGTCCATGCCACCATGTTCGTCGAGTCCCCACATCACGTGGCCGAATCGCGCCAGCCGCGGAGCGGTGTCCTCGTCCAGCACCTGGGTCATCCAGGCCGGCGTCAGGATCGCCAGCCCGACCGCGTGGGTCAGGTCGTAGTGGGCCGACAGCTCGTGTTCGATCATGTGGGTCGCCCAGTCGTGGACCTTGCCCGCGCCGATCAGACCGCAGAGGGCCAGGCTCGAAGCCCACATGATATCGGCCCGAGCCTGGAGATCGTCGCCTGGATCGAGGGTCTTGGGTCCCTGATCGCGGCAGACGGTCAGCAACGCTTCCGCCAAGCGATCTTGCACGGTTGCGACGGTGGGACTGAAGTATTGCTCGAGGATATGAGAGACGATGTCGGCGACCCCCGCTGCCGACTGCCGGGGCGGGAGGGTCAGGGTGGTCGCCGGGTCCAGCAGGGAGAACGCGGGTCGTAACATCTCGTCCAGGTAGGGCAGCTTGCGAGCGCTGGCCTCGTCGGAGACCACGCAGCCGCCGTTGAACTCGGATCCGGTGGCCGCCAGGGTCAGTACGGCGCCCACGTGCAGGGCCGCGGGGGCGCGCCCGGCACCGGTGAACAGTTCCCACACGTCGCCGTCGTAGCGTGCACCCGCGGCGATGGCCTTCGCCGCGTCGATGCAGCTGCCACCCCCCACCGCCAGGATCAGCTCCACACCCCGATCCCGGCACAGGGCGATGGAGTCACGGATGTGGTCGACCCTCGGGTTGGGCTGGACACCGGGTTGCTCGAAGAATGGCACCTCCGCCGCCTCGAGGGACGCCGCCACCTGGTCGAAGACGCCATGGCGGTGGACGCTGCCGCCGCCGGTCAACACCATCACCGGGCCGTCGCCCGCCAGAGGCGCGGCTTCGGTGCCGGCCTGGGCCAGGGCCCCGGCTCCGAAGTGGATCCGCGTGCGCATCTGGAGCATGAATGGATTCATGAGATAATCCCTCTCAACCAACCGGAATCACTGTTTACCAAAGATCCCGATGCTGCAAACGCTCATGTTGGGGAACCCGCCGAGATTGTGGGTCAGACCCAGCCGCGGATCGTCGATCTGGCGCTCGCCCGCGCGTCCCAGAAGCTGGTTGTAGACCTCGTAGATCATCCGCAACCCGGAGGCGCCGATCGGGTGCCCGAAGCACTTGAGCCCGCCGTCGGACTGGCAAGGCATGGTGCCCTCCAGGTTGTAGAACCCGTCCATGACGTCGTCCCCGGCCTTGCCGGTCTCGGAGATGCGCAGGTCCTCGAAGGTCACCAGCTCGGTGATCGAGAAGCAGTCGTGGAGCTCCAGCATCGAGATGTCGGAGCGCGGGTCGGTCACACCCGCCTCGGCGTACGCCCGGCCCGCGGCCTCGCGGGTGGTGCGCACGTGGGTGCCGTCCCAGCCCGGCAGCATCAGCTCCTCACCGGACGTGACCGCGATCTGCAGCGCCTTGACGTGGATCGCGTCCTTGCCCAGCTCCCGGGCGATCTCGGGGGTGGTGACGATGGCACAGGCCGCGCCGTCGCTGACCCCGCAGCAGTCGAACAGTCCCAGGGGGTCGGCCACGATGGGCGACTTGAGGATCTTCTCGACCGGGACCTCCATCCGCATGTGGGCCTTGGGATCAGCGCGCCCGCGTGGTGGCTCTTGGCCGACACGTGGGCCAGGATCCGCTTGCCCTCCTCGCGGGACAGGCCGTAGCGGTCGAAGTAGCGGGTGGCCATCATCGCGAAGGCCCCCGGCGCCGTCATGTTGGGGAACGTCAGCCGGTTGCGGGTCCCCAGGGACTGGCCGAAGTCCGGCAGGCCGCCGTACCCGGTGTCCTTGAGCTTCTCGACCCCCATCGCCAGGGCGAAGTCGCAGGCCCCGGACGCCACGGCGTAGCAGGCTCCCCGGAAGGCCTCGGTGCCCGACGCGCAGAAGTTCTCGACCCGGGTGACCGGGATGAAGGGCAACTTGAGGGCGATGGCGAGCGGGATCGCGCTCTTGCCCAGGTTGACCTCGTCGAAGCAGTTGGCCAGCCACGCGGCGCCCAGGTCGTCCTTGGCGATGCCGGCGTCGGCCAGCGCCTCGCCGAAGGCCTCGACCATCAGGTCCTCGGCGCTGCTGTTCCACAGCTCTCCGAAGTGGGTGCAGCCCATGCCGATGACGGCGACCTTGTCCTTGATGCCCTCAGCCATCGGTCCGCTCCTCTCCCGCGCCCGCGGCTTCGCCAGCCGGGCTGGCCTTCCAGAAGTAACCCGACAGCCCGCGCTCCCGGTCGTGGTACTTGCGCCGCAGGCTCATCGCCACCCGTTGACCGACCTTCAGGGTCGCCAGGTCGCAGTCGGTGAAGTCGACGAACAGCTTGCCGCCACCGTCCATCTCCACCGTGCCGTAGATCGCGGGGGGACTGACGCTGAACGCCAGGTTGTCACCGGTGAAGGTGAACACGGTGCCCGGCCGGTCGGAGAAGCGATAGGGCTCCATCTCGTGGGTGGCGCCGCATTCGGGGTTCACGCAGATGTTCTGGGAGGGGAACGGGGGCGTGTCGCAGGCGGTGCAGCGGCTGCCCACCAGGCCCATCACCCCGCGGTGGTCCCGCCACATCACGGACAGGGCGGTGGGGGCCTGGAACTCGCCGCGGATGCCCATCTCCACCTCCCGCAGCTCGCGGAAGGTGACGAACTTCTCGTAGGAGCCCAGCTCGGCGCGGTTCGCCAGCGAGCCGTCGACACCCGTCGGAGCGGGCAGCCGGTCGATGTGCTCGGTGACCTCCAGCGCCAGCGCCTCGCAGCCGTTGCCGAAGGAGGCGACGAGCAGCTTGTCCCCCGGGCGTGCCGTCGACAGCGCCTGGGACAGCATCACCAGCGCGTGGGCCGCGCCGGTGTCGCCGACCTGGGCCATCAGCGGATCCTGCAGCTGCTCGGCGGTGATCCCCAGCTTGCGGGCGATGCCGCCGTGGTCGCGGGCGTAGCGGCAGGGGAAGATCACCTTGGCGAAGGCATCGATCCCCAGGTCCAGCTTGGCCAGCAGGCCGCCGATCGCGGCCGGGATCATCTTCTTGAATCCCTCGACCCGGACCCAGCGGTCCTCCCAGCCGCGGTCGAAGCGGGCGCCAGCCTCGCGGTAGTTGTCGACGAAGTCGTGGGACAGGCTGTAGGAGCCCAGCAGGGTGGCGATGGCGTCCCCTTCGCCCACCAGCAGCGCAGCGGCTCCGTCGCCGTAGAGGTGCTCGGCGGTGCCCCCACCCTTGCCGACCCGGCACTCGGCCGCCGCCACCAGCGCCCGCTTGACCGAGCCGCTGGCCGCCGCGTCCAGGGCCGTCAGCAGCGCCGTGGTGCCCGCCCGGTGGCAGCCTCCAAGGTCGGCGGTCCGGGTCTCGGGCGGCAGGTCGAGGGCCGAGGCGACCAGGGTCGCCCCCTGCCGCTCGGCGAAGGGCAGGGTGGTGGATCCCAGGAACAGGGCGTCGACGCCATCGCGGGGCTGGCCGCGCAGGCAGTCCGTGCCGGCCGCCACCGCCAGGGTGATGCTGTCCTCGTCGAAGCTGGCGACCGTGCGTTCCCCCCGGGCGACGCCGTAGGTCGCGGGGTTGAACCAGCCCATCGCCTTGAAGATGGCGCCGCGATCCAGCCGATAACGGGGCAGGAACGCTCCGTGGGAGAGCAGTCCGATCATGGGGGAAACCTCCGGATTACCTCCACCGCCCACGGTCGGCCGACGGGGTCGCTGAGCTTGCAGGGTCGGCCACCGCGTTGCAAGCCTGCCTGCATCCTGCTCGTTGCCGGGTATGCGACGGGGAGACCCGCGCCGGCCGTCCCTGTGGGGCACGCCGCGACGGAGCCGGATCATGGGTGAAGAAGCGATTCAGCTGTTCCTCGCAGCCCTTGGCGACCTCCAGCGCCTCGTGGCGACCCTGGGTTTCCGCTAGCCCGAGCGCCTGCGGGAGTGGTCGCCGGGGCAGAAATGCGTGGAGGTGGATCGTCGCCGGCCCCGGGGTGGCGAAGATCCGGTGGACGCAGCGGCCGTCAACTGGACACCGACCTGCTTCCGTCCAACGTCGGCACCGGGCTGGTGTTCGAGTTCGTCCAGATCTGCCGGCGGACCCCGGGGATTCACGAGATCGTCTACGGGCCCCACTCCCGCTACGACGAGGCCCTGTGCCGCTTCAAGGAGGGCATGGGCTTCCCCCCCGTGGCGATGCCCGCGCGTTACCACCTGAACCCTGCAGCCGCCGCGCTGATCCGCCGCCGCCGGCCGGACATGTACTACTACATCAGCGGCGAGCTGGCCTGATCGGGCTCGCTTTCGGGTATCCTTGCCGTCGCTTCGAATCCCCAGCGAGGTGCGCCGATGACCGACAACTTCCGCGAACTCGTCGCCGCCGGAATCCCCGATTCGCTGCCGCCGATGCCCCCCGCAGAGCCGGGGATCAACCACGCCCCGGCGCGGCCCCAGGTGCTCGGCGCCGCCGAACGCGAGCAGGCGCTCGCCAACGCCCTGCGCTACTTCCCGGCCCAGCTGCACGGGGAGCTGGCTCGGGAGTTCGCCCGGGAGCTGGCCACCGACGGCCGGATCTACATGCGGCGTTTCCGGCCCACGTACCCGATGCACGCCCGGCCCATCGATCAGTACCCCGCCCGCTGCACCCAGGCCGCTGCGATCATGCTGATGATCACCAACAACCTGGACCCGAAGGTCGCCCAGCACCCCCACGAGCTGATCACCTACGGCGGCAACGGCACCGTGTTCCAGAACTGGGCCCAGTACCTGCTGACGATGAACTACCTGTCCCGGATGACCACCGAGCAGACCCTGGTCATGTACTCGGGTCACCCCCTGGGGTTGTTCCCCTCCCACCCGGACGCGCCGCGGGTGGTGGTCACCAACGGGATGGTGATCCCCAACTATTCGTCCCAGGACGACTACAACCGGATGGCGGCGCTGGGTGTGACCAGCTACGGCCAGATGACCGCTGGCAGCTACATGTACATCGGCCCCCAGGGCATCGTGCATGGCACCGCGATCACCCTGCTCAACGCCGCCCGTCGGTACCTGGGGCTGGAGCCGGGCCTGGATCTCGCCGGTACCGTGTTCGTCAGCTCCGGCCTCGGCGGCATGAGCGGAGCCCAGGCCAAGGCCGCGGCCATCGTCGGCGCGGTGGGGGTGATCGCCGAGGTGAATCCCAAGGCGGTGAAGCGCCGCCACGAGCAGGGCTGGGTGATGGAGGTCGAGTCGGACCTGGACGCCTTGCTGCTCCGGATGGACAGGGCGCGCAAGGCGGGCGAGGCGCTGTCGCTGGCCTACCTGGGCAACGTGGTCGACCTGTGGGAGCGGATGGCGCGGGAGGGGATCGGCATCGAGCTGGGTTCGGATCAGACCTCGCTGCACGCGCCGTACACCGGCGGGTACTATCCGGCAGGGCTGAGCTACGAGCAGGCCAACGCGATGATCGTGGCCGACCCCGCGGGCTTCAAGGAGCAGGTCTCGGCGTCCCTGCGGCGCCAGGTGGCGGCGATCCACGCGCTGGCCGGCGGGGGCATGCGGTTCTGGGACTACGGCAACGCCTTCCTGCTGGAGGCCGGCCGGGCTGGCGCCCCGGGCATCGTGCGCGACGACGGGCGGTTCACCTACCCGTCCTACGTCGAGGACATCATGGGGCCGATGTGCTTCGACTACGGCTTCGGTCCCTTCCGTTGGGTCTGCGCCAGCTGCGACCCGGCCGATCTGCAGACCACCGACGAACTCGCCGCCGGGGTGCTGCGGGAGATGGCCGCAGGCGCGCCCGAGGAGATCCGTCAGCAGCTCACCGACAACCTGCTGTGGGTCGAGCAGGCGGGACCCAACAAGATGGTGGTCGGCTCCCAGGCGCGGATCCTGTACTCCAACGCCGAGGGGCGGATCCGCATCGCCCGCGCCTTCAACGACGCCATCCGCGCCGGGCGTATCTCCGCGCCTGTGGTGCTGGGGCGTGACCACCACGACACCTCGGGCACCGACTCGCCGTTCCGGGAGACCGCCAACATCTTCGACGGCTCCATGTTCTGCGCCGACATGGCGATCCAGAACGTGATCGGCGACGGCTTCCGCGGCGCCACCTGGGTCAGCATCCACAACGGTGGCGGCGTGGGCTGGGGCGAGGTGATCAACGGGGGCTTCGGCATGCTGCTCGACGGCACCGCCGACGCGGATCGCCGGCTGTCGGGGATGCTGCACTGGGACGTGAACAACGGCATCGCGCGCCGGGCCTGGGCCGGCAACGACGGCGCTGTCTGGTCGGCGGCACGGGCCATGGAGCACGAGCCGCGAATGACCGTGACCCTGCCTGCCGCCGCCGATGGCGACGTGGTTCGCGATGCACTGGCCGGCGAGTACGACGATTGAAACCGGGAGCGACGTGACATCAACGACGGACATCGCCGTCCAGGTGGACGGCCTGGTCAAGCGCTACAAGAAGGTGGTGGCGGTCGACGGGATCTCGTTCGCCATCGAGCGGGGCGAACTGTTCGGCATGCTGGGGCCCAATGGGGCCGGCAAGACCACGACCCTGGGGATCCTCTCGACCCTGCGGCGGAAGACCTCCGGAGAGGCGCGGGTCTGGGGCTTCGACACCGGCCGCCAGCAGACCGAGGTCCGGCGGCGGATCGGCATCGTGTTCCAGGAGTTCTCCCTGGACGACAAGCTCACCGGCCGCGAGAACCTGGACTTCCACGGCCGGCTGTACGGCATGCCCCGGGCGCTGCGGCGGCGGCGGGTGGACGAGGTGCTGGAGCTGGTCGATCTGAGGGATCGGGCGAAGGATCAGGTGGAGAAGTACTCGGGGGGGATGAAGCGGCGGCTGGAGATCGCCCGCGGGCTGATGCACGCCCCGCCGCTGCTGTTCCTCGACGAGCCGACCCTGGGGCTCGACGCCCAGACCCGGCGGCAGATCTGGGATTACCTGGCGGAACTCAACCGCCGGGTGGGTGTGACCATGATCCTCACGACCCACTACATGGACGAGGCCGACGCGCTCTGCGGCCGGGTGGCCATCGTCGACCACGGCAAGATCGTGGCCTGCGACACCCCGGCGGCGCTGCGGGCGTCCATGGGCGGCGACGCCGTGACCCTGGCGGTGGACGGCGGCGATGGGGTGGCCACCGCGCTGGAGCAGCTGCCCTTCGTCAGCCACGTGGCGCCCCGCGACGGACTGCTGGAGCTGACCCTGCTGGAAGCCGAGAACCACGTGCCGGAGCTGGTGGACGTCGTTCGCGACCGGGGCGGCCAGCTGCGCTCCCTCAATCTGCGGCGGCCGACCCTCGAGGACGTGTTCCTGCACTACACCGGCAGCGAGATGCGCGACGCCCATGAGGACGCAGGCGCCATCTCCCGGGCCCAGCGGAGGCGGTGACCGTGGAGATGCCCGACCCGTCGCCGACGGTGGTCACCACGCGCTTCATCGCCCTGCGCGCGATCCACGTCATGTGGTTGCGGGAGATGCTGCGTACCATGCGGGCGCCCAGCCGGGTGATCGGCTCGCTGGCCATGCCCCTGCTGTTCCTGGCCTTCCTCGGTTCCGGGCTGCGGGGCGCGGCGCCGGGGGTGTCCCCCGAGGGCGACTACTTGACCTTCCTGGCCCCCGGCATGATGGGCATGACCCTGCTGATGGGCTCGGTGTTCTCCGGGCTCCACGTGCTGTGGGACCGGCAGTTCGGCTTCCTGCGTGAGATCATGGTCACCCCGGTCAGCCGGCTCTCGATCCTGCTGGGGCGGGTGGCCGGCGGCATGACGATGGCCGTGTTCCAGGGTTCGGTGGTGGCCGTCGGTGCGGTGCTGCTGGGTGCCGAGATCCACCCGGGCCCGCTGGACCTGCTGGTGACCGTGGTGACCATGGCGCTGATCGGCACGGCCTTCGTCTCGGTGGGGCTCGTCTTCGCCTCGATCCTGGACGACTTCCACGGTTTCTCGCTGATCGTGAACTTCTTCGTGTTCCCGATCTTCTTCCTGTCCGGTGCCCTGTTCCCCGTCGACCGGCTGCCCGGCTGGTTGCGTCCGGCCTGTTACGCCGACCCGCTGACCTACGGCGTCGACCTGCTACGGGGAGCCCTGACGGGGGTGTCCGTCTTCCCGATGTGGGTCGACTTCACCGTGCTCGGCGGGTTCTGCGTCGCGATGGTGCTGCTCGGCTCGGTCCTGTTCTCCCGCCTCGAGGTGAGCTGACCAGGGCACCCGGATCCAGGGAATCGTTGACCCCCGGCCGCCCCCATGATCGAATAGGCGCGGGTACGTAAGAGGGGAGTCTCCATGCGTCTGGACTGCGTCCGTTTCCTGCTGGCCTTTCTGCTCTCCGGGGCCCTGATCGTCACCGGATGGGGTTGCACGGACTACGACGTCGCGGGGGACGACGACAGCGAACCGGGGGACGACGACGACGACGATGACGACGACGACGACGACGACGACGACGACGACGACG
>CAYTBN010000049.1:0-50902 GCA_964436045.1 uncultured Rickettsiales bacterium | reverse complement strand
ATCCCCCCGGGGAAGATAGGGCTCAGTACCGTTACTGATCGGTGTTCTAGCCTGCCTATCTCACCCTACCTGGTATCAGGCCTCTTTCACCCACCGCATCAACCACCCCACCACCTCGTGGTACCAGACCTCGGAGTTGGCCGGCTGGGTGATCCAGTGGCCTTCGTCGGGGAAGTGGAGGAAGCGGGAGGGGACGTCCAGGACCTGGAGCGCGGTGAACAGGCCGAGGCCCTCGGACATGGGGCAGCGGAAGTCGTTGTCGCTGTGTACCACCAGGGTCGGGGTCTTGAACTTGGCGACGTAGCGGCTGGGGTCGAAGGTCTGGTGATCGGAGCCTTCCTCGTGGGGCAGGCCACCGAACTCGTGGTCCTCGAACCACAGCTCCTCGGTGGAGTAGGCCATGGTGTGGCTGGAGAAGACGCCGTCGTGACAGACCAGGGCGGCGAAACGATCGCTGTGGCCCAGGATCCAGTTGATCATGAAGCCGCCGAAGCTGGCACCTGCGGCAGTCAACCGGGCGGGATCGATATGGGCATATTGCTGTATCAGATAATCTACGCTGTTCATGATATCGGTGTAACAGGCTCCGCCCCAGTCGCCGGAGATGGCCTCGGTCAGGGCGCTGCCGTAGCCGGTGGATCCGGTCGGGTTGACGAAGGCCACCACGGCGCCCTGGGCCGCGAACATCTGGGCGCTCCAGCGGTAGTGGAACTCGTCGGCGAAGGCGCCCTGGGGGCCGCCATGGATCAAGAGGATCAAGGGGTACTTCTTGCTGGCATCGAAGCCCGGCGGTTGGATCAGGAAACCGTGCTGGAGGTCGCCCTGGGCGCCCTGGTACCAGAATTCCTCGACCTCGTTCATCTCCACGCCGGCCAGTGCGGCGCCGCTGTCGGTGAGACGGTCGAGGCTGGCTCGGACGTCGACGGGCACCGTGTTCGGGAGCGAGCCGCGGTCCACGAAGGGCTCGATCCCCGGACCGGCGGTCAGCCGGAACAGGTCCAGCGGGCGGGTGGCGGTCTGGCGGCCGACCACGATGTCGTCCGAGCCCGCGATGGGGCCCACCAAGTTGTTGTGGGTTCCCCAGGTGAGTTGTCGCACCGAATCGGAGGCCAGCGCCAGGCGGTAGATGGACTGGCGGCCGCGGTCCTGCGCGTGGAACAACACGCTGGCGCCGCTGGCTTCGACGATAAAACCGTGGGGGCTGCGGTCGAGATCCTCCAGGTATGTGGTGGTCTTGCCCGTCGCGAGATCGTGGCGCTTGATGCGAAGCCGGTCGGCCTCGTACCCGGGGGTCGCCATCGCCAGGTACAGCAAGCTCCTGCCGTCGGGGGTGAAGCGCGGGTGGATATCGCAGGCCTCGCTGGTCGAGACGTTCCGCGGCCCCCCCGCCGGCCGGATGCCATCGAGGGCCAGCAGGTGGATCGAGTTGTTGGTGGAGCGGGCCACCACCTCGTCCGGATTCATCGCGAAGGCCAGCGTGTTGCCGTCCGGGGACCAGTCGAAGTCGCGGGCGGTGTCCAGCGCCATCGGCGGCGCGTCGCGGTCGCCGGGGGTGACGTCGCCAAGCTCGCCACTGGCCACGTCGACCACGAAGAGGTGGTTGCGGCGACGGTCCCTCCAGTGGTCCCAGTGGCGATAGAGCAGCTCGTCCGCGGCCCGGGCCGACGATTTTTCGTTGACGAGCCCGAACACCTCGGCCCGGCCGGGACCGGACTTGGGGTCCACCGTCGCTCCCGCTTTCGGCTGGTAGTCGTCCGAGACCACCACCGAACGCGCGAACGCGATCCGGCTGCCGTCCGGCGACCACACCGGACTCCCCACGCCCCCGTACCCGGAGGTGATCCGGCGCGCTTCGCCGCCGTCGAGCGGCAGCACCCACAGCTGCCCACCCTGCTCGCCGTCACGATCGCTCACCAGCGCCAGCCGGTCCGAGCACGGCGCCCAGCCCGGCGAGGAGTGGTTGCCCGGTCCCGGGGTCAGCTCGCGGCTCTCGCCGCTGGACAGATCCAGCAGCCGGATCGTCCGCGAGACCTTGTTGGCCACCGGATCGTGGCGGGCAGTGGTGTAGGCCAGGCTGCGGCCGTCCGGGGACACGGTCGGCCCCTCGATGCGGTCGACGCTCATCAGGTCGGCAAAGGTCAGCGCGGGCATGCAGGTCACCCCATTGAAGTCCAGAGAGTCTAGTGATCGATCCCTTCCTTTGCTAGATAGATGACCGTGGCACACGTGAGACGGACCACCGGATGCGGACGCTGGCGAATACCCACGACTACGAGACCGAGATCAAGCGCAGCCGTTTTTTTGCCCGGGCCGGCGGCGCTCTCCACCATCGAGGACCGGATCGAGGCGCTGCGCCGCCAGCCCGAGCCCGTGCTGTTCCTGACCCTGGCGCACCACTTCGACAATGGCATCTGTGGCCACGCCCACAGCCTGCCCGCCGCGGCCCGCCTCGCCATGGACCAGAACAAGCGCATGTACGAGGGTTTCGAGCGCGAGGGCGATCGCGGTCTGCGCATCGTCCGCGAGTTGCTGGATCTCGACGCCGCGCTGCACGACCGGGGCGATCGCAGGATCCTGCTGGATACCAAGCACATGAGTCCACGGACCCGGCGGGAGTACTACGCCGAGGTGATCGGGCCATACAACGAGCGCTGGGCCACACGCTCGGCCGCCGATCGGGGCGACGCGCAGCTGCTGCCGGTGATCGCCAGTCACGTGGGTTACTCGGGGATCGCCACCCTGGAGGAACTCGAGGCCAATACCCCGCAAGAGACCGACCACCACTTCTGCGGCGGATACAACGCCTGGGGCCTCAACCTCTGCGACGAGGACGTCCGGATGGTGCTGGCCAGCCGGGGGCTGATCGGCGTGATCTTCGACCGCCGGGTGGCGGGCGTGGCCCCCGGCGTGCAGGTCCCGGACCACCTGTGGGACCGGGTGCTGTTCGGCCAGCTGCTGGGCTTCGTCGATGCGGTCATGCTCGACGACCGCCTGCCGGCCTCCGAGCGCCGCGGGATCTGGGACTGCCTGTGCTTCGGCACCGACTACGACGGGGTGATGCACCCCATCCCGCGCTACGCCACGGTGCTGGACTTCGACCGGCTGGCCGAGGATCTGGCGCGGCTGCTGCACTCGGTGCGGCACACGCGGATGATCGGCGAGATCGGGGTGGACGAGCTGGTGGACAAGATCTGCTGGCGCAACGCCTACGAGTTCGCGCTCAGGCACATGCCGGTGGAGAGGACACGGCCGGACAAGATGTCGGGGCGGCCCACCGTCGTGGCACCCTTGCTCCCCGACTAGGAGTGCAGCTTGGCGTAGGCCTCCCACAGCGCCTGCATCGGTCCGACGAGCCCCTCGTGGAGGGCGGACTTGTCGGCCTCCGACCAGGTCTCGGGCTCGTCGTGGGCGAAGGTGGTCTTGTCGACCCGGTTGTCGAAGCGAGCGATGGGCAGGTGATAGCTGCGGCCGTGGGCTTCGATCCGGATCGTGTCCGCCACGTCCGACGCCCCGAGCAGGTGCTCGATGTCGTCGCAGCCGTAGTCGTTGCGCATCACCGTGTCCGGCGCGCTGTGGTGCAAGATGCTGCCCGGATCGTCCGGATCACAGCGGGCGATGTTCTTGCGCCGCGACTCCTCGGGGGTGACCCAGATGTACAGGATGCCGGCCCGCTCCAGCAGCTCGGGCGCGAGCTGCGACAGGTTCCAGCCGTAGCCGTAGGGCTTGGACATCGGCATCGTGGAGTTCTCGGGGCCGCCACGGGCGAACTCGATCACCAGGGTCTTGTCGTCCATCCGATCGGGCTTGTTGCCGAACAGCTCGCCCACCAACCGGTCGGTCTCCCCCTGCAGTGCGGTGGCCAGCTCGCCCTTGAGGGTAGCGTCCAGGCCGGCGAACACCGCGGGAGCGCCGACCCGGCCACGGGCCGCGTCGATGCGGGCGAACAACGCCTCGGGATCCGCCGCGGGCGTGGGCTTCGACGGGTCGATCATCACCGCGTAGTCGTCGTTGACCAGCTGCAGCAGGGTTCCCCAGTCCTCCAGGTGGAGGAAACGCTCCCGGGGTCCCTTGTAGAACTCCATCCCGCGACCGCGCTTGCCCAGCTCCTCGTCGATGCAGCGGAAGTAGTGCACGTAGGGGAAGTCGTCCAGCTGGACGGTGTCGCTGATGTGGTAGGTGTCGATGCGCTGCTCGCGGGGGGTGTGCAGCATGAAGCGGCGCACCTCGGACTTGCCGGACGCGGGCAGGGCCAGCAGCAACAGGGTGTCGATGAAGGTCGGAGTGGACATGATGCCTCCCGGCTCTCGCACGGATGAACCGGGATCGTGCACATAGCCGCTGCCTTCGTCAATCGCCTCGCGCGCGACGCTATAACCCTGGCCATGGGCGATGGTCTGGTGTAGAGGACTCAGACCGGTCGACCCGGCCCACGGAGGCTCCATGCGCACGCACACACTCCTTGCCCTGCTGGCTCTGTCGCTGTTCCTCAACGGGTGCCCCACACCCGACGAGCCCTGCGAAGCCGACCTGTCCGTCGTGGTCAACGAGGTCATGGTCAATCCGGACGGCCAGGACACCGGACTGGAGTGGATCGAGCTGTACAACTCTGGCGACCAGGACGCGGACGCGTCCGGCTGGTCGGTGGCGTGGTTCAAGTCCGACCCCGAGGATCCCAACGACGACGCCCGCCTCCCGGCCGATAGCGTCATCCCCGCCGGTGGATTCCTGTTGCTGGGGGGCGAACTGATGTCGCCCGCACCAGACATCGAGGTCGATCTGGACCTGGGCAACGGCGCCGACGGCGACGGCATCCACCTGATCAACTGCGAGGGCAACCTGCGCGACGCGCTGGTCTACGGCGACGAGGGCAACGAGCACGGGATCTTCGACGAGTCCGGCGGTGCGGCCACCTCGGTGGCGCCCAAGCCGGGCAACGACGAGACCCTGGCGCGGGTCCCCGACGGCGCCGACACCGACGCCTCGGCCGATGACTTCCGGATCTGCGCCCTGGCGGGCGGCACCCCGGGTGGCTCCAACGCCGAGTGCCAGGCAGGCGGCGGCCAGTGTGACGCAGCCAGCGCCCCGGTGCGGATCAACGAGGTGCTGGTGGATCCGGACGGCGCCGACACCGGCTACGAGTGGGTCGAGCTGGTCAACACGGGTGCGGCCGAGGTCGACGTCTCCGGCTGGGCCATCGAGTGGTACAAGTCGGACATGAGCAGCCCCGGCAGCGCCGTACTGCCCTCGGACACCACCATCGCCGCGGGCGGTTTCCTGCTGGTGGGTGATGCGGCGGTCCCGGACACCGACGTGAGCGTCGAGCTGGACATGGGCCAGGGCACCCACGGCGACGCGTTGTGGCTGCTGGACTGCGGCGGCGACTTCGCCGATGGCATGGCGTACGGCGACGACAACGCCGACGAGGTGGAGGACGAGCCGGGCCACGTGGCGGTCACCATCGCGGAGAAGCCGGGCTCCGGGCGCACCCTGGCGCGCTTCCCCGACGGCGACGACACCGACGACTCGGCCGCCGATTTCTGCCTCTGCGAGGCCGAGAACGCCACCCCGGGGGCGGCGAACGAGGATTGCTGCGGCATCATCCCGGCAGACGGCGACCCGGCCGAGGACGTGATGATCGTGGTCAACGAGTTCCTGGCCAACCCTGACGGCGACGACAGCGGCCACGAGTGGATCGAGCTGTACAACGCCGGCCCCAACGACGCGAACCTGACCGGCTGGGTCGTGCGCTGGTACAAGGGCGATCCGACCTCGGCCTCGGGCACGTTGACCATCCCGGACGACCCGCCCCCGATCGTCAGCGGCGGCGGGTTCCTGCTGATCGGTGGCGAGTACGTGGTCAACGCCGACGTGCAGGGCACCCTGGACTTCGGTCAGGGCACGAACGGCGATGCGGTCCACCTCTCCGACGGCTTCGGCACCTTCGAGGACGGGGTCGTGTACGGCGACAACAACGACGAGCTGATGGAGGACGAGCCCGGCCAGCTGGCCGCCACCTGGGCCGCCAAGCCGAGCAACGACGAGTCGCTCGCGCGGATCCCGGACGGCCAGGACAGCGGTGATTCGGCCGCCGACTTCTCCATCTGTTCGCAGCTCGGCGGTACGCCGGGCGCCACCAACGCCGCCTGCCCGTAGGGGAAGGGACCCGGGGAGATGATGAGACACCGCGTCCCAATCCTTGCGCGCCGGTTGCTGCCGCTGGCAGGGCTGTCGCTGACCCTGCCGCTGCTGGTCGGCTTCGACTACGGCACCCAGATCCTGGTCGCCACCGAGGCCGAGATCTACGAACTCGAGCACAACGGCGAGATCGGGGAGGAGATGCGCAACCAGCTCCTCGATCTGCTCTGGAATCCGCTGGAAATCAACGAGGCGGACCGCGAGTCGCTGCAGAAGCTGCCCGACGTCACCTACGAGATGGCCGACGAGATCATCGCCAGCCGCGATGCGCGGCCCTTCGATCGCGCCGGCCAGCTGCGGGAGCTGCTCGGCCGCCCGGTCTACGCCCAGTGCCGGTCCTTCATCTATGTCGACGAGGACGCGGCCAAGCCGCTGCCGGTGAAAGGCAGCGTCGCCGCGCGGATGACCGAGCAGTTCAACGACGAGACCTTCCCGGTGCTCTACCTCAAGGGCCGGATCAAGGCCATGAAGTGGCTCGAGGCCGGCGTGATCGTGGCCGAGCAGGAGGACATCTACGGGGTCGAATACGGCGCGGGTGACGTCCTGATCGAGGGCAAACGACCCAAGGTCTCCCTCGAGCGAGTCCACGCCGCCGTCTATCAGGACCGGTTCTCGATCATCGCCGGCCACTACAAGGCGGGCTTCGGCCAGCGGCTGGTGTTCGACGTCACCGACCGTGATCGGGCCCACGGGTTCTACTCGGACCTGAAGATCTACGAGGACTACGAGAACTACGACTCCTACTCGGTGCCCAAGCGGCTGCTGGGTCTTGCCGGGCGCGTGAACCTGCTGTTGCCCAAGGGTAAGGTGCTGGAGTTCACCCTGTTCGGTTCGATCAACCCCCAGGACCTGTACTACGCCGACCTCAGCCCCAACGACTACACCACGACCGGGGCCGAAGAGGTCACCTATCCCCGCTTCCCCAACGTCTACCGCGAGGAGCTGATCGGGCTGAACTCCACCTTCCGCTTCTCCAGCCGCTCCCACATCGGTGTCACCGGTTGGATCGGCCATGCGGTCAAGCAGTACGACTTCGACTTCACCGGGTATCCGATCCCCAACCGGCCGCTCTACGGCGCATTCGGCGCCGACATGGCGTTCCAGATCGGCCTGGTGGACATGCTCGCCGAGGTGGCGGTGACCGACACCGGCGGTTTCGCCGGCCGCGGAGAGTGGATCTTCAACCCACTCAAGTCGGAGATCAGCGTCGCGTTCCGCTACTACGGCACCCAGTTCGACAACCCCCACAGCCGCGGCCGGTCCGAGCCCGACGAGCTGGGCAAGATCGACGACGAGGCCGAGTTGATTCCCGGCGGCAAGCGGGATGTCGACGAGCTGGGTCCCCAGGTCAAGGCCGTGTTCCAGCCCCTGCCGTGGCTGCGGCTGCGGGCCAAGGGCGACCTGTGGTACCGCATGTCCCTGGACATGGCCAACCTCTACGTGGAGGGCCGCGTCGACGTGGATCCGCTGCCGTGGCTGGGCATCGACGTGCTCGGCAGCATGCGGGACAAGGACCTGGCCGCCGGAGGGCGCGAGCAGAGCTACGACACCTACGGGGACGACGAGCCCGCGGGCGCCAAGCTCTACATCGGCACCGGCATGCGGGTGATGCCGTTCGAGCCGCTGACCTTCCAGGTGTTCTATCGGGCCTCGTGGGAGGACGCCTCGTCGGTCGACGATGGCTTCGAGACCTCACAGTACGTGTGGGGCAAGATGATGTGGGACATCACCAACTTCATGTACCTGGCGCTGCGGGCCAAGATCTACCAGGGCCAGTCGGACACCTACGGCGACCACTACGGCACCGCCTACGCCCAGCTGCGCTTCCGCCTGCCGGGCAAGGTCAGCATTTATGGCCGCTACGAGCTGGTCAACGACCTGGATCAGCCCGAGGTCATCACCGACGAACTCGACGGCAAGCTCGACCCGATCCACAAGCTCAAGGTCGCCATCGACTGGCGCTTCTAGGTCGATGGCCCGGCTGACACTCGCTGCCTCGCTGCTGGCCTCCCTCGCCATCGCCGGCTGCGCCGGTCACCCCTGCACAGGCGCCGCGGAGAGCGAGTGCCGCGAGCCGATCGAGGTCTCCGTCGTCCGGGTGATCGACGGAGACACCTTCGACGTCGATCCACCGGTCGAGCTGGGCTCCGAGGGCGAGATCGATCGCTTCCGGATGTTGTGCATCGATACCCCGGAGACCGGCGAATGCGGCTACGACGAGGCCACGGAGCGCCTCGACGAGCTCATCGGCGGCCAGACCGTCACCCTGCACTTCGACAGCGACTGCACGGGCACCTACGACCGCGGGTTAGCTTACGTGGTCCTGGGCGGGAAGCTCGTGAACCTGCAGCTGGCCAAAGAGGGCTACGCTCTGCCGATCGAGGCCTACTTCGCCGACCACGCGTGCTGCGACGAGGTGGTCGCGGCCACCGAGACCGCCGAGGCCGGCGGGACCGGCTCGTGGGGCAGCTGCGCAGAGGATCCTTGGTTGTAGACACGGCATCATGATCCAGACGCTCCAGGACACCGCCTACCTGCGCTTCTTCACCTGGCTGAAGATCCCCCTGATCGCCTGGCTCCGTCCCCGGGTCGAGGAGCTCACCGACAGCCACTGCGTGCTCCGTTTTCCCCACGGCCGCCGCAGCCGCAACCACCTGAACTCCGTGTACTTCGGCGTGCTGTGCGTGGGCGCCGACTGCGCGGGCGGTCTGATCGCCATGCGGACCATCCAGCAGCGGGGCAACAAGGTGGCGTTCGTGTTCAAGGACTTCCACGCCGAGTTCCTCAAGCGTGCCGAGGGCGACGTGCTGTTCACCTGCGATCAGGGTGAGATCCTGCGCGAGCTGGTGCTGCGTGCCGAGGAGAGCGACGAGCGGGTCGAGGAGACGGTCCACGTCGTGGCCACCGTGCCCGACAAGCTCGGTGACGAGCCGGTGGCACGCTTCGATCTGACCATCTCGCTCAAGCGCCGCGCGAGCTGATGCCCCGCCTGGGGGCGGGTCCAATCTTTCTCCTTTCCCAACCAGTCCGGCGCCCTGGAGTCCAGGAGAGAGACCGACGATGCGTGCGTAAGCTTAGACTTGACCCCAGCATTGGCGGCAAATACCCTCGTCCCATGGCCAGACCCCTGCGGATCATCGAACCCGGTCTGTGGCACCATGTGACCCATCGCGGCCTCCGCGGCGTGCGGGTGTTCGAGGACGACACGGACCGGGAGACCTTCGTCGAGCTGGTGGCCGAATGCGCCGAGCGGTGGGCGCTGCGGACGGCCGCCTTCGTGCTGCTGGACGATCGGTATCACCTGCTGGTGCGGGACGACACCGCCGCCCTCAGCCGGGCTCTGCGGCACGTCACTGGCGTCTACACCCAACGGATCAACCGTCGACACGGTGGCGAGGGCCCCCTGTTCCACGGCCGCTTCCGGTCGAGGGTGGTCCAGCCCGGGGTCATGACGCTGGAACTCGTCCGCCACCTGCACGCGCTCCCGGTGCAGGCGGGTCGGGTACAGACCGCGGGGGAGTATCCGTGGTCCAGCCACCGCCTGTACATGAGCGAAACGCGGCCCGACTTCCTCGCCGACGGCGAGGTCTGGTCCCGCTTCGGCGGAGATGGTCCGGCCGGGCGCCGCCGGTTCGACACCTTCGTCCACGAGCCAGCGCAGGTCGCGGCCGCCCGGCGGCTGGATGGCGATCCCTGGAGCCCACTGCTGGGTGACGAGGCGTACGAGGCCGCCTGGCGGGACTGGCTACGCACGGATCCGCGCTATGGCGATCGCCAGCTGGCAGGCGCCCGACAGCTGCGGGCGCGCACGGTGGACGAGGTGATCGACGCCGCCCTCGACGCCTTCGACCTGGAGCCGGCGGAGCTGATGGCCAGCGCCCGAGGCCGCCTCAACCTGCCACGGATGGTCTGCATGATGGTCTGCCGAGACCACACCGCAGCCACCCTGGCCGAACTCGGCGCCCGTTTCGGCATCTCCGGCGGGGCCATCTCGGCCCTGGCCAGCCGCACCCGCAACCGCCTGAAGGACGATGCCGACGCCGAGGCTCTCCACCGCCGTCTGATGGCCCGGCTCACCCGGCCCGTATCCGCCCCGCCGCGCCCCGACCCGACCGGTCTGCGGGACCACATCGGACGGATCGTCGACTGAGCCGCCCCGGAGCGATCATGCGCGAAGCCGCTTCCCCGGGCCGCGGGGTCTACAACTCCGGGACCAACACGGGTATCCGCTCGGCCATATAGGCACCGGCCAGGCCGCCCTCGGGGGTGCCGATCCACACCTCCCACACGACCTCGCCGTCCGGGGTGACCTCCAGCAGCCGGCTCTGGCTGTCCCAGGGGATCATCGAGCCGCTGGTGATCAGGGTGTTGCCGTTGTCCAACCGGTCGGCGTCCCCCCAGGCGTAGTTGTACCAGAAGTCATCCAGCCCCCCCGGGTACTCCCACACCAGCCGGGTGGTCATGGCGTCTTCGTCCAGCTCGTACTCGGCGGCGCGGGTGAAGCCCCGGGTCTCGCTGTCGCCGTTGTCGTGGACCAGGAGGTGGCCGTCGTCCAGGAACTCGGCGGCGTGGGCGTACTGGGGCCAGGGATGGGCGGGATCACCGAGCATGGTGAAGTCCCCGCCGTCGCCGAAGGTCCAGTTGACCCCGCCGTCGCCGCGATCGATCTGGTAGAGCAATCCCAGCTGGTGGGCGTGGAAGTAGGCCACGTCCCGCGACAGGTCCACGGTCACCGAGTTGCCGTGCAGGTGCATCTCGGTGGCCTCGGGCACGTGCTCACCCGCGTCCCAGCTCCACACGGGCTCCAGGTCGGCGTCGAACTGCTCGATCACGTCGATCATGACGCCGTCTCGCAGGTCGTAGGTCATGGTCAGGAAGTCGCCGTTGTCCAGCCGCTGCAGGGTGTGGTGCATCGCGCCGCTGCCGTAGGCCTGCGCCGCCTGCTGGGGTCCCTCCCAGACCAGCTGACCCCGGAGATCGACCATCACGGGGTGGGTCGACGGGGGGACGCAGCCGCCGACGAGCACGTACTGGCCGTCGATCAGCGTCACCTGGACGTCGCCGAAGGTGGGTTCGCCCTCCAGCTGGTGGTACCAGACCGGCTTTCCCTGCTCGTCGATCATCATCGCGATGGTCGGCGCCACGATCGCGCCGACCATCTGGTTGATCAGCGTCCAGCCCGGCTGGATCGCGTCGCCCTCGTACACCGTCACCTGGAAGGAGGCTTCGTCGAAGGGCAGCGCAGGGCTGGTGTGCTGGACCTCTTCGACGCCCTCGGTCCCATCGGCCGCCGTCGAGCGGATCCACAGGGTGACCGCACTCTTGGGGTGCAGGCCGAACACGAACAGCTCGTGGTCGGTGACCAGGGTGCCGTCCTCGACCGTGAACCGGGCCACACCGCCCTCGCCGTAGTCCACCCGCGAGGTCGCCGGCACCTCGGTTTGCCAGCGGACGAAGGCCGACAGGACGTTCGCCGGATTGACCTCGATCTCCACCGCGTCGATGGCCAGCGTCACGTCGACTGCGCTGTCGTCATCGTCGCCCGCCGGCTGCTCCCGATCACAGTCCGCCGTCGCCAACGCGGCGGTGGCGACGGCGAAGATCCAGATCGGCGAGCGCGAGGGCACTGGCATCCTCCCAGCCGGCGCATCATACCCCCTGTCGGCTCCTTGCCGAACCTGATACCGTCGGCCTACGCGGTTCGTCCCGATCTCCCCACAGACGCGGCGGGTGCCCATGCGACCGGTGCTGACCACCCAGGAGTTCCTCAACCTGTCGGCGGTGCTGCACTACCAGCTGTCCGGCGATCCCATCAACTGGCGGGCGGTGCTCGGTCAGGTGATCCCGCGGCGGCTACCCCGGGAGCAGGAGCAGCTGATGCTGGGGTCGCTGCACTACCTGCGCGACGCGTACGGCGAGACCCGCCGCCGACTCGGTCCGGCGGCCGTGCTGCACCCGATCCGGGTGATGGCGATCCTCGACCGCACCATGGGGGACGCCCCGACCCTGGAGCTGATGGCCGCCCTGCTACACGACAAGCTCGAGGACATCCACGCCTCCCAGTTCGATCCCGACCGCTGGCAAGGGCTCGAGGATCGTTACCACGAGCTGCTGGGTCAGCTACCCGAGGATGACTCCCAGCGGCTCAACGACCACATCGTCGTGCACACCAAGAGCTCGGCGGAGCGCTACCACACCTACCTCGGCCGCATCCTCGAGCGCGCCCAGGACACGCCGGAGCTGGTGCGGCTCAAGCTGGCGGATCGGCTGGACAACACCTTCGACCTGCGGGTCGACCTGTGGGACACCTCCACGGCAGTCGACGGTTTCCAGCAGGTGTTCGAGGTCCTGTTCGCCACCCGGGCGCAGCTGGAGCATGTGGAGACGCCCCACCACGTGCCCGGCAAGATCAACGGCGCCCATCGCCTCTACCAGCTGTCCAAGAACGCGGTCTTCCTGTCCATGCTGCGGCGAGCAGAGCTGGATCGGGTCGACCCGGCCACCGAACGGCTGTTCGGTGCGCTGTGCTCGGCGAGCGTCGAGGAGTCGATGCGGATCCTGGTCCACCTGTTCAACTACCACGTGCGGGGTAGATCGGAGCAGCTACAAGCCCTGATGGAGGTCATGCGCTACACCCAGGGGGGAGCGATCGAGCGGGTGACCAAGGGCACCGAACCGGACGATCTGGACGGTCTGTTCCGCGACCGGTTCGACGCCGACAACAAACCCCAGCTCGAGCGGCAGCTGACCGCACTGTACCGAGACAAGGCGATGATGGCCAAGGTGGCCGCGGCGTTCGGGGCGATCTTCTGCAGCTTCCGTAACGACCCCGACTACCGCATCCGTGGCATCGACGAGAGCGGCTTCCACACCCGCGGCGCCTAGCTCGGCAGCTCCTCGTCCACCCAGCGGAACAACCGCGACAGCTGCTCGGCGGGCAGCGCAGGCTCGAAATGGCCAGCGCTCAGGGTCAGGCGGCCACGGAAGCCCGACAGACCGACGGCGAGCAGATCCGGGAAGGCCACGGGCACCACCAGGTGGGCGTGGTCCACCTCCGGTGTGCCGAAGTCCAGGCGCAGGGCATCGATGGGACCCATGTTGGTGAACACCGGCGCCATCGTGCCGCGCCGACGACCCCGGTCGAGGACCCAGAATAGAACCCGCTCGATCACCGCCGCGGGGAATGCCCACGCCACCAGCGAGCTGCCCAGGTTGAAACCCAGGCCGAAGTGGTCCGCCTTGAGCTCGTCGGTGACCCCCTTGAGCCGGCGCAGCGTGTCCTCGAAGCGGCCTCCGAGTTCGGGCCCCAGCCGGGGGAACATGAAGGAGCTCAAGCTGCACAGACCGTCCGCCTCGCGCCTCGGCAGGTAGCGTCTCAGGTCGACGGTGCCCACGTAGCGCACCGTTCCCGCGCCGCGCCAACCGCTGGCCCTGGCGACCGCCCGCAGCACCGCGGTAGCGAACACGTCGTTCAGGGTGGCGCCGGCCGGGTTCTCGCGCAGCCGCTGCAGCCGCGGTCCACCGACGTGCAGGACCTGGAACCGGGGCGGCCCCTTGGCCTTGTCCCGTCCCATCGGCAGCCGCATGCTGCGCCGCGGCACCCTGCTCTGCCATGCATCCACCAGGTAGCGGCGGAACATGCCCAGCCAGGCCCTGGACGGGAACTGGCGGTAGACTTGCCACATGCTGCGCGAGCCGAGATTGGGGATCGGCACCAGGTCGGGTTCGTCGCCGAGACGCCGGTAGAGACGCGCCAGACGGTAGGCCAGAGCCTTGGTTCCGCCCGCGTCCATGGCCTGGTGATGCGCCTTGATCACTAGGCGGTCACCGCTGCCGCCCCGCAACCACAAGACCCGGACCTGGGGTCCCTGATCGCCGGCCAGGTCGGCCCCCAGGAAGGTCTGGGTCGCGCGCTCCCGGGCCGCTCCCTCGGCGTCCGCCGACTCCAGCAGGGCCTCGTCGTCGATCTCGTCGGCTGCCAGGCGCTGCCAGTAGGGGGCGATCCAGCGGGGTACAAAACGACAGCCGAGCACGGGCTCGGCGTCCAGCAGCAGGCGCAGGGCCCGCAGCAGCCGGTCCCCTTCCAGGCCACCGCGGAAGTCGATCACCAGCTGGATCTGGGGCACGAACAGCCGCGCCATCGCCTGCATGGCGATGTCTCCGAGCCGTGCTGGCAGCCGCGGGGGAATCGCTGACACTGGACCTCGCCGTCATCGCCGGGCGATCGGATCGCCGTGACCGCCCAGCCTAACAAGCCGGAGCCTGCCAGCGCGACGCCCCCGATACCCGTTGACATTCGGCGACGTGGGCAGCTAGGAATGCGTCGACTCGCGTATCCGGTGCGGGGGCGGCATTTCTGCGGGAGGAAGCGGCGTGCGGGCGTTCAGCAAGAAGAAGTACGCCCTGTCCGAGGGGGAGACCAGCCGCAAGTACATCGGGGCGCTGTGGCCGCGGATCCACCGCTACCTGACGCCCCGCAAGCTGCTCAACGCGGCCCGGGTCGAGCGCGAATCGCGGACCCGCGCCGTGCGCGTGCGCGGCAAACCCTACGTCCTCCACCTGGAACCCACGAACATCTGCTCTGTGCGCTGCCCCTACTGCCGGACCGGGGCCGGTGACAACGAGCTGCCCAACGGGATGATGTCGTTCGCCTCGTTCAAGCGCATCTTCGACCACCTGCGCGACGACCTGATCATGGTGCGCCTGGACGGAGCCGGCGAGCCGTTCATCAACAAGCACATCAGCGAGATGGTCTCGTACTGCCACTACCACGGTGTGGCGACCACCATGTCCACCAACCTGCAGAGCTGCGACGACCACGATCTGGAGGAGGTGGTGCGGGCCGGGTTGGACTATCTGATCTGCTCCATCGACGGCACGACCCAGGAGGTCTACGAGAAGTACCGGATCAAGGGCAGCCTGGAGAAGTGCCTGCTGAACCTGCGCTCCCTGGCAGACATCAAGCAGCGCCTGGGCAGCTCGACGCCGTTCACCGACTGGCAGTTCCTGATCTTCGACCACAGCCTGCACCAGGTCGAGGAGGTCAAGCGGATGGTGGTGGGCAGCGGGGCCGATCGCCTCAGCCTCAACGACGTCCGGCCGGAGACCTGGAAGAAGATCATCGCCGGCGAGCCGCCCCACACCTGCTACTGGTTCTACAAGGCGATCAACGTGACCTACGACGGCCACGTGCGCGCCTGTTGCTCCGACGGCATGGGCCACGCCTTCACCTTCGGCGACCTGGTGGAGCTGGGATTCGACGCGGTCTGGAACGGCGAGAAGCAGATGCAGGCACGGCGGCTGTTCGTCGACGCCCGGGAGAAGCCGCCGGTCCTCGAAGACGCAAAATGTGTAGCGACCTGCGCGATGGTCAACGACAGCCGCCGTCGCCACGGGCTCCCCCAGATCGAGCTGGACCTGACCCGCGTCCCGCCCACGGGAATCGCCTGATCGACTACAGCGACAGGTAGAGCGTGTTCGGCGCCCCCGCGTCCCCGTCGTTACGTTCGGCGGCAAAGAGGTCCAGGTCACCGTCCCGGTCCACGTCCCCCAGCGCCAGCCCCCAGGTGTTGCCCGCGTTGGCCGATGTCCAGTCGGGCTCGCTGCCGAACGTGCCGCCCTGGTTGAGATAGGCGGTCTTGGTGTTCAGCGTCCCGTCGAAGGGCTCCGTGTGTTCCCAGGCGTGGCCGAACACCAGGTCCGGCCAGCCGTCCCCATCCAGATCTCCGGCCGCCACCGAGACCGCCTTGCGGTACTGGCCCGACTCCCAGGACGGCACGGTCTCGAGCTCGCCGCCGAGGTTGAAATAGATGCAGGCGTACCCGGACTCGTTGCAGGCCGCCAGGTCCAGCCACCCGTCGCGGTCGAAATCGTGGACGGCGATGTAGCGGGTCTGATCTTCGTCCGCGGACTGCCAGTCCGCAGTCGGCGGGAAGCCGCCGCCCCGGTTGTAGTAGACGCTCTGCCCCTCCCACATGTTGGCGAAGCACAGGTCGTCGAGGCCGTCGCCGTTGATGTCGGCCCAGATCACCATCCGGCTGAAGCGGTCGTCCTCGCTCTGCCAGACCGGGTCGCCGGAGAGCTCGCCAGCGTCGTTGCCGAAGACCTCGTTGAACCCGTCCGCGTGCTTCTCCTCCTCGATGTCAGCATAGGTGTTGGCCGTCGCCAGCTCCAACCAGCCGTCGTTGTCCACGTCACCGAAGGCCACGCTGCGGGTGATGAAGCGGGTCGTCGAGGCCCACCCCGGGAGCGAGGGAAACGACCCCTGACCGTCGTTGACGTACAGTTCGGTCTCGCCGTCCCGTTTACCGGTCGCCATGTCGAGCCAGCCGTCCCGATCCACATCGCCCAGGTCCACGCCGAAATGGATCGCCGCCGGGCCGCTGGTCCAGCCGGCCGCGGTACCGAGGGCGCCGTGGTCGTTGTAGTAGACCCGCACCGGGTCCTCATCCTCCATTTCGCCGCTGGCCACGGCCACGTCCAGCCAGCCGTCGTTGTCCACGTCGCCGTAACGCGCGGTGATGGTTCGGTCGGCCTCCACCGACTCCCAGCCAGGCCCAGGCTGCAGCATCGCCTCATCGGCGAGGGCCGTGGCCCAGTAGCCCAGTGAGGTCCCCACCTGCAGGGAGTCCCCGTCCACCGCGGTCACGATACCCTCGCCCGCCGTGTCGCGGACGGCCGGGGTCAGGGTCAGCCGCAGCCGGTCCCCGGGCCGCAGATTGACCTCGGGTGTGACCGTCAGCATCCGGGAGTCCGCGTCATAGGCCAGCGCGACGTCCAGGAACCCCGCCTGCCTCGTGGACAGCAGCACGCTGTCGGCGGTCAGGGTGTCTTGATCCACATCCGCCGTGAACGTGACGCTCAGGGCTCCGTCCACGGGCACGTCCACCGCGTTGACGGCGGGAACGGCGGAGAGGATCCGCAGCGAATCGGCCGTGGTGTCGTCGTCGCCGGAGCTGTCGTCGTCGTCGCCGGAGCTGTCGTCGTCGTCGCCGGAGCTGTCGTCGTCGCCGGTCGCGTCGTCGTCGTCCGAGGCCTGATCGCAGGCCAGCGGGGCGAGCGACAGGGCCAGCGCGGCCAGCAGGGTGGGGAGTCGTCCGACCGCCATCGCAGCCACCTCCGAGCGTCGGTTACTCCGCGTCCCCACCCCCGGGCACGTACCAGACGGTGATGTGGGTGCCTTCGGGGATATCCGGGGCGCCCGCGCCGTTCCAGCTCCAGACCGGGGCGTTGAGCAGGGTCACCTCGCCATCGCTGGCGTCCTCGTAACGCAGCGCGGCGACGGCGGTCTGATCCGGCATGTCTGCGTCCACGTACCAGACGCCGAAGGACGAGGCTCCGGACGCGCCGTCGAACAGCCACATCCCCAGGTTGTCGGTGGCGTCCCAGGGGACCAGGTCGTTGCCGTCGTCGACGGTGAAGCCGTCCTCGCTCTGGAGGTCGCCGGTACCCTCGGGGGTCAGATGGTACACGGCCAGGAAGCCCTCGGTCGGATCGCTGATATGGGCGGCAATCGCCTGCTCGCCGAGGGCGTCGCCGAGCATCGCCACGCGGCCGATCGGGGTGGTCGAGACACGGAAGTAGGCGTGCAGCGTAGCGAAACCTCCCGCCGAGACCTCCAGCTGCATCCACCCATCGGCGCAGTCCAGCGCCGCCTGGAAAACCCCGTCCTCCTCGGTGACGCCCTCGGCGGCCGCGGCGTCGTCGACGACCCCCGTCTCCGCGTCCATGTCGACGATCTTCCAGCTCGCGCCCACCACCGGGTTCTGATCCGCATCCTTGAGGACGAACATCATCCACTCGGCGGACGACACCCCCTCGTCGCAGGCGTTGTCGTCGACGGCGTCGTCGTCGCCGGTCGTATCGTCGTCACCCGCGCTGTCGTCGTCGCCAGCGCTGTCGTCGTCGCCGGTCGCGTCGTCGTCGTCGGGTGGATCGGGGTTGTACTTGACCCCCACACAGCCGTGCGCCGCCCAGGCGAACACGGCCCCGAGGGCACAGAGGAGCAGCCAGTCAGGCGGATACGAGGCGTTCACCATGGACTCCTAGCGGTAGGTCACGAGCTCCGCTTCGGGGAGAGTGTAGTCGACGGTCTGGAGCCGGACCGGACCCACGTCCGCCGCCAGCCACCAGTCGCCGCCCAGGGCGGTGGCGCCGCCGTCGTCGACCACCAGGTGGGCCACGTCCGGGAACATGCCGTAGTAGACCTCGTGCTCGCCCCTGTCGGCCAGGGTGACCTGGAAGGTGATCGAGCTGCCGTCCAGCTGCGTGTCGCTGCTGACGGTGTCGCCCACCTCCCAGGAGGACGGGCCGAACACCGGGGGCGGATCAAAAATCGAGACCGCGCCCTCGAAGTCGAACACCTCGGTGAGCAACACGGCGCCGTCGGCGTCCACCTCGAAGCGAGCCCCGAGCACGTCCTCCGGCTCCTGGTCCTCGACCCCCGCCGAGAAACCGAAGGGGACGCCCGGAGCCTCGTCGTCCTCGCCGTCCGCGTCGCCGGATCGCAGGAACAGCTGCAGGGAGTCCGCCTCGGGCCAGGTCTCGCCGATGTCGTAGCCGAAATTCCAGAGGTGCCCCGCCTCGACCCGCAGGAAAGCCGCGGTGTCCACGGTGTCGGCCCCGATGGTGGCCGGGTCGCAGCCGCCATTCAGCAAGCACCCGAGCGCGACCAGGGAAATCGATAGTCGTTTCATGACGCCGATCCTATCATTGAACCGAACTCGACCTGGACCGTAGGATTCATCCTCTATGCATGTCCACCGAAACGCCCTGGCCATTTCCTCGACCCTCGCCCTGCTCGTGGCGGCCGGCTCCGGCTGTCAGGAATACGCGGTCGAACAGGTCCTGTACACCGACGAGTTCCAGCAGGGATCGGACGACTCGGGCGTCGATATCCTGTGGGTGATCGACAACTCGGGCACCATGAGCGGCGAACAGGAACGGCTCGGTGAGGCGTTCGCCGGCATCACATCGATGTTCGAGGAGACCGTCGCCGACTTCCGGCTGGGGGTCATCACGACCGACTTGGACGACCCCGAGCACCGCGGTCGGCTGCAGGGAGATCCGGCGGTGCTCGGACCCGACACGCCCGACCTGGCGACGGCCTTCGTGACCAACGCCGCGGTCGGTACCCAGGGCAGCAAGCACGAACTGGGGTTCGAGGCCCTGGAGCTGGCGATGACCGAGGCCGTCGATGCCGGCCACAACGGGGGCTTCTTCCGCGAGGACGCCATCCTCGAGGTCGTGGTGGTCAGCGACGAGGACGATCACGGCAGCACCGAGGTGTTGACCGTGATGTCGGACCTCACCGAGCTGGTACCGGATCCCGAGCGCTTCCGGATCCACGCCATCGTCGGCGACGAACCCTACGGCTGCCTGACCGCCGATTCCTCGGCCGAGGCCGGCAGCCGCTATCTGGCCGGCGCCCGGCTCTCCGATGGTTTCGACGGGTCCATCTGCCTGGACGACTGGACCCCGCTGCTCGAGGAGATTGGACTGGCTGTGCTGGGAATGCAGGACACCTTCGCGTTGAGCAAGGAGCCGGATGTGGAGAGCCTGGAGGTCACCGTCGACGGCGTGCTGATCCCACAGCGGGCGTCCGACGGCTGGGCCTACGACATCGGGCTGAACGCCATCGTCTTCGACCGCTACGCTGTGCCGCGCCCCGGCATGGCGATCGTGGTCAGTTACTTCGCACACAGGGGATGACCGTGCGACGCAAAGCAACCCACATCCTGATGGCTGGCGCGCTGGCGCTGCTGGCTGGCTCCGTTCTGCTGGAGGCCTGCCCCGGCAGCTCGGACGGGACCTTCATCTCGCCGGTCGAGAGCGTGGAGGTCTTTCCGGCCAACATGACGGTCACCTGCTCGCCAGGTGAGCCCGCCGAGGTCGAGTTCCTCGCCCGGATCACGCGCAAGAACGGCGACGTCGAGGAGACGGCCCTGGCCGCCTGGGAGACCACCAACCTGGCCCTGGGCGCCATCGACGAGGTGGGCGGCTACACCTCCACGGACCAGATGGGTGGGATCACCATCATCCGGGCCAGCTTCCTCGGGGTCACCGGCGAGACCGAGATGACGGTGCTCTACAGCACGACCGAGATCGACGAGTCCCTTCCGGAGGGCGTCGACGAGCTGTTTACCGGTGATGCCGAGGTCGGCGCGGAGGACGCTCCGACCCTGCTGTACCCCCTCGACGGGGTGCGAATCCCGCGCAACACCGCCGGCATCACCTTCATGTGGGACGCCGGCCCCACCGCCAACCTCTACCGCCTGCGCTTCCGTAGCCTGGTGACCCACATCGACGTGATCACCGACCAGGTCTCCTGGGAGGCCGAGGAGTCGGTCTGGCGCGCGATTGCCAACGGCAATGCCGGCTCGGCGACCACCGTCGAACTGGCCGGGCTTGCCTATTCGATGGACGGGGACACGCCGGTGGCCGACAGCGCCGTGCTGGAGCCCGAGGCGCCCTCCACGATGCACGTCTCGCGGCTGGATGCCAGCGGCTCGATCTACTACTGGTCCACCACCAACGTGGGGGTCTACCGGATCATCTTCGGCAACGACCATCCGGAGGCGTTCTACGGCAACAACAACTACGGCCACTGTGTCAGCTGCCATGTGCTCAGCCCCGACGGCACCCAGATGGCGGTGACCTACGAGGGTGCCCAGGCCAAGCTGGGGTTGGTCTCGGTGGCCGATCCGGCCAACCCCGACACCACGATCATCGCCAACGAAGACGAGGTTCTGGGCAACTTCAAGACCTTCTCGCCCGACGGCACCAAGCTGCTCGTGAGCCATTCGGGCAAGCTGGCGATGATCGACGCCGTCGCCGGCGAGTGGATGTATGACATCGTCCTCGACGAGCAGGCGACCATGCCGTCGTGGTCGCCCAGCGGCGACCGCATCGCCGTGGTGCTGGTCGACGCCGAGGATTTCGACTACGACTACCACTTCATCGAGGGCCAGATCGCCCTGCTCTACGTGGACGGCGACGGCAACCTCGGCACCGAGCCGGACATCATCGTGCCCCGCGAGGAGGGGGTGAACCACTACTACCCGGCGTTCTCCCCGGACGGCGACTGGCTCGCCTACAACCGCTCGGTCAACGACGCCCAGGACTGGGAGAGCTGGGATTCCTACGACGACCCCTCGGCCCAGGTGCGGATCATCTCCGCCGACGGCAGCGTCTCGTTCGAGCTACCGGCCGCCAACGCCGACGGTCGCCTGACCAACTCCTGGCCCGGCTGGGCGCCGTTGCCGGACGCGGACGTGGCCTGGCTGACCTTCAGCTCCAAACGCGACTATGGCTTCCTGAACGTGCTGGAGAACAACCGCCCCCAGATCTGGGTCGCCGCCTTCGATCTCGAGCTTGCCCTGTCCGGCAACGGCGAGGATCCCTCGAGCCCCCCCTTCTGGCTGCCCTACCAGAACGTCGAAACCAACAACCACATCGCGGCCTGGGGACAGCAGTAGCGCGCGACCGGGGACGGCGGGAGGGGAAGGGATGGCCGAGGGCCGACAGCCACGGGTGCTGCTGGTCTGCATGCCGTTCCAGTCCGTGCAGTTTCCCTCGCTGGGGCTAGGGCTGCTCAAGCCCAGCCTGACCCGCCACGGAATACCCTGCGACATCCGCTACGCGTCGCTGGACCACGCCCGCGAGATCGGCTTCGACCTGTACCAGCTGGTGGCGGTGACCTACCCGACGGTCCTGTCGATGGTCGGAGACTGGATCTTCTCGGCGGCCCTCTTCGACGACGATCCCGACCCGGGCCTCCGTCTGCTCGAGCGGGTGCGTCGAGCTGATCCCGAAGTGGTGGGCCTGTTCGGCGAGGATCGGGAGGACTTCTGCGAGGGCGCCGCCCGCGCCCGCCGGGGCGCAGGTGGCTTCCTGGACCGGCTACTGGACGACCTGGACGCGGCCCGCTACGACGTGATCGGCTTCACCGACGTGTACATGCAGCGCACCGCCTCTCTCGCGCTGGCAAGGCGGATCCGCGAGCGCCACCCGGAACCCCGATTGATCATGGGCGGGCCGGGCTGCGAGGACGCCATGGGCCGCGAGCTGGTGCGGCGCTTCCCGTTCATCGACGCGGCCGTGGACGGCGAGGGCGAGCAGGTGCTGTCGGATCTCGTCCGGCGGCTGGCGGCCGGGCGGCCGGTGGACGATCTGCCCGGGGTGGTGACCCGCGCACAGCTCGGCGACGACACGAATCGGCCCGGGAGAGTGGAACCGCCGCCCCCCGACCGCGTCCACCTGGACGAGCTGCCCCTACCCGACTACGACGAGTTCTTCGCCCAGCGGGCGGCCGTGGACGTCCCGGCCGAGTACCCGCCGGTCCTGATGTTCGAGACCTCCCGCGGGTGCTGGTGGAACGTGCGCTCGCGCTGCGCGTTCTGTGGCCTCAACGGCCGCTTCCTGCAGTTCCGCAGCAAGTCCGTCGACCACGCCCTGGGGCAGCTGGGGCAGCTGCTCGAGCGGCACGGGCGGCACGGGATCGCCCTGGCGGACAACAACCAGACCCCGGCCTTCCTGCGGGAGCTGGGCGCCGGGCTGCGGTCCCTGGCTCCGGACGTCCCGGTCTACCTGGGCATCCGCCCGACCCTGGGCGACGAGCAGCTGCGGGACATGGCCAAGCTCGAGGCCACCCGCTTCATCGTGGGGGTCGAGAGCCTGTCCAGCGACGCCCTCCGGTTCGTGGGTAAGGGAACCACCGCGGCGCGCAACGTGCGCTTCTTGCGCACCGCCCGGGAGCTGGGCTTGCGGGTGGAGTGGAACCTGCTCTGGGGTTTTCCGGGCGAGGACGAGGGAGCCTACCAACGGCTGCTGCCCCGGCTGCCCCTGCTGAGCCACCTGACGCCCCCGTTCCGGGCGGTGCCGGTCCAGCTCCACCGCTTCAGCCCCATGGTCGAACGCGCCGGATCCCTGGGGCTCGAGCCGCTGCGGGTCGCTCCGGCCTACCGGGAGGTCTATCCGTTCGCCGACGACGTGTTGTTGAACCTGGCGTTCTACTTCGCCTTCCCGGACGAACACAGCGAACGTTCCGCCGCCATCGGCGAGACGCTGCTCGAGGGGTGCCGTCGGTGGCACGCGGACCACGCCGAAAGCGCGCTGCTGTGGTTCGGCGGCGGCGAGGCAGCGGACCTGGTGATCGACCGCCGCCCGGCCGCGCGCCGAGAAATCACACTCCTGTCCCCGGAGGCCGCGCAGCTGCTCGACCACTGTCGCCACGAGCGCATCGCCGGGAAGGTGGTCGGGGCCCTGGCGGGCACGGGATCGGCGGATCCCTGGACGGCCGCGCTCGCGACCTTGCTCGACGACGGGTTCCTGGTCGAGCTGGACGGTCAGCTGGTGTCTCTCCCGCTGGACCTTCGCCAGCACACGGGGGTCGGAGGGGCGTGATAGGATGCCCGAGCGTGCCCACGCGCGCCCACCCTCCGGGGGCCAAGCACCTTGAGCAGCCAAGACCGAAAGCCCGATCCGACCCTCGCCCGAACGGTGCTGCCGAGCGAGCCGACCATGAACCTCTTCGACTCGGCGCCGAGCGAGCCGCAGGCCAAGATCCCCCACATCCCAGTCGGCACCCAGATCAACGGCCGCTATCTCGTGCGCAAGGTGCTGGGCGAGGGAGGCATGGGGGTGGTGTACCGGGTCGACGATCCCCTGAACCCGGACCGTGGGCTGGCGCTCAAGACCATTCGCAGCCAGATGCTGGACGAGGACCGGCTCGGCATGTTCAAGGCCGAGTTCGAGACCATGACCCAGCTGAGGCACCCCAACATCGCCTCGGTCTTCGACTTCGAGGCGGCGTCTGAATCCGACGACTACCTGTTCACCCTCGAGTTCGTGGCCGGACGCGACATCTACGACGCCACCCGCGGCGCGGACTGGACCCGGGTGGTCGAGTTGCTGGTCCAGGTCTGCCGGGCGCTGGCCTACATGCACAGCCGGGAGGTCGTCCACTTCGATCTGAAGCCGGCCAACGTACTGCTGACCGAGGACGAGGTGGTCAAGGTACTGGACTTCGGCCTGGCCGGGGCCCGCGCCCGCGCCGAGCAGGGGTCGGCCTTCGGCACCCCGTCCTACATGGCACCCGAGCTGGCGCAGGGCGGGGAGATCGACCATCGCGCGGACCTCTACTGCCTGGGCATCATGGCCTACCAGCTGCTGACCGGCCGCCTGCCCTTCGAGGGCGACTCGGCGATCACCCTGGCCTACCACCACTGCTACTCCGATCTGGAGTTCGACGAGGAGTACGAGGCCAGCCTCCCCATGTGGTTGCGGGCGATCGTCGAGCGGCTCTGTGCCAAGGAGCCGGCGGACAGGTTCCGGACGGCCAACGCGGTGATCGCGGCCATCGCCCGCGAGAGCGTCCTGGATATCGAGGCGGAGACGGAGGAGACCCGCGAGAGCTACATCCTGTCGAGCCGCTTCGTGGGTCGCGACCAAGAGCTGGCGCGCATCGACGAGTTCGTCGGTGGCCGACGGCGGGGGATCGGAGGATTGCCGCCGATGTTGCTGGTCTCCGGACAGAGCGGCATCGGCAAGTCCCGGTTGATGCGGGAGGTGCGCCACCGGGCCCAGCTCCAGCGGCACTCGTTCGTCGAGACCGAGTGCTTCGAGGGGGTGGCCTCCGAGTTCGCTCCGATCAGCAGCACCCTCGAGCACGTGGTGCGGCTGGCGGAGAACAGCGGCCAGGCGATGCTCTTCGATGAGTACGCCGCCGCCATCGGCTCCCTCGACCCGGACCTGGCCGCGACCCTCGAGCTGCGGGCAGCCACGATCCAGGGCACGCCCAAACGCCAGCGGGCCACGATGCTCGAGCAGCTGGCGGAGTTCCTCGTGCGCGTCGCCGAGGTCCACCCCTTCATCCTGTTCCTGGGCGACCTGCACCTGGCGCGTTCCGGCACCGTGGAGCTCCTGGGCCACGTCGTGCGCCAGATCGCCATCCGGGAGCGGCGGGGGGAGGCCACGCGGCTGGCGTTCCTCGGTTCCTACCGCGACGACGAGGTGGAAGACCGGCCGCTGGGTGCCCTGCTCGACCTGTTGCGCAAGCGCGAGGGGTCGCTGATGGAGATCGGCGCGCTGGAGGCGATCCAGGTCTCCCGGCTGCTGGGCTCGATGCTGGGACTCGACGAGATCCCGGCGGCGTTCGCCGAGCGCGTGTTCGCGGAGACGGCCGGCAACCCCTACTTCGTCGAGGAGGTGATGCGCTCCTTGGTCGAGAACGGTTCGGTCTTCCTCGAGGGGGGCCAGTGGGCCGCGAGCGAGGAGATCGACCACCTCGTGATTCCGGCGAGCGTCTCCAACGCCTTCCTGGCCCGGCTGGAGCGCCTGGGTCCCACCGCCCGGCGAATGCTGGAGGTGATGGCAACCCATGGCCGCCCCGCCGCAGTGCGCGTCCTGCACGCGACCTGCGACCTGGCCGACGACGCCATGTTCGGCGCGCTCACCGAGCTGGTCCACGGTCAGATGGTGGTCCGGCAGCCGGGGGAGGAGCTGGCCTACCACGTCACCCACGACGGGGTGCGCGTGCTGCTCTACGACGCCTTGCCCGAGGAACGACGGCGCCGGCTGCACGGCAAGATCGCAGAAGCCATCGAGGAGCTCTACCCCGCCGAGCTGCAGGTCCACCTCTACGCCCTGGCGGACCACACCTGGCACGCGAGGCGACTGGACAAGGCCGCCGGGTACTGCCAGGCCGCGGGCGAGCGAGCCAAGGAGGCCTACGAGAACCAGCTCGCGGTCGAGTTCATCCGCCGTTCCCTGGAGATGCTGCCCGACGAAGACGGCGATCTCCGCCGGGAACTGACCGAGGGCCTGGCCGATCTGTACCTGCTGACCGGTCGGTACGAGGACTGCCTGCGCTGCTGCACCGAGGTCGCCGAATCCACCGACGACCAGCTCGTCCGCGCCCGCCTGGAGCGCAAGATCGGTCGCATCCACTGGCAGACCGGGGAGATGGACCGGCTGATCGAGCGGGAATGGAACGCCGTCGAATTGCTGGGCGGGCGACGGGTCCGCGGCATCGTCGGATTCGCGGTCGGGCTGGGCTGGAACCTGCTGGTTCACCTGTCTCACCGGGCGATGCCCCGCGCCATCCGACGGATCCGCGACGACTCGCGGGCCTCCCACGTCCTCGAGCTGTCCGCCGCCTACCTGGGCCTGACCGACGGCTACTTCGTCACCGACGCGGCCTACATGTTGTTCTGCGTGTTGCGGGCCACCAACCTGGCGGAACGTGTGCGGGCGTCACGGGAGCTGGCGGAGTGTTACTGCAACGTGGGCTTCCTGTACCTGATGCTCACCATGTACGACGCCGGGGCCCAGATCCTGGACCGGGCGGTGGCCATCGCCCAGACCTTGGGATCACCGTGGCACGAGGCGTACGCGCTCACCCAGCGCGCGTACTCCCACCTGTTCATGGGCGAGTACGAGGAGGGAGCCGCGCTGGCGCTGCGTTCACGCAAGACCTTCCTGGTCAAGGGCGACGAGGCGTTGCTGGTGTGGGCCCACGGCTGTCACTTCTACAACCTCATGTACCAGGGCAAGGCCGAGGCCGCGGCCCAATGCGCCGCCGAGGCCATCGAGACCCTGGCGGTGATCGAGAGCGAGGGTTCGCTGAAGACCGCGTCGGGCATGTACACCGCCCACGCCTGGGCCCGGGCGATCCAGGGGGACACCGAGTTCCTCGACCGGATGGACCGCACGCTGACCTTCCTCGATGAGTCGGGCGAGTGGATCACCCTGGCGCTGGGACGGGTCCAGGCGGGACACGCGCTGCTAGTGCTGGGCCGGATCGACGAGGCGATCGCGATGCTGGAGTCCGCCCGTCAGCTCAAAGAGGACCACCGGCTCGTCTTCGACGGGTTGGTGTGGATGTATCCCCTGCTGGCCCGGGCCCACGCGGTACGCGCGCATCGTCTCGGCGGCGGCGGCGAGCGGGACTCGCTGACCGCAGCACGCAAGGCCATGAAGCGCGGATTGCGCCAGTCCCGCCGCTACCGCAACTACCGCTCACCAGCGCTGCTGGCCGAGGGGCTGGTTCTGTGGAGAGGGGGGAACCGCGAGAAGGCCCGGATGAGGTTCGCCGAGTCCATCGAGGCTGCGAGTCAGCTGGGTGGGAGGCTGATGCTGGCCGAAGCGTATTACGAGGCCGGCCGCTGCTTGCTCGAGGAAGAGGACCAGCAGGAACTGGCGTCGAGCCATCTGGAGAACGCGCTGATGATCGCCCGGGACTGCGAGTTGCGGCCCTACACAGAGCAGATCAGCGGGCTGCTCGGGACCGAGTCCATCGACACCGCGACCCGGTCACAGATCTTGTCGCTCTGAGCGGATCAGGTCGCGGCGCGCTTGTCGCCCACCTTGTCCTCGGCGGCCTTGATCGCCGCGTCGACCTGCTCGGCGTCCAGGTTGGCGAGGATCTCGAGTACGTTCTCGGGTACCTCGTACCCCTCGGCCTCGATCACGCCCACTGGGTCCTTGAGCAGCCGCTTGCGGAACTCCGCGTCGTTCACTGCGCGGCCCACAAATTCGTCGTATCCCTTCCCCGGCATTGGCTTGCCTCCTCGCGATCATGTTGGGCCAGCCGCGGTTACTTTTCAAGCAAGGCGCGGAACAGCCGCTCGAAAACCGCCCGCTGGGACTCGGCCATCGCCTCGATCCGCCCCTCCGCGTCGGCCACCGCTTCGTCCAGACCCAGGACCGCCGCGCAGCTGGCCGCGGCCTCGAGGGCTTCGCGGGCCTCGGCCACGATCCCGTCGAATCCTCCCTCGACGACCAGACGCCGGCGCATGGACGCGACGCCACCGTCGCCGTACCGCCGCGTCACCAGGGTCTGGCGACCTTCCTGCAGATCGCGCTCGGCGTCCTGCAGGTCGTGGAAGCGCTGGTGGCCGTCGACCAGGTGGCCGACGTAGTCGTCCAGCGGCCCCATCTCGGCGTCGAGGCCGGCGGCGGCCAGCGCGGCCGCTCCCGGCAGCACCAGGGGACGCGAGCGGTCCAGTAGCCGCTGGAAGGTGACGGTGTCGCATGGGACGGTGCCGGCATGGACCTGGCTCTCCAGCAACATCGCATCGCCGTAGTGCCGCCAGCGCTCCGCCACCAGCCGCCGCAACCCGGCGCCCTCCCCGGCCACCTCCCCCAACAGGTAGAGGTGGCGCACGAGCAGCGCCTCGGCCAGCAACATCACCTCCACCGGGCGTCCGACCCCCTCGTCCAACAGATCGTCCTGGAGGCGGACATGCAGATAACCCGCCACCGCCGACTCGCACAGCCGGTCCGGGGCATCCGCGGCCGGCCCCCTCCCCCGCCGGCCGGCCAGGGCGCAGCACCACCGGGGCAGCTGGGTCACCGGCAGGGCGCGGGCCGCGAGGAAGTAGGAGGCTCCGCCGTCCCCGGTCAGCTCCAGGCGCTGCGCCATCCGATCGAAGGCCGAGCGCTGGTTGGGGAGCAGGGCCAGCCGGCAGCGTTCGACCGCGGCCGCGACACGCCTGCCGGCGTCGCCGGCGGCCCGGGGAGGCGCGTTCATTCCGCGGGCGCGCTCGTGTGTGGCTGGTAGTGGGCCGGGAGGTAGCTGAGCTCGTCCATCAGCCTGCAAAAGTCGGCGCGGGACATGCTGCAGCGCCCGCAATCGTCCTCGACCTTGGTCTCGACCCCCGGAATCCACGACTCGGTGGGATCCAGCGGGTCCTCGTAAAACACCCGGTCCGCCCCGTCGTCGAACGACAGCACTCGCACCTTGTGGGGCAGCACGTAGGGGAACTGCTCCGGATCCAGGTCGATCTCCAGGTCCCCGGTGTTGAGGGTGACGAAGACCCCGTCCCCCGCTGCCAGCGACCGGGTCACGATCTGCCAGCCGTCCCGCTCCAGGTTGGCGACCCCGGAGATGTCCAGCCCGAGACGGGCCAGGGTAGCCGCGGCCTGGGCCGACGCGCGGGACAGAGTCTCCCACTCCTGGCCGGTCAGCTCCTGCAGCAGCGTATCGAACGCCTTGAGGTCGATCCCGGTACCGGTGTTGATGCTGCCATCGGCGGCGTTCCCCGCCTGGAAGTGGGCGTCGATGGTGTTGCGGTAGTCCAGATCCGGATAGGCCCGCTCCATGGCCGCCACCTGGAACAGCCGACTCACGGGACTGCGCCAGGCCTCGGTTCGTGACCACACCAGCGCGGACTCGTCACGGCGCATGGTGGCGCCACTGGCGAGGGTGACCGTACCCCCCGGGGCCATCAGCGTTGACACCAGCCGCGCGTACTCCGCGGGCTGGCGTTCGGCCAGGAAGCTCTCCAGCGACGTCACCGCGCAGGTGCCCTTTTGCCCTTGGTTGATCCGGCCGGGGTCGTTCAGGTTGCGGATCAGACCGCCGAGCATCCGCACCTTGCCCGGCACGCTGGCCAGGCTTGGAGCGACCTCACTCCGGGCTGCGCGCAACAGGATCTTGGCCAGGCTCGTGCCCGCCGGGTCCCGCAGCGCGAACATCCCCCGGGCAGCCATGTCCCGCAGCGCCTGCTCGCAGACACCCGCCCACTTCGAGGGGGTCTCGTAGGGGGGCAACGGGTAGCTCCGGTCCACGGGATCGCGAAGGACCGCATTCAGCGCGCGAATGATGTCGTCGCTGGTCAGTGATCGAGACATGTGCGCCCTCCCTCCGTGCAGGGATCGTGGCCACGAGACCACCGATCCGGGCACAATATACGGGAATCTCCAAGGGTAGCGGTAGACCATGCCGGCCTGGCGAGGAGGAGCGGTGTCACGACCCAAGAGACCGAGATGCAGCGCGCGCGGGCTCCCCAATCGGTGCGCTGTGCGCGATCTTGATCCTGAGCGGCTGGCTGGCCTGCGATCCGACGGATCCGCCGGGGGATGACGACGACGTCGAACCGATCACGGACATCGAAAACGAGCCAGGGGGCAACCCGCTGGTTCCCGATGTGGCCATGTACCCGTTCCCGTCCGACTTCTATCTGGAGGCGGACCCTGACAGTGCCACTGGCCGCCGGATGGCCCTCGCGGCCGAGGCGATGCCGTCGATGCTGACCGCCGAAACCTTCGCCGGCGCCGACGGCTTCTCGCCGGCCCCTGCGCTGCTGGCCTGGTTCGAGGGCGGGATCGATCCCGGATCGCTGCCCGATCCCGACGACCCGTCCGCTGCGCTGGCCGACGATTCGACCGTGATGCTGATGCGCGAGGGCAGCTGGGAGCGGGTGCCGCTGCTGGTGGAGCTGGACGCCAACGCCAGCCTGCCCGCCGAGCAGGCGCTGATCATCCGGCCGATGGACACCCTGGAGACCGGCACCGGGTACGTGGCCCTGTTGTGCGACGGGCTGCGCGTCGCCGACGGGTCGGGATCGCCTCCGGTCAGTGAGGCATTCCGCGCCCTGCGGGACGGCATCCCCACCGACTGCGCGGAGGTCGAGGCCCAGCGGGAGGACTTCGTCCTGGTCAACGATGCCATCGCGGGCAGCGGCCTGACCGCCGCCGAGGTCGTGCTCGCCTGGAGCTTCCACACCCGCTCCGCCGAACAGCTGCACGCGCCGCTGCTGGCGCTCCATGACGTGGCCGGCGACTGGCCCCTGGACGGCTGGGCCATTGACAGCGACGCCTGGGACGAGGACGGCGAGAACCGGCTGATCCGCGGCCGCTTCCCGGCTCCTGACTTCCTCGGCGACGTCGGCGTGGTCGCCCTGGACCCGGACGGCACCCCGGTGGTCCACGGCACCCGCGAGGCCCCCTTCCTGGTGACGATTCCCGACACCGTCGGGTCGACGACCCGCCCGGTGATCAGCTTCGGCCATGGTTTCTTCTCGGCCCTGGAGGAGCCCACCTGGAGTTCGCTGAACGATGGTCTGCACAGCTGGCGGATGAGCGCCGCGAGCACCGAGTTCATCGGTTTCAACGAGGACGACCTGGTGGCGACCATCGCCATCCTGGGCGGCGATCTGGACCGGACCGACGAGATCGTCTCCCAGTAGATGCAGAGCCACGTCCACTTCACCCTGCTGGCGCGGCTGGTGGCCGAGGAGCTGGCCGGTGTGGTGCTGGGCGGGGACGGCACGCCACTGCTCGATGCGACGGCCGTGCACTACATGGGGATCTCCAACGGCGGCACCCAGGGGGTCCCGATCCTGGCGGCGTCTCCCTCGTACACCCGGGGCGTGCTGGTGGTGCCCGGGGGTGGCTGGACCCACATGATCCAGCGGGCCGTGCAGTTCGGCACCCTCGGCGGCTTCCTCACCGAGCAGGTGGAGGGGCCGCTGGAGCTCCAGCTGGTGTTCTCGCTGCTGCAGCACACCTTCGATCCCATCGACGCCGCCCACTGGATGGCGCCGCTGACCGGCGAGCAGCCGGCCGGACGTCCCCCGGTGGCGGTCACCCTCCACGAGGCGGTCGGGGACTGTCAGGTGGCCAACATCCTGACCGAGTGGATCGCCCGGGCCGGCGATGTGCCCCTGCTGGTCCCCACCCCCCGGGAGGTCTGGGGGCTGGAGCCGGTGACCGCCGAACCGCCGGACGGCGCCCAGGTCACCTCGGCGCTGTACATCTACGACGAGGGATTCCCCCCGCTGCCCAACACCAACGTGCCGCCGGCCGAGGACAACGGCGCCCACGGTGACCTGCGCGATCTCGACGTCTACAAGGAGCAGGTCGGAACCTTCCTGGAGGACGGGACCATCGTCCAGGTCTGCGACGGCGCCTGCGACCCCGACTGACGAGACCGCGGTCGATGAGCAGCGACGTGGTAGGCTGCGGGCAACGGAGGAGCTCCGATGGACACCCGTCTCCCCTGGCTAGTGCTCTGCACGCTGGTCCTCGTCGTGGGCTGCCCGGACGAGAATCCCTTCGACGACGACAGCACGGGCGACGACGACACAGGTGACGACGACGACTCGGCCGACGATGACGACTCGGCGGACGACGACGCCACGGGCGACGACGACAGCACGGGTGACGACGACACCACCGGCGATGACGACACCACCGGCGATGACGACACCACCGGCGATGACGACTCGACCGGTGACGACGACACCACGACCGAGTCCCTGGCCTTCGCCGACGCGATCCTGCTGGGCGAAGCGGCCGACGATCATGCCGGCGTGTCCGCGGACGGCGCCGGCGATCTGAACAACGATGGCTACGGCGATGTCATCGTCGGCGCCGACGGTCACGACGTGGTCGACTCCGACGAGGGGGCGGCCTACCTGTTGTTCGGACCGTTGACCGGCAGCCAGTCCCTGTCGGTGGCCGACGGGAAGTTCACGGGCGAGGCCGACGGCGACCGGGCGGGTAACTCGGTGGCAGGCGTCGGCGACGTGAACGGGGACGGCTTCGACGACGTGTTGATCGGTGCCTACCGGGAATCCAGTGTCCTGGAGTACGCGGGCGCGGCCTACCTGGTCCTCGGTCCGGTCGCCGGCCAGGCGAGCCTGTCCACGGCGGAGGCCAAACTCCTCGGTGAGGCCGGTGACGACTGGGCCGGCTCGGCGGTCTCCGCCGCTGGCGACATCAACGACGACAGCCGCGCCGACTTCCTGGTCGCCGCCTACCGGGAGTCGTCGGTGGCCGATCAAGCGGGCGCCGTCTACCTGTTCCACGGCCCCCTGTCGGGCAGCCATGGTCTGGACGAGGCCGACGCCAAGCTGACCGGCGTCTCGGCCGACGACTGGGCCGGCACCTCGGTCGCGGCGGCGGGCGACGTGAACGACGACGGCTACGACGACGTGATCGTCGGCGCTTCCGGGGCCGCTGGGTATACCGGCGCCGCATACCTGATCAACGGCCCGTTCCAGGGCACCATCAGCCTGTCGAGCTCCGACGCCGCGTTCACCGGCGAGATCCCGGGCGACTATGCCGGGGTCGCCGTCGGCGGCGCCGGGGACACCAACGGGGATGGCTACAGCGATCTGCTGGTGGGCTCGGCCTACAACGACGCCGGCGCCGGGAACGCCGGGGTGGCCTACCTGATGCTCGGTCCCCTGTCGGGCACCAACGCGCTGGTCTCGGCGGACTCCAGGCTACTCGGTCAGACGCCGGACGGGTTTGCGGGGATCGCGCTGGATTTTGTCGGCGATGTGGACGGCGACGGCCGGGACGACGTGCTGGTGGGGGCAAGCAACGACGGAGCGATGGGCTTCCTGGGGGGGGCGGCCTACATGGTCGCCAGCCCGCCGCCGGGTTCCTACAGCCTGGCGTACGCGGACGCCCAGCTGTTCGGGGTAGCGGCCAACGACTGGGCCGGCCGCTCGGTGGCCGGCGCCGGGGATGTGGACCACGACGGCCGCGGTGACATGCTGATCTGTGCGCCCCGGGAGGATACGGGCGGTGCCGATGCCGGAGCGGTCTACCTGGTCTACGCGGCGAGCCTGTAACCGGGGAGTCCTGTTGCACCACACGCCCCGCTGAAGTACCCTGCGGCCGTCGGAGAGTTGGGAGGGTGAAAATGGAGAAGTCGCTGGGTCTGATTCCGTTGAATCTCGGTGTGAGTGGACCGGTGTCCAAGGAGGGATTGACCGTCGACGGTGCGGAATCCCCTCTTCTGGTCGCCGCGCTGAACGGCCCAGAGGGCGATGGACTGGCCGAGGAGCTGGGGATCATCATCTCGCGATGGCGCCATTCCCGCGCCGAACGGCGCGAGGCCCGGGTCTTCGCCCGCCTGCTGCTGCCGTCCACGGGGGACGAGCCGGCGGAGGAGCTGGTGATCGTCGAGGACATCTCCCGCACCGGCGCCAAGGTCGCCATCCCCCGGGACGTGTCGCTGGACCTGCGAGAACTCGCCACCGCTCACCTGGTGCTCAACCTCGGCGAGCCCGGCGACGCACGGCCGGTCCACATGCCGATCACCTTCGTGCGCGAGCACGGCGGCGACGACCGGTACAACTTCGTGGCCTTCCACTTCGAGGATCTCGAGCCCGCGCGGGCCGAGCTACTGGACCACGTCTCCAACCTGTTCTTCACCTGATCCCGCCGATAGCAGCAGCGTCGCGGCGACGACGTCGTCGGTGAAGATCGCGTCGACCCCCAGCCCAGTGAGCCGCCGCAGATCCGGGGCGGAGTTCGCGGTATAGGCCCCCACGTAGCGGCCGGCGGCGTGGAGTGTCTCCACCAGCTCGGCGGTGACGTGGCGCTTGTTGACGTGGAGCCCGTCGGCCTCGCACAGGGCCAGCAGCGCGACGGCGTCGTGGGGCAGCTCGTGGTGGTAGAGCAGCGCCGCTGGCAGTCCGGGGAACAGGCGCTTGACCCGGCCGACGGCGGTCGGCTCGAAGGAGGAGACCACGACCTGGTCCTCCAGGGCGCGCGCCCGGACCAGCGCGACAACCTGCTCCTCGATCCCCTCGGCCGGGTCCGAACGGACCGCCTCGGGCTTGATCTCCACGTTGATCGCGATGCGCCCCCCGAACTCGTCCAGCACCCGTGCCAGCGTGGGCACCGGCTCGCCCGCGAACGCCGGGCCGAACCAGCTGCCCGCGTCCAGCTCCGCGACCTGCGCCAACGCCATCGCAGACAGGGGTCCCCGGCCGTCCGTGGTGCGATCCAGGGTCTCGTCATGGAGCACGACGGGGACGCCGTCGGCCGACAGGCCCACGTCCAGCTCGAGCATCCGGGCGCCGTCGGCGACCGCAGCGTGGAACGCGGCCAGGGTGTTCTCCGGGAAGCGGGCCGACACGCCTCGGTGCGCCACCAGCAGGGGGGAACCGCGACCGGGCTCGATCCGCGAGGTCATGGTCGTCTCCGCGGGCCCTTCGCCGCCGAAAGTGTCGCCGGGCCACAGCGCGGCGCACGCCAGGGCGAGGGCGAGCCACGCCCCCCGGGGGCCGCGCTCACCGCCGGTCGACGTTCGCGCACTCGACGACATCGGTCTCGGCGGCGTCCGTGCAGCACAGACGCAAGGTGGGTTCATCGGTGCAGGCGACGGTGGAGCCCTCGCCCTCGAGCGGCCAGCCCGCGCTGAACGGCAGCTCCAGGGCCCACGTATCCCAGAAGCCGACCGTGTCGTCGTGGCCGAAGGATCCCTGGGTCATCACCCAGCCGGGGCGTTCGACCCCCTCGGTCTCGCAGGGGTTGCCGTCCGCCTCGAAACCCTCGCAGTAGTCGTCGAGGTGGAGCTCAGCCCAGCAGATCCCGGCCCACCCCATCAGCTCGGCGCGAAACCCCCATTCGCCGGTCTCGCCGGCCGCGTCCCCCACGCACATGGCCTCCAGGGACGACGCCCCCAGGTCGATGGAGCCCTCGTACTCGGGGGTCTCGTCGTCCACTCCGCCGTCGTCGTCGTCACCCCAGGGGTCCACGCCGTCGTCGTCGTCACCCCCGTCGGGCTGGGTCACCGAAAGCTCCCCCTGGCAGGCCGGAGCCGCGAACAGCAGCACGGCGGCTCCCAGGCCGAGCGCTCGCCTCGTCATGGCGCCACTCCCTTCGGCGTGGAAGCATAGCAGCTGGGAGTGGGCAGTTGAAAAACCGGTCGGCGGGGATATCCTCCCGGTGCCCCGCGGCCACAGGGAGACACCATGAGCGAAGACGCCAACCTCTACCTCCGCCAGCTCCTCGCCGGCCGCGACCACGCCCTGCTCCACCCGGTGGCCGGCCAGATGATGAACTTCGCCTACCTGGTGGGCTGCCGGGAGTCCGGCGAGTGCCTGGCCGTCGATCCCACCTGGGATCCCGGCGGCATCGTCGACATCGCCCGGGCCGACGGGATGACGGTGGTCGGAGCGATCGCGACCCACGGTCACGCCGATCACGTGGGCGGTACGATGATGGGGCTGAACGTGCCCGGCGTCCGCGAGTTGCTGGAACTGACCGATGGACCCCTGCACACCCATCCGCTGGAGGCGCCCCGGCTGCAGACGCTGACCGGTGTCGCCGAGGACCGGCTGGCCCTCCACGACGACGGCGACACCTTCCCCATCGGCACCCTGGAGATCGAGGTATTGCACACTCCGGGGCACTCCCCCGGCAGCATCAGCCTGGTGATCGAGGGGCGGGTGCTGACCGGCGACGTGCTGTTCGTGGGCGCCTGCGGCCGCACGGACCTGCCGGGCGCGGACCCGAAGGTGATGCTGCAGTCGCTTCAGCGGCTGGCCAGGCTACCCGGGGAGACCGTGGTCCTGCCCGGCCACCACTACGGCGGCGCGGTGGAGTCCACCATCGCCGACGAGCGGCGCACCAATCCCTACCTCCAGCTGTCCGCGGACGACTGGGCCCGGATGATGGGCTGAGCCGTCGAGGTCAGGGCCGGAACACCACCGTCGAGGGATCGTAGACGAAGCGCAACCCCATGGCGGCCCAGCCGGAGAACAGCTCCGGCATGCCCGGCGCGGCCTCGAACTCCTCGAGGAAGGTCCGGCGGGCCAGTCCGTCCAGATCGGTAACCTCGCCCGCACAAAGGCGTTGCCAACCGCGGCCCGCTCCTCTATGCCCTGGGTATGCGCATCGCCCCGCCCCTGCTGCTGAGCTGCTTGCTGGGCTACGGGTGCGTCAGCGGCGGCGCCGATCCTCCGGGTGAGGAGCCGACCTTCGAACCCGCGCCGGTCGTGGTGTTCGTGATGGTCGACACCCTCGCCGACGGCTACCTGGGCCACCACCACCCGTCGTGGGACGTGACTCCACGCGTCGACGATCTGCTGGCGGAGTCCACGGTCCTCGAGAACACGCTGACCGTCCGCGGCCTGACCTCGGTGGCGGTGTCGTCGATCCTCACCGGCGTCTATCCGCGGCGCCACTTCGTGCGGAACAACGCCAACCGCAAGCGCCCCGAACAACTCCTTCTGGCCGAGCGGTTCCACGAGGCGGGGTACCGAACCCATGGCTACGCGGCCAACGTCTGTCAGTTCATCGACGAGGGGGTCGACGACCGGTATTGCACCTGGCCGGTGGAGTTGCCCGATCCCTCGATGTCGCTACGGGTTCGCGACGAGCTGCTGGTCGAACAGCTGCTGGCCCGGCTGACGGAGAGGCCGGTGGACGAGCCGACCTTCATCTGGCTGCACCTGATGCACCCCCACAAACCCTACCTGCGGGTGGATCCCTGGTACGGCGAGTTCCACCCCGAGCCGTACGAAGGCAAACTCGGCGACCAGCTCGACGATCAGCTGGACCTGTCCGCCCTCGGTGAGATGGAGCTGGACGACGACGACCGGGCCCACGCGCTGGCGGTCTACGCCAGTCAGGTGCGGGAGACCGACCGGCTGATCGGCGAGCTGTTCGACGGGCTGGAGGAGCTGGGGCGATGGCAGGACGCGGTGGTGGTGTTCGGCGCCGACCACGGCGAGGAGCTGGGCGAACACCACGGCTACTACTGGCACAGCTGCTCGCCCTACCTGCCGGTCAACCGGGTGCTGTTCGCGGTCCGCGCCCCCGGGCGCGTGCCCGCCGGTCAGGTGCTGACGGACTGGGTCAGCGTCACCGACGTGGCGCCCTCGCTGATCGAGGTCGCGGGCCAGACGTGGAGCGGCGAGCTGGACGGTGTGTCGCTGGTGGACGGGATGCTGGCCGGGACGCTGCCATCGAGGCCGGTGTACCTCGAGCGCGGGGAGGAAGCGGCCGGGATCATCAGCGATGGGTACCTGTATCTGCGGGACGAGAAGCAGGGATACGGCGACTGCATGCCCTACAACCAGTCCACGGACGAGCTGTTTCCCGGCGAGCGGGAGGAGCTGTACGATCTGGCGTCCGATCCGGCCCAGCACGAGGACCTGGCGGAGATCGAACCCCAGATCACCGAACGACTGCGCAAGGAGCTCTGCGGCTGGGTGTCGGAGGATGTCTGGATGCAGAATCCGGACGCCAACGAACGCAACGGTCTGGTCCAGGCCTGTGACGAGGTGATGGGAACGGCGGAGGGCAGCGACGACGAGGCTTCCCCGCTGGAGGAGACGGGTGGCTGCCGGCTCGGCCGCCGGAGTGCCCCGCCCGGGTGGGCGCCGATGGCGCTGCTGCTGACGATCGCGGTGACGGTCGTGGCGAGGACACGCGGACGATGAAGATGACTAGCCCACGGGCTCGGAGTCGGAGTCGGGAATCCGGTAGCGTCTCCTGAGCCGGCGGGTCTGGAACAGCAGCGCCGAGCCCCCGGTCAGCGCCGCCACCGATCCCAGGATGATCGCCAGCCGCAGCCAGTCCTCGTCCATCGCCGTCCGCTCCTGGACGTGGTTGATCGCGGTCCGCACCCACTCGAAGGCGCCGAAGGCCAGCGCCAGCTGGAACGACCTCGCCACCCACGGCCGCCTGATCAGAAGCAGCAGCGGCGACAGCAGACAGAGCCCCACGATCACCATGTGGCCGTGGTACAGGAAGTGGGCGGCCATCATCAGGGTCGAGAGCAGGACGGGAATCAGGAGCAGGAATGACATGCGGTGCACAAGCCTAGGTCCTGTGGCGACGTTCGTCCAGGGGCGGGTCGTTATCTGTAGAGCCCACGCTTCAACAGCGCCGCGGGTGTCCGGGCCGTATTCGACTTGCGCGCGGACTGCTGGACCGTGAACGAACCCGTGGTGACCTGCTCCGTCCCGCCCTCGATATCGGTGGGGATGGTGACGGCGAAGCGGAACTCGCCGGACAGGTCGGTCACGCTGGTGGGCACCCGGTGGGTCATCGGGAAGTTGAAGGTCCACTCGAAGGTCCGGATCGCGGGCATCTGGTCCGCGTAGGTCGGATCGGTGACCAGATCGATCCAGAACTCGTACCCGTTGCTGTCCACCGGCGAACCGTCGCCCCGCAGCACGGGCGCGAAGCCGCTGCCCGTGTCCTGCTCGAGCACCGCCACGGGCAGCCCGAGCCATGGATCGGCACCCTGGACGGTGAAGGAGACCACGTCGGTCGGCAGCGCGGTGGCCGGGACGTCCGTTTCCACGTCTCCCACCCCAAGCGCGCCCTCGGGCACGTACGGGTCGAAGCTGAAGTTGCCCCACGAAGGCAGCGGGGCGGCCTCGGTGAAGGCCAGCGGGGTGGTCGGATCGTGGAAGTGGGCGAAGATCTCGCCCACCCGCTGGGACAGGTACTCCCCCTGCCGCGGCCCCCAGATGGCGCCGCCGCTCTCGTACCCCCCCTGCCACCAGTCCTCCTCGGTGATGCTGTAACCCAGGTAGTCCTGGGAGTAGCCGATGACCATCACCTGGTCGTTCCCGGTCAGACTCCAGACATCGCCCACCACCCGGTCCGCCAGGCTGGTGGACCACTCCCCGTTGGTGGTCACGAAGTACAGGTCGCCGAGCTGGCCGACGGTGAACGCCGTGACCTTGGGCGCCGGGTCGTCCTCTGGGAACGGCACACACATGGCGTCGAGCTGGTATCCCAGCTCGTCCATGGGGGTGTCGTCGTCGCAGTTGCCGTCGATGCCCTGGGCGCAATACACGCCGCCGGACTCGTACTCGAACTCGCCGGACTCGTACCCGATCTCGTCCCGGTCGATGGCCACGTAGCGCGTCATCGCCCCGATGTCGGGCTCGCTGGTGTACTCGATCTGGTCCAGCACGGGGATCACGGTGTCCGCCACGTGGGCGCCCAGGGCCTCCAGCCGGTCGTAGCCATCGGGCTGCAGCGCACCGACCGCATCCGGATCGATATCCGGGCTGCCGGGGGACTGGTCGCCGCCCCAGGAGTTGAAGAACAACACGTTGACCGGGTGGTCGAAGGCCTCGGCGACCTTCATCTCGACGAACCCACCCATGTCGCCGTTGAGGGTGAGGTCGTCCGAGTCGATCACGGTGCCGTGGTAGCCGTAGCTCATCACCAGTGCGTCGATCTGCCCATCCCGTCGCACCGCCAGCGCGGGGAGCTGGGGATTTTCCTGCAACAGATCGAGCAGGGCGTCGTTCTCGCAGCGCCGGTCGTTGTGGGCGTCGGAGGTGGACGCCATCACGTGACCCAGTTCGGCGGGCGCGAGGTCCGCCAGCGCCTGTTCGACCGCGTCGGCCAAGGCGCCGTTGATCCGCATGAACAACTCTGGATGGAAGCTGTCGAACCCCAGCTCGTAGGGCCCCTCCTTGTTGACCCAGCGACCGGGTCCGCCGTGGGTGTGGTTGCAGCCGATCACCAGGGCATCGTTCAGATCGCGTCCCAGCCGCTCCTGGAGGTCCTCGATCACGCCGCTGCGGGCCTGGGTGCCAAAGCCCAGCAGATCACTGCTGACAAGGATCACCTCGAACCCATCCCCGCGGGACAGGGCCACGGCGCGGAAGACCAGCTCGCCGTGCTGGCGGATCGTGCCGGGGTACTTGTCGGCGAAGGGCGTGATCGAGGGATCGACCCCGATCTGGCCGAAGCCCACCGTCGGGCTCCCCAGTGGCGCGGGGATGGTCACCGTCGCCACTCCGGCCAAGAACTCGCCGGGCTCGGGCGTCGGCTCCTCGGTCGTGTCGTCATCGTCGGCGACCGGGTCGGTCGGGCAAGCGAGCAGCAGAAGAGACAGCAGCAGCGGGACTGTGCGGATCGCGGAGCTCATCGGTCCTCCTCCCAGGCGTAGCGCCACGCAGAGTATCACCTCCCGCGCCGGGGGGAAGGTGTAGCGCTGGGCCCGCCCGCGAGACGTTTGGGTCCGTCAGGGAATAAGTCCGCGAATTTGGGGGGGGTGAGGCGCCGGGATGGCAAGTTGCGAGGAGGGAGCAATGTCTTCACATTGCGACCGATGAGCGACGCCGGACCGGCCGGCACGATCCTACTTCGAATCCCGAGAACCCGCGTTCCGGGTAGGATGGAACGATCCACCGGAGGCCACGGCGTGATCCCAAATCTACTGACCGCGACCCGCATCCTGCTGGTCGCCCCGATCCTGGTCTGCATCTCGCGGGGAGGAGACCGCTTCCTCTCCGTGGCAGCGGGCCTGTTCGCCGTGGCGGTATTCACCGACTTCCTCGACGGCCAGGCCGCGCGGAGGTTGAACCAGGAGAGCACCTTCGGGGCGCTGTTCGACCTGGCCGCCGATCGGCTGCTGATGACGCCCACGCTGTTGATGACGGCCTTCGCCGGGCTGTTCGCCGGCACCGAGCGTTTCCTCCCCGCATCGCCGATCCCCTACGTCGCGATCGTGGTCTTCGCCGACCTGACGACCGTGACCGGCATCTACTCGTTCGTCCGACTGAGAAGGGCGGACCCCGACGTCCCGTTCCCCTCCCCACCCCTCATCGCCAAGGCGACCTACCCCGCCCAGGGCGCCGTCGTGTTCGTCGCCCTGCTCTCCATGGCCACCGGCCTGGTGGCCGCCCTGATGTACCTGGCCGCCGCCATGACCGCCGTCGCCTTCGTGGTCTACCTGCGCAAAGGGGGCTACGTGTTCACCCAGGGGCTTCCGTTGCTCGCCGGGCGCGGATCGACGACAAACGCGACCACCATCCCAGGGGACGCCGACCAACCTACGCGATCGGTGTAGACTCTCTCGTCGAGGAGTCTGGATCATGGGCGATGGCTCGAGGATTCTGTGCGCTGCCGCAGCCCTGGTGGCGCTGGTCGCGCTGCGACCATCCACGGTGGATGCGCGCGGCTGGGACTGGGCCGGGACGGCCTCGTTCACCGCGCTGACCGGCGAAGGTTTCCCCGAGGGCGAGGTCGAGAACGACATCCAGGTGGACGTGATCCACCTGAAGCTGATCGCGGAGCCGACGGACTTCTTCCACCTGTCCATCGCCCCTTGCCTGGCCCATCCGGGGATGGGGTTCATGCTCATGCATGCCTTCGTCGGCCTGACGGGGCCCCACCCGATGCTCAACCTCGAGGTGGGCCAGGTAATCGTCCCATTCGGCCGGATCAATTACCTCTCCGAGCCGGGCAACCAGCCCGTCCGCAGCCGACCGTTCATCTTCGAGGATCTCTGCACGCCGGACCTGTTCCACCGCAGGGGTTTCCCCGCACCCATCGCGGCCAGTACCTGGACCACCCTCGGCGCGTTGTACTACGGCAGCCTCTGGCCCGGGGACTACACCCAGATCTGGCTGGCGGCCTGGGCTGGCAACGGCCTGAGCGGAATCGGCGACGTGGAGTGGCGGCGCCGCGGCGGGCAATACGTCGACAACAACGACTCGAAGAGCTACGGGGCGCGGCTGGTGTTCACCCAGGAGGTGGTCCCGGCCAGCGGACCGGCGGCGATGTTCTCGTTCGGCGGATCGTTCACCGGCGGCAAGTACGACGACTTCGACGAACTGTACGACTGGGTCGCTGGGGCCGACGTCCAGATCGACATCGGCCAGCTGACGATCCAGGCCGAGTACGTCCACCGTTCCACCAACTTCCGCGCCACCAGCGCCGCGGATTCCGCCGAGACCGTCTTCGACAACTACCGCACCGACGGTTTTTACGCCCACGTCCACCAGCGCCTGCCAGGAAAACTCTCCTTCCTGTCGCTGTTCGCGCGTATCGAAGGCATGTGGCGAACGGGTCCCGAGTGGGTCGGTTCCGCCCAGACCTCCCTGGACCCCGACGCCCTCGACGACCGCGTCAACAGGATGCTCCGCTATACCGTCGGCTTCCCGATCCAGCTCAACGCCTGGATCACCCTGAAACCCGAATTCTGGTTCACCGATTACGAGCACGACGTGAAGGGGGAGTTGGTCGCCCTGGAGATCCTCGAAGACGACGACCGGGACGTGTACCGCCTCGCCCTGGGGCTCGACGTGGCGTTCTGATCCTGACCTGGTACCACACCCGGACGGATCTCGCCGGGCTGAATCGGGACCGTGGTATGGTCCGCGGCCAGGAGGCGCGCGTGCGGCGGGCGAGGCCACAGCGGTCGCGGAAATGGTCCCACCTTCCGATGGTCGCCATCTTCGCCATGGGCTGTGGCGGACCGGATGACGACGACGATACGGTCGGTTCCCCCACCGAGGTCCAGGTCGAGGGCGTGGGCTGGAGCATTCATCCGGAGATCGAGTCGTTGATCGTCGTCACGTGGACCCAGCTCGCACCGGCCACCGCCTACCTGGAGTTCGCCTTCGACGAGGGTGAGTGGCAGCAGAGTCCGCCCGAGCCCGTCGGCGAGGGCCCGCAGGAACAGATCCTGCTCGGGATCCCCTACGCCACCGATGTCGTCTTCCGCGTGGTCAATGACTTCGGCGATGGGCCACTTGCGACCGGGAACTTCGACGCCACCGCCGGGCCCCAGCCTGCATCCCTCCCCCCCCTCGAGCTGCTCACCAGCGATCCAGCGCGGTTCGATCCGACGGGCCGCTACCTGCTGGGCAGCATCAACGAGGACGAGGGCGGCTGGATGGTCGGGACGTACTGGACCTTCATCATCGACCGGCAGGGCCGGGTGGTCTGGGCCCGGCCGACCCCGGACCGCAACTTCACGATCTGTGTCCGGGTCTCCGTCGACGGGAACGACATCCTGATCGACGAGCCGACCTACTGGACCGATTTCGACGGTGGAGAGGCTTCCAAGGTTCACCGGATCAAGCTCGACGGCAGCGTGGTTCAGATCTACGACACCCCTGGGCTGCACCACGCCTTCGTGGATCTGCCGGACGGCAGCATCGTGTGGGGCGCAGCAGACGAATTCGACGAGACACTGGAGAAGCTGCTGCCCGACGGGACCCAGGAGACGCTGTGGGTCTGCAGCGAGTACCTGGCGTCCATCGACTACTCCCTGTGGTGCCAGTCCAACACCCTGTACTGGGAGGAGCTGAGCGACAGCTTCCTGTACTCGTTCTACACCTTCGACTCGATCCTCCAGGTCGACCACGCCACCGGCCAGGTCCTGCGCAGTTTCGGCCAGGCCCCCGGTTCCTGGGCCTTCGACCCCGAGGACGCGGCCTTCTGGTTCCAGCACGGCTGCAACTACACCGCGGAGGGCACCCTGCTGACGTCCAGTCACTGGAGCGTGGACGACCACAAGGGCGTGGCCCGCGAGTACGCCCTGGACGAGGACGCCCAGGTGCTGCGGGAGGTGTGGAGCTTCGGGCTCGACGAGGGTATCGAGCTCGAGGGAGCCGGCGAGGCCCACCGGCTCCCGGGCGGCAACACCCTGCACAACTACGGCACCTCGGGCCGGCTACGCGAGGTGACCCCCGACGGCGAGGTGGTCTGGGACGTCACCTGGGGCGGAGACCGGCTGCTGGGCCGCACGGTATTTCTCGACGACCTCTACGACTTCGCACCGTGACCCACGAGATATCGCGCTGCCGCCGCCAGGTGTCACGTCAATCCCCGTCGCCCTCGGGGAGCCGGTGATCGCGGCGCAACACGGAGTGCGACCGGCCAGTAGCCGTTGCCGACCCTGCGGGGGGAGGGCTGTAGCCGGCCGATCCCCCGGCCGAGCTGCCGGTCCCCGCCGATCCCGGGACGTATACGGTGCCACCCGTGGGCGCCCCGACCACGAAGGTCAGCGGTGACGACGCGCTGCCCAGCCTCCTGGAGGCCAGGTTCATCACGAGCCCCGAGGCCAGCATCCGCGTGTCCACCAGCTGGCGCTCCGACAGAGAGGCCAGGAAGTAGACGTCCGGCTTCTCCGACAACGCGCGGCGAGTGGCATGGGCCTCCCGGCCGGTCGAGTCGCCGCGCTCGTCGAGGCGGTCGGTGGTGGTGGTGGTGACGATGGTGCCGGCGTCGGTGGTCACGTCCGCCGGAGAGAGGCGGAAGGCGGCGACACCTCGCGAGTCCGTGACGGCTTCGCTGAGTGGGTCGTCGTTTTGAGGCGCCTCGAAGCTCACGCTGCGGACGACGATGCGTTTCTCGTTGGCAAACTCCACCCGCGACTCCTCCAGCGGGATCACGGCATCGTCGCCTGACGGACGGGGCACGTCCTGGTCCATCATCCAGACCTTCATGTCGGTCACCGGCCGCCGTTGCATGCCCCGTGGCCCGGAACGCTCGAGAAAACGCACATAGGCGTACGTGTTGCGGTCGTCGGGCACAAACCCGAGCCGGCCGAAGGTGGCCAGCGACTGATCGTCCACCCTCCCGGTCACGATGGTTGGATCGGGCAACAGCTCAGTGCGCGGGATCGGGATTCCGAGAGGGAAGACGTAGTACTCGTCCTCGCTGGCGCTGAACAGGCTCTTGAACTCCTTCCACGCCAGCTCGCCGACCGGTAGGGCACCAAAAAAGAGCGACGTGTTCAGGGTCGCGCTGGCGAGGCCGGCCAACAGGCCCCAGAGCCAGCCGAGAGCCGCAACCCACCCCCAGAGAGGAAGCGCTGTGGCCAGGCCCAAGAGCAACGCGGAGGTCAGCAGGCACCAGAGGTTCTCGGCCTGTATGACGTCGGCGCCGCGGTCGTTGTCGATGCGCAGCTTGCCGTCTTCGATGGCGAACTTGATGGTGATGTCGTAACCGAAGTGAACGTCGACGTTCAGCGGACAGGCGTCTTCGACCCGGCCGTCGATGGATATGCTGATCTCACCGGGTTTGAAGGAGACATCGCGCAGCCCGTCGATGCGTACCGACTGGTGAACCTCGGCCTGTGCGTATTGCTCCAGTTCGCCGGAGTCGATCCGTCGCTTGCACGATGCTGCGAATCAAACGCTCGTGCAGCCGCAGATAGAAGTTGGCGCCCAGGGTATCTCCCCCCGTGAAGGGTGTGACCAGGCACGCCAACGGGTCGCCGGGGTCCCCTTCGGTCAAGCGGATCCCCACCATCACCGCCCCGCCGTCCGCGGTCTGCACGGTAAGAACGTCGAGGCGCTGGACGACGATATCGGGATCCCCCGGAACCGGTACGCGGATGAACGGACTCAGCGACCAGCCGACCAGCTCCCCCGGCCCGAGTTGATTCACCGGCGTGTCGTCCAGAGCCTCCACGAGGACGTTCCACAACGTCCCGGCCATCCCCACGAGGTCGTCGGTGGGCCGCAGGTCGGACGACGGAGCCACCTCGATCACCAGTTTCTCCCCCGCTGGCGGGATCCCCGCGGGGAGCTGCGCTGCGATCGACAGCACATGTTCCCTGGTCCCAGGCACAGGACCCGCCTTGGCGTGGATCTCCATGGTGAAGTGCAGGGTGCCCAGGAGGGCGGCCAAATACTCGTAGGTCGGTGGGTAGCGGGGGTCGGTTCTCCGCTCGATGTCGAGCCTGAAAGGCACGGCCAGGCGCAGTCGCGGCTTGCCAGCTACCGGGCTCGCGCTGGGCGATCCCGTGAAATACAGCCAGGGCATCGGACAGCTCGTAGCCGAGACCGGCCAGCGCTTCGATGGGGTCGGTCTCCCCGAGCACCTGGCCCAGCAGCGGTGCGAACTCCTCCACGGTTTCGATAGTCGGCATACACCCCCTCCACCTTCCTGCCGGAAGGGTAGCGGCATTCCCGGTCCAAAACGATTGCGAAAGGGCGGGTGCCAGACCCGTGGTTCACTACCAGGTGCAGGAAAGCGAGCACCCGTTCTCTTCATGGAGGTCCGCGGGCGTGTTGCCCCCCATGGTGTTGTCGCAGGTATCCAGCGCCACGTCCGGCGAGTCGCAGTGGATGCCGTAGGCCCCGTTGTCCTGGATCAGGTTGCCGGTGATCGAACCCTGTACCGCCCCTTCCAGCTTGATCCCGGCGGATCCGCCCTGGGACAGGGCCAGGTTGTCGAGCACCTGGACCGTGGAGTCGCGCAGCTCCAGATTATGACCAGCCGAGCCGACCAGCTGACAGCCGGTGATGGTGACGTCGGAGCTGTCGGCGGTCAGCCCTGGTCCGCTGGCGTCGGTCACCGCCAGGCCCGAGACCATGCCGGTCACCTGTTGCAGATAAATCGACGAGTGGCCGTTCTGCACGCCGTCGACGGCGTTGGCCCCCACCATTTCGAGCTCGACCCCGCTGGCGTACACGGCGCTATTGGCCAGGTCGGAAAAGCTGTTGTCCCGCACCTCGATCCAGGCTCCGTCCGCCACCGTGTCGGTCAGGTAGAGCCCGTACCCCGTGACGGCGTCGACCTGATTGCCCTCGAACACGGTAGTGCCCGCCAGCGCCTGGGAGTACAGGGCGCTGTACACGCCCGTGAACTGATTGTCCGCGACGGTCAGGTCGCCGATCTGGGACGCCTCGTCGGAGCTGTCGAGGTGGATGGCATAGGTCATGTCCTCGAACAAGCTGTCTCGGATCTCGCCGAACCCGTAGACCGAGTACACGCCGTACGACGAGGCCCCGCGGAACGTCGTGCCCTCGACCCGGACGTCGGTGTCGTTGATCGACAGCGGGTAGTCCTGGTTGTCCAGGAACCAGCTGTCGACGAAACTGCACTGGGAGTCGGAGAACAGTGCCCCGTGCGCGTAGTAGTAGACCGGCCAGCCGTCCTCCCAGTACTCGGGCGGGACTCCCTGCTGAACGTTGCGGAACACGGCCTCGACGAACTCGACGCTCGACGTGCGGACGTCCGCGCCACAGACCGACGTGTTGTTGACCAGCAGCCGCTCGAAAGTGCCCGACGACTCACTGACCAGGATGCCCCACATGCCGGTCTCGGAGACCTGATCGTCCAGCGACACGAAAGTGCTCTCCTGCACGTAGATCCCGACCACGTCCACGTCCAGCACCTCGTTGCCCGACATGGCGAGCTCGCCGATGTCCCACAGACTCAGGCCGAAGCCGTCCGGGTAGCCGCCGTTGCTGAGTTCGCCGCCCCAGGTGATGCCCTGGATCAGGTTGTCCGCGACCTCGGCTTCGTCCAGCCCCGTCGCCAGCACGCCGTACAGCGCCACGTCCGTGACCGTGTTACCGGTCACCGCGGCCGTGCCGCCGATCGGGGTCGAGCCGCCGAAGGGGTACTGCACCCAGATCCCCATCAGCCCGTAGCCGCTGACCTGGTTGTCGCGGACCTCGAAGTCGCCGTTGTCGCCCCCCACGGCGATCCCGACCGTCTCCTCCCCCGGGTCCGTCGCCACGACCGTGTTCCCGCTCACCACGGCGTCCTGGTCCACGAGCAGGACGCCGAACAGTGGCGCATCCTCCAGGACGCTGTCGGTCACCGAGCTGCCTCCGGAGCCGCCGATGCCCGCGATTCCATTGGCACAGTCCCGCACGACGCTGCCAGAGATGTCCAGGTCGGAGTCGATGCCGTACACCCCTACCCGGGTGCACGAACTGATCTCCACCTGTTCGACGGTCAACGTGGTCTCGTCGGCGAACACGCAGGTTCCGTCGTAATCGTCGGAGGTCTCCTGGGGAACGACCGCCTCGAACTCGCTGTCCACGATCGAGGCGTCGCAGGCCCGCAGGCGAATCCCGTATCCGGTCAGGTCCGAGAAGCGGCAGCCGGACACCTCTACCGTGGAGCCATCGGCGTCGACGGCCGCGTAGGGATGCTCCTCGAACTCGCTGTCCGCGATCACCACGTCGCTGTCCTCGACGGAGATCCCCACCTGCCCGCTGGACTCAACGACCAGATCCCGTAGCACCACCGAGGAGGCGTCCAGCACCACCACCGCGTTACGGGAGCTCTCCACAGCAAAGCCCGACAGCGTCACGTCCGACGTCCCGCGAATCGTGACCGCCATCTCGTTGGTGTCCCCGACCAGCACCGACTCGTCCGGCCCCGCCCCCCGGATCGTCACCGGCTTCTCGACCACCACCGACCCCTCGAACTCCCCGGCACACACCTCGATCTCGTCCCCCGAACTCGCGACGGTCACCGCGTCCTGCAGGTGGGCAAACCCGGGCTCGTCGCCGTTCACCGTGATACAGCCGTGCTCGTAGCTGACGTCGTCGTCATCCCCCGCCGAGTCGTCGTCCCCCGCCCCCGTCGGGCAGCCGACCAGCAACAGGGCCCCCACCACGCTCACTCTCCGTACCCGACCCGTCATCGGTTCCTCCGTCCTCCCCGACATTCAAGCACACGCAGCCCTAGCCAGCCGCCCGGTCTCGGTGTCACCGCGCCGACCGAGGGAGGCTCCTCACGTCGCCAACCGAGCCAGGGCCGCGGGGCGCGACCGGATTCAGGGGCCTCGCATCGCCAACCTCCCTGCGCTCCCCTCCCCTCCCGCCGGGCCAGTCCGGTCCCGGGGAGCGCGAGCGGAGGTATCGACAGGGGGAGGCGTTTGCGGCCTAATCGACCTGACCAAACCGGGTGAAGCCCATTCGGGGACATGGTCCACCGTCGCCACGGTGAGGCACACCAGAGGGAAGTCACATGGCCATCGTCAGACCGGCAACACACGTCGCCTGCGCCGTGGTGTCCCTCTCGTTCGTTGCCCTGGTCGCGACCCCACAGGCAGCAGCGAAGAAGCCCAAGGAACCGGACGAGTTCACCGCCTTCGAGGAGGAGCTGCTGCAGACCTCGGGTTTCGACGACGCTGACGAAACAGCGCTGAAGCAGATGCGCCGCTGTCGAGGCTTCGACGACAAGTGGCAGCGGCAGCTCGACGATCCGTCGAACTACAGCCTCAACGACACCCTGACCGTGGTCCGGATCTCCGTCGTCTGCTGGGAGAAGGTGGGCAAGAAACACGCCACGGGCCACCCCGGCGTCGATGCGTGGGTCGGGGCCTGGCACGGCTTCCTCGGCGGCACCGCGATGTGGCTGGAAGCCCAGATCGCGCGGCTGGAGGTGGACCGGGACCGATTCTGCTCGCGCATCGACTCCTCCCTCGAGACCCTCGAAGCCGCTGTCACGGAGGCCGAGGCGTTGCCGTCCATGTTCTCGACCGCACCCGCCCAGGAGCTGGCCACCGGACCGTTCCGCTCGGCAACCCAGGTCCAGCTGCAGGCCCGAGATCTCCGGGAGACCGTCGGCTGTCTGTGAGATTGCAGTGTCCCTGACGTGTCCCGCGTACCGCGTCAGCGGAGCGTGTCCAGCAACTCAGGGAGGGCTCGCCATGGGACGATCTCCACGAACGACCCGCGGTGGGCATCCTCTCCGCCGTAGACCACGGCCGGCCGGATCGGCAGGCCGTCGAGACTCCCCCCGGTCTGCTCCGTGAAGCGGCGAAGCCGCGCGCTGAAGTCGCTCGCGATCGTCGACGCGGACTTCATCCTCGATCGCGAGCCAGTGGTCGCTCCGCCGAAGCAGCAGGTCCACCTCGAGACCGCCGCGATCCCGGTAGAAGTAGGCGTCCGGACGCTCACCGCGGTGGTGGAACATCTTGAGCAGCTCCGCCACCGCCCATGTCTCGAAGATCGCCCCTCGCAGCGGGTGGGGGATCAACTGCTCGGCGTTCCGGATCCGCAGGAGATGGCAGAGCAGCCCGCTGTCCCAGAAGTACAGCTTGGGGGTCTTCACCAGGCGCTTACCCAGATTGCGGTGCCAGGGCCGCAGGCGGGTGACGACGAACGTGGCCTCGAGGACGCTCAGCCAGGACTTGGCCGTGGGGTGCGTGACGCCGACGTCGCCGCCCAGCCGGCTGAAGTTGACCGTCTGCCCGGAGTTGCCTACAGCGAGACCCAGGAAGTCCTGGAAGCGGCCGAGATCCCCGACCGACAGCAGGTCGCGGACGTCCCGCTCGAGGTAGCTCAGGACATAGCCCTCCAGCCATGTCTCCAGCGGGACCGGCAGGCTGAGGGGGGCGGGGTCTGCCACGGGTGCGGGATCGTCGTCGGTCGACTCGGATCACGCCGCTCATGCCGAGCAGCGGGTCCGACCGAAGGCGCCTCCCGAGGTAGCGGACCGAGCCAGAGTCACGAGGCGTCGGGTGGCCGCCCCGCCCGGATGCAAGGTCTGAGGAGGAGGCGTAGCCGCGCTACGCCGACGCCGAGGCCCGCCGCAGGCGGGTGCGGATCGTGGCTCTGGCGACGGGAGCTACCTCGGGAGTCGACTGAGGGAGGATTGGTCGGGGCGAGAGGATTTGAACCTCCGACCACCGCAACCCCATTGCGGTGCG
>CAYTBN010000048.1:0-52980 GCA_964436045.1 uncultured Rickettsiales bacterium | reverse complement strand
CACCGGGGACGACGACGCCACAGGAGACGACGACGCCACCGGGGACGACGACGCCACCGGGGACGACGATGACTCCACCTCGCCCGAGGACCTGGACGGCGACGGCTGGACCGTCGCCGACGGGGACTGCGACGACAACGATCCGCTGACCTACCCCGGCGCGTACGAGCAGTGCGACCATCTGGACAACGACTGCAACGGCGCGCTGCCCAACAAGGAGATCGACGACGACGGCGACGGCTACGACGAGTGCGCCGGCGACTGCGACGACCTCGACGCCGCGGTCTACCCCGGAGCCGACGAGGGCTGCGACGGCATCGACACCGACTGCGACGGGGTGCTGGGTCCGGACGAAGCGGACGCCGACGGCGACGGCTACGACGTGTGCAACGACGGCGACTGCGACGACGGCGACGCCACCACCTACCCCGGCGCCGCCGACCCCTTCGGCGACGGCATCGACCAGGACTGCAACGGCTTCGACGGCGTTGGCCTGTTCTCCGGTGACGTCCAGGTCGAGCTGGACATCGGCTGGGTCATTCCCTGCCTGGGCACCCTGGACGCGGTCTACGATCCAACCCTCGGGACCCTGATCGGTCCGGGGAGCTGCGACTACACCGATCCGATCACCGGCCTGGTGATCACCGCCGACCTGGACCTGGACGGGACGGTCAGCGGCGACATCATCGGCGGCGACATGAACCTGTACGAGCCGGTGACCGGCACCAGCGCACCGGTGCCCATGACCGGCACCCTCGACCTGGCGGCGGGCACGGCCGAGGCCTCTGGCTCGGTGACCGTGCTCCTCGGCTCGGTCTACGTCGACATGCTGCTGTTCCAGACCGGCTGATCGCCACCGTCGATCCGGGATCGCCTCGCCTCCGCTCCGGCGCGTGGCCTGCTATCCTCCCGGGACTCGAACCTGGAGACGGGGAGCGGATCGATGAGTGACAGCAAGCGAGTACTGGTGACCGGTGGCGCCGGGTTCCTCGGCTCCCACCTGTGCGATCGGCTGCTGGCCGACGGCCACGACGTGATCTCGGTGGACAACTACTTCACCGGACGCAAGGCCAACATCCGCCACCTGGCCGGCAATCCGCGGTTCGAGGCGATCCGGCACGACGTGACCCAGCCGCTGCTGCTGGAGGTGGACTGGGTGTTCAACCTGGCGTGCCCGGCCTCCCCCGTGCACTACCAGGTCAACGCGATCAAGACGATCAAGACCTGCGTGATCGGCGCGTTGAACATGCTGGGGCTGGCCAAGCGGACCGGCGCCCGCATCTTCCAGGCCTCCACCAGCGAGGTCTACGGCGACCCGGACGAGCACCCCCAGCCCGAGTCCTACTGGGGCAAGGTCAATCCGGTGGGGCCCCGGTCGTGTTACGACGAGGGCAAGCGGTGCGCCGAGGCGCTGTTCATGGACTACCACCGCTCCAACGACGTGGACATCCGGATCGCGCGGATCTTCAACACCTACGGCCCTCGCATGGCGAGCGACGACGGGCGGGTGGTCAGCAACTTCATCTGCCAGGCCCTGCGGGGCGAGCCGCTGACGGTGTTCGGCGACGGATCACAGACCCGGTCGTTCTGCTACGTGGACGACCTCGTCGAGGGATTCGTCCGGCTGATGCGGTACGAGGGCGAGGAACGCCACCTACCCCACAACCTGGGCAACCCCGGCGAGTTCTCGATGCTGGAGCTGGCCGAGCGGGTCCAGCGGCTGACCGGCAGCGACGTCGAGCTGGTCCACCGACCCCTCCCCGCCGACGATCCCCGCCAGCGCCGACCCGACATCACCCGTTCCCACGCCCACCTGGGCTGGCAGCCGACCATCGATCTGGAGGAGGGTCTCCGGCGGACCGTGGACTGGTTCCGCGGGGAGGTCTGATCTCAGCGACGGCGACGGCCGAGCCAGGCCACGAGCACGATCAACGTCCCCGCGGTCGCCGCCGAACCCGCGCCACCGACCCCGCACTCGCAGCCCTCGTCGCCCGCCAGAGGCGGGGGGCCGAGGGCCCCGGCCGCCACCGTCACCAGCAGCAGGTCGCCGTCGGCGAGGATCGGGCAGCCGAGTCTGCCAAGGTGCGCGACGACCTCCAGCGATCCCTCGTTGCCCACGGCCCCCGCGGCTGCGATCTCGAGCACCACATCGACGCGGGCGCCGTCGTGGTCCACCAGTTCATCCAACCGCAGGGCCAGCTCGTGCCCCTCCACGCTGGCCGTCGCGTCCACCAGGTCGCCGTCCACGGACACCTCGATGACCTCGCCGAGGGCGAATGTGGGCGGAGCGACGACCGTCACCCAGTCCACACCCTGATCGTCATCGTCCAGCGTCACCTCCAGCGAAAGGGTCACCGGGACAGCCCGGGCGAATGATGTCAACGCTTTCGGGTGTGCCTGGGCGGTCACCGACGTGGCCCCGATGGGCGCCGAGACGACCCGTTCGCTGATCAACTCCCAGGGCCCGCTCAGATCGCTGTGCGACCAGGTCACGACGGACGTGCAGTCGTCCAGGCTGGCCAGCGCAGGCGTACGGGAGACCGCGCCCACGTCCGTGATCACCTGCTCGCCCCACAGCCCGTCGGTGTCGACCTGTGCCACGTGGATCGTGGCCTCATCGGGCGATTCCACCTGGGACCAGGCGACGATGACCCGGTCGTCGTCGGTGGCCAGCGCCGGTTCCCAGGCCGCGAGGGGCGCGTCGGTCAGCTGGAGTGGCGGCGAGAACCCGAGGCCGTTGTTGGTGGAGTGGGAGTAGGTCAGCTGGAAGCGGCCGCTGCTCATGTCGGCCCACACCACGTGCAGCGTGCCGTCGGCGGTGCGGACCAGCTGCGGCTGGATGCTCGGTTCGACCCCCGAGCTGATGCTGACCTCCTGCTCCCAGTCCTCACCGGCGTTGGCGCTGTAGACCGCGAACACCTGGGTGTTCTCGTTGGGCATCTCGTCGAGGAGGAACGAGTTGACGTGGGCCGAGAACACGGCCACCCAGGCATCGTGTGCCTGCATCTGCTGCCAGTCACGCGGGAAGTAGCGCGCGTTGACGAAGGGCTCGGGCCCCGACTCGTCCCAGCTGTCGCCGTCGTCCTCGCTCAGCCAGAACTGGGTGATGCCGTTGCGAGCGTTGTTCTCGGCCAGCACCAGCAGGTCTCCCCGACCTGCCATGGCGAGGTTCGACGCCGAGGTGGTCGACGACGTCATCTCGTGGTCGAAGATCTCGGTCGAATACCCCGTGGCCGGATCGATGCGGGCCAGGCGGCTCTGGACCCCCTCACCCCCCGCCCACTGGGAGAACCAACCCATGAACGCGGACTCGCCGTGGCTGCGGATCATCGGCCCGCCCTGGATCCAGCCCGACTCGCCACCGAACACCTCGGTCCAGGTCTCCCCCAGGTCCTCGGAGTACTCGGCCATGACCCGGTGCGCCCCCTGGTCGTCGTCGACCGCCGGATCGTGGAGTTCGTAGGCCCGGACCAGCCTGTCCCCCGCGCGGGTCAGCCGGGGATGGTGGCTGCCCCCGAGTCCCCGGGACAGCTCCTCGCCCGCCTCGAGGATCTCCGTGAGCACCCGCCCGCGCGCATACGGCATCGGGAAGTCCATCAGCTGGGCCACCGTCGGGGCGACGTCCATGAAGTTCGCCAGCCCGTCGTCCTGGACACCCACGCGGATTCCGGGACCGACGGCGAGCAGGAAGGCGTTGCGGCAGCCCCGGCAGTAACAGCCGTGGCTCACCCAGCCCGACTCCTGCTCCTCGAGGTGGCGACCGTGGTCGGTGGTGACCATCAACACGGTCTTGCCCGCATAGACCGGGTCGGCCTGCAGCCGCTCCCAGAACGCCGCGATACCCTCGGCGCCCGCGTTCGCCTTGTCCAGGTAGCCGTCCCAGTCGACCTCGTGCCCCTTGCGGTCCACCTCGTGGAGGTTGACCAGCATCAGGTCGACCTCGTGGTCGGCCAGGATCCCGTCGATCTGCTCCCAGGTCCACGAATCCTCGACCAGGGTCTCGAAGGTCAACGAACGCATGGCCGCGTAGTCGTCGCCGTACCCCGGCATCAAGCTGTAGACAATGTCGTACAGGTAGCCGGTGTTGCCCGTCACCCAGCAGCTCTCCGCCACCGCTCCGGTGTGGCGGCGGTAGGCCTCGAACAGGGTCGGCGTGCGCGGGGCGTGCAGGCGCCGTCCCTCGTACGGCGGGGTGCCGCCGTAGTCGGATCGGTTGCCCGTGACCAAGACATGGTGGGCCGGCAGGGTGACCGTCTGGCCGATGATGTCCATGCGCGTCAACAGCGTCCCCTGCTCCACCAGGCCGGCCAGCGGTGCCAGCGCCCCGTGGGATGGATCGTCGAAACCCTCGCTCGCGCGGACACCGTCGATCACGAAGATGAAGACGTGCTCAGCCGTCTGAGCGGCGGCCGGGGCCGCGGCCAACAGCGCCGCCAGGCCAGCCGTGAGGGCGGCTCGCCGGGGGGGCACGCGGGAACGGTATCGGCTGCTCTTCTCCATCGCTGTCGCATGGTAGACGCCGATCGACTCGATAGCCACCCCCGAGTGCGCGGGCACGGCCCCGCGCGTGATCGCTCCCCGTCGGGGTTGGACGCCGCGGTATCGGTGCTAAGCTGTGGGCCGCATGCACCTCCGCACCATCCTCGTGTTCATCGCGTTGCTCCTGACGATCCCACCCCGGGCCCAGGCCCAGCAGGTGGAGCACGCCTTCATCATCGTGATCGACGGCTTGCGCGCGAGCGAGGGGTTCGACGACCCGCTGGTGCGCTTCATCGCCCCGCTGGTGGACGATCTCGCCCCCCAGGGCGCCGTGCTGACCACGGTGGAGAACCGGGCCCAGACCACGACGTTGCCGGCGCACCAGGTGTTCATCACCGGCAACTTCGCCGACTACGGCAACACTCCGGTGTACGAGGATCGGGTCAATCTCTGGCCGCGGACGCCGACCCTGTTCGAGTCGTATCGCCGCCAGACCGGTGCCCCCGAGGACAGCTGCCAGGTCGTGTCCAACACTCCGCTGCTCCACGACGCCAACCGCAGCCTGATGCCCGGGTACGGCGGGGAGTTCGGCGCCGGGAACCGCGTCGACTACAGCGGCTATGCCACCGACGAGTGGAGCTGGGACGAGATCTACGACGCGGTCGAGAACAACGACGTCGGGATCATGCTGGTCAACCTCCACGAGGTGGATCGGATGGGCCACGCCGGTACCTGGCTGGGGTACACCGGCAAGGCGATCCAGGCCTCCGAGGACCTGGTCGAGTTCTGGAACTGGCTGCAGGCCGATCCCACCTATCAGGACAAGAGCCTGCTGGTCATCGGCACGGATCACGGGCGGCACCTCGACGGTGTCGACGTGGGCTGGATCGACCACGGCGACGCCTGCGTGGGCTGCCGCAAGACCTTTCTGCTGCTCGTCGGCCCCGGGGTCCGCCAGGGGGTCACCAGCGACCAGGCGGTGAGCCTGCTGGACGTGGCGCCGACCGTCGCCCACTTGATGGACATCGAGTTCCCCTACAGTCGCGGACGGGTGCTGACCCAGATCCTCGAGGACGGCGACCAGATCGACCCGGGGCTCGGCGGGGGTTTCTCACCGGCCCTGGTGCGCGGCGGCGACCTGCTGGTGCGGGTCTCCGAGTGGCAGGACCTGTCCCTGGTCGACATCGAGGGTTCCCAGCGTGCGCTGGTCGAGATCTCCGAGGACGACGGACAGAGCTGGGAGGGTGTGACCACCACCGAGACCGCCGTCCTGCAACACCGGCCAGCCGCCTGGACCGACGGCGAGAACATCGCGGTCGCCTGGCTGCAGTACCCGATCCGGGGGGAGGTCTGGACGGTGCGGGTCCGCTGGCGGGGACCTTCGGGCGGCTGGGATGACGTGTTCTCCCAGGAGATGTTCGGCTCGTCCACGCCGATGTCCAACCTGAGCTTCGAGGACGACGGGGACCGGCTCCGGCTGCAGGTCAACAACGCTCGCTCCGAGACCCTGCACTCGTTCCTGTCGGAGGACGGCGGCCAGACCTGGGAAAACCTGGGACACATCGACCACGACCGCCACTTCCCCAGCGGCGCCGGCCAGATCGAGATCGACGGCACCTGGGTGGCGGTCTACAGCGCCCACGCCCAGTTCAACGTGGTGCCTGGCGACCCCAACGAGAACACCGAGATCTTCGTTCGCCGCAGCGAAGACGCGGGCGAGAACTGGGATGCGGAGATCGCGATCACCGACGACCAGGCGCCCAGCATCCAGCCCACGCTGGCGGTCACCCCCGACGGGGTCCTGCACCTGGTCTGGGCGGACATGGTCTCCGGCGCCTTCCAGCTCCACCACGCCGAATCCACGGACAACGGCGCCAGCTTCTCGGACTCCACCCAGCTCACGTCGGGCTCCCTGGGTGCCTGGGAGCCGGCGCTGGCGGTGGACGGCGAGCGACCCTACGTGGTCTGGTCCCGCTTCGACGACGCCGACCGCGCCTCGGTACACAAGGCGGCGATCGAGGACGGCGCGCTGGTGGACGATGAGGAGCTCGCGAGCCCCGACGGCGCCGCCCGGACGCCGGCCATCGTGGCCCTGGACGATTGCACGTCGCTGGTCACCTGGTCGGAGAGCGACCTGATCAGTGGCTGGACCCTGGAGCAAGCGCAGGTCGTGACCGCCGGGTTTCCTGCGACCGGGGCCACTGGCGCGGTGGAGCCGACCGAGGTGATCGCGGGCGCCGTCGAGGCCCAGGTCAGCCTGCGGATCGCGCTGGAGATGGACGACGACGACCGGGGGGTGGACCGCATCCGGGTCCTGCTGCCCGCTGGCTTCGCGGCCACGGGCGACGCCGAGCTGGCGGTGGACGACGACCCTGTCGCTGGAGAGGCGACCCTCGACGGTGAGATCCTGTGGTTCGAGGCCGGCACTCCGGTGGGCGCCGACGGCAGCGAACTCCTTCTGACGTTGACGCTGGTCCCACCCGAGGAGCCCACCGAGGGGGCCGCCATCGGGGCCACCCTCCATCGGGGACTCGAGCCCTGCGCCACCGCGGTGCAGGGCGAGATCCTGCTCGCCGCCGGGGAGGACGCTGGCGACGACGACGACGACGACGATACGGGTGACGACGACTGCTCTTGCCGCGCTGCGGGACGGACCGCACCACCCAGCGCCGCGGTGCTGGCGTCCCTGATCGCCGGGCTCCTGATCCGCAGGCGCGCTTCACGCTAGAATCCACCGCACCGGATTGGTCAGGGAGGACCTGATGAACTTACGCGATCTCGTTCCGGGGCTGGTGGCGTTGCTGCTGCCCATGGCCATGGCCGCCTGTCCGGCGACCCTCGAAGATGCCGACGGTGCCTCGGCGGCGGTCGCTGGCGCGTCCGCTAACCAGGGGAGGGGCGGGAGCGGGAGGGCGGGGGTTGGCCGCTCCGCCGGCACCCTCGACGGACGCACCGCGCAGCCAGCTGCCGCGCCGTCGCCCTTCGATGGCCACTTCGGGATCAACGGGGTCCACTACCCATCCCTGCGGGAGGGCGTCGATCGGATCCACGCCCGCTCCCGGGAGCTGGAGGAGCTGGGCCCGATCTGGCTGCGCCACCCCGGCCGCGACACCGGCTGGCACGAGATCCAGTCCCAGCGCGGCGGAGCCTACGAGTGGACCAAGCTCGACGCGATCATCAAGGAGACGGACCACCCCTGGGTGATGGAGATCTACGGCGCCGTCGGCACCATCTACCCGTTCCGCGAGAAGATGGGCCGCGACAGTCTCGACAAGTCCGGCGACAAGCACGCCATCTACAAGAAGGTGAAGGAGAACTCGATCAACTTCGACGACACCACCGAGCGGGCCGACGCCGAGACCTACGTCAAGGACTTCGTCAACCGCTACAAGGACCGGGTCCGGGTCTGGGAGGTGGGCAACGAGGGCATCAACTCCCCCGACCGCTTCGACACCATCAAGCACACCTACGGCTGGGTCAAGGAGGCCGATCCCGACGCGCTGGTGATGATCACCTCGGTGGCGGGGACCGACGACCGGCAGTTCGACAAGGGCATCGAGAAGATGGACGAGATGCTCGAGCAGGGCATCGGCGACTACTTCGACATCGGCAACTTCCACTACTACGGCCACATCGGCAACGACTTCGAGGGTCAGCTCGAGCGCGCGTACGACGCCTACTCCGGCGTGCTGGCCAAGCACGGCCACAGCAAGCCGATCTGGGTCACCGAGACCGCCACCTCGTCCAGCGCCGACTCGGAGCTCTCTGGACCCAGTTCCGAGGCCGCCCAGGCGAGGCACATGGTCAAGCGGATGGTGGTGTTCTCGGGCAAGGGCGCCGAGAAGGTGATGTGGCACGGGTACCGCTCCAACTCGGCCAAGAACCGCTTCGCGGGCTGCAACCTGCGCGACCCGCGGGACGACACGACCAAGCCGTCGTACCGCACGCTCAAGCTGCTGATCGACAAGATCGGCTACTACGAAAGTGTCCAGACCGTGATGTCGGACGGGACGTGGCTGTACCGGTTCGCCAACCCCGGAGGCGGCGTGGTGCTGGTGGCCTGGTCCCACGACCCGGTCAAGCTGGACCTCAGCGAGCATCTGGGCTCCTCCGACGCCCTGGTCACCCACACCATCGAGGACGCCTCGCCGAACGCCTCCAGCGCGCAGGTCAAGGCCAACAAGGTCAGCGTCTCCGCCAGCCCCATCTTCGTCGAAGCCGGCTGATTCCCCGCCGCCCGGGCGCGTCCCGTCCCTTGGCACCGGATCCCCCCTGCGCTACCGTGCCCCCTGAACGGAGGTCCACCCTCATGAAACCGTGGTTCCTGCTCTGCGCGGCGCTGTTCCTGGTATGCGGCTGCCCCCACGACGACGACGACGACACCACCGCGGACGACGACGACGACGACGACGCCTGCGACGGGGGCTCGTCGATCACGCTGACCAACGCCCACAACTACAACTTCATCGGCACCCTGGACATCGCGTTCTACGAGATGAAGGAGCTGACCAGCGTGGAACTCTGCTGGGACAGCCTGACCACCGACCTGCAGGGCCACGATCTGGACCTGGACGACCTGGACTTCGCGTCGGTGGTGGTCTTCCGCTACCTGTCCCAGGAGGAGGTCGCCCAGGGGATCAGCGAGAACAACCTGCAGCAGTCCGACGTCTCGCTGTACGTGGAGGCGGAGCTGGTGGACGGTCAGACCTGCGTCAACCTCGGCGACTTGAGCCTGTTCGGCAACGACATCGACGTGGAGCAGTACTTCGAGGATGGCTACGGGACGTGGCTGTTCACGTTGAACACCGGTAGCACTCCGGGGGTCGGCTCGCGGATGGCGGTCTTCCTGGAGCCGATCCCGGGCAACGAGGTCGAGTCGATCCAGATCCAGGACGGCGACGCGCTGGTCACCGTGGACGCGGATCTGACCGGGCTGACCGATGTCCCCTTGCCCCTGGGCGAAACCGCCACGGTCAGCTGGGACGGCCTGACCGTCGATGGCCAGGGCAACGAGATGCAACTGGGCAGCGTCGACCGCTTGATGGTGGCCCAGTACGCGACCCTGACGCCCGCCGATCTCGAGGCCAACTTCCTGGACCTGGAGCTGATCGCGGATGCCCAGTGGGACCTGGTGCTGGAGGGCCAGCACGAGACCGACCTGGCCATACTGGAGGGGGACGGCGGAACCTTCGCTGGCATCAGCGACGAGGGCACCTGGATCCTCGCGCTACGCTGTGACACCTGCGCGAATCCAGCGCCGCCCTTCCTGACGATCCTGACCGTCTGCCAGTGACCTGCCCGTGATCGTCAGCGCCCGCCGGAGGCCGGTCGGGCGTCGATGTCCTCGATCCACTCGGTGAAGCCGAAGCCGTAGCCGAGGCGGGTGAAGAGCCGCCAGACCATTTCGTTGTTCTCGTCCACCTCGTCGAGCAATCCAGCCGAGCTCCACGTCACCAGCGTGTTGCCCGACGGGAAGCGGGTCACGTCACCGCCGGAGATGATGTAGAGCGGGGGGTGGTTGTAGTGGTCCCAGGACAACGAGGCGCTGCCTGCGTCGTGGTCCAGCGAATACTCGACGACCCGTGAGGCGTATCGGCTCACGTCGCCGTTGTCGAAGATCAGGACCTGGTCGCCGATGACCTGGAACTGGTGCTGGTCCGAATGGGGTTCGGTGCCCACGATCTCGAAGGTCGTGTACGGCCCGCCGAGGACCCACTCGACCTGGGCCGACGCCCGGTCCAGCTTGAGGACGCAGTCCTGACTACGGAGGGACAGGTAATAGGCGTTCTCCTCCTCGTCGTAGTCCAGCGCGTTGGCGTGGGTGTACCCCGTGCCGGTCGGCGGGACCAGATCGGCGTCGTACTCGAAGTGGTCCCAGACGCTCCAGATTTCCTCGACGGAGCCGTCCGGGTGCAGCTCCATGATGCGGTTGCCCCGGACCCCCTCGTCATCGACATCGATGAAATCATCCGCGATGTAGGCCAGCGTGCCATCGGCGAGCTCGACGAAGTTGTGCGTGTGCCCCGTCGCCATGATCCGCTCCACCGTGCGGCCGTCGAGGGAGACGCGGATGATCCGTTCTTCGTCGGGATGTTCGGGCCCCTCGTCGTTGATGAAGAAGGCGTTGTAGATCACCGCCGTCCGATCCCGGGTCAGGTGGGCGGTGGTGATGGTCTCGTGGGGCACCTCGTCGACGTGCCACCAGACGGGATCGCCGTCACTGTCGAGGATGGTCGGGATGGAGACCTCGCTGAACAGGGGCACGACAAAAAAGCCGCCAGCGGCCTGCTCCGGATCGGACGCGTGACCCTCGATCAGATCGCCGGCCAGCTCGTCCGGCAACGGCCCGGTGGTGAAGCTGCCCGTCCAGCTGTCGATGGATTCCGTGCCCTGCTCCGCCACGACCCGGAACGCATACTCCGTGTCCGCTTTCAGTCCCAGCAGCGTAACTTCGTGGGTCGCGGCCGCCTCCGACGGTGCGACGACCTGGCGTCCGTAGCCGTCGTCGAGGCCGAACTCCACATGACCGGTGGTCGGATCGACGGTCTCCCAGGACACGGCGACGACGGTACCGATCACCTCGGAGACATCCACCTCGACCGAGGTGATGGCGGAGGCCACATCGTCGTCGTCCCCGGGATCGCAGCCGGTGAGAACGAGGATCAGGGCGGCGGTCAAACCGAATCGCAGAGACGTGGAGAGATGCTTCATGGGTTGAACCAGCGGCCTCCGTAGGTGCACGTATAACAGGTGAGGCGGGGGACGCAAGCTGAACAGTCCGCCGTCACGGCGAGTCACAACGGGATATCGAAGGTCGGATGGCCATCCCGGGCTCCCCGGTCCGGTACCGGGGTAGCGGGAGCGGCCCGGCCGGTTTAGCCTGCAGACATCGTCCGGCTCGCCCGAGAATCGCTTCCGCTGCTGCTGGGCTGGCTCGCCGGCCTGGCCGGGTCCGCGTGCCTGCTGTGGATCACCGGCCGGAACGGAACGCCGGCGGCGGGGATCTGGGCCCTGGACGTGGGTCCCCCCTCGAGCGCCCAGACGCTGGCGTTGGCCGCAGCCGCCAGCGCGGTCTTGCTGGCCGCCCTGGGCGGCGCGATGATGCTCCACGGACGGAGCCGCGCGGTCGCCCTCGGAGTCCTGTGGGCCCTGGGCGCGGCGGCCACGCTGGCGCTCGTCTTCGGGCTGCCGGGTGGAGACTCCCTGGCCAACCTCGCTTCCCACAGCGCCCTGCGGCCCGAGCACGGCCACCTCTTCGTCGGTGGCGAGTTCCTTGGCCACCTGTGGTTCGTGCCGTGGGGCGCCGCCCATCCCGCGAACCGGGGCGCGTCCATGCTGATGGGGGCCCGGGTCGCTGGCTGGGCGGGACTGGGCGGGCTGCTGGCCTGCGCCGCCCTGCTCGCGGCGCCCGCGGGCAAGGCCATCGATCGGGGGGCCCTGGCCGCAGCGGTCTGTGGCTCCCCCTACCTGGTCCTGCTGGCTGGCTACCCCCAGTCGACGGCGCTGATGTCCGCGCTGGTCCCCCTGTACCTGGCCGTCGGGATCGTGGCGCTGCGGGACACAAAACGGCCGCTGCTCTGGGCTGGCGCGGCCGGAGCACTGCTGGCGCTGGCCTGCTCGGCCCACGGCAGCGCCTACTGGCTGGGGCTTGGCGCGCTGGTGCTGGTGCTGCACTGGGCACGCCGGGGCGAACGGCGAGCGGCGCTGCTGTTCTGCCTCGTCTTCGGCGCGATCTGGTCCGCCGCCATCGCCGCCGAGTGGTCCCTGATCCACCGCGCCCGCACCATGCCGTGGAGCTTCCTGTCGGCGGCTTTCGACCTGGACGGGCTGGGATCCTCATTCGGCGGTCCGCTGGATCTATCCCGGCCCTGGGCCGCCGCCAGCTGGTGGGCGTTCGCGGGGGAGTTCTGGCGCTGGACGGCCTCGCTGGTCCCGCTGGCGGGGATCGCCGCGCTGGCCGCGCCCTTGCTGTGGTGGCGTGGGCGCCGAAACGGTGGCAGCCCGCCCGGGGCCGGATTCCTGGCCCTGTCGGCCGTCGGCGCCCTGGCGCTGTGGGCCAGCTGGAACACCTGGTATGGCTACCCCGCCGACTGGGACGTGACGGCCATCGCCGCGCTGACGGTGCAGCTGACTGCGGTCTCGCTCCTGGTCCGGTCGGGTCCGTCCGCCCTGCGCCAGGCTCTCCTCGGCGCCGCCCTCCCCCTCCAGCTCACGATGACCCTCGAACTCGCGGTCCACTTCACGGGTTGGCCGGCGTAGGGCCCTCGGCGGATCTGGGGGCGGCGCAGCAGCGGAAGCCGTCGTCTTCGTGGGAGGCGTCGGCCCGGTGGTGGCGGTGGCGTGCGAAGCAGCCGCGGCCATAGACGCCGACCCACATGGTTCCTCCCCGGGCGTAGCGCTGCTCCGGCAGATCGGCGGACACCGCGTCGACCCACTCGGAGAGGTTGCCCTCCAGGTCGAAGGCGTCCTCGGCGGAGCGGCAGCGTTCGAACGAGCCCGCCGGCCGGATCCAGCCCGGGTCGCCGACCTTGTCGTTGACGTCGGCGTTGCAGGCCCCTTCGACGTGGCTGTCACCGTAGGGGAAGCGCTGTCCACGGGCCCCGGCGCAGGCCCGGGTCCACTCGTCCTCCGTGCACAGGCGGCGGCCGACCTCGGTACACAGGCGAACCGCGTCGTCCCAGCTCACGTAGGCCCGCGGCAGCTCGCCGGCCACGTTGGGGTACTCGTACCGGTCGACGCAGAACGCGCCGGTCTGGCAGGTCCCCGGCGGGCGCGGGAGGTGCTCGGTGCCGGGCCAGTCGGCGTAGAAATCGATATCTTCCCCCCTGGCGCCGCAGGGAAACTCCCCGCCTTCCACGTAGACCATGGTGTCCGGGCAACGGGGATCCTGGGTCAGCGCGGCCGGCGGCGCCACCACCTCCGCCACCTCCGCCGCCTCCGCAGCCTCCTCGACCGGGGGCGAGGCCGCCGGTTCGCCGGTGCCCCAGTGCTCGCCGCGGGGCCCGCAGGCCACCGCCGAGCCCAGCAACACCAGCGCCAGCAAGCTCCCTCGCGCCCTTCGCATCTGGCCGCCCCTCCTCCTGTCCATTATCCTTTGGAACGATTCCAGCGAATCGGTCGATGAAGGTAAAGCCCGGCGCCAGAAAAAGACGGATCCCGGCGGTCGTCCTGGCCGTCATCGCCCTGACGTGGGGTGTGGGCGCCGCCATGGCCGCCAGCGCCAAGCTGAACAACCTCTCCAGCAGCTGGTCCTACGATCTGGCGTTCTTCCACAACCTGCTGTGGAGCACGATCGACGGCTCGTGGTTCGCCCAGACCTCCTCCCCCCACGAGGCGTCGGGACTGTTCGAGCTGCACCACACCTACCCGATCCTGGTGGCGCTGGTACCGCTGTACGCGGCGGTCCCCAAGGTCACCACCTTGCTCTGGGTCCAGACCCTGGCGACCGCGTCGGCGGCCTTCCCCGTCGCCCGGCTGGCCCGCGCAGGGGGTGCCTCGCCCTGGGCGGCGGTCGGCATCGCCACCGCCTTCCTGTTGCAGACGCCGCTACTGATGACCGCCCTGTGCGACTTCCGGCCCATCGTGCTGGGTATCCCGCTGCTGTTGTGGACCGTGGCGATGGTGTTCGAGGACCGCCCGCTGGCCGCACTGCTGCTGGGCGCGGCCACGCTGACCGTGCGCGAGGAGATGATCTACCTGGTGATCGCCCTGTCGGTGGGCCTGCCCTTCGTGCGCCAGGCCGGCCCCAGCCGGCGACTGGTGGGCGGGGTCCTCTGCGGTCTGGCCGTGGCCTACTGGCTGGCGGTGCGAGCCGCGGGCGGCGAGCTCACGTACTACTTCGACCCCCAGGACGCCAGCCTCACCGGCTCCATCGCGCTGCAGGCGCCCGAGATCGACGAGCTGCGCTTCCTGCTGCCCTACCTGCTGCCCTTCGGCATCGCCTCGGTACTGGCCGCCCCGTTGCTCGTGCCGGCTCTACCCGTGCTGGCCTATCTACTGGCGGTCTCCCCCCACGAGTGGGCCGATTGGGCTGGCGTCTACGGCCACCATGCCGCGCCGTTGCTCGGCGTGGTCGGCGCGGCGGCCGCCGTGGGCTGGGGGGCGCTGACCCGGCGGGTGCGCCGCTGGCAGCGGCCCTGGCTGATCGGCGGTCTGGTGATCGTCCAGCTATGCCTGGCCGCCTGGCTCGCACCGCCGCTGCTGCGCGCCGACGTGGGCCCCCGGCCCGGGAGGACCGCTGGCGACGAGGCGGCGCTCCGCAGCCTGCTGGCCGGGATCCCGGACGGGGACGCCGTGGCCTGCGATTACCACACCATGGGCTGGCTCTCCGGCCGCGAGCGCCAGGTCTGCACCGCCGACTTCACCATGACCGAGGGCGAGCGCTTCCCCTGGAGTCCCGACTGGTTCCCGCCTGGTTTCGAGGACGTGGACTGGGTCGTGTTCGACGAGGTGGAGGACCCGGAGCTGGCAGCAGCGGCTGCCGGGTGCGGCGCCTTCGAGCGGCTGGATCGTGCCGGGACTGCGAGCCTGTACCGACGCACGGGCCCCGGGGGTCAGGAGTGCACCGACGCGCTGCGATCGGCGGTGGGTCAGGGAGCGGTCGGCGAGCAGCCGGATCCGAACTCGGGCGGGCAGTAGAACCGCACGTGGAAGTGGCTGTAGTGGCCCTCCCAGTGGCGGATGATCCCCGACGCCTTGGGCCCCCGCGGGTACTGGAAGATCAGCTCCAGGTACTCATCATCCATCCAGGGCAGCTCGGCGGCGTACTCGTAGAACACCTTCTGCAACTTGTAGTCGAGGATGATGTATTGCACCGATTCGTCGGCCACCAGCGCCTCGAGCAACGCCCAGGTGCGGTCCAGGTCCATCGCCTCGGGCCGCATGGAGCGCAGCGGCTGGACCCGGCCGTTGGCCCAGTAGGGCCCGAAGTCCACGTCCAGTCCGGCCTGATGGGACATGTGGGGTGAGAAGTACCCACCGCGCTCGCGGCTGATGTCGCCGATGGTCAGCGCCGGGCAATCCGGGTAGACCTCCAGCACCTCGTCGACCGCGGCGATCATGTGATCGATGGTGTGCTGGGTGCCGAAGGCACGCTCGGGGTGCATGACCCAGAATCGCTCGTCGTCGGTCGGGAACGGGATGCCCTCGGTCAGCCTTCCGCCGGAGTGGGAGCCGCTGGGGATGCCGCGCGGCTTCGCTGCCTGGGTCTCGGTCTCGGACTCGGACTCGGTCTCGGTCCCGGTCTCGGTCTCGGTCCCGGTCCCGGTCCCGGTCCCGGTCCCGGTCCCGGTCCCGGTCCCGGTCCCGGTCTCGGACTCGGTCTCGGACTCGGTCTCGGTCTCGGTCTCGGATCCGGCAGACGCGGCCATCCGCTCGCCCTTCGCACCGGCCGCCGCCGCCGCCGCGGGAACGACGCCGACGAGCAGCGCGATCGCGACGAGAGCGAGGACGGTGGCAGTGCGGTGGATCACGGTACTCCGGGCCCAAAAGGCGGCCCATCGTAGGTCGGGGTCCGGATCAGGTCAAGCGGCCTGAGATCCTCGGCCACAGCTCGTCGCGCCCGATGTCGCGCAGGTACTCCCGCACCTCCACCGGGCCGAGATCGTAGTAGGCGAATCCGCCGCAGGCCGCGCAGAAAGGCAACTCGTCCAGCGTGTCCAGCAGGTGCGCCAGTCGCACCCGGGTCATCGCCTCGCCGCGCCACAGCGACACGAAGCCGTCGTCCCCCACGTTGCCCACCGGAATCGCGCGGTCGGTGTCGGCACAGCAGACCGCCAGTTCCCCGTCCCAGCGGATGACCGGAGTCTTCCACGGGGCCGGGCACGGCGGACGCGCCGCGACCCCGGCTGGGGCAGCGGCCGGCCCGGGGATCTCCGCCCCATCCCCCCAGGTCCGGTCCTCCCAGATCCTCAGGTGCAGGTGGGGCTCGTCCCGGGGTGCCAGCCGGTGTTCGCGGAGCGCCCGATCGTACAGCGCGTCAGCCTCGGCCTGGGCCTCGCCGCCCGTCCCCACCGACAGCCGTTTGATCATCACCTCGTTGAAGCCGATGCCGTTGCGTCCCCGGCGCAGCAACCGGTCCCAGCGCGCCACGAACTCGCCCACCTCGCGGTGATTCTCCGGCTGCAGCACGAACTGGAACTGGGTGTTGACCCGCGGCTCGTCGCCGGGGATCTCGCCACGCCGGGCCAGGAAATGCTCGATGTTGGCCATCGCCTGGCCGAAGCGGTCCCGTCCCTTGACCCGCTGGTAGGTCTCGGCGGTGTCCGCGTCCAGGCTGAACACGACCAGGAGCGGAGGACCCTCGACGCCGGACACGGCCTCGAGGATGCGGTCGGTCCGCGAGGGAGTGAGCGCAACCGCATTGGTGTCGAAGCGCAGGTACCCCACCAGCCCCGCCAGCTCGCGGATGCCCAGCGCCACCATCTCCTCGAGCTCCGGGTGGAGGGTCGGCTCGCCGAGCCACTGGAGGATCAGGTGGTCCAGCGGCAGGCGGTGGGCGGCGATATCGGCGATCACCCGCCGGTACAGCCCCAGATCCATGAACCCCGACCGGACCCGGCCGTGGACCTCGCCATCGCGCACCTGGGGGGCGCACATCGGGCAACGCAGGTTGCACAGGTCGGTGGGCTCGATCTGGAGGACGGTGCCAGCACGCATGACGTGTTCACGGGTAGCACATCCGCCACCCGATGACGAAGGGCCATGGACGAAAAAGAAAAACGATGATTGAATGCGCGCGACGTGAAGGAGACAGGGAAGCTGGGCACTCGCAGCGGGGCCGTGGCCACGGTCGCGGTCGCGCTGGCGTTGCAGGTGGGCTGTCTCAACGACTGCCAGATGCTGTGCAACAGCTGGTACGGATATCAGCAGTCGGTGTGCGACGAGGACGTGGAGGCAACGGATCTCAACCGCTGTCTCACGGACTACAGAACGCTGGCCCAGGGCAGTGGCGACGACGTGTCCTGTCGTTTCTTCCTGGACCACGTGGACGAGCTGGAAGACGACCGGATGTGTGGCGTCGTCTGGGACGCGTCCGGCGCGGCCGCCTTCGATCTGTCGATGGCGGAGTGAGGATGACGGCATGGCTGGCAAGGGAATCGCGGCGGCGGTGATGACGGTCCTGACCCTGGCGCTGGGCGGGTGCGAGAACACCTGCCAGCAGATGTGCCACGAGTTCGCCGACATCTACGAGGACTGCGGCCTGAACTACGGTGACGCAGAACTCCGCGACTGCCTCGAGGCGTACCGGGTTCCGGACAAGACACTGCTGGACACCGTCTGTGACTACGGAATGCGCACCCACGAGACCCACGAAACCATCCTGCGAGCCGACCTGATCGCGTCGGGAAGCAGCTGTGACAGCGACACGGACTGCATGTGCTCCACCCTGGGTGACTGGCGAGCCACGGTCGGCGGCGACTAGGCCGTCCGTCACGGATTGAACAGGTAGGCGACCTGGGCGTCGCCTCCATCCCCCCCGACCAGCAGCAGTTTTCCATCGGAGAGGGTGGCCACGCCGAAGGCGGAGCGGCCGCCCGGGATGACCACGTCCGGCAGCGGGACGAAGGCCTCCACCGCCGGATCGAACAGTTCGCAACTCTCGAGGGCCTCGCCGGCCGCGTCTTCCCCGCCGCAGATCAGGGTGCGCCCGTCCGCCAGCGACGCCACGCCGAAGTCGCAGCGGGGGCTCGCCATCCGCACATCGAGTGCGGACCAGGTGCGGCTGGTGGGATCGTAGACCTCGGCGCTGTCGAGGGCGTCCGGACCCAGGTCGGGATCCTCGACGCAACCGCCGAAGGCCACGATCCGCCCCTGGGGATCGTCGGTCAGACGGAGCAGCCCGAAGTCCGAGCGGGGCTCGGCCAGGCTCATGCCCTCGTTGGAGTCGACGCCGCCGGGGGTCCAGACCTCACACTCCCCCGTGCTGCTCCAGCCGCTGAAGCCGTACCGCGAGCCGCCGCAGACCAGGACCGCACCATCCTCGAGCTGAGCTGCGCGGTGATTCACGCGGGAGCGGTCCATCTGGCCACCGATCACCGCCTGACCGACGAGCAGGTCGATCACGATGTAGTCCCCGCTGGGCAGCTCGTCGGAGGCCTGCCAGACCAGGCCCCCGGAGAGCAGCAGCCGGCCGTCCTCCAGGTGGGTGAGCTCGGGGTGGGCAACCGCGATGGGCAGTTCGAAGGCCTCGGCCACCGTGTCGGTCGCCGGATCGTAGGTGTCGACCTCGGTCACCATCGCGTTGCCCTCCACCGCGCCCTCCCAGCCGCCGATGATCAGGACGCGGCCGTCGAGTGGACTGCCTGCCCGATCCACCGTGTGGAGGACGGCGCCCAGCCGGTGGTAGGTGGCGTCCACGTCGTCGAACACGTAGCGACCGTCTCCACCCAGCGCCAGGCGCTCGATGCCGGGGGAGGTCTGATCGACCGGATAGGACCCCACGCGCCCGCCCACGACGAGGGCGTCACCGCCGGGGAGGGCCGCGATCCCGGCATCCACCCGCCGCGCACCCAACTCGCCAGCCACCTGACCCAGCCGCTGGCGGCGACTGAAATACACCGATACCGACTGCGCCGTATCCACAGAAACCGGCACGGACACCCCGTTGGCCAGCTCGAGCGCGTTTTCCTCGTCCGCCGGATCGAGACCCATCCCACGAAACGAGACCACCGCGAGCCCGGCCTCCGCCGAAGGGGGCACTCCACCGATCTGCCACTCGCCGTTCTCGACCGGCGAGGCGTAGAACGTGAGCAGTGTGCCCTGGTCGTACTCCAGTGTCATCTCGAGCACGTCCAGGTCTTCGAACGGGTCCTGGCCGGGCGGGGGTACGAGGTCCACGCGCAGATCGAACGAGGCGTCACCGCCGGGGCAGCCGGGCGACAGGATCGTGGCCAGCGCCAGCACGGCGGCGGCGATTCGGGAGTGGTGTTCCATCCAGCCCATGCGTCGGTAGGCCATTGTATGCGTCCCTCGGCGGCGGCACCACCGCGGGGGGCTGGCCATCTTGACCGGTGATGAAAGCCGCCCCTATACTCAACTGCTTGAAATCCCACCGGAACCAGGGCACTGTGAGCCCTCCGCTGGGCACTGATCGCGCCGGGAGTGCTGACGTGGGACCCTCCGAAACGCCGAAGAGCGCGCTCGAGGAGCCATCCGCGCGCCCGAGCAGCTTCGACGCGGAGCCCTTCGGCAAGTACTTCCTGATCGACCGGATCGCTGTCGGCGGCATGGCCGAGGTGTTCCGCGCCCGCACCTACGGCGAAGGGGGATTCGAGAAGGAGCTGGTGCTCAAACGGATCCTTCCGCACCTGACGGACAACGCCGACTTCGTGCAGATGTTCGTCGAGGAGGCCAAGCTCACCGTCTCGCTGCAGCACCCCAACATCGTGCAGGTCTACGACTTCGGAAAGACCCTCAAACACTACTTCCTGGCGATGGAGGGAATCTACGGCAAGGACGTCAAGTCGTTGCAGAACAAGCTGGACGACACCGGACAGGCCCTGCCACTCAAGTTCGTCGCCTACGTGATCCACGAGGTGGCCACCGGCCTGAACCACGCCCACGAGAAGCTGGACGAGGACGGTGAACCGCAGGGGGTCGTCCACCGCGACGTCTCCCCCAGCAACATCCTGATCTCCTACGACGGCCAGGTGAAGCTGGTGGACTTCGGCATCGCCAAGGCCTCGAACTCCGCCTTCGCGTCCACCGAAGAGGGGGTGCTCAAGGGCAAGTTCGAGTACATGAGCCCAGAGCAGGCGCGGGGGGAGGCCAGCGCCGTCGATCCGCGATCGGACGTGTTCGCCGCGGGCATCTGCCTGTGGGAGATGGTCACCGGCGAACGGCTGTTCAAGGCCGACTCGGACCTGCGGACCCTCGACCGGGTCAAGTCGGGCGACGTCCCCCCGGTCCACGAGATCAACAAGGAGATTGCCCCGGAGCTGGGCAGGATCATCCACAAGGCTCTGGCACTGGCGCCCGAGGATCGGTACCAGAACGCCGAGGCCCTGCGGCGGGATCTGGAGGACTTCCTCAAGCCCTCCACGGTCCACGAACTGACCCACGACGCCGCGGCCTGGATGCAGGAGTTCTTCGCCGACGAGCGCCGCGAGGAGAAGCTGCGGCTGGAGCGCGGCCGCAAGGCGGCAGGGGCCCTGGTCCGGATGGAGGATACGGTCGAGCTCGAGCTCGAGGATGACGACCTGGATGCGGCCGACACCATCGAGGAGCTGCCCCTGGTCAAGCTCGACGAGCCGATCCCCGAGCCGCTACCACCACCACGGAGCAAGGCCTGGATCGCCATCGCTGGCGTGCTCGGCTTGCTGCTGTTGCTCCTGCTGGGCGGTGCGATCGCCGCCTGGCAACTGGGCTGGATCCCGGCGGCGACCGGACCGGCCAGCGAAGGGCCGCGGCTGGGCACCCTGGCGCTGGACATCCAGCCCCCCGAAGCCGCCGACGCCGAGGTGCTCATCGACGGCCAGGTGATCCAGCTGCCGTACAGCGAGCTCGAACCGGACCGCGACTACGCGCTGGTGGTGCGCAAGGTGAACTTCGAGCCCCACGAGGAGACCTTCCGCATGGGGGCCGGCGAGACCCTGCGGCTGCGGCCCAGGCTGGTGGCGGTGGTCGCCGAGCTCGTGACGCCGGTGGAGCCGGTCACGCCACCGCCGGTCGAGGATTCGACCCCGACACCCGCCCCGCCCGACGACGAACCGCCCTCGATCGTGTTCAAGAGTAATCCCCGGGGCGCCCAGGTGGTCATCGGTGGCCAGGTGGTGGGAACGGCGCCCCACCGCTTCACTTCGGCCAACACCGGCGAGACCGTCGGCGCGACCTTCCGACTCGATGGGTACGAGGACGCGTCGGTGTCGGCGGTCTTCCCCCGCAACGGAGCGACCTCCGCCCGTGGGACCCTGACCAAGGTTTCGGAGCGGGCGGCGGAACCGGCGTATCTGCGGATCAACGCGACCCCCTGGGCCGATGTCCACGTGGACGGCAAGAACGTCGGCCAGACCCCCATCGGCAGCCTCGAGGTGACGGCTGGCACCCACACGGTGCGACTGGTCTGTCCGCCACTCGGGACCGAGACGACCAAGAGCGTCACCGTGGGCGCCGGCGAGACCAAGTCCGTCTCGGCCGATCTCGAGGAGTAGCCCGTGGCTGACGGGTTCCGTGGCGCAACACGCCATCCCCCCCTGTCCGCCGATTCCCTGCGCTGGCGCTGCGATCCGGCGGTGCTCGGCGGGCCGAACACGGCCCGGATGGCACCCGACGATGGCTGGATCGGCGAGGCGCGCGTCGAGCAGGCCATCCGCCTCGCGTTGCGCCTGGGGGGAAACACCCGGCACGTGGTCCTGCGGGGATCCGCGGGGTCGGGTCAGCGCACCTTGCTGCGGCAGTGTGTGGCCGCCGAACCGGGCGAGGCCGCCGACCGGCGCGACCACCTCTACGTCGAGCGCTTCGATGCGCCCCGGCGGCCCCGACTGCTGACCCTGCCTGCCCGGAGCGGTCGCCGGTTGGCCGACGCGCTCGACCGCTTCGCAGACGCGATGAGCGACCTGGCCGGGCTGACCCGTACCGCGGCGATGGACCGGCTGCGCGACGCCATGCGGATCCTCCGTGCCGAGGCGGGCCCCGGGGCCCCCCGGCAGCACCTGACGGCGCTTCGGGCCCGGGTCGTCGAGGACCTCGCCGTCCTGCGAGGCGACCACGAGGACGAAGAGCGTCTTGCGCGCACGGGTACGTACCGCGCCCGCCTGCTGCGGGACGCCGCCGCGCTGACCACACGCCCGCTGCTGGAGCTGACGCGGGTCGACGCGCCGACCCTGTTCGGCGGCATCACGGGCGGGGACAGCGACGAGCGCCCGGAGCTGACGCGGCTGCGGGGCGGCGCGCTGCTCGAGGCCGACGGCGGCGTGTGCGTCATCCCCGCTGCGGAGCTGCTGTCCGAACCCGATCTGGTCCGCCGCCTGATCGCCACACTGCGCCGCGGCGCACTGGATCTGACGTCCTTCGACGGCTCACCAGGCCCGGAGGAGCGCGACCTGATCCCCGACCCGCTTCCGATCACCACGCAGGTGGTGGTGATCGGGGTGTCGGCGCCCCGTCTCAACGCCCTGCTCGAGCCGTCCGCCCGGCGAGTCTTCGGCGTCCTGGCCGATACGGGTGCGCGGCTGGCGTACTCCGACGAGGTCGCCCGGCGCCTCGGCGGGCATCTGGCCCACCTGCGGAAGCGCGACGGACTGCTCCCCATGCGCGCGGAGGCCGTGGCGAGGCTGATCGAGGAGCAGGTACGCGACGCCGAGGGGCGTGGTCAGCTGAGCACCCGGCTGGCGCTGCTGGCGGATCGGGCCCGGGAGGCGGATCTGCTGGCCCGGGACGCGGGCAGGCGGGTGGTGACCGGCGCGGACGTGGCCGCCGCCCTGGGGGCGCGGCACTGGCGCGCGGCCCGGCGCGAGGAGGAGCACCGGCTGCGGCTGGCCAGCGGGCGACTCGCGGTTCGAACCGAGGGCACGGCCGTCGGCGTGGTCAACGGCATGCTGGTGTACAGCGCGGACGGCTACCGATACGGCGCTCCCTGCCGCATCACCGCCACCACCGCGGTCGGTCGCGAGGGGGTGATCAACGTCGAGCGCGAGTCCAAGCTCAGCGGCAAGACCTTCGACAAGGGGGTCTTCCTGCTGGTGGGCCTGCTGCGGGCTCGGTTCTGCCAGCGGGACCCGTTGGGCATGGTCGCGATGATCACCTGCGAACAGAACCACGGCCGCATCGACGGCGACTCCGCCGCCGCGGCCGAGCTCGCGGCGATCGTCAGCGACCTCGCCGGGGTGCCCGTCGACCAGGGCATCGCAGTGACCGGGTCGGTCAGTCAACGCGGCGAGCTCTCTACCGTCGGTGGGGTGAACGCCAAGATCGAAGGTTACTTCGCCACCTGCCGGGACCGGCGGCTGACCGGCACCCAGGGGGTGATCATCCCCCGCCGCAACGCGGAGGACCTGGTTCTCGATCCGCGGGTCGTGGCTGCGGTTCGGGCGGGCGAGTTCCACATCTGGGGGCTGGACACCATCGACCAGGCCCTGGAGGTGATCACCGGATTGCCGGCCGGCGAACGCGATGGCAAGGGCATGTACCCCAAAGACAGCGTCCTGGGCCGAGCACAGAGACGCCTGCAGCAGCTCTCACACCGGATGTTCCCTCCCAGAAAGCCACCAGCTGCCCCCAAGAAGCGCCCGCGGCGGGCAAAAAAAGGCGGCTGAATCCGGGACCTCGGAACGAAAAAGAGGGCGCCCGTCCTCCCACGCAGGATCTATCCGATCCACCAGGCGACCGACCGGGCCGGCGGCCATCTGCAGAAGCCGTTCCCCGCCGAGGGGCTGGCCCGCGCGGTCCGGGAGCTGCTGGAGCGAGACGTGTCTACGGATCGATGACGACGGTGACGGTGCCGTTGCCCGGGATCGGCTGCTGGTTGGCCGCATAGCTGGCGCCAGCGATTCCAGCGGCGACGCCGCCGGCGACCGCGGTCCCCAGCACCACCCAGAATGCGGGACGCTTGTGAACCGGTTTGGTGGGCCCCGTCGGTCCCGGCCGATCCGGGCGGTCATCGTCATCGTCGCCCGGGTCCTTGCGGACCGCGACCCGCTCCTGGGGTTCGGGGCCCATCAGCAGGCCGTTGAGGGTGGGATTTCGACCGAGGTGGATCGGAATCAGCGTCGCCGACGTGGCATCGGGGCGGATGCCGCCCCCCTCGTCCACCAGCTCGACGAGCTGATTGACCAGCTCGTCGACGGCGCCGACGTCCACGATCCCCCCCGGCGCCACCAGCCCCAGCACCTCCTGGGAGAAGACGTCGGAACGAGGACTGTACAGCTGCATGTGCAGGTTGTCGCCCGGGTCCAGCGAGGCCATCAGCAGAAGGTCCGCGGCCACGGCCTCGCCCAGCTCCCGGTAGAGGGCCTGCACCCGGCGGCTCCGCGGTGACTCGGCCTTCTCCCGGCCCAGGCGGCGGATCCCGCGGTCCTCGAGCTGGAAGCTCAAGACCCGGACGTCCTCCGCGGCGACGGTCTCGTCCGAGTAGTCCCAGCCACGCTCCGGATGATGGACGGTGATGTGGTAACGCCCGGGCGGTAGATCGAGGACAATCGGTGTCTGTCCGGAGGGCATCCCGTTGACGAATACGTCGGCGCCCGAGGTCTTCCCCGAACCGACCTCGACGCTCGCGGTGCCCGATTCGGTGACCCGGGTCCGGGCCTCCTCGAACGCTTCGAGCATCTTGGGTGGGGTCCGTACCGGATCCAGGCTCCGGGCGGGATCCGTGCGCGCAACCTCCCCGAAGTAGCTGCTCGCCACCTCGGTGTCGCCCAGCGCCATGTTGGTCAACCCCAGGTAGAGGTGGATCTCCACCATGAGCTTCGGATCGCGCATGAACTCGATGCCACGCTCGAAGGATCCCTGGGCCTTCTCCAGGCTGGACAACGCCCCCATGAACTGGGCGTTGTCGTACAGGATTCGACCCTCCTGGAACGCGGACTGGGCGCTGCCGAGGAACACACCCTGGAGGATCGGGGTGCGTCGGGCCCAGAGGGAACGGCCATAGTCGTCGAGGCCGAGGGCATGGGTGTAGCGGCTGCCGCCGAGGGAGTCGGTGACGATGTCGGCCAGGTCCTCGAGGGTGTCGGGGTCAGCGTCTGGATGTCCGTGGACACCCAGAACCGCGACGCTGGGCTCGTCGTTGGCGGCGCGGGCAGCGCCGGTCCCGAAGGGCAGAAACGGAAGCCCCGCCGCCAGAGTTCCGGCCAGGAGCAGGGCCAGGGAGCGGAGGTAGACCGATCGACGAACGTTGCGCATCGCTCCCTTTCCGTCCACAGGCGGCGATTCTTCCACGCGCGTGCCTGGACTGTCCAGTTGGCGGCGACCGCTGTTGCGGTATAGTACCGGGCCCCTGGCCGGACCCCCGAGACGACGCTCCGGGGTCGGGAAGGAACGAGATGATCCGGTCCACACCATCCGCAGTCCTGTTGGCCATCGTTCTGTTCGCCGCCCTCACCGCGGCCGCGGAGCCCACGTCCGAGCAGCGATCCCAGCTCCAAGAGGCCCTCGATCTGACCTACGCCGATCGGATCCCCGAGGCCACGGAGAAGGCCTACGAGCTGCTGCAGTCCGCCCCTGACTTCGTCGAGGCCCACCGCCTCTACATCGACCTGCTGGCCGCCCAGGGGCGGGCGGAGGACGCGATCCACTTCTACAGGATCGCACTGGACGCCAACCCGAACAGCCCCGCGGCCCATTACCTCTACGGCCGGTCGACCAACGCGCCGACCATCGCAGAGGGAGAATTCCGCCGCGCGCTGGAGCTGGATGGGGACTTTGCCTGGGCCCACCACGGGCTGGGCGCGGCGTTGGCGATGAAGGGCGAGCTGGAGGGTGGAATCGCCGAGTTCGAGCGGGCCATCGCGCTGAAGCCCGACATGACCGACGCCCACAACCACCTGGCGAACCTCTATTTGAGCCAGGAGCGCGAGGAGGACGCGATCGCGGCCTACCGCCGGGCCATCGAGATGGCTCCGGATCGGCCGGACGCCTACTTCTACCTGGGAACCTACTTCGCCCACCACGAACGGATCGAGGAAGCGGCGGAGCTGCTGGAGGACGCGGTCCGGCTGGATACCAACAACCCGATGTTCTACCTGGAGCTGGGTTGTGTGTACTTCGACCTGCACCGGGAGCGGGACGCGCTGGGGGCCTTTGACGCGGGTCTGGCGATCCACCCCCGTGAGGAGTACCTGCGGGACCTGCGGACGGTGAGCGCAGAGGTCGTCGAGGGGACCACGCCCCGGGAGGCCTTCACCCCCTTCCGACAGGGTCTGGAGAGCGTGGCCCTGGATCCCCGGGTGGCGCTGGCGGCCTTCGACGAGACCGTGATGGTGGCGCCCGACTTCCACCTGGCCCACCTCAATCGGGGTATCGTCCTCGCGGCCCTGGAGCGCACGGCCGAGGCCGAAGACGCGGTCCGCCAGGCCCTGGCCATCGAGCCACGCTATCCGGAGAGCCATGCATCGCTGGCGGTGCTGCTGATGGCCGATCAGCGCTACGACGAGGCCGAGGCAGCGCTGCAACAGGCCCTGGCCCTGGATCCGGCCCACGTGGAGGCGCTGCGTGGGATGGGCATGGTCTACATGCTCCAGGATCGCGCCGAGCTGGCCGCGAGCTACTTCAAGCGCGCGTCCAGGCTATCGCCGATGGACCTGGGGCTCGCCGTCGAGGTCGCGGGGGCCTACGTGCAAGCCGGCGACATGGAGCAGGCCGAACAAACCCTGCGGTCGGTGCTCCGCGCCGACCCGCGCTTCAACTTCGCCCGTCATCAGCTGGCCGCCTTGCTGGCCGAGCAGCAGCGTTTCGACGAGGCGATCGCCGAGCTCGAGGAGCTCGAGAGCCGGGTCAGCTCCGAGGTCAACGTCGGCGCGCTGATCGAGCAGGTCAAGGCCCAGCGCCGGTTCCTGAACCGGGAGAATTCACCCCGGATCCAGCTCTCACAGATCCTGGTCAAGGACCGGACACTGGCCGACGACCTCCGCTCCCGCGCAGAGGCAGGCGAGGACTTCGGTTACCTGGCCCGCAGCTTCAGCGTCGGCCCCACCGCGGCCGAGGGCGGCGACATCGGCGAGATGGCCCAGGCGGACCTCAACCCGACGGTGGCAGGTGCCCTCGAGGGTGTGCCGGTGGGCGGAGTGACCCCGGTGATCGAGACCACAGCAGGCTACATGATGTTCAAGCGGGTGAAATAGCCTCAGCCGCGGCCGGCGAAGGACGAGACGTAGCTCTGGACCGCCGCGCTGGCCGGGCCATCCAGATCGCGGAAGGCGACACCCATCCCCGGGTAGGGGACCGGGACGCCGGCCATCCGGGTGGTCCAGATCACCTGGCCTCCCACGGTGACGACCTCGCCTCCGGGGAGCTGGAAGCGCAGGTTGACCTCGGTCCCCTCCTCGATGGGAACGGGCGCGTCGATGAAGACACCACCCGCGCTGATGTTCCGTGCGCGGTGGAAATACACGCCGCTGCGGTCCTGAACCTCTACCTCTACGAAGAGTGGACAGCGTTTTGTGATGCGAAGTTCGCTGGCGTCCGTCAAGCCCACCTCCACCGCTTACGCACCGAAGCGCGGCGAGCATACCATAGGGCTGCCGGGGTCGCTGGATCGCGGCGCCAGCCGCTTGTGAAGCGATGGCCGCAATGATAGAACGTGCATGCTTCAATCCATGCCAACCGCGCGGAATTGAAGGGAAAGTCATCCACAAAAGAGGTCAGCGATGTCCGGTCACAGCAAGTGGTCGACGATCAAGCGCAAGAAGGGGGCCGCCGACGCAAAACGCGGCAAGCTCTTCACCAAGATCATCCGCGAGGTCACGGTTGCCGCCCGCGAGGGGGGCGGGGAGCCCGACGCCAACCCGCGCCTGCGCTCGGCGATCGCCATCGCCAAGGCAGCCAACATGCCGGCGGCCAACATCGAACGGGCCGTCAAGAAGGGCGCCGGAAACGACCCCGACACCCAGTACGAGGAGGTCTCCTACGAGGGGTACGCCCCCGGCGGAGTCGCCATCTTCATCGAGTGTCTGACCGACAACCGAAACCGCACCGGTCCCGAAGTGCGTCACCTGATCACCAAGCGCGGTGGGAGCATGGGGCGAACCGGCACCGCCGCGGCGGCCTTCAACCGGCGCGGCAGGATCGTGGTGCCGTCGGAGGCTCTGGACTTCGACATCGTGTTCGAGGCCGCGCTGGAGGCGGGCGCCGAGGACATGGACGACAACGAGGGCGAGTTCGAGATCCTCACGGCGCCAGACGAGCTGGACACGGTCCGGCGGGGCATGGAGGAGGCTGGCGTGGAGCTGGGCGAGGTGGGCCTGACCATGGTCCCGATCACGACGGTCGAGCTGGCCGGCGACGGCGCTGCCCGCGTCCTGCGGTTGGTGGAGATGATCGAGGATCTGGATGACGTCCAGCACGTCTACGCGAACTTCGACATCTCCGACGAGGAGATGAACCGGATCGCGGAAGGCCCGTGAGCGAGGTCGTCTTCGGCATCGACCCCGGAAGTGTCGTCACCGGCTACGGCGTCATCTCCCAGGAGGGGGGCCGCCTGCGCTACCTGGACTGCGGCGTGATCAAGAGTCCCTCGCGGCTGGACTTCCCCGAGCGGCTGCGGCGCATCCACTCGGGATTGGTGGCGGCCATCGAGGAGGCATCCCCCGACTCGGTCGCCGTCGAGAGTGTCTTCCACGCCAAGCATGCCAGCAGCGCCCTGAAGCTGGGCCAGGCCCGGGGCGTGGCCCTGCTCGCGGCGGCGCAGGCGGAGAAGCCGATCCACGAATATGCCCCGGCCCAGGTGAAGCGGGCGGTCACCGGAAACGGACGCGCCGACAAGGAGCAGGTACGACAGATGGTCGAGACCCTCCTGGGGCGGAAGATCGACCTTCCGGCGGATGCGACGGACGCGCTGGCGGTCGCCATCTGCCACGCCCACGCCTCTCCGCTGGCCGAGGCGCTGGCGGAGGCCGGGCGACGCGGCAGGGGGAGGCGCCGATGATCGCCTCGCTACGGGGCGAACTCACGGTGCTGACCGCCGAGGGCGTGGTGATCGACGTCGGCGGCGTCGGCTACGACGTGCGGGTCCCCGCGACCACCCTGGCCACGCTGCCCCCGGTGGGCGAGATCATCTCCTTGGTGATCCTGACCCAGGTTCGGGAGGACGCGATCACCCTGTACGGTTTCCGCTCGACCGACGAGCGGGACCTCTATCTGGCGTTGATCTCGATCAACCAGATCGGTCCCAAGCTGGCCATCGCGATCCTGGGGAACATCACCCCCGTCGAGCTGGTCGAGGCCATCGGCCTGGGGGACACCAAGCGGCTGTCCATGATCCCCGGGGTGGGCAAGAAGAGCGCCCAGCGGATGATCCTGGAGCTGCGAGACAAGCTGCCTCAACAGATGCCGGAGCTGCCGGGAGCGGCCGCCACCCCGGTCGCCGCCAGCCCCGCTTCGGTCCGGGGTGACCTGGTCGAAGCTCTCGAGGGCCTCGGATTCCGCCGCGCCGAGATCCAGGCCACGCTCAAGACGCTGAAGCCGAAGGCGGACGAGACGCTCGAGGAGCTGCTCCGTCGCGCCCTCAGCGAGCTGTCTCCGAAGGGTCGCTAGGGATGGATGACGAACAGCGCGAAGTGACCCCGCTGACCGTCGCGGACGACGACGCCGTCTCCCCGAAGCTGCGGCCCCACACCCTGGCCGAGTACGTGGGCCAGGAGCGAGCCAAGGCCAACCTGCGGGTGTTCATCGAGGCCGCCCGGCAACGCGGCGAAGCGCTCGATCACGTCCTGCTCGCCGGACCGCCGGGGCTCGGCAAGACCACGCTGGCCCATGTGATCGCTCGCGAGATGGGGGTTCAGGTCCGCGCCACCTCGGGACCGATGGTGGAACGCTCGGGGGACCTGGCCGCGCTGCTGGCCGACCTCGAGGCCGGGGACGTGCTGTTCATCGACGAGATCCATCGCTTGCCCAAGCCGGTCGAGGAGGTGCTCTACCCGGCGATGGAGGACTTCAAGCTGGATCTGATCCTGGGCCAGGGGCCCACCGCTCGCGCGGTTCCCGTGGCGCTGCGGCCCTTCACCCTGGTGGGAGCCACCACCCGCACCGGGCTGCTGACGTCTCCCCTGCGAAGCCGCTTCGGAATCAACCTGGTGCTGGACTTCTACGACGCCGAGCAGCTCCGCGCGATCATCGTGCGCTCTGCTGACATCCTCGGCATCCCGCTGGTGGACGACGGCGCGGTCGAGCTGGCCCGGCGCTCCCGCGGTACGCCCCGCATCGCCAACCGGCTGTTGCGGAGGGTGCGAGACTTCGCCCAGGTGGAGGGGGACGGCTGCATCACGCAGGCGGTGGCTGACGCAGCCCTCGACCGCCTCGGCGTCGACGACCAGGGGCTCGACACGATGGACCGCCGTATCCTGCGCACCATCGCGCTCAAGTTCGCCGGTGGACCGGTGGGGCTGGAGACGATGGCCGCCGCGATCGGCGAGGAGAAGGACACCCTCGAGGAGGTCTACGAGCCCTTCCTGATCCGCGAGGGATATCTGCAGCGCACGCCCCGCGGCAGGGTCGCGACGGCGCGGGCCCACGCGCACCTGGGCGTGCCAGCTCCGTCTCGCACCGAGGAGCTGTTCTAGTGGCGCGCTGGATCCCACTGGTCGTTCTCGGAGGCCTGCTGATGGGGTGCGGAGGCTCGGGATTACAAACGACCCGGATGACGGTGGGCAACGCCAGCCTCAAGGTGGAGCTGGCCATCGATTCCGGCGAGCAGGCGCGCGGACTGATGTACCGCAAGAAACTGGGCAGCAACCGCGGGATGTTGTTCGTCTACGAAGACGAGGAGCACCGCTCGTTCTGGATGAAGAACACCTACATCCCCCTGTCCGTCGCCTACATCGACGCCGAGCGGGAGATCGTGCACATCACCGACATGCTTCCTCGCTCGCTGGATTCCCACCCTTCGTTGCAGCCCTGCCAGTTCGCGCTGGAGGTCAATCGCGGCTGGTTCGAGGAGCAGAACGTGGAAGTGGGCGATCGGGTCGAGTTCGAACTCCCCGAGAAAGAATAGCCCGCCGGGGGCGCCGGCCCTTGGCCACCGCCCGCTCTTCGGCTATGAATGGGTCACCTCTGGAGGCCGCGTGCGGCAACGGACCCTGGCTGGAACACTGCGCTTCGAGGGCATCGGCCTCCACGGGGGCCAGGCGGTGTCCTGCGTGGTGTCCCCTGCGGCCGTTGACCACGGGGTCGTGTTCCAGCGCCGTGACCGCCCCGGCTCGCCGCCGATCCCCGCGCGGCTGGAGCACGTGGTGGGCACCGAGCTGGCCACCACCCTGGGCCTCGACGACGTCCGGGTGGGCACCGTCGAGCACCTGACCGCGGCGCTGCGCGGCATGGGGGTCGACAACGCGCTGGTCCAGGTGGACGGAGCCGAGATTCCCGTGCTGGACGGCTCCGCCCGGATCTTCGTCGAGGCCATCGCCAGCCGCGGCACCGTCGAGCAGGGGGCCCAGGCGACCGTCCTGCGAGTGGTCGACAGCGTGGAGCTCCTGGACGAGGCATCGGGCCGACGGTCGCGCCTGGATGCGGCGGACGACTTCCTGCTGGAATGCGAGATCGCATTCGACCACCCCCTGTTGGCCCACCAGTCGATCCACTTCGCTGGCGGTCCGGAGCGGTTCGCCGCCGAGATCGCTCCAGCCCGGACCTTCGGTTTGCTGGCGGACGTCGAGCGCATGCACTCCGCTGGACTGGCGCTGGGGGGGAGCCTGGAGAATGCCGTGGTGTTCGGTCCCGACGAGGTCCTGAACCCGGGGGGACTTCGCTACGACGACGAGTGCGTCCGGCACAAGGTCCTGGACATGATCGGCGACCTGTCGCTCCTCGGCGCGATGGTCTTGGGCCGATTCAGCGCGAGCCGCAGCGGCCATGAATTCAACCTGCGCCTGGTGCGCGAGGCCCTGGACCGCGGCGCCATCATCCAGGACGCGGCACCCCTGCGCAGCCTGTCCGCCAGCGGCTAGTTCCCTTGGCCGACACCGGTCCCATCGAATCCTATCTGCTGGCCTGGGGCCTCTGTGCCACGGGCGCCCTCGCCGGTCACGGGGCGCTGGACTGGCTGCCCATGGTCGAGCCCGTCGGGCCAACCGCCCTCGGAGCGGCGGCCCTGTCCGCGGCGGTGGGTGGCACCGCCGCGGGATTCCTCCTCGGTCCACGCCTCGAACCCCCTGAGCAGCGGGGCGGTGGACGGGCGGTGGCGGTGGTGCTGATCGGGCTGGTGGCCCTCACGTTCGCCCACCGACCGCCGCCGGTATCGGCGGAACTGGGCAGCGCGGTGCTCTCGGTGGTCCTCCGGTCGGCGCCGTGGGCGTTGGCCCTGGCTGTGGTGCCGATCATCGGCACGATCCCGGACCTGACCCTGGGCCGTCGCGAGACCTCCCACGACGCCCGGCTCCGGAGGGCAACTTCCTACTGGTTCACCGCCTGGGGCGCGCCAGCGACGGCGTTGATGATGCTGATGATGCGCGGCTGGACCGGCCTGCCCTTCTGGTTCCTGGCTTTGCTGCTGCCGCTGGCGCCGCTGTTGATGACGTTCGGCGTTCGCGTGGGTGAGGTGGATTTGCTCACCCGTTCCGCCCGGATCCGGCTGGCGACTGTATCCTGGATCGCCACCCTGCCAGTACTGGCCACCGGGGCGGCTCGTGAGATGATCCCGTGAACGGAGACGAACACCGCGACGAACCCCCGCTCCCACCGGCCCCCCCGGCGCCGGTCGCGCGCAGGTCGTCTCCGCCTCCACCCAACCTGGTGGGACGACGGCGGTGCGGTCACTGCGGAGTGCTGCTGCCGCAGGGCGGCCGCCCCGGTTTTCCTTGCCCTTACTGCCGACGACCGGTGGAGTTCGCTCCGCTGCCCGTTCCCCGCGGTCCCGCCGGCTGGTGCGGGTCCCACCCGACCCGCCCGCTGACCGGTGTCTGCGCCAGCTGCGGCGTGTTCACCTGCGTGGAATGCGAGGTCAGCATCCGCGGCGTTCGTTACTGCGACGACTGCCGGGAGCTGCACGCCCGTCACCTGGCGGCGCCCGTTCCCTGGGAGGAGCGGCGGGAGATCGGCCGGTTCCGGGCCTGGTGGCGCACCACCGTCGAGGTCACGGCCCGCCCCCATCTGCTGTTCGAGCACATGCGACCCCACGGCGACCTGGGTTCGGCCATCTCATACGGCCTCGTGGGTTGCACGCTGCAATCGTCGACCCAGCAGCTGTTCCTGGCGCTGTACGTGGTCGCCATCCTGGCGGTGGGTATCGCGGTGGCCCTCAGCGGAGCCTCTGGCACCGATGCCATGGTGATCCTGGGCATCGGTCTGGGTCTGATCGCGATGATGGTGGCGACGCCGTTGCTGGTGTTCTGCTCGTTCATGGTGCTCGCGTCCATGCAGCACCTGGCGCTTCGGCTCGTGGGCGCGGGCCAAAACGGCCTGAACACGACGCTGAAGGTTGCCTGCTACGCCCTCGGCACCGGCTGGATCGGCATCGTCCCCTACTTCGGCGCCACGGTACAGCCCATCTGGTGGACGGTCCTGATGGTGATCGGCACCGCAAAGGCCCACCGCTGCTCGCCGACCAAGGCGCTGGTGACCCTGGTCCCGGTGCTGCTGGCCTGCGTGGCCCCCGTGGTGGCGTACATCGTGGTCATCGTGATCGCCGCGATCGTGGAGATGCTCTGATGCGCATCGAGTGGGGCACCCGCCCGCTCCGCCGCCGCCTGGACGAGCGCCCGGCATTCGCCGCGGTGTTCCTGGTGCTCTTCGGGCTGGCCGCCTTCTTCCCCTTCCACCGAAATCCCTACATCTGCAGCTTCAAGCAGGTCACCGGCTACCCCTGCTTCACCTGCGGCATGACCCGCTCGTGGATCGACCACGTTCACGGCCACGTGTTGCGCGGGCTGGCCCAGTCCCCCTACGGCAGCATGCTGTTCTTCCTGGCGCTGGGTTTCACCCTCTGGACCGTGGCGCGGCTGGCGCTGCGGCTACCGTCGATGCGCTTCCGGTTCAGCCGCGCCGAGAACTTCGTCGTCTGGGGCGGAGCGCTGGTGCTGCTACTGGTCAACTGGGTGTACACGGTGCTCACGGGCATGGCGTGACCTCCGCGGCCGGCATCCTGCGCTGCAGCGCCTGCGGTGCGGAGCAAGCGCAGCGCGCGCTGAGCGGGGAAAGCTGCGCGGAGTGTGGGCGGGGAGCTGGGACTGGAAGCCACGCTCGAGGTCGCCTGCTTCGCCGCCGGGCTGCCGGGAATGGCGACCGCCTGACCACCCATCGACCGCTGTGGGTTTGCGGTCCGCCGGCCGCCGCCAGTACAGTGGAGGGGTCGGCGGACGGGCACGGTCCTGGCCGGCACGCGGAGAGAACTCCATGAGCCCCACCGACGCCCCGCCACCCGGGGACGACGATCGCTTGCCCCCCGGGGCCGACGACGACGCCGAGGCGCGACGACTGCTGGATGAATTGCTCGGCGGCAGCGCCGAGGCCATCACCCTTGCCGGTGATGCGATCTGCCTGGCGACCCCCCGCGGTATGGAAGTGGTGGACGCCGGTAGCCTGGAGCGCCGGCCGCGCGTCGGTGTCGACGGACGATTGCTGGGCATCGCGGCGACGGACGAGGGCGTCGTGCTCGCCGATGATCGTGGGCAGCTGCTTCGCTGGGACGACAGCGGCGCGCCGGACCTCTGTCGCGCCGATCCAGCGGTGACCGGCTGGTCCGTGGCCGGAAAGGGCGCTCGCGTGGCCCTGACCGGCGGTGGTCAGGTGCTGCTGGTGGACGCCGACGGTGGCGGCCTGCTGGCCCGGGGTGCGATGCCGGACATCGACCACGCCAGCGCCCTGTTCGTGACCGGGGACGACGAGGTACTCAGCGCCGAGGGCAACATGGTCGTGCAGCTGACGCGCGAGGGCCCCCGGCTGGAGCTGACGGCCCACTGCACCCTCGGCCAGGGCGAGGTGATCGCTCTGGCACAGACACGGCCGGAGCCGGGCGAGGAACCGGTCATCGTGGCGTTCGACGAATTCGGCTGGTTGCACGTCCTGCGGCGGGGCGGACCCACCGGGCTGGAGCCCTCGGGCGCCATCGAGCTGGAGCTGGATGGTGGCGTGCCCCGGCGGGCGGGTATCCACTGCGTGGGGCACCAGGTGATGGTCGCCAGCGGCACCAGCTTCCTGCACCTGCTGGATCTGCGTCCCCCTCCGGGGCTGGACGAGCCGGTGCTGATGGCCACGGTCTGCGCGGGGCTGGCGCTGGCCGATGTGGTCGCCGACGATGGACGGGTCTACCTGGCCGACGCGTTCCGCGGTCTCATCGTGCTGGATCGGGCCCTGTTCGAAGTCTGCCACGACGATCCCGAGCTCGCCCGGGTGCCGCTGCTGGACGGCGGGATCTAGCCGCGGTTCCGGCGACGCAGCGCGGCGAACAGCACCCCAGACGACAGCAGCAAGGTGGCGCGGGTGGAACCGCGCGCGGCGGTGGTGCAACCGCAGCCGCCCGCACCGGCGATGAAGGCTTGGTTGTCGCCGTGGCACTCGGCGTCGCCGCCGTCGATCCAGCCATCGCAGTCGTTGTCGACGGCGTCCCCGCAGTCCTCTTCGGCCCCCGGGAACACGGTCGGGTCCTCGTCGTCGCAGTCCTCGTCCGGGCCGTCGACGCCGTCCCCGTCCACGTCCACCACGTCCTCGTCGTCACAATCCTGGTCCACCCCGTCGTAGGGAACCTCGCTGGCCCCGGGGTGGGTGTCGGGGTCGGCGTCGTCGCAGTCGTGTAATGCCGGGTCGGTGGTGCAGGCCAGGTAGCCGTCGAAGTCGGCGTCCTCCTCCCCCTCGAGCAGCTCGCCGTCGCAGTCGTCGTCGAATCCGTCACAGACCTCCTCGGCGCCGGGGAAGACGGTGTCGCGGAAGTCGTCACAATCGGCGCCGCCGCACGAGGCGTCGTAGTAGCCGTCCTCGTCCTGGTCCTGGCAGGTACAGAACAGGCCGACGGCGGCGACGCCGTCGACGATACCCCAGCCCATGTCGTTGTCGGGGGTGGTGGCCTGGGACGCGGTCGAGGTCAACAACGACCACATCTCGTCCGGATCCAGCGGACCGAAGGCCTGGAACAACAACGCGGCTAGGCCCGCCACGTGGGGGGCAGCGTAGCTGGTCCCGTTGCCCTGCCGGTACTCGTCGGGGGTGCCCGGATCCACGACCCAGGTCTGAACCCCAGGGGCGGACACGTCGGGTTTGATCCGTCCGTCGGCCGTCGGTCCCCGCGAGGAGAAGTCGGCGATGTGGCTGAAGAAGTCCACCGCGCCGATGGCGATCAGACCGTCGGCGTCGGCCGGGGCGCCGAGGGTCGACGGCTCCGGCCCGCCGTTCCCGGCGCTGTTGATCAGGATCAGGCCGTTGCCCACCGCGATGGTGGCGGCGATGGTCGTGACCGCGGTCTGGCCGTCCATGTCGGCCGGCTCGTACCAGTCGAAGTAACCCAGCGAGGCGGTGGACAGGTCCGCGCCCTGGGCCTCGATCCACTCCAGTCCTTCGACGAACCAGTCCTCCTCGATGGGTTCCTCCTGGGAGACGTCCTCGGTCTTGGCCAGGAGCACCGAGACATCCGGGGCAGCGCCGATGTAGGACCACTCGTCCCATCCCGCGACGATGGACAGCACCGACGTGCCGTGGTCGTGGGTGCCGGGCAGGTCCTCCTCCCCGTCGGCCACCGAGTCGTCGCCGTTGACGAAGTCCCACTCGTCGAGCACCTCGACGTGCCCCAGCGACTGGTGGTCCCGCGAGAATCCGGTGTCCTGGATTCCGAGCACCACGCCGTCGCCGGTCAGCCCACACTCGGCCAGCGAGGGGATCCCGATCATCCCCATCTGCGCGAGCGCGACACCGTACTCCTCGTTGGGGGGCGGGGGCGGCGCTGTTGGCATGGTGGTCGCGGGCGGAGCCGTCCGCGAGCGGCGGGCCACGGGCTGGAGCCCGGCGACAAATCCCAGGGCGCCGATACGCTCCCGTTGCCCCGCATCGGCGACCACGCTGATCGCGTTGAGCCACCGGGACGTGGCGCGCAGGGGAACGCCCAGGTCCAGGACCGCGTCCACGTACGCCGGACAGGGAGCCAGATCCCGTTCATCCAGGCCATCGTCACCGCGGACGCGCTGGCGGCGGGCCAGGGCTCGGGATGACAGAGCAGCTCGGCGGTCGACCAGGGCGGTCGCCACCTGCTCGGCGGCCAGACCCCGGTCGGCGAAGAACACCCAGGTGGGCTCGCCGTCCCCGTCGTCCGCGACCGCGGGCCCGGCGCCAACCAGCGAGATCAGCAGGGCGACCAGCATCCCGGCGCGGTTCCAGCGGCACACGGCGCGACTCCTCATGACTCGTGGGCGACGCCGGGCAGCAGATCCAGGGGAAGTGACCGCTCGGGCTTGTTGGGCAGGTAGAGGATTCGAACGGGCTGACCGGCCACGAATGGCACGTGCCGATCGCTGTAGAATCCACGGAGCACGCCCTCGCGGACGCCTTCGCCGGCCCGGAAATCGTAGAACAGCTCGTACCTCCACCCCTCCGGCTGCTCTCCCCGCAACAGTCGCTGGCTCTTGACCTCGGTCGGCCTACCCACCACCCCGACGCCGCTGCGCGCCAGCCTGGCCATCCACCACCCGTGGCGCAATCGCAACAGGGCCGCCAGCCCCATCGCCAGCGCAACCAGGCCCAGGGCAGCGGCGGCGACCAGCCGCGGGATCGCAAACAGGCCGCTGACCGGGCGACCATGCCGGCCGCCGTCTCCCATCGCGAACGCATCGAGGGAGGCGGCTCCCTGCTGGATCGACAGGAACTCCTCCTCGGAGATGGGCCCCGTGACCACGTCCCCGGAGGCCAGGCGGAAGGTGGCCACGTGGCCGACCACGGCCGGGGGCAACATGTCGACGACTCCCGACAGCGGTCCGGGGAGCTCCCGCGGACTGCTGGCGACGACATCCGCGCTGACCACGGGCTGACGGGCGTAGTACAGGTCCGGCGCCAGCACGGCAGCTGCGAGGATTGCGGCGAGCAGGGCCAGGGAGGCTCGGCGGATCAGCGGCCGGCCGGGCACGTCGGCGTCGACCAGACTCAACGCCAGCAAGGGACCCACTCGGCGGGGCGGCGGATCGAGGCGCACCAGCCCCGCGGTCAACGGGGCGTACTGATCGACGGGGTGATCACCGGGACCGTTCAAGGGCGTGCCCATCGACCCACGGGGGACAGATCGCGGTCACAAATACCGGCCCCGGGGGTTGCCCCGAATGTTCCACGACGCCCCGACGCCCGTCAAGCCGGGGGGGGCCGCGGCGGAGCGCCCCTGTCAGACGATCAGCCCCACCACGACCACCAGCACCATCAACAGTCCGAAGACAAACTCGAAGACAAAGGAAGCGGCGGCTCCCACCACGGCTCCCACGCCCGCCAGCGAGGCCTTGCCGGCGTCCCGGCCTTCGCGGCGGGCGAAGCTCCGCACGCGGGACCAGCGGCCCGGTGGCAGCTCGTCTTCGCCGGCCTCCGGGGCAGCTGCCGGTTGTTCCTCCGCAGACCTGCGGCGCACGTGAAGCAGGTACTCGACCAGGGCCGCTCCGACGAAGGCGCCGATGAGCGATCCGATCGGCGTGAAGATCAGGCCGACGACGAAGCCCACCAGCGCCCCGGCGACACCCCACTTGCTGGCTCCGAATTGTTTGGCGCCCAACCCGCTGACGAAGTACTGACCGATGCCCCCCACCAACGCCAGCACCGTCACCAGGGTCAGGGTCGGCCATCCCAGCAGCCACTCCTCCCCGACCGTCATCCGCTGGAAACCGGTCCACAACGCGAAGATCCAGGTGCCCAGCAGGATCAACGCACCCCCGGGGACCGCCGGCAACAGGGTGCCCACCAGCCCCACGATGCAGCACAACACCAGCACGACCCAGGGCAGGAGCACTTCCAGCCATTGCCAGATCTCGGCCATCGATCCTTCCTACGCGCGAGCCCGCGGAACATTTCTGCGCGGGGTCAATCTGGGACAGCCGCCGACAAACGGAAGACCCCAGGCACCGATCGAGCGCCGACCCTGCTAGCATCGCCGCCATGTCCACGACGGTCGACAAGGCCCGCAAGGCTGCGCTTGCTTTGATCGCACGCCAGCCCTACACCGCCCACCGGCTGCGGCGCAAGCTCCGCGGCAAGGGATTCGACGCGGACATCATCGACGAGGTCATCGAGGCGCTCGAGTCGGCCGGGGTGGTGGACGACGCGGCCTACGCGATGGAATACGCGGCGTACCACGCACGCGAGCGCGGGCCGCGGCGCATCGCCGCCGATCTGCGGGCCCGGGGGGTGGACCGCCGTCACATCGCAGCCGCCCTCGCCGACCGGGACCGGGACGACGAACCCGACGCAGCCACCGCTGTATTGGCCCGGCTGGCAGGCCGCTACCAGGGGCTGGAACCGGCGGTGGCGCGGAGGCGGGCGTACGGGATGCTCGCGCGCCGGGGGTTCACGTCCGAGGCGGCGAGGCTCGCGCTGGAGCGGGTGCTGACACGGGACGACTCCGAGGATGTCTGAGCAGTCCCGGCTGTTCGATCCGGGTGACGGTGGCGACCAGGTCACCCTCGAGGGGGAGGTCGCCCGGATCGTGTTCGCCAGCGAAGAGAGCGGCTGGATGGTCCTGCGCTTCGCGGTGGAGGGGGATCGGGTCACGGCGGTGGGCGCGCTGCCCGGTGTGCGCGAGGGCGAGCTGCTACGGCTGACCGGCCGCTGGAAGTCCCACCCCAAGTTCGGCAAACAGCTCGAGGTGGAGAGCTACCTGCCGGTGACCCACACCACCCTGGCGGGCGTGCGCCGCTACCTGGGCTCGGGCCTGGTCCCCGGCATCGGCGAGGCCTTCGCCAGCCGGCTGGTCGAACACTTCGGCGACCGGACGCTGGAGGTGATCGAGAATCACCCCGAGAGGCTGGGGGAGGTGGCGGGCATCGGTCCCAAACGGCTGGAGCGTATCCGCAAGGCCTGGGGGGACCACCACGCTACACGGGACGTGATGGTCTTCCTGCAGGGCCACGGCATCTCGCCCGCTTACGCCGGCCGGATCCAGCGGCGTTATGGCAACCGCTCGATGGCCGTCCTCCGCGAGAACCCCTACCGCCTGGCCAGCGACGTGGCCGGGATCGGCTTCAAGCGCGCCGACGAGATCGCCCGCTCGTTCGGAATCCCCGAGGACAGCCCACTGCGCGCCCGCGCGGGGCTGCTGCATGCCCTCTCGCAGGACGCGGACGACGGCCATACGCGCTCCGAGCGGCACGATCTGATCGGGAGGGCTGCCCGCGAACTCTCCATCGAAGCAGCGCGGCTGGAGATCGCCTGCGACGATCTGCTTGGCTCCGGCCACCTGGCGGCCGACGGAACCGCGCTGGCGCTCAGCGCCCTGGACGACGCGGAGCGGGCCTGCGCAGCAGACCTGGCCCGGCTGGCGGCTGGCGAGGCGCCCTCAGCCGTGGTCCCGGCCGAGCTGCGGACCGCCGAGCGGAGCTGCCGGATCCAGCTGGAGGCCACCCAGCGCCACGCCGTCGAGAGGATGGCCACGGCCCCGCTGGCGATCCTGACCGGCGGTCCGGGCACCGGCAAGACCACCTGCCTGCGGGTCCTGCTGTCGGTGATGGCAGCCCGCGGCGAGCGCGTGCTGATGGCGGCGCCCACGGGTCGCGCTGCCCGGCGGATGAGCGAATCGACCGGCCACCCGGCGAGTACCCTGCACCGCTTGCTGGCCTTTTCACCCCGGGACGGCGCGTTTCACCGGGACGCCGCTCACCCGCTGCGGGCCCACGCGGTGGTGGTGGACGAGGTGTCGATGGTCGACACCCTTCTGCTGCGCGCGTTGCTGGACGCGATCCAGGGGACGACGCGGCTGGTGCTGGTCGGCGACGCGGACCAGCTACCGTCGGTGGGGCCGGGCCAGGTGCTGGCCGATCTGCTGCGCTCGCAGACCGTGCCGTCGGTACGCCTGCGCACCATCTTCCGGCAGGAGGAGGCCTCGGGCATCGTCCGGGCCGCCCACGAGGTGCTCGCGGGCCGCTGGCCACGTTCGGGGCGCTCGGCGGAGGACGACTTCTTCTTCGTGCGGCGGGAGGACCCGGAGGAGGCGGCGCGCACCGTCATCGAGCTGGTTGCACGGCGCATCCCGTCGCGCTTCGGCCTGTCGGCGCGGCGTGACGTGCAGGTGCTCACACCGATGCACCGGGGCGCTTGCGGCGCCACGACCCTCAATGCGGCTCTTCAGGAGGCGCTCAATCCGGCGGGACGAGGATCCCCCGAGCTGACCCGCGGAGCCCGGATCTACCGGGTGGGCGACCGGGTGATGCAGGTTCGCAACGACTACGACCGCGAGGTATTCAACGGCGACCTGGGGTTGGTGACGGCCGTGGACACGGCCGAGGGGCGCGTCACCGTGACCGTGGACGGGCGGCCCCTGATCTACCCCCGTGGGGACCTGGACGCCATCGCGCCCGCCTATGCGGTCAGCATCCACAAGAGCCAGGGCAGCGAATACCCCGCGGTGGTGATCCCGGTCTGTGGGGAACACTGGGTGATGCTGCGGCGCAACCTGCTGTACACGGGCATCACCCGGGGCGCGCGGTTCGTCGCCTTGGTGGGCAGCAACCGGGCCCTCGGTCGCGCCATTGGCAACGCCGACGAGTTGAAGCGTCGAACGGGAATGAAGGGATATCTGACCAGCGAGATGCGGGCTCTTTCCCGCCTGAAGCCTGACGCCTGATGCCTGACGCCTGATGCCTTCCCCTACTAGAAGATGCTCTCTTCTTCGATGCTGGTCTCGATGAACTTCTCGATCAGCTGCTGGTCGGCATCGCCCATGTCGACGAACTTGAACCCGTTGCCCCGGGTACCGCCCACGTGGGCTTCGTCGATCCGGCTGACCACCTTGCCCGTGACCTTGATCGAATCGTAGATCCCGGGAAGGTTGAACTCGATCTGCACCGCCTTGCCCACATCGTAGGGATCGGCGGTTTCGATGAACATCCCACCTGTGGAGAGGTTCGAGCAGTTGTGGAAATCGAGACGGCCGTCCACGAGCCCCTCGGTCCACAACCGGAGCTGCATCCGGATCGAGTCTCGCCGCATGATGTCGGCGGCTTCGAGGTCCTGCATCTCGTCACCCTTCCTGGGGTCCTGAAAGTCGGCCATCGCTTCGGCTCCCGAGTCACCGCCCTGCCCGGGATGAGCAGCAACGTCGAGCTTCAGAGGTTTCTCAACAGATCCGCATACTTGCGTGATCCTGAATCGGCATCATGGTATGCCTCGAACCCCCCTCTGTCAAACGGCGGCGCGGGCGCGGTTGCGGTACACTCCTGCGCAACCCATCCTTCCGGAGAACTCGACTTGGACGACGCACGGGAATCCCTGATCTTCGCCCTGGATATCGACACCCTGGACGAGGCCCGCGAGTGGGCAGCCCGCCTCGCAGGCACGCTGCGCTGGATCAAGGTCGGTGCGCGGCTGTTCACGGCCGAAGGGCCGCCGGTCGTGGCGCTGCTGCGGGAGGCCGGGTTCCAGGTGTTCCTCGACCTCAAGGTCCATGACATCCCGGCACAGGTCAGGGGAGCCTGCCGGGAGGGGGCCAGGCTGGGCGCGTCGCTGATGACCGTCCACGCGTCCGGGGGGAGGGCGATGCTGGCCGCCGCCGCCGAAGGTGCGGCCGAGGGTGCGCTCGCCGCGGGCCTGCCGCCCGCCACCGTGATGGCGGTCACGGTCCTGACCAGCCTGGATGACGCTGCGCTGAAGGAGATTGGCTTCGCTGGGGGACCGGACGTCCAGGTCCTGCGGCTGGCGACCCTGGCTCGGGACGCCGGGGTAGGCGGCGTGGTCTGCTCTCCCCGGGAGGTGGGAGCACTGCGGGCGAACCTCGACCGGCCGTTCCGACTGCTGACCCCCGGGATCAGGCCGGCGGGCGCGGCGCTGGACGATCAAGCGCGGGTCGCCACCCCGGCGACCGCAATCCGGGATGGCGCCGACTTCCTCGTCGTCGGACGGCCGATCCGCACCGCCGCCGACCCCGTGGCGGCGGCGGAGGGAATCCTCGGGGAGATGGCCGCAGCGGCGCGATGATCGATCCCTGGCTGGCGGCCGCGCGACGCGGTCTGATGTCTCTGCTCGACGCCCACCTGGACCGGAGGGCGGATCGCGAGCTGGAGCCACTGATCCGCCGCATCACCCGCATCTCGGATCGCGAACTGCGCAGGAGCAAACTCGCGCGCTTGATCCAGGGCTCCAGCCCACGGCTTGGATTCCTGGTGCTGCGCTGGCTGTGGGAGAGCCGCGACGACGACGATCCGACGGCCCGGGAGATGCTGCTCGACCTGGTCACCACCCGTCCCCTGGTCGACTCGCTGGGATACGAGCGGACCCGCCGCCTGTACACCTTCGCCCAGCTGGAGGGACCGGCGGAGATGGGGCGGCTGTTCCTGTCCACCGGCACCCTGGCGGGGCCCGGCCGTAAGCGGAACCACCTGGCGGAGAACGAGAAGATGGTCTCGATCTCCCTGGGGCAGCGTAAGGCGTATGCCCGCGGGCGAGACCGCTTCAAGCTCGACCGGCTGCTGTTCGATCGCAACCCGGCGGTGATCCGCAACCTGCTGCGCAATCCCCGGGTGGTGGAGGCCGACGTGATCCGGGTGGCTGCGCAGCGGCCGACAAATCCGGCGTGCCTGGTGGAGGTCTACCGCAGCACCCGCTGGATCAGCCGCTACCCGATCAAGAAGGCACTTTCCTTCAACCCCTACACCCCCCTGGACATCGTGGTCGCGGTGATGCCCCACCTGCTGCGCCAGGACCTGCGGGACCTGAGCCGCTCCAAGGTGGCCGACGAGCAGGTTCGGCTGGCGGCCAGCGAGATGCTGGGCTCGAGGGAGCGGACGGGACGGCGCGGGCGCAACTCACCATCGGGGGACGTGGCTGGCGAAGAGGGCGGAGAGAGCGCTGTCAGCCGCGGAGACGGCGAGCGCGGGAACTAGGCTTCGTCCTTGTCGGTGTCGGGGGTCAGGTCGATCTCGTCCGGCTTCCCCTCGGCGGCGCCCTTGAAGTTCTTGATTCCCTTGCCGAGTGCCGAGCCGATCTGAGGCAGCTTGCCCACTCCGAAGAAGATCATGATGATCACCAGGATCACCACCAGCTCGCCGATTCCCGGTGTCCAAATGACAGCCAGTGACATCTCGATTTCCTTCCTCGCGAGGCGGCGTGCGCCCCGATTTGGGCCCAACATAGCACGGAGCTGCCGGATCGTCTCGCGGGGCCCTACGGTGGGTGGGGCAGCAACGCCTGGTCCAGTACCTCCAGGCGATCCCCGCGCCAGCGCAGCGGCGTCATCGTGTCCAGACCTCCCGGCCGTCCTTGACCACGCCGAGGGTCGGATGACCGCCGAACCAGTACACCAGGTCCCGGTGGTCCGCCACGTCGAACAACGCCAGGTCGGCCCGCTGGCCGGCAGCCAGCCGGCCCCGGTCCCCCTGCAGGCCCAGCGCTGTGGCCGCGTGGGCCGTGATCCCCGCCAGCGCCTCGGGCGCGGTCATCTTCCAGCGGACACAGGCCATCGAGGCCATCAGCAACAAGCTGGTGGTGGGCGAGCTGCCGGGGTTCATGTCCGTGGCCAGAGCCATCAAGACTCCCGCCTCACGGAAACGTTGCACCGGGGGGTGGGCTGCCGAGCCGAGGAAGTAGTCGGCACCTGGGAGCAGGGCTGCGACGGTGCCCGCACGAGCCATGGCGGCGATGCCGGCCTCCGATGGGTGCTCCAGATGCTCGGCCGAGACCGCGCCCAGCGCGGCCGCCAGTTCCGCGCCGCCGCCAGCAGATAGCTGATCGGCGTGGATCTTGACGCCCAGCCCGAGCTCGCGGGCCCGGACCAGGACGCGCCGGGATTCCTCCGCGTCGAAGGCCAGCCCGGGCTCGCAGAACACATCGCAGAACCGGGCCAGGCCGCGCTCCACCACGTCGGGCAACATCTCGTCGACCACCCGGTCCAGGTAGCCCTCCCGGTCCTCGCGGAATTCGGCGGGCACGGTGTGGGCACCCAGGAAGGTCGGGACGAGCTCCCAGCGGCTGTCCCGGTCCAGCTCCCGCACCGCCTCGAGCATCCGCCGCTCGGACGCCGGCTCCAGGCCGTACCCCGACTTCACCTCGATGGTGGTCACGCCCCCCGCCGCCAGCGCCTCGAGGCGGGGGCGGGCGAGGGCCACCAGCTGCTCCAGGGCCGCGGCCCGGGTAGCAGCCACGGTCCCGAGGATGCCGCCGCCCGCCGCCAGGATCTCCTCGTAGGTCGCCCCGGCCAGCCGCGCGGCGAACTCGTGGGCCCGCGAGCCTGCGAACACGGCGTGGGTGTGGCAATCGATCAGCCCCGGCAGCACCGTACCGCCGCCCGCGTCCAGGGTCGCCGCGCCAGCCGGGGGTGCCAGCTCGTCGGGCCACTCCCCTTCCCTCCCCACCCACGCGATCCGATCCCCCGCGCAGACCACGGCGCCGCGGTCGAGCACCGAGAACTCGTCATCCATCGGCAGGACCTGAGCGGCGTTTCGGATCCAGAGGGTCGGGCGCATGGGACCTCCGCGTCAGAGGGGGATCATGCGGTCAAGTCAGGGGCGGGAACAAGGGGGTGGGAACATCGCAAGAGCAATCCCTCCCAGCCTCCCTTTCCGGAGGGCGGGCGGGCGGGGGAGGGTGGCGGGGCGGGGTGGGCGGAAGCGGGTGGGCGGAAGCGCTACTGGCTCTCGTCGTCGTCCTCGGCGTCGTCGCAATCGGGGTCGAGGCCGTCGATCAGCCCGTCACCGTCGTTGTCGTTGCCGTCGCCGCACTCCTCGCCGGTCGCCAGGCCCAGCTCGTCGTCGGCCCCGAAGAAGTAGCAGTCCGGGTCGTCCTGGTCGGTCCAGCCGTCACCGTCGTTGTCCAGGCCGTCCTCGCAGCCGATGGCCTGCTCCTGGTCGTCGTAGGCGTCGTCGCAGTTGGGATCGTCGGCGTCGGTGAAGCCGTCGCCATCGTTGTCGGCGTCGTCGTTGCACTCGGTGCCCAGCAGGCCGCCCGGGTCCTCGGCGTCGCCGACGTTGGCGCAGTCGGGGTCGTCGGCATCGATCCAGCCGTCGCCGTCGTTGTCCACAGCGTCGGAGCAGGACGGATCCGGTGCGGCCTCGGTCGGATGCTCCGCATCCAGGCAGTCCGGGTCGTTACCGTCGACCAGCCCGTCGCCGTCGTTGTCGTCGCCGTCGGCGCAGTCCCAGCCGGACACGTCCAGGCCGACCTCGGTGGTGCCGCCCCAGTAGTAGCAGTCGGGGTCGTCGGCATCGATCCAGCCGTCGCCGTCGTTGTCCAGGCCGTCCTCGCACCCCCCAGCCGCCTCGTCGTCGTCGTAGGCGTCGTCGCAGTTGGGATCCATCGAATCCACCAGGCCGTCACCGTCGTTGTCGGTGTCGTCGTTGCACTCCGAGCCGTAGAAGCCGCCGGGATCCTCGGCACCGTCGATGACCTGGCAGTCCGGGTCGTCGATGTCGATCCAGCCGTCACCGTCGTTGTCGGCGGCGTCGGAACAGGTCGGATCGGGCGGCTCCTCGGTCTCGTGCTCGGCGGTCAGGCAGTCCGGGTCGAAGCCATCGGTCAGGCCGTCGCCGTCGTTGTCGATGCCGTCGGCGCAGGCCCACGAGGCGATGGTCAGGCCGGTCTCGGTGACGTTCTCGTAGTAGTAGCAGTCCGGATCCTCGTCGTCGATCCAGCCGTCCTCGTCGTTGTCCTCGCCGTCCTCGCAGCCGGTGGGGGCCTCCTGGTTGTCCTCCAGGTCCTCGCACTCCGGGTCGTCCAGATCGACGAAGCCGTCGCCGTCGTTGTCCTCACCGTCGTTACACTGCGGACCCTCGTGCTGGCTCATGTAGCCCTGGCCCGCCGGGTCGGAGCACTGGGGATCAGCGCCGTCGACCAGGCCGTCGCCGTCGTTGTCCGTGCCGTCGGCGCACTCGCCGAGGTCGTCGTTGTCCTCGGAGGTGTCTTCCTCGCTGTCGCAGCCCGGGTCTCCCCACAGGCTCTCGTCGATACCGTCGGTCAGCGGATCGTCCTCGGCGAAATCGATCCAGCCGTCGCCATCGTTGTCGTAGTTGTCGTCGCACGACGCCTTGGTGCCCTCGTAGGGGTCGTCCGAGCCGTCACAGTCCTCGGTGTCCGCCAGGTCGACCAGGCCGTCGCCGTCGTTGTCGACGCCGTCGTCACACTCGACGTTGTCCTGGCGCTCCCAGAAGTCGCCCACCTCGTCGGTGCAGCCCGAGTCCGCGGTGTCGATGGCGCCATCACCGTCGTTGTCGATGCCGTCCTCACAGTTGGACACGGTGACGAAGTAGGCGCCGTAGGTGTGGTTCAGGTCCACGACCATGTTGCCGTACAGCTCGTCGATGGGCACCCGCTGGAGCCGGTGCTTGTTGATGCTGAACGAACCGAAGGCGGAGTGGGCGTACCGCTCCGGGGCCTGGTCCGAGGGCTCCAGGTCGTTGGCGGTGATGTCGGGCAGCTGCGCCAGCGCCTGGGGCGGGAAGCAGAGCCGCTCGTCGGTGTCCCAGGCCCGCGCCACGAGGCGGTAGGGCGAGACGTAGCCCAGGCCGGTGGGGAGTCCCCACTCCCAGACCTCGATGATCGCGGTGACGAAGTCGTTGACGCAGAAGCAGTCCGGATCATCCATGTCCGTCAGCCCGTCTTCGTCGTCGTCCGTACCGTCGAAACACGAATCGCGGCCCAGTAGCGCGACCTCGCCGGAGCAGTCGCTGGTCCAGAAGATCGGCAGCCCCGTACAGGCGTTGTTGATGCCGTCCTCCTCGAACGCGTCCCAGTCGCCGGAGTCCATCGTGATCGGATTGCCCGACTCGTCGCTGAACGGGGACCGGTCCAGGTACATCGGGAAGGAGTCGTAGAGCCCCAGCGCGGCCGGGAAGCCCGTGGTCGCGCTGCTCTCGTCCTCGGTGGGGGGCACGGTGATGACGAACTCGCCCTCATCGTACTCGCCGTTGCCGTTCAGATCGGTGTCGAAGGCCTCGACCTGCGACCCGTAGGACGACCCACCGCCGGCCCGCACGAACAGCTCGCGGCTGGCGGGCATCGTGTTCTCACCGGTGGTGTCGGTGTTGATGTAGTACCGCACGTCCACGTCGAAGTAGAGGCTCAGCGCGGCGCTGTCGGGGATCGCGACCTCGGTGGCCCCGTTATCCAGCTGCAGAGCCGGGAAGTACTCCAGCGGCACGTCCAGCGGATCGTAGGGATCCATGGGCAGGCCGAAGCTCTCCCAGGACCGGGTCAGGTAGGCGTAGTAGGTGCCCGTGGGCAGCTCGATGCCGACCTCGCTGGGGTCCGGTGCCGTGGTCTCGTCCTGGTAGCGGGTCTCGTACTTCGGGATGCCCGCGTCCAGCAGCACACCCTGCCAGCTGAAGTCCAGGGGCAGCGTGCTGCCGTCGATGTCCTCCTCCGCCGCGTTCTGGCCCTGCAGCAGGTTGTGGTGGATCTTGTAGAACCGCATGCAACCACCGGCCGCGGTATCCGCCGTGGAGCCGGAGCCCCAGTAGTAGTCGCCGTCGTCGTCCGTGGCGCCCGCGTAGCAGGCCTCGCCGTCGGGGCGCTGGTAGTGGACCGCCAGGAACAGCACGTTCTCGTTCTGGAAGTTGGTGGGGTGACCCACGTACTGCGCGGCCGGATCGGCCGGCAGATCGCGTTGGTAGTAGAAGTCGATGGAGTCGCCGATCCGCAGCCGGTCGGCGCCCTCGGGCAGGTCGTAGACCGCCGCGGGGGACTGGGGCATGATGCCGTCGCGGGTGGCCACTGCGTCGTGGTCGCCGGACAGGAAGATCGACTGCCGCGGCACCGGCTGCTCGTGCACAAAACCGTAGCCGTACACGAACGGCACGTTGACGAACGGGCCGTCCTGCCAGAACACCGCGATGCCACTGACCTCGTTCTCGTGCAGGTCGTCACCCTCGCGGGTGTGGCGGCCATCGGCGTACTGGTAGCCGTCTTCGAGGGTTCCGATGCCGTCCTCGCATGCCACCTGGACGTCGACCGCGCCGCCGGCCACCGGCCCCGGCGGAGCGATGACGTTGATGGCGTCGTCGTCGATGTCCGCCTCGTCGAGGTAACAGCGCGCCAGCCAGTAATCGAGATCCTCGGGGGACTCGACCTTCTCGGAGGGCAGCACCGTCGCGTTACGGGAGCCAAAAACCACCGATGCGGTGGTGCATTGTTCGATGTCGTCGACCTCGACGGCCACTAGCTGGCAGCCGGCCAGAGAGCGCACCTCGTCGGGGCTGACCTTGACCACCTCGGGGGCGGTCCCGTCGTAGTACGGCGTGGTCTGACAACCCACGGTCAGGGTCAGGGTGGTGGCGACCAGCAGAGAGAAGATTGTGTTGCGCATGATTCCGCCTCCTCCCTAAAACTCTGCGTCGACCGCGAGGCGGCCGAGCGTGATGTTGCTGACTCGGACGCGGGTCTCGCCCACGTCGATTGCCTGGCCGATCTCGTCCTTGACCATCGGTAGGGTCACCATCTCCTCGGCGGTGCGGGACACGATGAGGAAGGCGCCGCCGACCCGGGCCATGTCGACCATGCCCATCATCTCCTCGACCTGCCTGGCCGGGATGATGAAGTTGCCGCTCGCGTCGCTGACCGTGCAGGTCAGCTCGGCGGCCACCGAATCGGGATTGCGGTCGCCGCCGACCGCGTAGCACGAGCCCTCGCGGCAGACCGACGTCTTGTAGTGCCGTGCGCACTCGGGGTCGGGGCCCAGCCAGCGCCCCTGCATCCAGTCGGGGCAGCTGAAGTCCTCCTCGCCGTCGCCGTCCAGATCCGTGTTGGCGCAGATACAACCGTCGGAATCGCAGTAGAAGTCACCGTCGTTGTCGATGCCGTCGGAGCAGTTGTCGATGCCGCTGCCGTCGCCCTCGTTGTTGCCCACCGAGGCGTCGGACACGTAGCCGGGATCGCAGTCGAGATCCGATGCGCCACCGTCCTGGCAGTCACACTGCTGGGTGGGATCCCAGGGGCAGGAGAGCTTCGCGCCTCCTTCCTCCTCGTAGAGCAGCCGGACCTGCAGGACGACGTAGCCGTTGTTGTCCGCGGCCTGGTCCCAGGGCTCCCAGCGAACGTTGATCACGTCGCCGTTGCCGGCGAAGGGGCTGGGGGCGTAGTCGGTGGTCGCGGCGAACACCAGCGGAGCACCGCCCGTGTCGGCCTCGGTGGCGGCCACGGTGATGCCCTCGAGCCTGGGCGGCGAGTAGATGGTGGGGTCGCCAGCGGCCTTGCCCGTGCGCTGATCTTCGGCCCACGAGGGCATCGGGATCGAGGCGACGGGCGCGTCCTTGGGCGGCACGCCGCCGTCCCACTGGAGGCTCAGCACCTCGTCGTAGGCCCAGTTGCTGTCGATGTCCGGGTGGCCCATCACCAGCGGCTCGGAGCCGATGTAGTACAGGAACACGTCCGCGGTGTTGCCCGGGTAGTCGCCCGGGGTCCGCGGGATCGCGTACCGCATGCTGTTGCCCGCGAACCGCAGGCCGTCGCCCATGTCCACCGTGGTGAACGAGCCGATGGGGCCGCTGCGGTTCTTGGTCACGTAGCAGGTGTTGAGCACGTCCGGACCCTTGGGGCTGAGCAGCTGCAGTTCGTCCGCAGCCGTCAACGCCGGGTGGAACACGTAGGAGAAGCCCATGACCAGCTGGAACGGCTCGGAGCCGTCCACGAAGGGGTCACCGGGGTAGTACAGCCCGGTGGCCCCCAGATCGAGGTTCGTCGCCTCGTAGTTGAGGTTGACGAAGTCGACCAGTCCGGCGGTGGGCTTCGGGGCCGGCTGGACCGTTCCCGGGTCGAAGCCGACGCCGATCAGCTTGGCCCCGGCATCGCTGGCATCGCGGCCACAGCTGGACAGCAGGGTGCCGCCGACCAGCAGGAGGGCCAGGGTGGTGATGAGTGTCGCTCGCGTCATCTTTTCGCTTCCCAACGAGCGCCGCCCCGGCGGCGCCTCGTTTTGTCTAGCCTGTTGCTCCCGTACCACGCCTACCAGCCTGTTCCCAGGCCGACGTAGAAGCGGATCGAGGGACGCTCCTTCTCCGACGAGATGGCGTTCAGGTTTGGATCGTCGACGTTGGTGACGATGTCGTCGCCGTCGACGTCGAAGACGCCGCCCACCTCGTTGAACCCGTAGGCCACCCGGATGAAGCTGTTCCAGGTGCTGCGGTTGAACAGGTTGGCGCGGATGCGCAGCTCGACGCCGGCGTCGAAGAGCATCCGGTTACCGTTCTGGGTCGCCACCGGGAACAGGGCCCTACCGCACTCCCCGCCGTTGCGTTCGCGCGCCGACTGCGGGCAGTTCTCGAGGCGGTCGCTGAACGGTGCCTCGCGGACGATGTCGTCCGAGTTCACCGCCACCGGATCCCCGTAGAAGTTGTAGGTCTGTGCGCCCTCGCGGGTACGGTAGGACCAGAAGTTGCCGGCGGTGCCGAAGAACTGCAGGTAGATGCTGTCCAGGTAGAGCGCGCCGAACTTCTTGTCGATGTTGCGTCGAATGGGCAGGCGGTACGCCAGGTTCAGGATGCCCATCGTCTCACCACCCAGCGACCACGACTCGTAGCCGGAGAAGGCGGTGTTGGTCGACCAGGGGTTGCGGTAGTTCAGCGCCGACTGGCCGCCACCGCGGAACTCGTCGTTGTAGCTGACGTTGGTCGGGATCATGCCCAGCTGGAGATCGACCTGCAGCGTGTGGTGAGCCTCCTTGGCCCACGGCGTCGAGATGTAGCCGATCGCCCGCGCCTCGAACTCGGGGTAGACGTAGCGGTCGAGCAGCTGGCCGTCGTCCGCGTCCACGCCGTTGGACCACTCGTACTGGATGTCCGAGTAGTTGACCGAGGCGTCCAGGGAGAAGCGCATGCCTCCCCGCGGGTTGATGGAGAAGTCACCGCGCCAGAAGGCCTGCTCGCTGAACGACGCCACCCCCCAGTGGAAGGTGTTGATCATGTGGTAGAAGAGCGGCGTCTGACCGACCCCGTCGTCCACGCCCTTGTAGTTCAGGCCGTAGGAGACGTGGTTGTACGACAGCTCCAGGTTGTTGTTGATCGGCAGCGAGATCCCGCCATACCCCGCATACAGGTACTGAACACCCTTGATGTCGCCCAGGAAGACGTCGTCGGTGGTCTCCACGTCCTCGTCCCGGTCGAACATGTAGGCGTAGTCGTACTTGATCTGCCGGTACGCGCCGCCGAAGTAGATGTTCGGCGCGAACTTGTTGATCGAGATCGAGCCGCCCAGGTACAGGTCCTCGCCGAACAGCCCGATCAGGACGGCGTCGTGGTTGGACAGGAAGTCCGAACCCCAGAGCTGGACGCCGCCGGAGAATCCCATGTGGGACCGGGACATGTTCTGGAAGATCAACAGTGGGATGGCCATCGGCGGACGCAGGTACTTGCCCGCGGAGTAGACCCGCTCGGTGGACTCGGCGAAGCTCGGAATCTCCTCCTGGACGGCGAACATCTCGTCGGAGACCTCGAAGCCCAGCGCCGTGTCGTCGACCACGTGGTTGTAGAAGTCGTCCCGGTGCAGGGCGTAGGGCTTCCAGCCGAAGGCCGTGTACTGGGAGTACAGCAGGTTGCCCTGCGGGGTGATGGACGGGGTGAAGGCCCCGTAGACCACGTTGGTGATCTGCACCAGCGCGGCGTGGGACATCGCCTCGGGGGTGGCCTGGTCGTAGGCGTGCTGCTCCGGATCGCGGCGGACCTGGAGCGCGGCCGGCGCCGTCGCCAGGTCGCGACCTGCGGCCACGGCCACGGTCTCGGTCTCGGTCTCGGTCTCGGTCTCGGTCTCGGTCTCGGTCTCGGTCTCGGTCTCGGT
>CAYTBN010000047.1:54214-54433 GCA_964436045.1 uncultured Rickettsiales bacterium | reverse complement strand
CGCCTCCGCCTCCGCCTCCGCCTCCGCCTCCGCCTCCGCCTCCGCCTCCTCCTCCGCCGCCGCCAGGCTGACCGCCGCCACCGCCGCCGCCGGCCTCGCCGCCACCGCCGCCACCGCCGCCGCCATCCGGTCCCTCTTGACCGCCGCCGCTTCCGGCCTCGCCCGGCCCCCCCCCGCTTCCCGGTTGGCCCTCCGCGGGTCCCTGGGGGCCAGCGGGAC
>CAYTBN010000047.1:0-54114 GCA_964436045.1 uncultured Rickettsiales bacterium | reverse complement strand
CTCCGCCACCGCCGGGACCTCCGCCACCGCCGGGACCTCCGCCACCGCCGGGACCTCCGCCACCGCCGGGACCGGCGTGACCGCCGGAGCCGAAGTTCTGCATGTGGACGCCGACCGCTCCGCAGCAGGCGGCGTGTCCCTGGTCGCAGCCCTTGAACAGCCACTCGCGGGCCACTTCGGGGGACTCGAACACCGGATCCTGTCCACCCCGTCGCAGGCACCCGGCGCCGTCACCGCCGAGGCAGGCCCGCTCCTGGAGCTTCAATGCATGCCCGCGATTCCGGCCCTCGATCGCCCCCAGCTCGATGGCGGTCCCCAGTTCCCCGCAGGCGCGGGGCCCCTCCGGCCAGACGATCGCCGCGTCTTTGCAGGACTGGAGCAGCTCGGCGTGGAGCGCGTCGTCGTACACGAACGGCAACACGGAACAGGAGGCGGAGTCGAGCTCGCAGGCTCGCAAGAGGGGCGCGCGGGCCGCCGCTGAGGGGCGGCCGTCCGATCCGGGCGGATGGCGCAACCCGGCCTCGATCCGGCAGGCGCGGGCCACGGCCCCGTCGCCGCACAGGCGGGCCATCGCGTCGGCGGCGGTCTCGAGCCGGTAGCGTGGCGGCTCGAGCAGGGCCGCGTCCGGCGACACCAGGGTCTCACAGGCGACCTCACCCCCGTCGGCGCAGGCCAGGTGGAGCGCGTCGAGCACGGAACTGCAGGCGGCCTCATCCGCCTCGCGGCACCGCCTGGCGAGGGCGTCGGTCTGCTCCTCGAATCGGGCCTCCGGATCCTCCGTTTCGGCGGCGTCGAGCAGGCCCGCGACCCGTTCGAGGAAGGCCTGCCAGCCGGGATCGGGGATCTGGGTCGCGGCCTGGCGGCAGGCCTCGGCCCCTCCCTGCAGGCAGCCCGCCAGGCGCGGGCGAGCCGAGAGGCCCATGTCCCTGGGGTCGAAACCGTGGGCCGTGCCGGGCGCAGCCACGGCGAGCGCCAGCAGCAAGGGCGCCCATCCTGCCCGTCGTCGCGCGACGCGGCTCAATGTTCCAGCCCCGGCAGGTTCACCACGTGGGTCACGTAGCCCACGCCTCCCCCCAACGCCAGGTTCAGGCGCCACACCTCGATGGCCTGCTCGTCCACGATGTCGATCCGCCCCTGCGCGCTCCACGTGACCATGGTACGCCCGTCGAGGAGGCGAGATACGTCGCCGTACCCGACCGAGAACAACGGCGGATCCGCGGTGTAGCTCCAAACCAGTTCGGCGGTGTCCGTGGCCTTGTCGAGGGTGTACTCCAGCGCCTCGGAGCGGAACCAGGGAGCCGAGCCGCTGGAGAACGCCAGCACCGCTCCGTCGAGCATCTGGAACTGGTGGGGCCACTCGAACAGGTCGGGGCTGCCGCCCGGATCCAGGTAGTCGCTGTCGGGGCCGCCGATCATCGAAAGCAGGTCACTCGTGGCCCGATCGATGGCCAGGATCGTGTTGCGATTGCGCAGGGCCAGGAAGTAGATGTCCTCCACTGCGTCGTGGTCCAGCGCGTTGGCATGGGTCCAGCCGGTGCCCACGGTGATCGGGTCATCCGGGTCGTACTCGAAGTGATCCCACGCCGACCAGATCGTGGTGGTCATCCCGTCGGGCGTCATCTCCACGAGCTGTTCTCCCTGGACGTGCTCGCCCTCCACCTCGCGACCGTCGAGGGCGATCAGCGCCAGGTTGCCGTCGTTCCGTTCGACGAAGTCGTGGTGGGCGCCGGCCACCTCCAGGGCTTTCACCTCCGCGCCGTCGAAGGGGAGACGGAACAGTTCCTGGGTGGTGCCTCCGCCGGTGGGGGTGGTGGTGGCCAGATAGACCATCGTCCGGCCGTCCAGGGAAATCCGGACACGGCTGATCAACGCTGCGTCAGTGTCGCCGACGGGGGTGTGCCACCATACGTAGTCCCCGTCGCCGTCGATGACCACCGCCACCGAGGGGTCCGTCAGGACCGAGGTGATCAGGAAACCAGCGAGGGAGGCGTCCGGCTCCACCTGGGTCACCTCGGCCTGGGGCAAGTGGGCGGGTGGATAGCCGGTGGTGGCGGTCAGCAGGTCGCTGAGGTATCGCTGGCCGTCCGCCTCGGCCACCGCCTGGATCGTCACCTCGCTCCCGGGCTTGACCCCCCAGACCAGCGCCTCGTGGCCCCCGTCGCCCCCTGGCACGGCCACCGCCCGTTGATCCAGCTCGCCCGCCGTGCCGAACTCGACCCACGTGCTCTCGGGCGTCATGCCCTCGATGGTCCAGGTGACCTTGATCACCGCCGAGACCGCCTCGCTGACCGCCGCCTGCGCCTGGATCACAGGCACCTTGTCGTCATCGTCGTCCGCGGTGGTCGTGTCATCGTCGTCCGTCGGTGGTTCGGTCGGGCAGCCCAGCAGGACCAGCGCGGGTCCGAGCAGCCAGCAGGGGAGGCGAGGCATCCTGCTCAGTGTAGACACTCCTGGGGCCGACGGGGGAGGTCGCGTTGCCCATTGTGGAGACATGCTATCGTCGATCGCAGCCGTGGATCACCCTCTCAGCCAGCTTCCGTCGCCCCCTCGGACACGGCCGTTCCTCGCGTGCGCGCTACTGATCGGTCTCTCCCTCGCGTCGCTGGTACCCGCGGTGGCGCGGGCAGCCGCGGATCTGACGTGGGTCGAGGTGGATCTCCTGCTGGCGGACACGGGTGCGGCCCGGGTGACCTATCGCTGCCGCTGGCACTACTCCGGCACCGACATGCACGGCTTCTACCTGCAGGGGACCGCCGGGACTCCGCGGTTCGTGGCCGCGGAGTCTGTGGCCGTCCTGCCCGGCGACCGGACGGTGCCGCTGGACATCTCGTCGGTGGGATCCGACAAGTGGGACGTGGTGCTGGCGGACGGGGAGGGCTGGGGACCGGGGGAGGCGACCTACGTGGTCACCTACGACACCGACCTGGCGCGCGCCGGGCGGGTGGCGTCCACCACCGGCCCCGATGGCGACGCCCTGACGGTGTTCAACTGGGGCGCAGTCCAGTGGGACGAGGCGCTGGAGCACGAGACCGTCACCCTGCGTCTGGCCAGCGTTCCTGCGCCGCAGGAGGGGGAGCTGGGGTTGGAGGGGGCCAGCGAACTCGGGCTCCGGACCGAGCCCTGGGTCAACGAGCGGTACCTGATCACCTACAGCGGTGCAGCCATCGACGGCGAGGATGGCCCGCGGCTGACGATCCGCTTCCATCAGGACCAGGTGCCCTCCCGGGGCACGCACCGTATCCAGCTCTACTTGCCGGCGAGCCACTTCGGCGATCTGGCCGCTCTACCGGCCCCGCGCGAGCCCGTGCCCGAGCCATCCATCGAGTTCACACCGATGGTGCCGACCGGCCCCGCCGGGAGTGTCACCAGCCGCTGGATCGAGCGAGCGGTGTTGTGGGCGGCGGGGATACCGGTGTTGCTGTTGCTGTTGCTGGTGATGGCGATCAAACACCGCGGGCTGGTCCGCGCCCAAGCCACCGCCGCCGATGTCCTCTGGGAGCGGGACGACTGGGAGCCGCCGCGGATCCGGGTGTCGTCGTACCGGGTCGAGGGCAAGGTCGCCGAGCTGCACGAACTGGAGGCGCTGGCCTTGCTGGGCCTACCCTTCCGGGTGCTGGTGGCGATGGTGCTCGACCGGCTGGCCGCGGCGGGGCGGCTGCGCCGTGGGGAGGGCGACGAGCCAGGTATCGCCCATGCTGGGGACGAGCCGCCCGAGGAGGAGCCCTACGCCGGGTTCGTCTGGGAGCAGCTGCCCGAGGTACCCGACGCGCTGCCGGACACCCTGCCCGCCCAGCTGGGCGAGCTGCTGGTCGGCACCATCCAGCGCAAGGCCTGGGACGCGGACCTGGACGCCACCCGCGCCCACTACCGCGCCCTGTTCGAGGAGCTGTTCCCCGACGCCGTCGAGCTGGATCCCCTGCGGATTGAAGACCGGGACCACTACTACTCCCACTGGGTCGTCCACCACCACACCCGGCACCAACGGGCGTGGCGGGACGAGAGCTTCCTGGGCACGGACTTCGGGCGCGCACCGGCGTCCTCGGCCGGCGGCGACGCGGGCGGCGGGGCGGCGGCGCCGACGGCGGCCGGCCAGCCATTCGGCGGCGGGCACAGTGGCGGCGCAGGCGCAGGCACCTCGTTCGTGGTGGACCTGGACGCCCTCGGTGCGGCTCCGCCCCAGGCGTCCTTCATCGACTACGCCGAGACCGACCTGGTGGCGGCCTACGAGCACGCCGCCTGCCACTCGGCCTGTCACTCGGCCTGTCACTCGGCCTGTCACTCGGCCTGTCATTCTGCCTGCCATTCTGCCTGCCACTCGGCGTGCCACTCGGCCTGCCACTCGGCCTGCGTGTCCGGAGGAGCCCACTGATGGCCATCGCCCCATCGGCCACCGAACGGGCGGGTGTGCGCTTCGCGGTGGGGAGCGGCGGGTTCGTCCTGCGTTACGCGCTGGCGCTGGGTCTGTTCGCCATCGGTTGGGGCGTGTGCTGCTTTGCGCCGTTCGAGTTGGCGCTGGTCGTCGGCGGGCTCGTGATCTTGCTGGGACACGTGCCCCTATGGGTCCGTGGCCAGTCGCTGGCGCCCGGGGGTGCGACCCCCGACCACGAGGAGGTCTGGGTACCGGCGGATCCGGACTGGTACGACCGTTTCGAGGAGATGGAGAAGCGGGCCCGGCGCTGGGACCTGTCGCCCTGGGACATCACCAGCGCGCCCGGTGTCGTGGTCCTGGGCCTGATCACCCTCGGAATGGTCGTGTCGGTGGCCATGGTGGCCCAGGTGATCGGCGAGGAGGCCGCCCTCCGGGCCGCGCTGGCGGGAGGCGTCCTGTGGCTGCCGCTGTGGCTCAACGGCATGCGCAGCCACTGGAACCCCCCCGAGCTGGGGCTCAAGGGGGCGGTGTTGCGGGTGGCCGCGCGGGTGGTGCTGGGGCCGCGCACCACCGAGCGTTACGAGGCGGTGCCGCTGCTGGCGCTCATGGAGCACCGCCGGGGTAAGGTACCGGTGGACGCCAGGCTGATGCTGCGGCCCGTCCAGGACGACGGCTCGGGCCTGATCGGGATCCAGGTCCAGGTCTGCCTGAACAACGTCCGCGGCAAGGACTACCCCTACGCCTACTGTGTCGTGCTGGCCAAGCCGGGATTTGTCTTCCCGCGGCTGAAGACCAAGCTGACCTGCGAACGCGGCAAGGGCGAGGACGTGGTCTACATGGTCGTGCGCCAGCACGCCGACCGCCACAGCGGCTGGCACACGGATCAGCACGCGGTGCAGGGTATCGTGCAGACGGCGCTGAGGATCGCGGACCGGGGACGCCTGGACAACCTATGAGCCTGCGTGATCTGTGGCGCCGCCGCGGCGACGCCGAAAACGACGGCGGCGGCCTCCCCGTCGATCTGGGACCCGATCAGACCCACCCCATCGATCTGCTCTGGGTGGACGAGCTCGTGGCGGGGTTCCGTCCGTTCGTGGTCGTGCGCCCCGAGGACGAGCTGCTGATCCTGGTGCCCAACCGCCCGTGGAAGATGAACGCCACCGCCCTGCGGGTGCTGTCGGCGATGCTGGACGAGGGAGTGGGGATCGCCGAGGTGTTGCGCCGGGAGGGGGACTCGCCCCGCAAGCGGCGGGAGCTCCACCACTTCTTCGCCGACCTGCAGGACCTGTTGCGGGGGCAACTCGGTGAGGGCACGGGACGCCGGGCCGTCGTGCACGAACCCTTCGATCCCGCATTCTGCCGCTACCCGGTCCTGTCGGAGCTGGCCCTGACCTATCGTTGCAACCTGTCGTGCCGCTTCTGCTACGCCGGCTGCCGGGCGGAGGGGCTGCCCGCGGGCTGGGACGAAGGTCGACGCCTGGACCTCGACGGGATGAAACGCGCGTTGGACATCATCCGCCGCGACGCCCGCTGCCCTTCGGTCTCCCTGACCGGCGGCGAGCCCACCCTGGCGCCCGAGCTGCCCGAGGTGGTCGCCCACGGCAAGTCGCTGGGGATGCACGTCAACCTGATCAGCAACGGACTTCGGCTGGGCGCCGCACTGGTGGACCGGCTCGCGTCCGCGGGCCTGGACTCGGCCCAGCTCAGCCTGGAAGGGCCAGACGCGGCCACCCACGACACCCTGGTCGGGCGCCCGGGTGCCTTCGATCGGTTGTGGGGCGCCCTCGATCGGTTGCGGGTGGCGGACATCCGCGTCCACACCAACACCACGATCAGCCGGGGCAACCTCGCGGCGATGGGCGCCATCGTCGACGGCGTGGCCGACCGCGGCCTGGACAGGCTGACCATGAACCTGGTCATCCCCTGCGGCGCTGCCTCCGGGGAGCCGGAGGCGATGGTCCCCTACGCCGAGATCGGCCCGTCGCTGCTGGCCGCCCAGGAGCGGGCGGAGGCGCGCGGCGTGCGCTTCATCTGGTACTCGCCTCTGCCCTTGTGCTTGATCAACACCGCCGCCGAGGGCCTCGGCAGCCCGGGGTGCGCCGCCGCCGACGGGCTGCTCCACGTCAACCCCGCTGGCGACGTGCTGCCCTGCTCATCGTTCTGCCACGACGAGACCCTGGGGAACTTGCTGGCCGAAAGCTTCGACGAGCTGTGGCAGTCGGCCACCGCCCGGTTCTTCCGCGACAAGCGGATGCTCCCCGGGCCCTGCGAGGGGTGCGACCAGGCCCACATCTGCCAGGGCGCCTGCACCCTGTACTGGCGCGAGGTCGGGACGGCGGAGCTGGTGGGGGGGAGCGCGGACGATCGGCCGCCCGCGCCCGCGGGCTGGTTCAGCGCATCCGGCGACGACTGATCGCCAGGGTGGTGATGGCAGCCAGCAGGATCAGCGGCGCGCCGGAGGGTTCGGCGCCCGCCCGGCAGGCGCAGGTGTTGCCGGGGGGCAGGCCGTCGTCATCGTCGTCGTCTCCTGCCCCATCGTCGTCGTCGTCGTCGTCGTCGTCGTCATCGCCCCCCGCGTCGTCGTCGTCCGCGGTGTCGTCATCATCGTCGTCGTCGCCCGTGTCGTCGTCGCCCGTGTCGTCGTCATCGTCGTCGCCGTACGGGTAGTGCCAGGCGGTGAGCTCGTAGGGGATACCGCCACCGCAGGGGTCGTTGCCACTGTCGCCGAGAACGGCCGAAACCACATGGACCTTGTCCACCGCGCCGCCGAAATCGGTGATGGTACCGCTGGCCTCGCCGTTGCCGTCCACCGTCAGGATCTGCTCGGTCCCTGTGTTGCCGCTGAAGGCCACCAGCGCCACGCCCCAGGTGATGCTCTGGCCCAGGTTCTCGGTGGTGCCTTCGAAGGTCACATCCAGATCGCCGGCACCCGCGCCGTCGGGGAGGAAGGCGATGTGGCTGCTGCCGTAGGACTCGGGCGGGTACTGGTCGACGGTGACCGCCACCGGATAGAAGTCGGCCGTCGAGGTCCAGACGTCGTCGAAGGACGCCCCCTCGGAGAAGTCCTTGGTGGCCAGCCGCACCGAGAAGTCGACGAAGGCGTCGTCGAGGTTGGTGCCCTGGGACGCCAGGTAGCTGGCGTTGGCGTCCAGCGGCGACTGGGAGACGCAGTTCTCCCAGATGCCGCGGATGGCCGCGCCGCCGCCGTGGTTTTCGTCCAGATACAGCGGCCAGAGCACACTGCCGTACTCGCGGGTGCCGTCGTCGCACAGGAGGGACAGTTCGGGGTACTCGAGCCAGGAGCCGTTGATGTACTGCAGGTAGTCGTCGATGGAGTCGTAGACCAGCTCCTCGGCCCACACCGCCGTCGACTCGACCCACCAGTCGTCCTCGCCCCAGTCGTAGCCGGACTGCACCGTATGGAAGAACTCGTGGGCGGCGGTGACCTCCGCGGCGCCCTGGGGGTCGGGCTGCCAGCCGTACTCGGGGTGGACCACCATGTAGGGGCAGTCGGTGTTGTAGAGGGTGACGTAGCCGTAGACGTCCTCCTCCAACTCCGGTACGTCGCCACCGGTGTTGGCCAGCCAGACATCCATCAGGTACTGGTCGGTGCACGGCGGCTGCTGGAATCCGGCTCCGTCCACCTCGGCGGCCCAGACGTCCTCCAGCGTGGTGTGCCAGAAGTCGATGGTGTTCTGCGACACGCCGCCCGCGTCGCCGACGATCACCTGGAAGTTGCTGGACGTGTAGACGTCGTAGCCGATGGGGCCGGGGTCTGCCAGCAGCTCGCCCGCGGCCTTCTGGCCCTCGGGTGAGAACGTCCCGTACTCGGCGAGCACCTCGCGGATCAGCGGCGTGGCGCAGGGCAGGGGGCGCTCCTGCTCGGCGGGAGCGACCAGCTCGACGGGCAGCCGGTCCATGTCCGTCACTCGATACAGGCGGTAGAGCAGGTAGGTCTCACGGTCGATGGCGCCCTGGCCGTACAGGGACTCGATGCGCGCCAGGGTCGAGCCGTCCTCGTCCATCCCACGCAGGGGCACCGCCGTGGCAGCGCCGGCCATCGCCAGGGACAGCAAGCAAACGCACGGGAGTCTCCAGGCACGTCTCGATGACATCGCGATAACCTCGCCTGCGCCCCTCTCCCCCGGATTGGCGGAGTATACCCGCGAACCGCCGGGGCGGATCGGCGACAATGGGAGGTGCCGCCCCGGCGGCGGAAGGGGGTCGATCATGCCGTCCTCGAGGGCCTCAGTACGCTGGCTGGTGCTGATCCTGTTGGCTGCGCTGGTGACCGCGCCTGGGTGTGACGGCGGGGTGATCGGTGACGATGACGACGACGCCAGCGGGGATGACGACTCGGCCACGGATGACGACGACGACGCCACGGGAGACGACGACACCACCTCCAGCGCGGACTGTACCGGCGGCAGCGGAGCGGTCCCCGGAGGCCAGTTCTTCGTGGTCCAGGAAACCAGCGCCTGGCTCTACGTTCCCGTCGCTCCGCAGCCCTGCGCGCCGCTGCTGATGTTCGGCCACGGCGGTGGCAGCCCGGGCGGTGCGCTGGACGGCGTCTGGGACGACTCCTTCCATACCGAGTTGCCGGATCGGGCCGAGCAGCAGGGGTTCGTGTTCGTGGTGCCCGGACTGGAGGAGGGCCCCAACATCGAGCACGGCTGGCTGGCCTCGGACACGGTGGTTCTGGACGGGATGATCGACGAGGCCGGGACACGGGTGGACATCGACCTGCAGAACGTGATCTTCGCCGGCACGTCGTCCGGGGGGCACATGGCCGCCTGGTACGGGCTGTACGCCCCCGAGCGGCTCAGCCACGTGGCCGTGCTCTCCGCCGGCCTCGGCGGCGCGGGGTTCGACTATCCGGTGGTCGAGCCCGACCCCAAGCTGCCGTTCTACGTGGGCCACGATCCCGTCGACGGCATCGTCCCGTACAGCTACTCCGAAGACCTGGCGGTGGCCCTGGAGTGGCACGATCACGAGTTCCTGTTCGAGGACCTGGACGCGGCCGGCGAGAACAACCACGGCTGGAACCCCGACACCACCGATGCCGTGCTGGCCTGGTGGCTGGGGACGCCCTAGCGTCGGCGGAAGATGGCGGTGGCGGCGAGGCCGCCGATCAGGGCCACGACCAGGATGCCCGCCAGCCACAGGCCGCCCTTCCAGCGGCTGGTCTCGACTGGTGTCGACGGCGCGGGCTGGCGGGGAGCCTCGCCCGCCTCGGTCGACTGACTGCGTAGGCGGTCGTCGATGGCCTCGAGGCCGGCGGCCAGCCCCTTGCCGAACTCGGCGCGCTCCAGGTGGGGAACCATCGTCTCGGCCTGCATCGTGCCCAGCCAGCCGTCGGTGAGCAGCCCCTCCAGTCCGTAGCCGGGTTCGATCTCGACCCGGCCCGGGTCGACGACCAGCAGGACCAGGATCCCGTTGTCGGCGTGGGCCGCTCCGATGCCCCACTCGGCGAAGAGCGCGGTCGCGAGGTCCTTGGGATCGCCGTCCACCCCCCGCACGGTGACCACCGCGGCCTCGACGCCCAGATCCCGGTTCAGGTCTCCGGCGATCCGATCCAGGCTGATCTCACCCCGCGGGGTGAGCACCTCGGCGGTGTCGGCGACCCAGCTGTCGTGATCCCTCGGATCGGGGATGTCGGCCACGGACAGCGCCAGCGCGGTGAGCAAGAGACAGGAGCCGTTCATCATCGGACCTCGCGGCAATCGTGCCTGAGAGGATAATAGGGGACCATGGACCTGCGCGAGAAACTCCGAGGCCGCTCGGACGTCCCGGACGATCAGGTGGACGACGTCATCGAGCTGGCGGCCCAGCTGCAGGAAGAGGCGCGCCAGCCGGCGGAGCGGGGCGCGTCGGTGGCCGAGGTGCAGGCGGTGGCCGCCGAGCTGGATATCGCTCCGGAGTTCGTCGAACAGGCCATCGCCCGGCGCGCTGACCAGGCCCGACTGGACGAGATCGCCGCCCGCGCGCGCCAGCAGCGGATCCGCAAGATCGTCCTGATCTGCGTGATCGTCGACTTCGTCGTGTTCGGCGCCCTGGGGCTGGCATCGTGGCGTGGCGCTGTGGGTCTGCGGGACGAACGCGCCGTGGTGCTGGAGGCCCGGGCAGCTCTGGAGACCGCCCTCGACCGCCAGGCCGATCTGGGTACCCAGCTGGTCGCCCTCGGTGGCGCCGACGCGGCCGGTCTGGATCCTCTGAGAGAGCAGGTCGAGGAGGCCGACACCCTGGACGAGAAGCGCGCCGCCGCGGACCAGCTGGCCACCGAGGTCGCCACCCGCCTGGGTGCCCTGCCCCCGGCGGAGCGCGACGCCGCCGCCCGTATGCGGCTGAACCTGCAGTATGAGGTCACAGGCTCCCAGAACCGGGTCGCCACCGAGGAGCGTCGTCTCCAGGCAGCCGTGGCCGGTTATGACCAGGCCGCCTCCGCGCCGACGGCATCCCTCGCCCTGGCATTGGGACTGGCGGAGGATCCCCGACCATGACCACCGAACCCACCCGCTTCGGCAAGTACGAGCTGCTCGAGCTGCTGGGCGAAGGCGGGATGGCGTCGGTGTACCGGGCTGTGCTGTCGGGGCCGGGGGGGTTCCGCAAGCAGGTCGCGCTCAAGCAGATCCGGCCCCAGATCGCGACGGACGACAAGATGGTCCAGCTGATGTTCAACGAGGCGCGCCTGGGCGGGCACCTGCGGCACAAGAACATCGTCGAGGTCTACGATTTTGGCCAGGAAGGGGACACCTACTACCTGGCGATCGAGTTCGTCGATGGATTCACGCTGGCCGATCTGATGCGGCGGTCCCTCGATCGCGGGCCCGTCCCACCGAGGATCGTCGCCAACATCTCGATGCAGGTCTGCCAGGCGCTGGCGTATGCCCACGCGGCGGTGGACGATCAGGGCCGCCCGATGCGGCTGGTCCACCGCGACCTGAAGCCGGCCAACGTGATGGTGCGTCGGGATGGACTGGTCAAGCTGGCTGACTTCGGCATCGCCAAGGCCGAGACCAACGTCACCCATACCACCACCGGCCTGACCCGCGGCACACCTGCGTACATGAGCCCCGAGCAGGTCACGGGTGGCAAGTCGGCCCCCCTGGACCACCGCTCCGACCTGTTCTCGCTGGCCTCCATCACCGCCGAGCTGTTGACCGGCGTCCGGGCGTTCGCCGACGAGCAGATGCTCGACCTGATGAACCGCATCGCCGCCGCCGACGTGGTCGAACCACTGGACCGCGTGGTCCAGGTGGCGCCGGCGTTCTTGCCCGTGTTGCGGACCGGGTTCCAGCGGATGCCCGTCGATCGCTTCGAGGACGCCGCTGCGATGGGCAAGGAGATCCGCCGCATCTACGACAAGCTGCCGCCGGCCGAAGAGCGGCTGACGAGCTGGCTGGCGGACTGGATGGTTACGGGTGTAGGCGCTGGAGTGGGGCCGGATGCCCCTACCGCGTTGGTGGGGGACGACGCCCTGGTCAGCCCGACACCCGGCGTCACCGAGTCGGTGGAGCTGAAGGCTACCCTTCCGTCGACCACCGTCGACCTCGCGGCCGAGACGGAAACCGGCCGGCTCCCCGACGACGCCTGCGACACCCTCGAGACGGTGGTCGAGCCGATGCCGATCCCACCGCCCGGAGGCGATTGGCCGACGACCGGGAGCCACGAGCAGGCGCCCGCCAACACGCCGCCACCCCCGGCACCCGACGAAGGGGGGGCGGGCACCGCGGCGTTCTTCGGGGCCAGCCCGGACGGTGCCCCGGAGTTCGCCCGACTCTCCGACCCGGGGGAGTCGGAACCTGCGTCGCCGTCGCCGTCGCCGTCGCCGCCGCCGCCGCCGCCGCGCTCGGCGATCCCATCGCGCCCCGAACCTCGCCTCCAGAAGCGTCGCCGCGCGGGCTCGGGGGGCAGGGTGCCGGTGGTCTCGGTGCAGGCTGCACGGAAGGCCTCGGGCGGGCAGCTCCCGGTCATCCAGGAGAAGCCGACGGATCGCTCCGGGCTGACATGGCTGTTGATCGTCATCGCCCTGGTGGCTGCGCTGGCGGTGCCAGCGCTGGCCTGGAAGCTGGAGCTGTTCGGCGCGGCCGACGGCGATTCGGGTGAGGACCCGGACCCGGAAGAGGTCGCGGCTCCCGATCCGGATGTCCCGGACGACCGTGCCCCGGCCCGCCCGAGCGACCGCAGGACGCGGCCGGACCGGGAGCAGTCCGGCGGCAAGCTGGGGGACCCGCCAGCGGACGAACCGGCCGGTGACGACGATCCCGACCCGACCGGGATCGAGACCCCGGCGGGGCGCGAGCCGGAGCTCGAGTCGGCGCTGGAGGCCCTGGCGGGCAAGGTCAAGATCAAGGGTTGCTTCCGTAAGCACCGCGGCCGATTGGGCGAGGTGCCGGCCGTGACGGTTTCCTTCGTGGTCGCGCCCGGCGGTGCGCTGTCCGATGCCCAGATCCTGCGACCCGAAGATCTGGACGAATCCCTCTCCCGGTGCCTGGTCGGCGTGCTGGACGGCATGAAGCTGTCCAAGGCCGCAGCCGACGAACCCGTCACTCGCCGCTACACCTTCCGCCGGTCGGGGTCCGACCCGGAGGGATGAACGATGTTGGTCACCCCCCGGTTCCCGGTCCAGGGCTTCCCTGACTGCGAAGCCTGCCGCGGCTTCGAGACCGGCCTATCGACCGCCGACGAACCCAACTGGACCATGGAGTTCCGGCTCCCGGCGGCGCACGGCGCGCTGATCCCGGAGGGGGAGGGCTACGGAATCCCCGGTTCGGGTTTTGGCCAGCGGTTCCGGTGCCGGGTCTGCGGAACCCGCTGGGACGTCAGTTTGTTGTGTGACCACGGTCTGGAACGGGCGGTCATCGCCGGTGGTGGTGGCGAGCGGCAGATCGCCTACCAGCACCATGGACCGTGGATCGACCTGGTGGATCTGGTCGGTCTGCCGTGCCGGCTGTCGCTGACGGCATACAGCTTCGAACTCGAGACCCGGGTGGCGGCAGAGCGGGTGCACCCGGACGCGCTGGCGATCCTGGCGCGCTGTTCCTTTGGGGAGACCGCGTTGCCGCTGACCGTGCGGGTCGAGGCGAGCTTGCAGTGTCTGCGCGGAGTCGGGCTGACCGATCCACCCGAGCGCAAGATCACCGTGCGGCGGGTGGCTGGCGCGGCGCCCGTCCAGCCGGGGCGCTGTACCGAGCGCTGGCGCCGGGAGCTGCTGGACGCGGTGCTCGAACGGGGTCGTGCGCTGGGGGTCGCCGACATCGAAGCCGACTGCTTCGAGGCGCAGACCGTGGGGGTGTACGTCCTGGAGCTGGATCCCGGGGTCGAGGTCTCGGTCGTGCTCTCGGAGCTGCAGCTGACCATCGGTGGGCTGCGATACAGCTCGGCGGGATTCCTCCAGGAGACCGATCTGCCCGAGCCCTACATCGTCTGGCTGTACGAGCTGCTGATGGCCTGTCCGCCGGTCGCGGAGCTGGAGCTGGGCTGGCACGACCTGCGGAAACGGGGCCTGATCCCCAACGGCGCGCTGCCCCTGGCCAACGTGTTGCCGGCCTTCGTCGAGCAGGCGCGCCAGACCTACGGTGGGGAATTCCCCGCCTGGGCAGAGCTGGTCCGCCGAGCGCCGGGTGTCCACCTGTTCCACGACGTGGAACGGGGGGAGGGGGAGGTGGACGGTCATTGTCGAGGTCAGGTGAGCGATGCCCTGTGGCCTTGAACCCGTGACTCGCGGTAGGCTTCGGGTCCACCGACGTGGAGGGTCCGATGGCCGACAAACCGTTCCGCCGCTTCTTCGACAATATCGAGCAGCTCGACATCTTCGCCCGTGGCCTCTTTCACCTGGCCTGCGTGGACGGGATCGTCGAGGAGGAGCGCGCGGTGATCCGCGAGTTCCTCGAGGACATGGGCGAGCCCGATCTGATGGAGAGCCTGGACAAGGTGGCGTTCGATCCGCGGATGCTGGCCCTGGCGCTGGAGACCACCAACCTGCGCAGACTGTTCCTCAAGACCGGGCTGCTGCTGGTCTACGCCGACGGCGTGTTCAGCGCCGAGGAGCGGGAGGCCATCGACCTGATCGCCGAGGTCCTGGGCTTGACCAGAGCGCTGCCCGAGATCGAATCCGAGATGAAGGACGTCTCGCTCTGATCAGCTCCCCGGCGGCCAGCCCATCAGCAAGCGGTTCATCGGCGTGATCTCCTCCGGGATCCGCGCCGTGTGCACCCGGTAACCCGCGCCGCGCAGCCGCGCCGCGCGGGTCAGATCCACCGCCAGCGGTCCGTCGACCCAGCCCTCGAGCTTGCCCGTATCGCAGCGCGCGAGGGCATGGCAGCACGGCAGCACGGCGACCCGCGCCCGCGCCGCGATCGCCGCGTCGAGCACCTCGTCAGTGAGCTCACCGCAGCCGTGGACCGACGCGGCCAGGTCGCCGGGCCGGATCTCCGCCTCCCCGATCCCGGCCTCCTCGAAGCGCACGCGGCCAGACAGCCGGGGCCAGCGCTCGGTGAGCGTGGCCTCCAGTCGGCCCGCGCTCTTCGGCCGCCGGGTATCCACGCACAGGGCGTCGGGTGTGGTGTCGTCCAGCAGGATCAGGGTCCAGGCTAGCAGTCCGTGCCCCGCGGCGAGGTCCACGACCCGCCCGCCGCGCATGCGACGCCGCACCCGCCGGGCGACCTCCCATGCCTCGTACAGCTCCTTGCGCGGCAGGCATTCCGCCGCGCAGACCGCCCGCGCCAGCCGCGCGAACAGGGAATCGCCCTCGAACCGCTCGATGTGGCGGTGGTTGAGCACCGAGCGCGACGCGTGGTTGAACGGTCGCGTCAGATCGGGTCCGCCGCCGTCCTGGCTGTCCATCGAGTCTCCGCCCCGCGCCGGTCAGTCCACCGTGATCGACTTGGAGACGTTCTTGGGCACGTCCGGGTGGACGCCGTGGTTCTCGACGGCGGACTTGTTGAGGTACTTCATCTTGTCCACCGACATGCGGAACGCGAGGAGTTGCAGGGCCACGGCTGCCTGGTAGACGAACATGTTCTTGTCGAACAGGGTCGGAACGCGGATGTACTTGCAGTAGTAGTGATCGAAGCCGGCGGGGATCCCCTCGACCGCCTTGCGAAGCTGCTCGTTGTCCCGGGCGATCAGCACGATATCGGCACCGCGGATCTTGTGGGTGTGGATCTGGCTGATGGTGATCTGGATGTCCCGCTCGTCCGGCGGACAGAAGAAGATCAGCGGGTAGTTGGAGAAGTAGTTCTCCAGGTCGATGCGCCGCCGGTACAGGTCGATGGCGTTGCGGACCGCGGGTAACGAGGAGCGCGCGCCCGCCCCCTGGGTGTCCAGCCGCATCTCGCGGAAGCCCACGTCCTTGAGCAGCGCGGGCACCCCCTCGAGGGTGGCGTCCTCGCCCCCAACCCGGCGGGTGGCGTCCAGCTCACCGAACAGCTCGAAGGCGTCCATCAGCAGGTGCTCCAGGTCCCCCAGCGAGAAGATGGTGTTCTTGCCCAGGATGGTGTTGGGGCCGTGCTTGAACTCGGCGGCGTCGTAGCCCTCGGTGTGGTTGAGCACCACCTCGCGGATCTTCAGCGCCCCCTCCTTCGCCAGCCCGATCAACGAGGCGCCCAGGATGTGGAGCGAGGGCTTGAGGAACATCTTGAGTGCGACCTCGGCGATGTCCTCCTCGACGGCTCGCAGGGTGAAATCGATGACGGTCCGTACCCGGGCGATCTGCTCCTCGGCCTCCTCGGTGGTGCCCGAGGTGATGCAGGCCAGCAGGTGCAGCAGCGCCACCTGGCTGATGAATGACTTGGTGGCGGCCACGGCGATTTCGGGACCGCAGAGGATGGGCAGGAAGAAGTCGGACTTCTCCTGGGGGATGGTCGACAGCTCGTTGTTGACCATCGAGATCAGCTTGACTCGATCGCCGTACCGCTCGCGCACGTCGTTGAAGATGTCCAGCAGGTCCTTGGTCTCGCCCGACTGGGTGACGCCCAGCACGATGTCGTTGGGGGACAGGGCGTCGAGGTACATCGAGCGGAACATCCCCGGGTTGACCGGCACGATGCCCACCTTGGCGATGTCGTGGAAGAGGTAGGCCCCCACCAGGCACGCGTGGTACGAGGTGCCCGCGCCGATGGTGAACAGCCGCCCACCCTTGTCCCGGGCGCGGCGGAGCAACTTGGCCATCTCGTCCCGGTACCAGGTGGTCTTGCGCTTCTTCTTCCAGATCACGATCCGGTCGAGCAGCCACAGCGGGGTGCGGTAGGCGCGGCCCAGCTCCGCGAGCTCGCCCAGCAGCTGGGCCTCGTCCGACACGAACGCCAGCGGCGTCCGGCCCTTGGGGGCGGCGAAGCCGGCCTGGCCGGCGGAGTCGACCAGTTCGACGAAGCGGGGGTCGCTGGCAAGGGCGTCGAACGCCGTCTTGAGCTCGGCCCGATCGAAGATGTCGTAGAGATTGAGCAGGTCGAAGACGATCTCCTTGCAGGCCGGTCGCGCTGCCTCGAAGATGCGGTACAGCTGCTCCTCGTCCTCGTCCATGAAGTAGTACTGGAGCAGCCGGTCCACGTTCTCGGCCGCCGTGTAGATCTCCTGGTGCATGAAGAAGCGGTAACGGCTGTGCAGGGAGATGTCGGCGATGTTCAGCCGGGAGCGCTTGAGCCGCGGCACGGTCTCGCCGTTGCGGGTCAGCGAGAAGACCCGGTACTCGTCGTGGGTGAAGTAGATGCCCTCGCCCTCGGCCAGGGGGATCAGGTAGCGGGTCTTGGACAGCACCGACGTGAGATCCGACGACACCAACACGAAGTTGCCGGCCGCGTCGCTGCCCTTGCCAGCGTAGAGCGACGATCCGGACTTCATAGCGAAGACACCGGGTAGATCCGGGAACGCCACGCAGGCCGCGTAGCTGCCCTGGACCTTACGCTGCGCCCTGCGGATGGCCCGCATCACCGCCTTGATCCGGGTCGCGTCGGTGCGCGGCCGGCGTCCGCGGGTGACCTCGTCGTAGTAGTGCTCGACCACGTGCACGAGCATCTCGCCGTCGTTGTCGGACAGCACGTCGTGGCCGTTGTCCGCCAGGAACTCCTTGAGGGTGTCGGTGTTGGAGATGTTGCCGTTGTGGGCCCCGATCAAGCTCACCCGGCAGTCGACCTGGTGGGGCTGGGCGTTGACGTCGGTGACCGAACCGTAGGTGGCCCAGCGAACCTGGCCGATGAACTTGTGGCCCTGGTCCCGCTCCAGCTCCAGCTGGCGGACGACCCGGGTCGGGGAGCCGACCTTCTTCTTGAGGACCACCGAGCCGTCGTCCTGGAAGAACGCCGCCCCGGTCGAGTCATAGCCCCGGTACTCCAGCTTCTTGAGCAGCGCCGACGCCTCGCGGCCCAGCCGCTCGACCACGTGGTCGTACACGATCGCCACCACACCGCACATGGCCGTCTCTCCTCGCGCCCCCGGATCGGGGGGTCGGAACCATAGCAGGGTAGGGGGAGGGGGTCACGCGTTGCCGGGGTCACCCACCGGTCAGGGTGCCCGTCACGATTTCCTCCAGAGCCAGCCGCAGGGCGACGGCGCGGAGGAGGTCGGGATCGACGTCCTTCTCGGCCAGGCGGAGGACGGCCTGGGGGGTGATGGCGAGGACGTGGATCAGCTCGGAGGTGGGGATGCCGGAGCGGCGGCCCAGGTGGCAGGCGGTGGCACGGGCGAGGGTCGTGGGGGCGCGTTTGCCGTGCAACGGGAAGGGCTCGGCGAACACGGCGGCGGCCGCTCGGCAGAGGCGGTCGGCGCCCAGGCGGCGGATGCGGTCGCCGTCCACTGGCGCGAGTTCGGTCGGGGGGAGGCCGACGGCGGCGTACGCTTCCCGAAGGCGGAAGCGGGGGAGGATTTCGGTCATCTTGGTTCCGAGGGAGAATCCAGGGACGGCCCGCGCGCCGGTCAGGTCGGGGAAGCAGGAGCCGCTCCATAGCGCGGGGTGGGCCGGGAGGCCGTGCTTCCTCGGCTGGTCGAGCAGGTAGGTCACCAACCATCGCGCGTGAGCCCGCGTCTCGACCGCCCGGATGTGGGCCGGTTCGAGGGGAGCGGTCGTCAGCTTGCGAAGCGCCACCAGGCCGTTGCGGGCTACCCGGCCGGCGACCGTCCGGTCGGAGATCAGCGCCAGGTGGACGTGGTCGTCCACGATGGCGAACAGCGTGGCCCAGCTCCCGGCCACGCGGGCCAGCGCCTGAACTGCCGCCAGGCGGGTCGACTCCTCGGGGAAAAGGGCGGCCCGCCCATCGGAAGCCCAGGTCAGGTGCCAGGCGGTCATTCGTGTCTCCTCCCGCGGGTGTCTTCGAGAAGATGAACCATATCGCGCTTTCGGCAAGTCGAGAATCGAATTTGATTCTGATTTGTAAATTTATCATCGATGTGAAGCGCTGATTGTGGATTTTGTTTCTTATTATGAATCTAATTTCAATTTCGATTTGCCGAAACGCGAATTTGGTTCATTTCTTTGGGTTCGGGCTGTCGAACAGGACGACCGGCTGCGCAGGCGATTGGGTCCGGTGACCCGATCCAGGCTGGGGCGCCGTGCCCGTCCACATATCCAGGCGGACGGCACGATCCATGGCCCTCCGGGCGGGCGCTACGGGGGCAGCGCGGTGCCGTCGAGGCGGGCCTCGGCCAGGTCGGCGTCGGTCAGCTCGACGCCGGTCAGGTCCTGGCCCCGCAGATCGGCTCCCCGCAGCTCGGCGCCGCGCAGGGAGGCGCCCTCGAGCCGGGCACCGCGCAGGTCGGCGTCGGCCAGGTCGGCGCCGTCGAGGGAGGCGCCGCGCAGGTCGGCGCCCCGGAAGTCGGCGCCGTCCAGACGCGTCCACAGCAGGCTGGCACCCCGCAGCTCGCGGCCCCGCAAGTCGGCGCCGGAGAGGTCGGCGCCGGTCCAGTCGATGCAGCCGGGCTCGCAGGCCGGTCCCGGTCGCCACAGGGCCTGGTCACCCAGCCGGGCGTCGCCTCGGGCAATTCGCGCCCAGTGGCCCGCGGCTTCCCGGCCCTGGGGTGCGACGGTGAACAGGACCGCGGCCGCCAGCAGGGGGGCCGCGGCCAGGACCGGAGAGGGGACGCCCCTGCCGGACAGGGATCCCGCCGCTGCCAGCCAGCACCCCCCGGCCGCCACGGCGAGGCCCGCCCCTCCAAAGGCGAACCGCCAACCCACCGCCAGGGTTCCCGGGGCCGCCAGCGTGGGCACGAAGGCCACCAGCGCGAAGGTCAGCACGAAGATCAGGATCAGGACGGGCGCATCGAACACCCCGCGGCGGCGGACCATCTCCCGGATCCCCAGGGCGGCGGCGGCCAGCACCGCTCCCGCGTCGAGGGCGACCGCGCCACCCCAGGTCAGCTCCAGCCGGAACAGATCCGGCCATCCGCCCCACACCCTCGCCACCGTGAGCGCCAGGTGCTCGATCCCCAGGGCGACCGCCGCCCCAGCCCCCCCGCCCGCATCCGCGGCGAGCCCCTGGCCCACCAGGTCGTCGCGATACACCACCAGGAACAGGACCAGCGGCGCCGTCAGCAGAGCGTAGCGCGCGGCGAAGGTGGGCCAGCTCACCCGCTCGGTGCCCGACCGTGCCGCCGCCCGGTCCACCAGGGCCACCAGCAGGGGTGTCCCCGCCGCGTACACGTGTGTCACCAGCCCCAGGCCGCAGGCCGCCACACATCCACTCCACCAGGCCCACGCCCAGCGCCCCTCCCGGGCCTTCAGCGCGCATCCCAGTGCCGCCAGGGTCGTGATCACCACCAGCTCGTAGGACAGGGCTGCGATCCAGCGGGGCGCCCCGCTGTCGTAGGCCAGGTAGATCCCGGCCGCCGCCAGTGCAGTGGCCGCCACCACCGCCCGCGGCAGCCCCCGCCCGAGCCCACCCACCCGCGCCAGCAGCGTGACCAGCCAGGCCACCAGCCCAGCGCCCGCCACGTGTATCGCCAGCGCCAGGGCCTGGAACCCGGTCCGGTTCGGACCGAACAGGGGCACGCCCAGATCGCGGATCAGCCAGTGCTGGGTGTGGCGCCAGGGGCTGCCCAGGGTGTCGCCGCGCAGCCAGACCAGCTCGTCCCGGTCGAAGGGCCCCCGGTGGGCGAACACGTCGCCGTACAGCCACAGCGTGGCCAGACCCAGCAGGGCGAAGGCGCCCAGGGGGAGCAGCGTGGTCTGCCAGTGCGTTCTCGCCAACCCGTCCTCCCCGTCGCCGCCCGCCCGACGGCTCTGCGGCGCAATCAATCTAGCGTATTGCGGTAGGCTGGCACCGGGGGAGGTCCGGAGGGGAGCGATGAGCATGGGCGTGCGGTGCGGGCGGTTCGCGGTGCTGGCGGCGGCGATGGTCTGGCTGGCTGGGTGTCCGACCGAGGAGCCGGAGCCCGGCGACGACGACACGACCGAGGACGTCGAGGAGGGGCCGTTTGCCCAGTACTGCGGCGATCAGGCGTGGGACGCGGAACTCGAGGAGGCGCTGGTCGCGGATCTGGAGGGCAGCTACCTGGGTGTGTACAACACCATGCCCGCCGGCACGATCTCCAGCCAGAAGATCATCCCGCAGCACCCCTTCCAGGTCACCCACGTGCGGGCGGCCTTCTCGGGGGCGTCGGGGGACATCCGGCTGCGGCTGGTGGATACCTGGGGGCGGTCCTATCCGGACGTGGACGGCAACGAGGACGGGGACCTGATCGAGCCCATCGAGGACGAGGTCGAGGATCCCAGCGCCGACGACTGGCTGGAGTGGGATGTCAGCGAGGAGGAGCTGTTCCTGATGCCGACCCAGCACTACGCGCTGGTGGCGGAGCAGCAGGAAGACGGGGCCGACGGCCCGCTGATCGCGCTGGAGGCGCTTTCGGACGGCGGTTACTCGTCGGCGCTGATGCTGGTGCCTGGCGAGGAGATGGGTTACGGCAGCGAGGGCAACTTCCGGCTCCAACTGCGGGGCAACTACTTCTGCGCCTGGGACGGAGACGATCACTGGTTCGGCAAGGACGAGGAGCAGCCCTTCCACGAGGTCTCCTCCTCGCGGGTGGCGGTGGCGGACCTGGACGGGGACCGGATCGACGACGTGATCGTCCACTCCGGTGGACCCCTGGCCTACCTGGGCGACGGCGAGGGCGGGTACGAAGAGCCCGGTTCCACCCTGTTCCCGGAGGATGCGTCGGAGTACGCGATGATCGTGTTCGGCGACGTGGACAACGACGGCGACACCGATGCCTTCGCCGCCAGCTACGTGGGCGGCGACGACGACGGCGACGGCTGGACCAAGGAGGAGGGGGACTGCAACGACGCCGACACGGACATCCGCCCCACCGAGGACGAGCTGTCCAGCAACGGTATCGACGACAACTGCGATGGCCAGACCGACGACGGCACCGACACCTCGGACCAGGATGGCGACGGATTCAGCGCCGCCGACGGCGACTGCAACGACCATGACGACGCCGTGAACCCCGGGGCCGACGAGGTTCTCGGCAATTACATCGACGACGACTGCGATGGCACCGCCGACGACGGGACCGACGAGAGCGATCAGGACGGCGACGGCGCGCCCATCTCCTGGGGCGACTGCGACGACACCAACGGCCAGGTCTATCCCAACGCCAGCGACGGTTCGGACAACGGGATCGACGACGACTGCGACGGTGTGGTCGACGGCGGAACCTCCGACGCGGACGCCGATGGGGATGGCTACTCGGTGCTCGACGGCGACTGTGACGACTCCCGGGCTGAGCTGTTCCCGGGCGCCGACGAGGCCCGGGACGGGATGGACAACGACTGTGACGGGGAGATCGACGAGGACTTCGGCAATCGGATCTGGTTGAACGACGGCAGTGGTGTCTATCAGGTGCTCGAATCGTCCGGCGTCGAGGCCGTCGATCCCAGCACGGCCGCCGGCTTTGGCGATGCGGACGGGGACGGCAACCTGGACCTCTACTACGGCAACTGGCTGGAGCACTACCCGGACGATCCCGCGATCCAGGACCGGTTCTTCTACGGCAACGGCGACGGCACCTTCGTCGACGGACGCGAAGAGGCGGGGCTGACCATGGGCACGCCCCTGTCCTGCTACGGCGTCAACTGGAACGACTACAACGACGATGGCTGGCCCGACATCTACGTGGGCAACTACCACCTGTACGACAACCAGCTGTGGACCAACCTCGGCGACGGCACCTTCGAGGACCGGGCGCTTCAGTGCAACGCCGCCCACGACGACATCGAGGGCCCCTATGCCCAGTGGCCCGGCGGCCACAGCTACGGCGGCGACTGGGGCGACGTGGACAACGACGGCGACCAGGACGGCTTCGTGGCCAACCTGGCCCACCCCCGGGTCCAGCCCTGGAGTGACCCGAGCATGTTCCTGCTCAACGGCGGCGGGCCGGACTACGCCTTCGAGAACGTCCTGTACGACGCCGGCTTCATCTACGACGAGGGGGACGTCAACGCCCAGTTCGCCGACTTCGACAACGACATGGACATCGACATCGCCATCGCCTCGCTCTACACGGGCCACTACTCGCGCCTGTACCGCAACGATGGCCAGGGCGTCTTTGTCGACGTGACCTACGAGACCGGCGCCGCGGTCCACAACTCGGTCAGCGTGACCTGGTCGGACGTGGACCGGGACGGCGACCTCGACCTGCTGGTCGCGGACCGCGAGGGGGAGCTCTGGGTCCACCTGTTCGTCAACCGGGTGGGCCAGGACCGCCACTGGGTGGCCTTCGACCTGGTGGGAGACGACACCAATCGAGACGCGGTCGGCGCCAAGGTCACGGTCACCGCAGGCGGGGTGACCCAGCAGCGTCACGTCAAGGGAGGGGAGGGGCACTCCAACACCCAGGCCTCCCACTGGCTGCACTTCGGCCTCGCCGACCATACCGCCGTCGACGAGGTCACGGTTCGCTGGGTGGGGGGGGCCACCGAGACCATCACGGGTGTCACCGCCGACGCGTTCAATCGGATCGAGGAAGGCAGCGGTACCGCGGCCGCGGTCAGCGGAGCGGAGTAGGGAAAAACCGGGGGGAGCCGCCTCCGCGGGGGAGGGGTGGGTCGGGGGCGCGGTGGCGGCTCCTACCCCGGAAAACGGTGTACCTGTCAGGCGGCGTGGAGATCCTCGGGGCTGTACCCTGGGAGACCCTCCGCCGGACGGGTGCTGATCTCGAGCATCCAGAAGTCGATCGGGCCTTCGCCGGTATCGCCTCCGTCCTGTCTCAAGCTGAAACGGAGTGCCTCATCGAGGGCGTCCTCCAGCGCGTCGCGGCTGGTGGCCTCGGCCCGTGCCCCAACAAGGCCGGGGAACCAGCCGTGATAGCGGGACGAGGTCTCGTCCCAGGCCGCCAACGCCATGAACCTCATCTCATTCCTGCGTCCCATCGTTCACTCCCTGATCTCTACGGGTTCAGTGTTGTCCTCCCCCCGGACCGTTACAGTGGGGTGAGCAGCAAATTTGCCGGGATCCCACGGGCGGGCTACGTTGGCGCGGAGACGATGATCCGGACGCTGCGACCCTCCCCTCCCGAGTTCGCCGGTCTGATCCTGACCTACCGCTGCACGTGCGCCTGCCGGCACTGCCTGTACGCTTGCTCTCCGCGCTGGGAGAGGTGGGTGGAGGCGTCGGTCCTGCGGGATTCGGTGGCCGCGCTGGCCGCCCTGCCCCGGCCTCCCAGCGTCCATTTGGCTGGCGGCGAGGCTTTCCTGGACCCCGATCGCCTGCTCGAGGCGGTCGGGGTGGTGGTCGAGGCCGGCCTGGAGATCGACTTCATCGAGACCAACGGCGCCTGGTACGACGACCAGGACGAGGCGGCGGACCTGCTGCGGCGGCTGGCCGACGCGGGCGCCAGCCGTCTGCTCGTCAGCGCGACGCCGTTCCACGCCGAGTCGGTGGCCCCACGGAAGGTGGTGGAGCTGCTCCAGCTGGCGCAGGGTGTGCTGGGCGAGGACAACGCCTGGCCCTGGACGCCGTCCCTGCTCCAGCAGCTGCTGGCCATCGATCCGATGGGCACCGTCTCCTACCGCCGATACCTCGAACAGGCGGGGGTCGAGTCGGCGCGCTGGGCGCTGCTGAGCGGCTTTCCGATGACCCTCGCGGGTCGCGCAGCCCATCGGCTGGGGCCGCTGGTGCCCAACCGACCAGCGTCTACGCTGGTCGGACAGGGGAACTGCCGCGACGCGCTGCTCCACACCGGTCACCTCCACGGGGATCCGGAGGGCAACGCCATCCCGGGCTATTGCTCCGGCTTCTCCCTCGGCGACGTCCGCCAGCAGGCTTCGATCGCCGCCGCCGGCCTGCCCGCCGCCGACTATCCGGTGACGGCCCGGCTGGTCGAGGAGGGGCTCGCCGGCCTGCTGGCCCACGCGGAACAAGAGGCGGGATTTGTCCCGGATCCGGCGGGCTACCGCGGCGCGTGCCACCTGTGTCAGGTCATCCGGGGGCACCTGCTGTCCCGGGGCGTGGGCGAGCGCGAGCTGCGGCCGCGGCGATTCTACGAAGAGCTGGATCTGCTGGACTGAATTCCAGCCCCGGATCAGGACCGCCTCACCTCTTGAGCGCACTCCCCCCGACGGATAGCATGCGGGGCGCCGCCCCAGCCGGGGGCGGTTCCACGAGGAACGGAGTGGCGCACGATGCATGACTTTGTCCACATGTTCCAGATGGGCGGTCCGCTGATGTACGCCGTCGGGTTGCTGGGGTTGATGGTTCCGGTCCTGGCGCTGGTGATGGGCGGCGCGTCGGCGTTCCGGATCTGGATCCCGGCGGTGGCCTGGCTGCTGATGCCCGCCCTGGTGTCGATGGCCGGGGCGGCGGGCTGGATCCACGGGCAGCGACAGACCCTGTACGCCGTGGGAGCGGCGTCGCTGGAGATGAAGGACGTCCTGCTGTACGCCGGCACCGGGATATCGATGTACACCCAGTGGTTCGGCCTCTACATGACCGCTGCGGCGCTGCTCGGCACGGCGTTCTGCGCGGCGCTGGGCAACGCAATCGGGGTGGGCAAGGGGGAGGTCCGGTGGACGCTGGGCGGTGCGGGCGGGGCCCTCGTGCTGTCGTTCTTCGTGGCCGCCGCGCCGGCTGCCCTGGCCTTCGTACGCCGGTCCCCGACGGTCCTGTCACTGACGCTGGCCGTGCTGCTGGCGGGGTTCGCGGTGGTGCTGGTCGGCCTGCGCCGCGCCGAGGAGGGTGCGGACGCCCGGCGCTGCGCCGCCGCCCGGGTCCAGGTGGCCCTGTTCGGGTTGCTGGGCATCATCGCGCTGGCCGCGGGGCTGGCGATCCACGGCCGGTCGATGGCCTTCGAGGCGCTCTCGCAAGCGGCGCCGGAGATGCTGCAGACCCTGCTGTGGTCCGCGCTGCAGAACGCCGAGGTGGCGGTCGGCGGCGGCGTCATGGCCGCGATCGGCTTCACGCTGGCCAGCCTCCCGGTGGTGGGGCCGTCCCTGCGCCACGTGGGCGGTGTGCGTGGATTCATCGGCGGCACGCTGACCCTGATGTTGCTGCTGACGGTCCTCGCCGTGCCTGCGGTCGCCATGCGGCAACACGACCGGGTGATGAGCGTCACCGGGTCGATGCGCGCGCTGACCGCCGCGGATCAGACCACCCAGCTTCCGGCCCCGGGCGCCGTCGACGGCGGCGTTGGGCCCTTCGACACCATCCTGGTCCACGACGACAGCGGCTGGAGCCGGGTGGACGAGTCCGACCTGGCGTACCCTCCCTCGTCTGAACTCGAGCCCGCCAGCCCCCTGCTATTGCTGCGGCCCAGCGTTCGGGCGAGCAAGCTGCTGACCGCCGACTGGATGAACGTCGATGTGACCGACATTCACGTACTCGCCCGCGCCGACAGCTTCGGCACCGGGGACGAGCACGAGTTGATCCGGGCGCAGCGGCTGAGCACCGCCGACTTCGATCGCTACCGCGCTGGAGGCGAGGGTGGCGAAGACGACCGGGATCTGTGGGGGTACGGATACGGGTCATCGCCCACGTCCACGAACTCGATGTTCGTGGTCGACGGCAGCGCCCACGCGCGCGCCGATGTCTGGGGGCTGAGCGGGAGCGCCGAGTCGGTCTGGCTGGTGGGGCCGCAGACCGAGGCGGCTCCGATCGGGGGCGTGCAGACCGCGAGCGAGGTGCTGGATCAGCGCGCTGGCGAGCTGGGCGTCGAGTTTGCCGTCTTCGTACCGGGCGACACCTGGAGTGTCCAGGATCTGGTGACCCTCTGCCATTCTCTCCAGGGATCGGGCTACGACAGCGGGTCCTACGGCACCACCCGGGCGCGGTGCGCATTCGCCACCGAACTGCCCGCGGATCGCTAGCGCGGGGACTCCATGAACGAGTCGCCCGCCCAGGTCCGGGAACTCTACGGGCGCCGCCGCGACCGATTCGCCGCCGACTGGACGGCCCTCGACCGGCGGTCTGCCCGCCTCGCCCACCTGAGGTTTGGCCTGGCCTTGGTCATCGTCGCCGGCCTGATTGCCGGATTCTGGGGGGCGGGGGTCGTCCGGCCTGGCTGGCTCGCCCTGGCGGTGATCGCCACCGTGGGCTTCGTGGTTTCGGTACGACGCCACAGCCGGATCCGGCGTCGGCAGCGACGCGCGGCCGCCTTCCGGGACCTGAACGAGGAGGGGATCGCGCGCCTCGATCGGGCCTGGGTTCGGCTTCCCCCTCCGCCGGATCACCCCGACCCTCCTCCGCTGGCCACCGATCTGGATCTGCTGGGACCCTCCTCGCTGCGCCACCTGCTCGGCCCGGTGGGTACGTCCATGGGTGACGACACCGCCACGCGTTGGCTGCTCGAGCCCGCGACGGCGACCGAGGCGAGCGCCCGTCAGGGAGCTGTCTGGGATCTCGCCCCCAGGCTGGACCTGCGCCAGACCCTGACGTGGCTGGTCCGCGAGGTCAGCGAGGCGATGCCCGATACCGGCGACTTCCTGGAGTGGGCCGAGGGGGCGCCCTGGCTGGAGTCGCGCCGCGCGCTGGCCTGGGCCGCCCGAGTCCTGGCCGTGGTGACGGTGGGGTTGATCGTGGCCAGCATCGGGGGCTGGATCCCTTCCCTGGTGTGGTTGCTTCCGTTGCCGCTGAACCTGGCGCTGACCTGGGCTCTGCGAAGGCCGGTCGGCGCGATCTTCCGGGCCGTCTCCCTGGAGCCGAGCCCGTTCGCGGCGCTCGACTAGCAGCTCTGCGCGCTGGGCGGGCAGGACTTTGCCGATGGCCACCTGCGCGGGCTGGCCGCGGAGCTGGTGGGGGGCGGGGACGCCGCCTTGGCCGGCTTCCAGCGTCTACAGAAGTTGACCAGCCTGGCTGATGTGCGCCACTCGGGTATGGTCCACGGGTTGCTCCAGGCGGTGCTGCTGTGGGACCTGCACGTGGTGGGATTGCTGGAGGGCTGGCAGGCGGCGCACGGGCGGCGCGTCCGCTCGTGGCTGGAGCGGCTCGGACGGCTCGAGGCGCTGGCGGCCCTGGCCGGTCTGACCCACGACCACCCGGACTGGTGCCGTCCGTCCCTCGTCCAGGGCGGTCCACTGGAGCTGTCGGCGACGGACCTGGGTCACCCGCTGTTGATCCCGGAGGCGTGCGTCCCCAACGACGTCTCGCTGGGTCCACCGGGTACCTTCCTGCTCGTCACGGGCTCGAACATGTCGGGCAAGAGCACCCTGCTGCGGGCCTGCGGGGTCAACGCGGTGCTCGCCCTGGCCGGCGGCCCGGCCTGCGCTGGCGAACTGGCGTTGCCGGAACTGGCGCTGGGCACCAGCTTCCGGGTCCGGGACTCCCTGGAGCAGGGGCTAAGCTACTTCATGGCCGAGCTGCGCCGGCTCAAGGAGGTGGTCGATCTGGCCGCCGACAGCCCGCTGCCCGTTCTCTATCTGTTCGACGAGATCCTGCTGGGCACCAACGCCGAGGAGCGGCGGGTGGCCGTGCAGAAGGTGCTGTCGAGGCTGAAGGCGCTGGGGGCGGTTGGGGCGGTGGCGACCCACGATCTGTCGCTGGCCACGGCCGAGGGGCTGGCCGACGCCTGCGTTCCGGTCCACTTCACCGAGCGCTTCGACGAGCGGAACGGCCGCGCCGAGATGTCCTTCGATTACCGGGTTCGCCCCGGTCTGGCCCCGACCACCAACGCCCTCAAGCTGCTCGCGCTGGTCGGCCTCGGCGACGACCCGCCAGGGTGAGCAGCAGCAAGCAGGCAGCCGCCGCACCACCTGCCCCGCGTCCCTGGGCCTGGCATGTGCAGTCCTGGGGCTCGTCGTCGTCCGCGGGGTCGCTGCAGTCCTCGTCTGTGTTGTCACCCACGCCGTCACAATCGCCGTCGACGCCATCTTCGCAGTCCTCGGGGGCGTCGGGGTAGCGGTCGGGATCGTTGTCGTCGCAGTCGGTGCCGTAGGGGCCGCCGTCCACTCCGTCGCCGTCCACGTCGGTCAGATCGGCGCCGTCACAGTCCTGATCGATGCCGTCGTAGGGAATCTCGGGGGCGCCCGGATAGGCGTTGGGGTTGTTGTCGTTGCAGTCCTCGCCGCCGCAGCCGGTGTAGCCGTCCAGGTCGTAGTCCAGCTCGTCGTCCACCAGTCCGTTGCAGTCGTTGTCCGCGCCGTCGCAGACCTCGTCGGCGCCCGGGTAGGTCGAATCGTCCAGGTCGTCGCAGTCCCCCTGGCAGATGTTGTATCCGTCCAGGTCGATGTCGGCGAGTTCGTCGGTGGCGGGATTGCAGTCGTCATCCACCAGGCCGTTGCACAGCTCGGCCGCCCCGGGGTAGACGGTCGAGTTGTCGTCCTCGCAGTCCCCGGCGCACTCGGAGTAGCCGTCGCCGTCATCGTCGATCTCGGTGACAGTCAGGTCGCCTGCGCAGTCGCTGTCGATCCCGTCGTCGCAGATCTCGGTCGCCCCGGGGAAGACCGTCGCGTCCCCATCATCGCACTCGCTGCACTCGATGAAGCCGTCGCCGTCGTTGTCGAACTCGTACTCGTCCAGGGCCTCGTCGCAGTCGTTGTCCAGCCCGTCGCACAGCTCGGGTGCCCCGGGGTAGATATCGGCGTTGGTGTCGTCGCAGTCGCCCTCGCAGATCGAGAGCCCGTCCCAGTCGTCATCCAGCCCCTCGTCCACGTTGCCATCGCAGTTGTTGTCGATGGCGTCGCACAGCTCCTGCTGGCCGGGGAAGATGGCCGGATCCCCGTCGTCGCAGTCGGCGCACTCGACAAATCCGTCGCCGTCCGCGTCGGTGGTCTCGTCCGCCGGCACCACCTCGTCGCAGTCGTTGTCCACCTCGTCGCACTGCTCGACCGCGCCGGGGTAGGTCAGCGTGTCGTTGTCGTCGCAGTCCCCCTGGCAGACGGTCCAGCCGTCGTTGTCGTCGTCGGTCTGCTCGTCGATCGTCCCGTCGCAGTCGTCGTCGACTCCGTTGCAGGACTCGGCCGCCCCCGGGTAGACGGTCGCGTCTCCGTCGTCGCAGTCTGCCGGCGTGTCGCACTCGCTCCAGCCGTCCAGGTCCACGTCCGAGTCCTCGTCGATCCAGCCGTCGCAGTCGGAGTCGAAGTGATCGCAGATCTCCTGGGCCCCCGGGAAACGGGTGTCGTCGGTGTCGTCACAGTCGCCGTCGCAGGTGGAGTAGCCGTCGCCGTCGTTGTCGTCGAGTTCGTCGACGATCCCGTCGCAGTTGCTGTCGATGCCGTCGTCGCAGATCTCCGGCGCCCCGGGGTAGATGTCGGGGTCGTCGTCATCGCAGTCGCCGTCCAGCTCGCTCTAGCCGTCCTCGTCCTGGTCGGCCGCGTATACGCCGACCTGCACCACATCCAGCTTGTTTCCGTTGCTGCCGCCGAACAGGTAGATGACGCCGTCGACCACCGCGGCAGTGGTCTCCCGGGCGGCCACTGGCAGCACCTCGCTGTCGACCTGCCAGACCCCGGTGATGGTGTCGGCGTACCAGACCACGTCGTAGTACGGCGCCCCGTCGTTGCCGTAGGAGGTCGACCCACCCAGCACGAACATCCGCTCGCCGTCACCGGCCCAGCCGAACTGCATGTTCGAGTTCGGCAGGTTCGAGATCTGGGCCCACACCTGGGTCTGGGGATCGAACACGTCGGTGGTCTGGGAGATTTCACCGCCGAACACGAAGAAGCGGCCGTCATCGGCCATCGCCGAGCCATGGATCTTGCGCTGGGTCGGCATCCACTGGCCGGCTGACCAGCTGTCCGTGCCCGGATCGTAGACATCGTGGGACGTGGTGTTGCTCTCGCCCCCGAACACGTGGAGCAGGCCGTCGGCTCCGGTGTTGGCCGAGCACTCCCAGCCGCCGGTGACCGAGCCCGCCGGAGTCCAGACATCCGTGTGCGTGTCGTAGATCACCGCGGTCAGGACCGGCCCGTTGTTGTAGCCGCCGACCACCATCAGCCGTCCGTCCGGCAGACGGTCGCCGCAGGCTCCACGGCGGGCGGACGACATGCTGGTCAGCTGGGTGTAGTTGCCCGTGACCAGATCGAAGCGCCAGGCGTCGGCGGAGACCTGGCCGTTGTTCCGGTAGCCGCCGAACAGGTAGATCGATCCGTCGTCGCCCGCGATGGCCAGCATCTGCGAGCCGGCGAACGGCATCGTCGGACCGACGGACCACGAGGTCATCGGCTGGGCGCGGCCGGTGGCGGGGAATAGCTGCAGCAGGAATGCGACTGCGATGAGCCAGCGGAGCGGAGACGTTCGCACAGGTACCCTCCCGGAAGCCGTAGCGTAGGGCGGTCGCGCCGGGTGTGCCAAGGGGAAAGCGTGTGGGCGACCGGCTACCCGGCCACCCGCCTCCCGACGAACGGCCGCCCCACTATAATGGTCTGGTCCGGTGCGGGGGTGCCGACACGGGGAGGGACTGCGGTGCGCGATCGCGGACCGTGAAGGGATGCAGTGGCAGGTGAGAGCGGCAACTGGCGCCGGCGAGGTCGGTCGATCGTCAGCTGGTGGTCCCAGGAGAACCCGACCCTCTCCGGGCTCGGCGTCGGGCCCCCGTCTCCGGGCCGTCCCCGACGTTTCTACCGGTTGGTCCTTCGCCAGCGCCTGGCACTGCTGTTGCTGCTGACAGTGGCCGTTTCGGTGGTGGTCTGGCACCGGTCCAGCCGGGTCAACTGGTCCGCTGACGCAGCGGTGCGGGTGCTGTTGCTCGAGCTGATCCCGGAGGGCGCCCACGCGACCCGCGATCTGATGGCTTTCAACGGCGCCCCCGTGCGTGAGCCGTTCCCGCTGAACGCCTATTGTGTGCAGGACTTCTTCGCGGACGAGTACGAGCGCTACCACCCGGGCGACCGGCCGCGGGTGGAACTCCACCTGATCGGCCCCTACGAGGTGAAGGTGGATCCGCCGGATCTCCACGACCAGGATGCCTCGACCTGGCAGCTGACCTGGCGCGCCGTGAACTACTACCGTTACTTCGAGCGCGTCGCGGCCGATCTGGGAGTGGACTTCGACGCCTACCACGTGCGTGCGGTGGCGATCTTCGAGCCCGGCAACGACCATGAGCAGATCGAAGCCATGTCGCTGGCCTCCCCTCGCCGCCGCTTCGGAGTGGTCCGTTTCAATCTCAACCACCTGGATCCCGAGTACAGTGGACTGACGCTGCTGCACGAACTCGCCCACGCTTTCGGCGCCAGCGACAAGTACGACCCGGACCTCTATCAAGCGGTCTGGCCCGAGGGTTTCGTCGAACCCGATCGCCACCCGGTCTACCCCCAGCGATACGCCGAGCTGATGGCAGGTGACCTGCCGGTCGAACCGGGCGGCGAGCGGGAGATCGAGAGCCTCGACGAGGTGCGGATCGGCGTGCAGACCGCGTACGAGATGGGCTGGATCTCCTGGTGGGACTCGCTACGCTACTATCGGGGGTTGCCCGACCAACCGCCCGCTCCGTGACGCCGTGCTATCTCGTTACCCCGCTGCTGGCTCCGCTCCCCATCCGACCTGGCCCCTGTTCTGCGCGTTGTTGCTGCTGTGGCCGGCCGCGGGCTGCAAGCAGGACGACGACGACGTCAGCGCGGACGACGACGTCAGCGGCGACGACGACGACGACGTGAGCGACGACGACGACAGCACCGACGACGACATCGCGCCGTGGGACGACGGACACGCCGTCCGCCTGGCCCACCCCCAGGGCAACGCCGTCGGCCTGTTCGACCTGGCCGTCTGCCCCGGGGTGGACGAGGTGTTCTTCACGAGCCTGCACTACCCGGCGATCGGCATTGCCTCGGCCGCGGATGGCGCCATCGAGGGCTTCATCGACCTGGGCGAGTACACCGGCGACACGGTGCCCTTGTTCGCCTACCTGGCCTGTGTGCCGGGGACAGGCACGTTGGTCCTCAACGACCGGGCCCGCGGGCAGCTGATCCGCATCGGCGCCGCGGGGCATCAGGTCATCGGCGCCACCCAGGTCTGCACCGCGCCCGGCTGGATGGAGGTCAGCGCGGCCAACGACACAGTGTACGTGGCCTGCGAGGGCGATGACACCATCTTGCAGCTGGACGGAGATGACCTGTCACCGCTGGCCAGCTACCCGATGGGGGGCGTGCGGGTGACCCGCTTCGAGCTGGCGCCGCCGCGGCTGCTGATCGTCGACGAGCTGACGGGCAAGCTGCACGTCTTCGACATGACCACCAGTGATTTTGTCGGTGAGGTGGCCATCGCCGGCCAGCCCAACCAGTCGGCGGTGTGGGACGGGGACCGGGTGTTCGTCAGCGACCGCGAGGGCGGGCGGGTGGCGGTGTTCGATGGTGTGGCCCAGCCGGTGTGGCTGGACGAGATCCCGGCCGGCAGCGATCCCTACGGGCTCACCGCGGTGCTGCCCTGGGGGCGGGTCTTCACCGTGGCGAGGCAGGGGGCCGAGCTGCCGGCAACCGGCACCTACATGGGGGATCCCGGGGTGGTCTACGCCCTCGATCCCGATGGCGCCCAGGTCGTGTCCGAGGCCGAGGTCGGCAAGACGCCCCACTTCGCGGTCTTCCACGGGGACACCAACCGGCTGTTCGTGGGCAACGAGGACTCGCTGGATATCTCGGCCATCGGCCCCGCGGGCAATACCGAGTGGACCTCGCTGCCCCTCGGGCTGACCTTCGACGACGTGGCCGTCGATCCCATCGGCGGCCGGATGTGGTTCCCCAGTCACCTCACCGACCAGGTCTGGATCTACGACTGGACGGCCGCCGAGGCGACCCTCGTCGATGTGGCCGACTGGCCCTTCGCGGTCGAGGCGGACGTCCCCGGTCGCCGGATCTACGTGGCCACCCAGCAGCGGGCCGCACTGATCGCGCTGGACGCCGACACCTTCGAGGAGCTGGAGCGTTGGGACCTGGGTGTGGAGACCCACCAGTTACCCTGCGATCCCCTGTGCACCGGCCACTACTCGGCCGTGGACCTGGAGGTCGATTTCCAACGCAACCTGGCCTATGTCGCCCACCCGCCCACGGCAGGTGTCCTGCGGGTCGACCTGGTCAGCGGGGAGGTGATCGAGCTGTCCACGGGCGAGATCGTCGAGCCGGGTCCCGAAGATTTCTTCCAGCACATGGCGCTGGCCGTGGAGCCCGCCAGCGGACGCCTGTACGCCTACTACAACCTGGCGGATCGGGTGGTGGCCTTCGAGGGGGACACCGCCGTGGCCGAGGCCACCGTCGACGCCGAGCCCAGCCGCCCGCTGGCCCTCGATGTGGTGCGCGAGCGGGTGCTGATCGGGGACCAGGTGCTGGGGTTTGGCCTCGAGCCGGTGGGGCAGCTCCCGGACGGGCAGCAGCTGATGTTGCACCTGGCCGAGCGCGATCTGTACCTGGCCCAGGGGACCGACGCCCTGTTCGCCATCGACCCGGAGTCGATGGCGAGCGTCGGGACCCGCACGCTTGCCAGCCTGGCCCACCCACCGTTCTGGGCGGGGGAAGGCCACCTGGCGCCGTTGATGTTGTTCCCGGCCGAGGAGGGGCGGCTGGCGCTGGTGATCAACGCGTTCGAGGCCGCTGTCGAGGTTACCGATCCCGTCAACTGGGAGCCGATCAGCGCTCGATGAACAGCGGCGAGAACCAGACCCGGTGCTCGTCGCCTCCGTCCCAGATTCGGGCGCGCACATAGACGGCGCCGGTTCCCGGATCATCCAGCGAAATGGTCAGGGATTCCCCCTCGGCCTGTGCGACGGTGGTGCCGCCGTCGGGTTCGATGATCTCCACCCGCTCCACCTCGTAGGGGTCCCCCGGTTCGACGGTCACCAGCAGGGTCAGTGGAAAGCCGTCGACCGGTATCTCGTCTCCCGGCATGGCGACGAGCCCGTCGTCGGTGACCGCGGCGACGGCCAGGCGTCCGCGGGGGCCGGTGGTGGCCAGGGTGTGGCGAGCCCAGAGGGCATCCCAGAGGGCGACCCGGTCGATCTCGCCGGGCACGTAGGCTCCGGTGATCGCCCCGTCGTGGAACATCCGCGGCGGGTCGTCCTCGCTCCCCCCCAGCTCGTGGAAGATGCCGATGGCGCCGGGACCGTCGTCCAGCGAACCCGGTCGGCTGTCGTGGCTGTCGGTGCCGCCGAGGAAACCCAGTCGGTGCCCCAGCGCCAGGGCCTCCTGAGCGGTACCCCATCCCAGGTGCTGGTGGTAGTCGAACTCGTCGACCCAGAACCCGCAGCCGTCGGAGGAGGGGTCCCTGCACTCGGAGCTGCCGTGCTCGCTGGCGATCTCCAGCAGCCGCTCGTGGGTCGGGTCGGGTTCGTTGTCGGGCAGCGCCCAGTCCACTGGCGTCGGGATCAGGAACGCGGAGTGGTGGAAGAAGGTCATCCAGGTCTGCTCGCCGCAGGACCCGGCGGCCTGCTCCATCAGCTCGTTGAACTCGCCGGTGGTCAGCGCGGCCGGCGCGTCGTCGTCGTGGGAGTAGGTCTGGCCGGAGTGACCCTTGGTGATCGGATCGGTGTGCCTGGGCGCCCCGATGCGATAGTCGGCGCAGGCGGTGGTCTGGCGGAAGAGCACGGTCTTGTGGCCGGCGGTCAGTTCCTCGCGGTGGTCGTCGCCGTCCTCGTCGGGGTCCATGAACTCCCAGACCTCGACCGCGTTGCTCCACTCGTAACCCAGCAGCGGCACAAATCCGGCGTCCTCCAGCGACAACGCCTCCTCGACCACCTCGTGGGTCGCGGGCCAGATCTCGATGGGGCTCTGACCTTCGGTCGACAGCACATCCCATTCGGCGTGGTCGGTGAGGGCCGCGAAGTCCAGATCCACCGCCACGGCGTTGTCGAAGAAGTCCTCCGCGGGTGAGTCGCCCCGGTCGGCGCATGCAGCCTCGGCGTCCTCGCACCCGTCGTCGGAGAAGTTGCTGTGGGCGTGCAGGTCCCCGTAGACCAGGCGGCGCCCGAGGAATACGGCCTGCACCTCGTCGCCCGCCAGGACCTCCTGGCCCTGGTCGTCGACGATGCGCAAGAAGAGGCCGAAGCGGACCCCCCGCGGTTCGGTGGCGATGGGTGTGTAGGGGGGCAGGTGCTGATCCGCGTCGGTGAGTTCGCCCACGCCCAGATCGGCGGCCAGGGGCTCGGGGTCGTGGATCCAGCACGCGGGCGCCAGGGTCGCGTCCCCGGCGCAGGTCGGGTTGAAGTAGGACACCTGGCCGTCATCCGTCACCCGTCGCAGCACCAGGTCGCCCCGCGCCAGGGTCGCCGCGCCGGGATCCAGCGCCAGGCCCAGGGTGAGCGCCTCCCCGGCCAGCAGCAGGGCCGGGACGGGGATCGAGGAGTCGATCAGGGTCAGCCGGGCGGGTGTGAACTCGATGGGATCGCCGCCATCGGGGGTCACCCGGTAGATGGTGTCCGCGTTGCCGTCCGGGTCGATGGTCAGGCCGCCGACGGCCAGCTGCGCCGGCCGCGGCTCCCCACCGGGGTCCACCGCCTCGACGCTCCAGTCACCGTCCGGGAGGTCGGCGCCCAGGACGACACCGCCCTCGCCGCTCAGCGCCTCGAAGGTGGCGCCGGCCCAGGGATCGGCGGGCGCGGGGCAACCCCATGCGGCGAGGCACAGCAGCAACCCGACGCCAGCTCGGTGCATGGAGGTCTCCCCGCCGCAGTGTCGCGGCGGAGACCAGCGTAACAGCGGATGTCCGGATTGCCACCGTTTTTCCCCGGCTGTCCGGCGCCGGACGATGACCTACAATCGGGGCTCCTCGGGAGGAGGTTCGATGATCCGGCCCGTCGCCCTGTTTCTGCTCCTGGCCCTGATGCTGTTTCTCCGGTCTGCGCAGGCGTCCCGGGCCGCGGACGAGGCGCTGGCCGCCGAGATCAGCGAGGTCCTGGCGGCCAACGAGACCGAGCTGCTGGCCTTGCGGGCCAGGCTCGCGTTCCTCCGCGACAAGATGGAGTCCAACCACCCGGACGAAGCGCTGCTGCTGCTGGACGACGAGGCGGTGATCGAGGCGCGGCAGTCCGCGTTGCTGGGCGCCCTGGACGAGCGCGGCCTGGCGCCGGACATGAAGGCCCTGGAGGGGGAGCTCTACCGGGGCATCGCGTCGCTGGAGGCGGACCGGATCGTCCTGCAGGTCGAGGTCGATCGGTACCGGGAGCTACGCGATGCCGGTGACGACGAACGCCTCGTGCTGGCGCTCCCCGACGGCGTCGTCCGTCCCGCCCGCCACCTCGCGCGCCAGCTGGCGGCCGCCGTGGCGGAAGACGCCCGCAACGCGCAGACCTACGGAACCAAGCACCCGACCCGGGTGGCCGCCGCCATCACCCACCTCGAGGAGTAGCTGGACGACAGCCTGGACCTCGCCGTGCGGACCGAGGTGACCCGCCTCAAGCTGGTGTGGGCCCAGCAGCAGGTGCTCCAGGACCGCCTGGAGCAGCTCGGCGGCTGAGGAACCGTTTCCGACCCCCTCAGCGGCGGCGGGCCAGCAGGCCCGCGGCGACGAGCGCCGCCAGCGAGGCCAGCTGCAACAGCACGCCGGGCCACAGTCCAGGGGTCCTCCAGCGGCAACTGGCCTCTCCGGTCTCGCCGATCCGCACCCGCAACCACCGCCCGCCCTGGTGGGGCGGCTGCTCCCCCTCGGGACCATCGTCGCACCAGGCGCTGACCAGGTCGCCGCCGCGGCAGCGCCAGCCCGGCAGATCGCGCTGGGCCAGCGCCACGACCGTGCCTGGCGGTGCCTCGATCGTCCATCGGTCCAGGCTGCCGTCGACGGCCGACGCGTCGTCGTCCACCCCGCACTCCCGTTCCGCCCAACCCAGCCCGTCGACCGGCGGAGGGTTCAGGGGATCGAAGGAGACCGCGGTCCCGTAGACCGGGTGGATCAGGCCCCGGCCGGCAGCGGCGGCCAGGTGGCGCTCCGGATCCGCGGGCGCGACGCCCTCGACCCGGGTCGAGGCGGTGACCTGATCCGGGGGCTCGGCCCGCGGGAAGGCGGGGGATCCCGGCGTGTCGAAGATGGCCCAGGCGGCGATGGCCAGCGGGATCGCCAGCGCGTGGATCGCCCGGGGACCGAGCCAGCGCCTGGCCATCGCCAGGGAGAACGCAGCCAGACCCAGGGGGCCCAGCACGGGGATCACCCACTGCAGCCGCATGGGTGAGTTGATCGAGGTCATCCCGGGCACGAGCGCCACCAGCTCCCAGGGCTGCAACGTGTGACCGCAGCTCCACCCCAGCGCCACGAAGATCAGCCCCAGCGCCGCGAGCGGGGCGCTGACCCGGGCCATCAGCACCAGCCCCAGGAGCAGGGCCCCGAGCAACAGCGGCGGGTAGTACAGGTAGCCCTCGAGGATCCGCTGCGGGTCCAGCCAGGGCTGGGCCAGGGGCATCGCGGCCAGCGGTGGCGCGGCCAGCTCGAAGGCCTCGCGCCGCCCCGATAGCCCCAGCGCCAGCATCTGCGGCACGAGCCGGAAGCCGGAGATCGCCAGCAGACCCAGGCCCAGGCCGCCGCCCGTCCTGAGCTGCGACCCCCGGCGCTCGCTACGCCAGATCCCCACGCCGATGATCCCTGCCCCCGCCAGCACCAGCGCCCAGCGGGCGAACGCGGGCGCCTGGATGGGGAGCACCCCGGCCGCAAACACGGCCACCAGCCCCGCCAACAGCGGTCGCGGTGCGCCGGAGCTCCAGATCAGCAGCAGCGCAGCCAGCAGGCCGAACGCGGTCGGATAGTGGCCGCCCCCCAGGCTGGCCAGCCCGAGGGCGGCTCCGGCTGCGCCGCCGAGCAGAACGGGGGACCAGCGGTCGCCGCGCGCATGGTCGCGGCCGGCGGTCAGCAGGGCGGCGAAGCACGCGGGCCAGGCGCACAGCCCCATCACCATCAGGTGGCCGTTGTAGAGCCGATCCCGCCACTCGGCGGACGCGATCAGCGCCAGCCCACAGGCCAGCGACAGGTACCAGGGCACCCGTAGCGCGTGGCCCAGCCACAACATCCCGAGCATCAGCAGCAGGCACTGGAAGGCGTAGAGCGCACGGAGGCCCGCGCGGGGCGAGGACAGCGCCCCGGCTACCCACGCCGGGTGGAGGGTGAACGCCTCGGGGTTGGCCAGGATCGGGCCGCCGTGGACCGGATAGGGATCCCAGTGGGGCAGGTGCCCGTCCCGGTAGCTGGCGTGGGAGGCGGCGGCCATCTCCCACTGGACGTCCCAGTCCGCGCCCGCGCCATAGCCCGGGTCGGCGGCCCCGGGTCCCGGCGCGATCCAGTCCCAGCTCGCGAGCCAGCACGACGCCGAGACCGCCGCGAGCAGCGACAGCACGAGCGGGCCCCGGTGGCGGATGATCGAGGGGAGCACGGCACCAGTCTACCCGCGGTCCGGTGCAGGTTGCCCGTCGCGGTCCGGTGCTTATTGGAGGCATGATCCGAAACGAACGCGATCCGTCCGGGTACGTGGCGTGGACGGCGGCGCGTCGGACCAGCGAGATCGAGGGGAGGGCCCGTGACAACCGGATACCGCGTGCTGACCACCCAGGACCTGCAGGACGCCGGTTCGGCGCACCAGCGCTTCGCCCTCGACGTGCTCCAGGGCCTCTCGCAGCCGCGCAAGCGGCTCTCGTCGATGCACTTCTACGATGAACGGGGCAGCGAGCTGTTCCAGCGGATCATGGATCTGCCCGAGTATTACCTGACCCGGGCCGAGCACCAGATCCTGTCCCGCCACCGAGGAGAGCTGGCCGAGACCCTCATCGACGGGGCATTCCAGCTGGTGGAGCTGGGCAGCGGCGACGGACGCAAGACCAACCTGCTGCTGGAGACGATGCTGGACGAGCACCTGGACTTCGTCTACCGGCCCATCGACATCTCCGAGGCTGCAGTGAGCGCCCAGAGCGCGGCGCTGACCGAACGCTTCCCCGGCCTGGAGGCCCAGGGGCTGGTGGCCGAGTACCTGGACGGGATGATGTGGAACAGCCGCTTCAGCACGCGCCGTAACGTGGTGCTGTTGCTGGGCTCCAACATCGGCAACTTCAGCCTGCCCGACGCCCGTGCCTTCCTGCGATCCCTGTGGAGCTTCCTTCGTGATGACGACCTGGCGCTGATCGGGTTCGACCTCAAGAAGGACATCGACACGATGATCGGCGCGTACAACGACGACGGTGGTGTGACCTCGGCGTTCAACATGAACCTGCTGGCGCGCATCAACCGGGAGCTGGACGCCGACATCGATCTGGACGCCTTCCAGCACCACTCCACCTACAACGTGTTCTCCGGATCGATGGAGAGTTACCTGGTCAGCCTGGCCCGCCAGACCGTCCATGTGGGCGCCGTCAACCACTCCTTCGAGTTCGCCCCCTACGAGCCGATCCACACCGAGTACTCCTACAAGTTCCTGATGGAGGACATCGAAGCGCTGGCCCGGGACACGGGCTTCTCCATCGAGGCTCAGTGGCTGGACGATCAGGGCCGGTTCGCGGACTCGTTGTGGGAGGTCCGCAAGCGCTGAGGCGCCCTCCTGCACCCTTCGAGCATTCTTTGCCGAGAGAAGTACGACGTTTTTGACGTACGATATTTTTGTCGTATGATGATCTCGTCGTGCATGTGGAGGTTCAGATGGGGAAACAATGGGACGTCAGGGCAAATCCCGGTGGACGGCTACCTCCCGGCGAGGTCTTCGGGAGGGATGAGATGGTGCGCCGGATCTGGCGAAGCCTGGCCCGATAGAGCGTCGTGCTCGACGGAGTACGCCGGATCGGGAAGACCAGCGCGATCAACAAGATGCAGGCCGAAGCCCCGCCGGGGAAGCTGCTGATCTACAGGGACCTGGAGGGACTGCGGACGCCGCTGGAGTTCGTCCAGCGAGTGTACAAGGACACCGAGCACTACCTGCGGCTGCGAAAACGCGCCACCGAATCGGTGCGCGAGGTGCTGCGCCACCTCCAGGGGGCGGAGGTGGCTGGCGCCGTCCGCTTCCCCGACAGCGTGGCCCGTCACTGGAAGGTTCTGCTGTCGGCGACCATCGAGGATCTGGTCGCCCACCAGGAGGACGACGTGGTCTTCCTGTGGGACGAGCTGCCGCTGATGCTGTTCAACATCCGCGAGTCGGGTGGGGAGGAGCAGGCGATGGAACTGCTCGACGCGTTGCGATCGCTCCGGCAGACCCACCCGGACCTGCGGATGGTGCTCACCGGATCCATCGGGCTGCACAACGTGATCACGTCGCTGAAGCGCGCGGGGTACCCCAATGATCCGACCAACGACATGGATCTGATCGTGGTGGAGCCACTGGCGGCGGACGCGGCGGTGGACCTGGCTCGGCAGCTCCTAGCCGGCGAGGGGTTGACGAGCGGCGATCCGGACGAAGTGGCGCGGACCATCGGGGAGGGCGTCGACGGGGTGCCGTACTTCATCCACCACGTTGTGGACCGGCTAGCGCTGCGGGGCCAGGTGGATCCCGCTGCCGCTCAGGCGGTCATCGACGGGGCGCTCATTGATCCCGACGATCGCTGGCACCTACGCCATTACCGCGAGCGGATGGACGTCTACTACGACGAACGCGAGCGCACCTGCGCACTGGGACTCCTGGACAACCTGGCGACCGCTGGTGGCCCCATCCAGTTCGACGAGTGGTTCGAGCGGCTCAAGGCCCAGGTCGAGACCGACGATCGCGAGACAGCACTGTCCACGGTGACGCTGCTGCAGAGGGACCACTACGTGATCCGCGAGCCAGGCGGCGCCTACCGATTCCGGCTGCCACTGCTCAGGCGCTTCTGGCTTCTGTTGCGGGGGCTAGGAGGATGAACGCGGTCCAGCTGTCGTGGTTCACGCCGTCGCTGATGTCGGCCGAGGCCCTCGAGGCGCTCTTCGTCCAGCGGCACGCACTGGTGGATCGTCTGGTCGACCTGGTCCGCGAGAGCGCGACGGGCGACGGCCGCCACCAGAGCCTGCTGGTGGGGCCCAGGGGCATCGGCAAGACCCACCTGATCTCGCTGATCCACCATCGGATCCAGGCGGATCCCGAGCTGCGCGACGCCCTGCGAATCGCCTGGCTGCGGGAGGAGGAGTGGGGCGTCTCGTCCTTCCTGGAGCTGCTCCTGCGGATCCTTCGCGCGCTGTACGACGGGTACGACGACCCCGAACTGCGCGAGCGGACGGACGCCCTGTTCGATCTGCGGCCCGACGAGGCGGAGGAAGGAGCTGCCACCCTGGTGGAGGAGTTCCTGGAAGGTCGAACTCTGCTGCTGCTGGCCGAGAACCTGGACGACATCTTCCGCGGTCTGGGCAAGGACGGCCAGCAGCGGTTGCGGGCCCACCTGCAGGATCACGGCTCCTGGTCGATCCTGGCGACCACCCAGGCGCTTTTCGGCGGGATCTCCCTGCAGACATCATCGTTCTACGGGTTCTTCCGCATCGAGCACCTCCAGGAGCTGAACCTGGGCGAGGCGGTGGAACTGCTGCAGCGGATCGCCCGCGGCTCCGGCGACGAGGCGCTGGCCGACCTCATCGTCACCCCTCAGGGGCGAGCCCGCGTCCGGGCGGTGCATGAGCTCGCGGGCGGCAACCACCGGATCTATGTGATGCTCTCCCGCTTCCTGACCCTGGAGTCCTTCGAGGATCTGGTCGAACCCTTCTTCCGCCTGCTGGACGAGCTGACCCCCTACTACCAGGAGCGGATGAAGTACCTGTCCCCGCAGCAGCGCAAGCTCGTCGATCTGCTGTGCGACGATTCCAGCGCGCTGCAGGTCAAGGAGATCGCCCGGCGCTGCTTCGTCACCCAGCAAGTGGCCTCCAGCCAGCTCAAGCAGTTGCGCGAGAAAGGATACGTCCGCTCAAAACGGCGTGGGCGGGACTCGCTATACGTACTTCGCGAACCCCTGATGAAGATGTGCATCGACGTCAAGCGCGACCGCGGCGGGCCGATCCGGCTGTTCGTGGATTTCCTGAGGCTGTGGTTCACGACGGCGGAGCTGGAAGGGATGTCGACGGGAGTCCTGCTCTCGCCACTGGAGCGCGAGCACGTGGAAGCCGCACTGGTCGCCTCCAGAGCAGATCCGGATCCACGGCTGGCCGCGGTCAAAAGGGATATCGGGATCGCCATCGACGCCAAGAACTGGCCCGCACTCGCGAGGGCAACGGAAGATCTGGTCGCCATCGATCCCACAGAAACAGGATTCGTCCTGCTCATCAAGGTGCTCGCCAGGATCCGAACCCCCTTCCCCGAGATCGAGGCCGTGGTCGACAAGGCGCGCCAGGGGTTCCCCGATTCCGCGGACCTGCTGGCGTTCAGCGCGATCTACACCGGGGCGAAGGGAGAACACGCCTCAGCGGTCGAGATGGGGCGCCGCGCTTCGCGGGAGGGGGCGTCTATATTTGGACTGGAGCACCAGCTCGCAATTTCGTTGTTGCACCTGGGACAGCGGGAGGAAGCTATCGAAATCGGCGAGGCGGCGCTCTTGCGTCGACCGCCTGCGGCCCAATCGACGGAGGGGGAGGCGGCCGTGATGGCGTCGATCGTGGCGCCACTCGGGGCGCTCCTCGAAACCGGAGACGCTGATCTCTGGAAATGGGCGGCACCAAGGTGGTACGCGTCGGTCAAGAAGGGAGATCACGTCAAGCACTGGAGTGCGGCACTGCTCTTGCTCGGAACGTACGGTCTGACTACGAACGTCCGCGAACTCAGCTGGCTAGATGCCTGGTCCGAGACAGTGCCGGAAGGCGATCCTGCTCAGGTGACCATCGCGATGGCCCGGGCGTTCGTTCGCTACCGGGAAACCGGGGACGAGTCCGTGTTGATGGATGTTCCACTGGTCGTCCGCGAGCCACTCCAACGAATCCATGCCTCGCTATCGGGTTCTGAATGATCACCGTCGCCGTCCCGTTCTACGTCGACCGACCCGCCGGGGGATCCCCACGGGCAGGCGACGCCCCCTTCGATCACCCGACCCCCTGGGGGGAGCGGCCACCCTGCCTCGGCTGCTGGACAGCCTGCGCCTGCTGGAGGGGCAGGTCTTCGAGCTGGTGGTGGTGGTGGCGTGGACCCACGGAGGGCTGGCGGAGGCGGCGGAGCGGTGGGTGCGGGAGCTGCTGGCCGCGTGGCGGGCGCCCGAGGGAGTGACCGCGCGGCTGGCCGGGGCGGCGCTGGGGGAGGGGATCGCCGCGGCGACCGGGACCGACCGGGGGACCGTCGCCGATCTGCTGGACCCGACCCACTACAGCGGGGTTCGCAACCGTTGCCTGGCAGCGGCCGTGCTGCTCGACGCCGACTCACTGGTGCTGCTGGACGACGACGAGGCGCTGCGGGACGAGGATCTGCTCGACGCGCTGACCGCACCGCTGGCGGACGGCTGGGATGGCAACGCCGGGCTGTACATGGAAGACGGTGAGCGGGTGGTCGTGCCAGTGGAGCCCACAGCCGCCACCCTCCACTTCGACGCCAACGGGCCGCGGCTGGCGGCTTTCGAGGCGCTGCTGGACGGCGGGCGGCCCGTGGCGGCCCCGTTCGCCTTCGGCGGCAACCTGGCCCTGTCTCCGCGGCTGTTCCGCCATCTGCCCTTCGACCCCATCGTTCCCCGTGGCGAGGACGTGGACTACGTGTTGTCCGCGCGGCTACGGGGCCACTGCATGCAGCTCGATCCGGCGATCCGGGTCGACCACTTCGCCCCGCGCAAGCGGGCGGCCCCCTGGCGGCAGCTGTGGATCGACGGCTGGCGCTTCTTGGCCCAGCGGCGCAAGCTGGCCTGCGCGGCGAGCGCGGGCGGTCCACCGCTGGACCTGGATCCCTACCCGGGCCGGGTGCTGACCGGGGACCTGGGAGAGCGGCTGGCGCGGGCGCTGGCGGCGCTCGGCGCCCCGCCGGTGGCGATGGCGCGCTTGGGTGAGTGGGAGCGCGAGCTGGAAGGCCGCGATCCGTGGGCCGCATACGGGGAACTCGTCGACGTCTGGCTCGAGACGACGGATGGGTTGCGAGGGAAGGACGCGGACGGCTGGCTCCCGCGGGTGGAGGGACGATGAACGGTCTCGACTGGACGGTGATCGTGGCCTATCTGGGCGCGATGGTCGCGTTTTCAGTGTTCCTCGGCCGCGGCCAGGAGAGCCAGGCCGACTACTACGTGGGTGGCCGCAACATCCCGTGGTGGGCGGTGGGCATCTCGACGATGGCCACCCAGACCTCGGCGGTGGGTTTTATCTCGGTGCCCGCCTTCGTGGCCCTGGCCGACGGCGGCGGGCTGACCCTGCTGCAGAACGAGCTGGCCGTGCCCCTGGCGATGATCGCCATCATGGTGCTGCTGATCCCCCTGTTCCGGAAGCTGGAGCTGATCTCGATCTTCGAGTACCTGGAGCGCCGCTTCGGACCCGGCACTCGCAACCTGCTGGCGGCGGTGTTCCTGATCAGCCGTGGTCTGGCCACGGGCATCGGCGTGTACGCTGCCGCCATCGTGCTGGCGGTCTGCTTCGGCACCGACGAGTGGGTGATGATCCTGGTGATCGGGGTGATCACGATCATCTACGACACCATCGGCGGCATGAAGGCGGTGGTGTACTCGGACGTGATCCAGATGGTGATCCTGGTCGGCGGATTGGGGCTGTGCATCGGTTACGCCCTGGACGGGGTGGGCGGCTGGGACGCGGCCGTGGCCGCCCACGAGCCCGCGCGGCTGGTGGCGCTGGACATGAGCTGGGGGATGAGCGAGTCCAGCAAGTACCCGTTCTGGGGCTTCATGATCGGCGGGCTGTTCCTCTACATGTCGTACTACGGCTGCGATCAATCCCAGGTGCAGCGCGAGCTGTCGGCGCCGACCGCGGCGGCCACCAAGTACTCGCTGGTATTCAACGGTTTCGCCCGTTTGCCGCTGGGGTTGGCCTACGCGGCCCTGGGCATCGCCGTCGGCGCCGCGGTGCTCTCGCGGCCGGAGCTGATGGCCGAGATCCCCGAGGGCAAACCCGACTACATGGTGCCGGTGTTCGTGCTCCACGCCCTGCCCCACGGTCTCAAGGCGCTGATCTTCGCGGCGATCCTGGCGGCGGCCATGTCCAGCCTGGACTCGGCGCTCAACTCCCTGTCGGCGTCCACCATGCAGGACTTCGTCGAGCGTTACCTGGCCCGGGACACCAAGATCAGCCACGTGACCCTGTCCAAGCTGACCACGGTCGGCTGGGGGTTCCTGATCATCGGTTTTGCCTTCGTTCTCGGCGGCGAGGAGACCGTGGTCGAGCGGATCAACAAGATCGGATCGGCGTTCTACGGACCCATCCTGGCGGCCTTCCTGGTGGGTGTGACCCTGCGCTTCGTCTCCGGGCCGGCCGTCGTGTCCGGCATCATCGCGGGCGTCGGTCTCAACCTGGTGTTGTGGTTCGGCGTACCGGACCTGTTCTGGATGTGGTGGAACGCCACCGGCTGCATCGTGGCGGTGACCGTGGCGGTCCTGGTCAGCCTGGCCGTGCCCCAGCGCTGGGACGAGGAGTCGCAGCGGGGACTGCTGGCCTGGGACGTCCTGGATCTCCAGCGCGAGCGGCGCTGGCTGCCACTCTACGGCGCGCTGGCGCTCTACTTCGTCTTCATGGTGGCCCTCTGCGCCTTGCTTCCGCGGCTTTTGACCTGAATCAGAGGGGCGGATCCGAGTCCGATTCCGAGTCCGAGACCGAAGCCGAGTCCGAGAGCCCTGATCTCCTCACGACACCGATCACGTTGGGCACCGGCCAGGCGATGGCGTTGTCGTCGCTCTCGAAGAACCCGGTCTCGAAGCTGCCGAAGCGCTCCAGCTCGACCCCGCCGATTGCCGGGCCGACCACAGTCCGGCGCCGAGGATGACGACGACGAGGACCATCCGAATCCATGGTTGCCGGGCCTGCATGATCGGCTTGCGAACACGTCAGGGGACGGGGCTGTTCCGACTCCGAGGGCGGCGATCAGCCGACCGGCTCGCTGCTCATCTCACCCACTGAATATCCTTGCTGCTGATGTGTCCTACCCTACCCGAGGTGCCCATGCGAAACCTGCTCCTGCTCGTGTCCCTCTGTCTCGCGCCCGCTCCAGCGCTCGCCGACCCCCCGGCCGAGACCCTGCAGCGGCTCCAGGAGGCGCTCGAGCTCCTGGCTCCCCACGGCCCGGCCCGGTCCGCGACCGTCCGCATCCGCACCGTGATCTCCAAGCCTGACGGCTCCGATCCCGAGGAACAGCTGCGCCTGGTGTCGGTGAGCATCAGCGACGACGGCACCGTCGACCACACGACGGTCAAGGTGCTGCAGGACGGCGTCGACGTGACCGACGACGAGGAGGCCCAGCAAACCTTCGGCAAACCCTCGGACGAGGAGGCCGAGTCCATCGAATCCGCCGAGGGCGAAGACGACGGCGGCGCGTTCTCGATCTCGATGTCCCTGCCCGTCGGTGACGATCGGGCTGACTACACCTTCGGCGATACCCGCAGCGAGGGAGGGGTCCAGGTGGCCTCCTTCGAGCCCGTCGACGGCAAGAGCCGCAAGGAGCGCACCAAGCTGTCGGTCGGCGTGCTGGCCTGGGATCCGGTCTCCCTCGATCCCGTCTGGGTAGAATTCGGCCCCGATCGAAATCCGCGTTTCATCTCCTCGATGGACTCCCGGCTGACCTTCACCCGCCGGGGCGCCTGGATCTACCCCGACGCCTCCGTGGTCGACGGTGTCGGCGGCTTCCTGCTCTACAAGCGGCGGATGGTGTTCGAGATGGCGGTCAGCGACGTGAAGTAGCTCGCCCGGCTACAGCTCCTTGGCCGCCACCGACAGGTAGTCCGCGAAGCCGTGGCGGGCCCAGAAGGCGCGGCCAGCGGGGTTGTAGGCCGAGACGCGGAGCTCGAGGCGGGAGAGGTCGCGGGAGCGGGACCAGTGCTCGACGGCGGCCAGCAGGGCGCTGCCGACGCCCTGGCGCTGGTGGTCGGGTCGGACGGCCACGTCGAACAGGGAGCCGTGGCGGGAGCGCTCGAACACCGGGGGATAACGCTCCTCCTTGGCGATGGCGTAGCCCAGGACAGCCTCCTCCTCGTCGAGGGCCGCCAGGACCACGAACAGGTCGCTGTCGAGACACTCGATCACGAAGTGGCCGAAGCGCAGGTGGCCGTCGGGCCGGCGGGTGAACGCCGGATCCAGCTGACGGTGGCAGTCCATCAGCTCGATCCAGCGGTCGACGATGCCGCCCACGTGGCGTTCGGTGGCCAGAACGATGCGCACGGTCATTCAGCTTCGCACGTTCAATCCGCGGTTGAATAGTCAGGGTAGGGCGGCCGCGGAGGCGGTGCCGGCGGATCGGCCTCGAGCTGCTCGAGGATCAACCGGAGGCCTTCCTCCAGCTGGGGATCTCGGCCGGCGATCACGTCCGCCGGGGTCATCGGGACCTCCACGTCGGGGGGCACGCCGACGTTCTCGGCGGTCCACAGTCCGTCATACCCGTAGAACGCGATGCGGGGCGCGGTGACCACGCCGCCATCCATCAGGTTGGGGTAGTCGTAGATCCCGATCAGGCCTCCCCAGGTCCGGGTGCCCACCAGGGTGCCCAGCCCCATCAGCCGGAAGTAGTGGGGCAGGCAGTCGCCGCCGCTGCCGGCGTCCTGGTTGATCAGCATCACCTTGGGACCGGGGATCACCGCCAGCGGGCTGGCGTAGTCGGCCCCCTCGCGGGTGGCGTTGTAGTTGAGCACCCGGCGGGCGAGCACGTCGACCATGTAGTCGGCCACCGAGCCACCGCCGTTGTAGCGCTCGTCCAGGATCACCGCCTGGCGGTCGAGCTGGGCGTAGTAGTAGCGGTTGAACGAGGTGTATCCGGCCCAGGCGGTGTTGGGCACGTAGATGTAGGCCACCCGGCCGCCGCTGGCCTCGTCGACCCGGGCGCGATTGCCCTCGACCCAGGAACGGTGCCGCAGGCCCGCCTCACTGCCACTGGGCACCACCGTCACCTCGCGGGCACCCCGCTCGTCGGGCCGGTCGTTGATCCGCAGGACGACCTGCTGGCCTGCTTTGCCCTGCAGCAGCCGCAGCGGGTTGTCCGGCGCCCGCAGGGGCTCGCCATCGATGGCCAGCAGGTAGTCTCCCTCGGCCACTTCCACCCCGGGCTCGGTCAGTGGCGCCCGCAGGTCCGGATCCCAGTTGTTGCCGGGGTAGACGCGGTGGATCCGGTAGAAGGGCGCCTCCACCCGCAGATCGGCCCCCAGCAGTCCCACGTCGATGCTCTCGATGTCGGGGTAGTCGCCACCCCAGCGAAAGGAGTGGCCGGCAACCAGCTCGCCCATCATCTCGCCCAGCAGGTAGTTCAGGTCGTCCCGGTGACCCACGTGGGCCAGCCAGGGCCGGTAACGATCTCCCACGGCGTCCCAGTCGGCACCGTGCATGTCGGGGTCGTAAAAGTAGTCGCGGAAGATGCGCCAGGCTTCGTCGTAGATCTGCACCCACTCCGCCCGCGGATCGACCCGCACCGTCATCCCCGACAGGTCGAGGGGGTTGGCCTCGTCCACCGCGGCGGTCTCGGCGGTGGCGGCGACCACCTTGTACACGTCGTCGGATTGGGCCAGCAGCAGTTTCTTGCCGTCGGCGGAGACCGAGTATCCTTTGGTTCCCTCGACCACCACGACACTCTCCCGTTCCTCCGGGTCATAGCGGTGCAGCGTCATCCCCTCGCCCCACTCGCCACGCTCCAGGTACAGCAGCCCGCCCCCGTCGACGACCGTCAGGTTCGACAGGTTGCCCCCCTCCACCGGCAACGCCAGGATCCGCTGGTCGATCCCCTCCAGATCCACCGTCACCACCACTTCCTCTTCCTCTTCCTCCTCCTCTTTTCCCTTGCCCTTGCCCTTGCCCTTGCCCTCCTCCTCTCCTTCCCCCTCCTCCTCATCACTCCGCGGCCCCAGCGGCGACGTCTCGTCCGCCGACAGCACCACCACGTACAGCTCGCGGATCACCTCACGCTCGTAGGAACTCATGTCCAGCCAGCCCGTGCCCTGCCCCACGTTGGTCGAGGCGGCGAAGTACAGGTACTTGCCGTCGCGGCTGAAGGTCGCCGTGATCGCGTCGGACATGCCGTCGGTGAGCTGGTGTCGCTGGCCGTTGGCCGTGTCGTACACGAAGACCGCACGCATGTGGCTGGCCAGCCGCTTGGTGTAGACGATGTATCGCCCGTCCGGTGACCAGGCTGGATCCAGGGTCCGTTCGGGTTCATCGTAGGTGTCGGCGTCGACCAGCAGCGGCCGCCGGTGATCCACGTCCATCCACCAGAGGTTCAGCCGCTTGTCGGTGTAGACCAGCTTGCTCCCGTCCGGGGACCAGTGGGCGTAGTGGTAGAAGCTCGGGTCGCCCAGGGAGACCGACTCGGTGTCCCCCCGGCCGTCCTGGTTGGCCAGCACGAGCTCGTATTCGCCGCTGGCGTCGGACAGGTACGCGATCCGGGTGCCGCCGGGCTCCCAGGCCGGGAAGCGCTCGTGGATCCCGGGCGTGCCGGTCAGGTTGCGGATGTCGCCGTGCTCGACGGGCACCGAGAAGATCTCCCCGCGCGCCCCGAACAGCGCCCGTACACCGGTGGTGGAGAGCTCCATCGAGCGGATGAACGGTGCCGCGGCCTCGCGGTGGGGGCGCGCGCCGGGCAGGTCCGGGGAGACGGTGATGTCCAGCACCTGGCTCTCGGCCGTGCCCGGATCCAGCTGGTGGATCCGGCCCGCCTGCTCGTACACCAGCACGCCGCCGCCGGCCGCCAACGAACGCACGTCCATGTCGTCGTGGATCGTGATCTGACGCACGCCGCCCGCCCCGTCGTGGGCGAATACGTTCATCGTGCCCGCGCGATCGGAGAGGAAGTAGACCGTGCCGCCGACCCACACCGGCGAGGCGTCGCTGGCGTTCTCGTGGGGCACCTCGATGGTCTCGCGGGTCGCCAGATCGAAGATCCAGACCGGCGTCGTGCGGCCCCCCCGGTAACGCTTCCAGGTGGAGAAGGCCTCGCGGAACGGGGTGTAGGCGACCCGCGTCCCGTCGGTCGACAGGCTGCCACGCTCGGCGTGGGGCATGGGCAGCGGCTCGGGCCAGCCGCCGTCCACGGGCACGGTGAACAGGCGGCCGCTGCGGTGGTGGTGGGTGCCGAGGCGGGTCGATCGGAAGAACACGCCGTCGCCGTCTGGGGTCCAGCCGCGGGCCGAATCGGGATAGGGATGGTAGGTCAGCCGGACGGGTTGGCCGCCGTCCACGTCCACCACGTACACGTCCACGTTGCCGTCGTACTCGGCGGTGAACGCGACTCGCTGGCCGTCCGGCGACAGGTGGGGATCGCGCTCCAGCCCGGCGTGGACCGTCAGTCTCCGCGGATCGCTGCCGTCGCGGCCGGCGAGCCAGATGTCGCCCGCGTAGGCGAACGCCACGTGGTCGGCGCTGACCGTGGGCTGACGCAGCAGCAGAGTCGGCCCGGCGGCGTTGCTCGAGGCGGGGGCGGCGAGGGTCGCGAGCAGGGCGAGCAGGGTGATTGCATGCCTCATCGAGGGGGTCCTCCGGTGCCGGATCGTGGATCGGGAGAACGAGAGATATACACTACCGAGACCCACGACCCGGATGATGAGGCGGGATGCTGCGACGAAGCTTGACCATCTTGTGTTGTTCCCTGCTGTTCGCGGCCTGCGCTGCCGACACCGACGACGACGACAGCGCGCCGGAGGTGGTGAGCTACGACGCCATCGAGCCCGACGATGGCGATCGGACTAAGGAGGCGCTGGACTGCACGGGCAGCTACGCGCTCCCCGACGAGTTCCTGGGCGACGACGGCCTGGGCTACCACGGCTGGGAGCTGGAGGACCTGACCTTCAAGAAGGCCTGGCCGGTCTACAGCCGTTTCGAGTCGGACTGGATCTCGGACAACACCGACGAGAAGGCCAGCGTGCGGGTTCGCCCCTGGCTGGTTCCCGAGGCGGGCGCCTGCTACCAGCAGCGGCTCGCGCTGGCCGCCGAGGAGGGGGCGGACGGCGGCGCGACGGCGCTCGGGCCCACCCTGTCGGCAATCTCGGCCTTCGCCCACCCCTGGGACGGCTACGAGGAGCTGGAGACCGAGGTCTACAGTGGTGAGTCGTACGACCTGAGCGGGGGAGCGGTGCTGGTCCAGGCCCTGCGCGGTCTCCTGGAGCTGGACAACGAGCTGCCCGACGCCCCGGACGGCGACGAGTGGTCCGACGAGCTGCGGGACGAACTGGCGGCCGCCACCGCCGACTATCCCCCCGAGCTGCAGCGGGCGTTGGCGCGGCTCGTGCTGGCCATCGGCGAGGCACACCAGCTCAAGATCAAGGCGCTCGAGGACGCGGACGAGGAGGTCGTCGAGCGGATCTTCGACCAGTTCAAGGCCGAGTACTACGGCAACCTGCAGACGTCCTACGTCAGCCCCGCGGGCGGCACGGTGGTCGACGACATGATCGCCTGGGCCGAGGAGGTCAAGCTGACCCGCTTCCACGCCGCCGGGATGGCGGTGGGACAGGCTGTGGACCAGGTACGGGGCGCACTGGCGGGTGCCGAGCCCTTCGAGTCGCCGGAGATCGACCTGATGACGCCCCACGGCCGGGTGCTGATCCGCACCGCCGCCAGCGACGACGTCTACGAAGCCGACGAGCTGAAGAAGGCGGCGCTGGTGGTCGACCTGGGGGGCAACGACAGCTACGGCGGGCGCTACGCCGCCACCCACCGGTTCTGGATGTCCGCCTCGGTGCTGATCGATGCGGCTGGCGACGACCACTACACCCCGGAGACGGCGGACATCGAGTCCTCCGAGACCTCGTCCAGCGAGGCCTTCGACAACGACCACGGCTTCACCCAGGGGTGCGGGTTGTTCGGAGTCGGCTTGCTGGCCGACCTGGCCGGCGACGACGTCTACACCGCCTCGGTGTACGCCCAGGGGGCGGGGGTGTTCGGGGTGGGTGTGCTCTTCGACCAGGCGGGCGCCGATCGGTACCAGCTGGGCGCCAGCGGCCAGGGGCTGGGCTACTTCGGCACCGGAGTGGCCTTCGACGCTGAGGGCGACGATCGATACGGCCTGTACTCGGTGGGGCAGGGCACCGGCAAGCCCGAGGGCCACGGCCTGCTGCTGGATCTGCAGGGCGACGACACCTACATCAGCTACCACAACGAGCTGGAGCCCAACCTACCCGGACCCGGCTACCCCAACTACTTCGGCCTCAACTGGACCTGGCCCTACTCGGACGGCGACGGCCGTCCCCACTACATGTCCATCTCCCAGGGCACGGGGTGGGGGTACCGGGGCGACTGGCTGGACGACAACGTCAACTGGGCCGGGGGGTTCGGCGCGCTGGTGGATCTGGGCGAGGGCGACGACGTCCACTACGGCGACTGCATGACCATGGGACAGGGGTTCATCTACGGATTCGGGCTGCTCTACGACGGGGGCGGCGACGATCTGTACCACACCTTCTGGTGGGGACCCGCGGCCGCGGCCCACATGGGCGTCGGCCTGTTGATCGAGGAGGACGGCGACGACGAGATCCACGTCAGCGCGCTGTCAGGCGGCTACGGCTACGACTGCTCGGTGGGCTGGGTTCTGGATCACGGCGGCAACGACCGTTACGGCGGCCAGTTCAACTACGGCCGCGCCTACACTTACGGCCTGACCTTCTTCGTCAACCAGGGCGGCGACGACGTCTACAACTACGACGAGGCCCAGTCGGCGCCGCGATTCGGCGTGGTCGACCACGGCGCGTTCTCCACCAACCTGATCGGCGTGTTCATGGACCTCGGTGGCGGCGACGATACCTACAACACGACCATCGAGGGGGTGGCCAACGACGCCGACTGGTACCTGGAGGCCGTCGGGGAGGACGCGAATCCGGATATCCACAAGGGGATCGGGATCGATCGGTAGGGGGAGGCGACGCCTACTCCTCGAACAAGAATCCCAACGGCACCAGCTCCGTCGCATCGGTGCCCCACCACATGAAGTAGCCGGTGGCGGTCAGGCCGAGGTCAGCCTCCAGGTCCGACCGCATGGTGATCTGCTCGACGACGGGAATGCCGTAGACCGCCTCGATGTCGGCCATCGCCGCCGGATCCGGGGCCAGGGCCGTGTACTGGGGATAGGGGGTCCCCGGGGAGTTTCCGTAACACTGGTCGACCTGCATGATCCCGCTGGAGACATCCCAGGCGTGGGTCGCCGCCGGGTACTGGGGTGCCATCGGCGTGCCGGGGCCCTGGAAGCGGATCAGGCAGAGCGGATTCCAGTCGCCGTCGAACAGCTGCATGATCACCTGGAACTGACCGTTGTTGGCTGCCAGCGTGACAGTGGACTCGTACTGGCCGAACTCCGCGCCGATGTCCTCGTCCAGGTAGCCGAACGCCCATCCCCAGATCACGCTGAAGTCTCCGATCGGGAAGTCGTCTCCCGTGTCGTCGTCTCCCGTGTCGTCGTCTCCCGTGTCGTCGTCTCCC
>CAYTBN010000046.1:0-55807 GCA_964436045.1 uncultured Rickettsiales bacterium | reverse complement strand
TTCCGCAACGAGATCACCGTGGAGCACTTCACCTTCCGCTCGTGCGAGTTCGAGCAGATGGAGATGGAGTTCTTCTGTGAGCCCGGCACCGATGACGAGTGGATGTCCTACTGGCGCGACGAGCGAATGAACTGGTGGAAGCAGTTCATGAACCACCCGGAGGACCTGAAGCTTCGCGATCACGAGACCGAGGAGCTGGCGCACTACGCCCGCGCCTGTGCCGACATCGAGTACCTCTACCCCTGGGGCTGGGACGAACTCGAGGGGATCGCCAACCGCACCGACTACGACCTGAAGAACCACCAGGAGCACTCGGGGGTGAAGCTCAGCTACTTCGATCCCCAGCAGATCGACCCGGACACGGGCAAGCAGGGCCGTCGTTACGTGCCCTTCGTCATCGAGCCGGCCGCCGGGGCGACCCGCGGCATGTTGATGTACCTGCTGGACGCCTACCACGAGGAGGAGGCGCCGACCGCCAGGGGTGGAGTCGAGAAGCGCGTGGTGCTCAAACTGCACCCCCGACTGGCCCCCTACAAGGTCGCGGTGCTGCCTTTGGTCAAGAAGGACGGCATGCCGGAGAAGGCCCGGGAGATCGTCGACCAGCTGCTGGCCGCCGGCATCAACAGCCGCCTGGACGCCCAGCACGCCATCGGCCGCCGTTACCGGCGCCACGACGAGGCCGGGACCCCGTTCTGCTTGACCGTCGATGGGCAGACGATGGAGGACGGCACGATCACCATCCGTGACCGCGACACCATGGCCCAGGAACGGATCCCGGTGGCCGATGCGGTCACCCGGGTTCGCGAGCGGGTCTGGGCGTAGGCCGCCGGGGCGCTACGTCTCCGACTTGTCCACGGGCAGCTTCATCTCCAGGCAGAGGGTCCGGGCGGGCGCAAAACCCATGTGGTCGAAGAAGCGGAGCAGGGGCTCCTCGGTCCAGTCGACCAGGGTGTGGATCTGCCGAACGCCGGCCGCCTGACAGTGGCTGATGAACTCCTGCATCAGCTCGCGGGCGACCCCGCTGCCCTCGGCGTCGGGGTGCACGCCGATGGTGTCGATGGTCGCCGTATCCGCCGGGATGCCGTATTCCCCCAGGTACACGGCGCCCATCACAAATCCGATCACCCGCCTGTCGTGCACGGCCACGTAGGACGTGCCGAGCTGGCCCGCGCTCTGGATCGCGTGCTCGAACTTGCGGCCGATGTACTCGTGCCGTGGGCGACCTGCGGCCCGGGTGTCGATCTCGACGATCGCCTCGTAGTCCTCTTCGCAGAGCGGCCTGATCTCCATTTGCCGCGGGTCGATGGTGGTCACCGGTCACCCCCTCGCGCTGGCTCCAGCCCAGAGTGTAGCAGCCGGCGGGGCCCGCCGAGCCGCAGCCCGGGATCCCGCTCAGCGGGACCAGTCGACGATCGGCCAGCCCTTGGCCTGCGCCAGCCGCCGCAGCCGGGGATCGGGGTTGACCACCCTCGGGTGGCGGACCTTGTCCAGCATGAAGCGGTCGGTGTACGAGTCGGAGTAGAAGTACGACGCGTCCACATCCACGCCCAGGGGGGAACCGATCCGCAGGGCGTGCGTCACCTTGCCGATGCCGTAGCACACCGGGTGGTGGAGCTCCCCGTCGAAGCGACCCTCGGCATCCACCCCGTAGGACGAGGTGGCGATGGCGTCGAAGCCCAGGTCCTCCTGGACCACACGCCCGAGGTAGGGGGACGAGGTGGTCAGCAACAGCAGCGGCTCCCCCCGCTCCCGGTGCTTGGCGAGCGCGGCGAGCGCCCCGGGCTGGACGTGTGATCGGACCTCTCGGTAGTACCAGTCACGCGTGCGTTGCTCGATCTCGTCCTCTCGCTGGCCGGCCATGGTGCGGACAGCCTTGGCCATCGCGTCCTCCATGTCGATCAGCGAGAGGTGGTATCGGAGGAAGTAGGTCCCGGCGACGAGGACTTGCCAGCGCTTGAGGCGGCCCGCGCGTTGCTCCGAGCGGATCCAGAGGGATCCCGAGTTGACGTCGACCAGGGTCCGGTCGAAGTCGAAGAACGCGCCGATCCGATTGGCCATCGTTGCTCGCTCCGGGCTACCTTTGGGGCGCCCAAGGGGTCTCATTCTACGCCGGTCACGAGGGGAGGGTCGCCCTGCTGGCCTGGAAACACCACCTCCCGTGGCTCCCGATCGCCGCCGCCGCTGTCACGGTCGCGGTGATGGCGGGTGTGCAGCGCCCGGGTCAGGGGGAGGTCCCCGCTGGCGTACGTGCCGGTGTCCCCCTGGGCGGCGATCTGATCGCGTTTTGGACCGGCGCCCGGATCCTCGCGGACGATGGCGGCGCGACCGAGCTGTACCACCGCCCGCGGGTCCTCGCGGAACTGAGCCGAGCCTTCCCCGAGCGCCCTCCGCTCTACCGGCTCGCATACCCACCGCCGGTCTACCAGGCCACCTCCGCGCTGCTGCCGCTGGGCTACCGCTGGGCCGCCGCGCTGCAGGTGGTCGCGATGGCGCTGCTGTTCGGAGTCGGTGCGCTGGGACTCGCCGAGTCCAGTCCCACGCTGGCGAAGCGCCGGTTGGCGGCCTGGGCGCTGCTGGCCGCGGGACCGGCGATGGTGATGACCACCGTCACCGGCCAGCTCTCGGGCGTCTGGTTCGTCTTGCTGGGCGGCGCGGTCCTGGCCTGGAGTCGCGGCCACAGGATGGGGGCCGGGTTGCTGCTGGGGCTGCTGTGCGCCAAGCCGACCCTGGCCGCGCCCGTGGCGCTGGCGCTGCTGATCGCTGGCCAGGGCTGGGCCCTGCTGGGCTTCGTGCTCGGCGGGGGGCTGCTGCTCGTGGCCTCGCTGCCGGTCGGCGGGGTGGGACCCTGGGTGGCCTATCTGGAGATGATGCGGGACACACCGGACCTGACCCAGCGGATGTGGTTGCACCCGGCACGGCAGTTCACGCTGAGAACGCTGTTGGCGCTGCCCGCGCGCGGAAGCGAGCTGGCGGCACCGCTGGGCTGGGCGGGGGTCGCCGTCGGCCTGGGGCTGTGTGCCGCGGTCGCTCCCAGGGCCTGGCGGGCCGCGCGGCATCCATCGACGGCCATGCTGGGGCTGGGGCTCGCGCTGTCAGCGGCACTGCTCGCAGCCCCTCACCTGTTCGATTACGACCTGGGCTTCCACGCGGTGGGGCTGGCGGCCGGCGCGGTCCTGCTGCTGGTGGGTGAGCCCGTGCGACCCCGGTTGGGCTGGGTCCTGTCGATCGGTGCCTACCTGGCGCCCCTCGGCTACCCGGCGGCGCGCTGGCTGGGCCTCGGCGTTGGCACGTTGGTATTGCTGGCGTGGGTCATCTGGCTCGACCGGGAGGTGAGCGATATCATTCGGAGACGGGGAGCGGAAACAGCCTGATCACCGCGGCCTCGACTCCCTCGGCGTCACACAGCGCCGCCACCCACAGCCCATCGCTGGACATGGCCGGGTTCACGCAGCCCTCGGCCAGTTCGGCCACCGTCTCCATCCGCCGCCCCTCGGTGTCCACCACGGTCACGACACCTTCGGGGGTCGTGTAGGCCAGCCGCGCGCCGTCGGCGGAGGTCTCCACATCGTGGACCGGCGCGAAAAAACCGGCGAGGTTCACCACCTTGCGGGCGTTGACGTCCGCCGAAAACAGTCCCACGGCGCCACCGATCCGGTGGATGAACGCCACCCGATCGCCGTGCTGGGAGAGGTCCGCGGCCAGGGGGGCTCCCTCGGCGTCGCTGACCGAATGCAGGGTCTGCCGGTCCACGTCCGCCAGGTACAGCAGATCGCCGGGGCGACCGAGACCGCGGAACAGCACGCGCCTGCCGTTGGCGGCGATGGCGGCGACCTCGCTCTCCTTCTGGCCCGAGGAGAGCATCCACGCCCGCTCCTCGACCAGGTCGATCAGCACGACGTGGCGCCGGCCATCGACGGTGGCGGTGCACGCGACCGCGCTGCCGCCGCCAGCCAGGACCGGGTGGCGAGGCGAATCCAGCCCGCTGATGCCCAGCTCGATGGTCTGCTGTAGATCGATCACGCGCAGGATCTCGGCGCCGTCCTCCACGGTGACCACGGCGACCCGGACGCCGTCGTCGCTCAGGGCGGCGCGGGCGTCGGGGACCAGCTCCCGTTCGAAGCGCAGGACCGCCCCTTGCTGGGACAGCACGAGACGCGAGCGTCCGGTCTCGTCGGGACAGACCGTACTCAGGGTCTCGCCCCGGCCGTCCACGCGCAGCCCGCGGCAAGGGGAGCCGATCCCCTCGATGGCCGCGAGGTGCAGGTCTTTTCCGGGATCGGTCGGGCCACCGACCTGGAGCCCCACGAGCCGCAACGCGCCGTGGGATATCGTCACCTCGACGGCCGCCGCCTCCAGCTTCGTGGCCGGATCCAGGTTGCGCACCGGTGCCAGGGCCGACGCCTGGGCACCCGCGTTGCTCGCGGACGCAACCGCCAGCAGCAGCAGACCGAGTCCGGTGGCGAGTCCGGGGAGATGGGGGCGATGGGGCACTGCGGGGAAAGTGTACCACCGCCGTGCTACCCTGCCCCCGTGTCGCGAACATGGGCCCTGGCGGTCGTCCTGCCGATGATGACGATCGGCTGTTCAGCCGACGCGGACGGCGACGGGTACGGTCCCGACGTGGACTGCGACGACGGAGATCCCACCATCCACCCCGGCGGCACCGAACTCTGGGACCTCAAGGACAACGACTGCGACGGCGTGGTCGACGTGTCCCCCCAGTACCGCTGGTGGGACGAGCTGGAGCCCAACGACGCCCTGTTCGACGACTGCTACCGCGGTGAGGGTCAGTGGCTGGGTACGACGGCGCCCACCGGGATGGTGGCCTACGTCGACGGCCACGTGGACTGGGTCGTCGACGAGGACTACGACCGCGGAGATCACGACTGCTACGGATTCCGGCTGCAGGCCGACGCCGTGCTCCACGTGCGCATCGAGTGGCCCGAGCCGTCCGCGGACCTGGACTTCGTGGTCTGGTCCGAGTGGGAGGAGGAGGGGACCAAGGAGGCCTTCATCGCCTCGTTCGAGTCGACCCCCTTCCAGGCCAGCGGCAGCTCGGATGGGTCGTTGGCGGCCGAGTATCCGATCTATCTTTGGGTGCACGAGTACGTGGGGGCACCGACCGGCTACACGGTCACCCTGTGGACTTCCTGGTCGGGGGCGGGGGAGGAGCCGTGAGCGATCGCCGGCAGCCGAGGGTCAGGATCGTGGGCGGAGGGCCGGGCGGGATGGCCGCAGGCATCTGGTGCCACCGTCTGGGCCTGGACGCCCGTATCTACGAGGGCCGCGGGGAGCTGGGTGGGCAGCTGCGCCGTGTCTTCAGCCCGGTCCCCGACTACCCCGGCATTCCCGGCACCGATGGACCCGACCTGGCCCGCCGGATCGCCGACCACGTACACGGTCTGGGCGTTCCCGTGGAGCTGGAGTGTTCGGTGGAGCGGCTGGAAGTTGATCCCCTGCGGCTGCGGTTGGCCGACGACCGCGAGGTGGAAGCGGACGCCGTGATCCTGGCCGGGGGGGTGGCCCGGCGGCGGCTGGAGGTGCCCGGCGAGGAGGATCACCGCGGCCGCGGTCTGAGCTACTCGGTGAGCAAGGAGCTGGGTTCGATCTTCGCCCGCGAGGTCGCCGTGATCGGGGGCGGTGACGCCGCCTTCGAGGGAGCCCTGTTGCTCACCCACGAGTGCGAACGCATCCACCTGATCCACCGGGACTCAGCGCGCGCGCGCCCGGACTTCCGGGCCTCGGTCGCCGCCGAGCCGCGTATCGTCGTCCACGCCGGCGAACGGGTGGTGGGCCTGGAGGGGGAGGCGAGCTTGACCGGCGTCCGGCTCGCCGGGGGAGGGCGGGTACCCGCCGAGCGGGTCTTCGTGCGCATCGGGGTCGAACCGAGGATCGTGGACGCGTCGTTCCCGTTGGCCCGCGACGAGCGCGGTTATCTGCGGGTCGACCGATTCAATCGCTGCGCCCCCGGCGTATACGCGGTGGGCGACGTGTGCTCCCCCGACGCCTTGTCCGTTTCCGTCGCTGTGGGCCACGCGATGATCGCGTGCAAGCACGTCCAGAGCGGCTGGTTGTGAGGTAGTTCCCGTCCCGAGATGGCCCTTTTCCGCGATCTCTGCGTTGGTCTGCCGATGTGTCGGACCAACGTTTCCTTGTGCGACGTACGCGAGTACGTCTCCGCGGAAACGCTTGCCCGCCTTGACCTCGCGAAAAATGACTCATCTCGGAATCGGGAACTCTGCAGTCTCCATCCCGCATTTCGGGATGGAGACGAGGTAGAATCTGTCTAGCCCTGTAGGCAGGGAGAGGTCGACATGCGCCACCGGTGGATCCCGTTGTTGTCCCTGATCTCGTTGCAACTCGGGTGCTGGATGGGCAATCCCTACAACCCCATCGAGTTCTGCTTCGAGACCGACATCCCGCCCCCCATCGAGGAGGACGGACGAACGATCCACCATCACACCGCGCACCTGCTGTCGGAATCCTGGAACGACGAGGCGCAGCCGCCCGTGGGCAACTGCGGAGCGCCGGACTCGGATCGGGAGCTGCCGGAGTGGATCTTCGAGATGGTCGACGACGAGGGCGGCACCACCCGTTTCGGCTGGACCCTGCCGGAGATGGAGCGGCCCATCGACAAGGACGAGGACGACATCATCACGATCCTGCTCGCGGAGCAGCACGATCCCCCTTCCTTCGGCTTCGTGATCTACCAGGGGGACTGCCCGTACGGTGACGCGATCGGGTGCTCCATCGAGGCCGCCCTCGACGATGGTGTCGGCGGACCCGTGCTGGAGCCCGACTGGATCCCGACGTTCGAGATCGAACGGACGGACAAGGTCGCCCGGCGAAATGGCGATTGTGGCAAGCAGGACTACCACCAGATGACGGTGCGGGGCGGGGGCGAGACCGTGGCGATCAGTCCAGGACAGGTGGACGATCTGATGGTCGAGGAGCCCGACGACCATGTTCGCTACTTCGCCACCAACGTGGACAACCACGTGTGGGGCATCGACGAGTGTGACGGCGCGTCGGAGCGGTTTTCCTACGTGCTGATGCGGGGGGAATAGGCTCCAGGTTCGCGTCGGCAGAGGGAGTCCCCGGGGGAGTGGTCCCGATCACCCGAGTTCTGATCATCGCCGGCCGCCACCTGCTGGTCGTCGTCGTCGCCAGCTGGATCCTGGCGAGCCTGGCGTTTGCTCTGCTCCGGCTAGCGCCGGGCGGGCCCTACGATTCCGACCGCCACCTGCGACCCGAACTCAGGATCGCCCTGGACGCGAGCTACCTCCCCGAAGGCACCTTGTGGGCCCAGTATTCGAGCTTCCTGTGGCGGGCGGTCGGTGGCGATCTGGGTCCTTCGATGCTGTCCCCCGACCGCAGCGTGGCCGAGGTGCTGCGTCGCGGATTCCCACCCAGCGCAGCGCTGTGCGGTGGCGCGTTCGGATTCGCGCTGTTGATCGGTGTCGGTGGTGGATTGCTGGCGGCGCTGGGCAGGGGCGGTGCGGTGGATCGGGCGGTCTGGAGCTCCAGCGTCCTGGGGCTGGGTATCCCCGGCTTCGTGTTGGCTCCGCTGCTGGTCCTGCTGCTGGCGGTCGAACTCCAGTGGCTCCCGCCAGCGGGGTATGGGTCGTGGTGCCACCTGGTCCTGCCCATGATCTGCCTGGGCGCGTCCACCGCGGCGGTCTACGCACGCGCGGTGCGCGAGGTGCTGCTGGTCACGCTCGAGCAGGAACACCTCCGGGTCGCCCGCGCGCGCGGGATGGGGGGCTGGCGGCTCGCGCGACGGCACCTGTTCCGGCCGGTCATGGCGGCGGTGACACGCCGGCTGGGCACACAAATGGCGTTGATGATCGCCGGGGCGCTGGCCATCGAGATGCTGTTCGAGATCCCGGGAGTCGGCCACCACGTGGTGCGCGCCGTGGGGAGCCGGGACATCACGTTCGTGGTCGGATCGATCCTGACGGCCTCGTTCGTTCTGCTGGTTCTCGGCCGCCTGACCCGGGTGGCCCACGGTTGGTTGGCAGGGGAGTGGATCCGTGAGTGAAGATCCCTTCCTGTCCACAGGCCGCTCCGGTCAGCCGCTGCCCGTCGAGGAGCCGGCGTCCGCCGAGGGCAGTGCGCCCGAGGGGCCGTGGTCGCGGGCGTTGCGGAGGGCGCTGTCGCACCCCAAGGTCCAGATCGCCGTGGTCCTGTTGCTGGCGGTGGTCCTCGGCTCGATGGCGGCTCCCGTGTGGAGCCCGATCGTCGTGGGAGTCGGCCCCACGGATCAGAACCTCGTTGCGGGACCGCAGCCACCCCTGTCCCGGTCCGGCTCTGGCCTCAGGTCGAGAGACGCCCGCCGGACGTTCCACTGGCTCGGCACCGACGAGCTGGGACGTGACCTGCTCGTCCGGGTGGCGTACGGCGGGCGGGTCTCGCTGGTCGTCGGAGGCACCAGCGCCTTGATCTCCCTGGCACTCGGGATCGGGGTCGGGATCCTGGCGGGGTACCTGCGCCGGGGCCAGCTGCTCCTGCGTGCACTCGCCGCCGTGCGCGGGCTCCCTCTGCTGCTGTTTGCCCTGGGTTTGCTCCTGGTCACCGGATTCGAGCCGGCCTGGCTGTGTCTGGCCCTGGGGGGCGTGCTCTGGCCCCGCGTCGCCCGCGAAGTGGGCGCACGGATTCGACGGGTGCGCGCGAGCAACTTCGTCGAGGCCGCGCGATTCTCTGGCGCCGGTCAGCTCTGGATCCTGCGCCACCACGTGCTCCCCCAGGTGGCTCCGGTCGCCGTTGTATCGGCCGCGTACGCGTTGCCGATGATGATGCTCGCCGAATCCCTGTTGAGCTTCGCCGGACTGGGGATCCGCGCGCCTCTCACCAGCTGGGGGTCACTGACGGCCGAGGGATCCCAGACCATGGATCTTTTCCCGTGGTTGATGCTGTTTCCCGGTCTCGCCCTGGCGCTCACGGTCATCGCCCTGCGTTGGTTGGCCGAGGGGTTGCGGTCGGCGCTGGGCGACATGGGGGAGGCACGGTCGCCCTGATGTCCTCCATCGACCGCATCCGCGAGCCCGGTACGTTGCTGGAGGTGCGCGATCTGCACACCCAGTTCTCCGGGCCCGCCGGAACGGTACGCGCGGCGGATGGGGTGGGGTTCGACATCGAGCGGGGGGGGGCGTTGGTCTTGATCGGCGAGGCGGGTGCCGGAAAGACCGCCATCGCGCTGAGCGTGTTGCGATTGCTGCCGGGCCCTGCTGGACAGGTGGTGGCCGGACGGATCCTGCTCGACGGTGTGGACCTGCTGCGGATCGGTCGGCGGGCGATGGACGGGATCCGCGGCGCGAGAATCGGATACGTATCGTCCGACCCTGCGCGAGCCCTCGATCCCCTGGTCCGTGTGGGGCAACAGGTGTTGGATGCCCTCGGCCGCCGGCGCGCCCGCACCCGCGCCGAGCTGGCCAGCCGGGTCGAGGAGCTGCTCCTCGACGTGGGCGTCGATCCCGGTCGTGGGCTGCTGCGGGCCCACCCGCGTAGCCTACCGCTCGTCGTCCGCCAGCGGATCGTCATCGCGATCGCCATCGCCGCGGACCCGGAGTTGGTCGTCGCCGACGATCCTGTGCGTGCACTGGATCCCATCGCGGCGGCACGCATCGTCGAGCTGCTGGCGCGCCTCAGAGAGCAACGGCGGCACGCCCAGCTCTTGACCTCTCGAGACCCGGCGCTGGCCGTGGCTGTCGCCGCCCGGGCCGCCGTTCTGTACGCGGGTCGCATCGTCGAGATGGCCGCCGCGGACAGCCTGTTCGATCTCCCGCGTCATCCCTACTCGCAGCTACTGTGGCGCGTGCAGACCGGGCTGCGCAGTCAGGAGGGCGAGGGTTCCGAGATCCTGAGCGGCGAGCCCCCAACCCCCGGCCGTCTTCCCCGGGGGTGCCCCTTCGAACCGCGCTGCCCGCTGGCCCACGAGCCGTGCCCGGCGGCCTATCCACCCGAGATTCGCGTGTCGGCGCGTCACGTCGCCGCCTGCTGGTTGCTGGAGGAGTGAGTTCCTTGCACAGCGAATCCCCCCACGACCAGGATTCCGGCGCCGAGCCCCTCGGAGATCTTCTCCGGCTGAGGGGCGTCGTGGCCGATGCCCCGGTCACCCGGGCGGGCGTGCCGCGGAGCTCGGGGCTCGACGGGCTCGATCTGTCGGCGGCCTGGGGCGCGACCACGGCCGTGGTCGCCGAGGTGAACGGAGGCAAGAGCCTGCTCGCCCGGGTTCTGATGGGACTGGCGCCGATGGCGCGCGGGTCCATCCGGCTGGATGGAGTCGAGGTCGGCTACGCGCACGCAGACGAACGCAGGCGATCCTGGCAGCGGATGCAGCTCGTTCTGTCCGGGGTTCCCCCGTCCCTGGATCCCCTGTGGCCGGTCTTCAAGAGCGTCGCCGAGCCGCTGCGGTTACTGGGCGTCGGCCGGCGGCGAGGAGTGGGCCGACGAGCGCGGGAGGCGCTGCTGAGCTGTGGTATCGGTCCGAACCGCAGTCGGCGGCTACCAGCGGAGCTGACCCCCGGGGAACAGCAGCGGGTCGCGCTGGCTCGGGCGCTGGCGATGCACCCCGATCTGGTGATCCTGGACAATCCCCTCGCGGGCCTCGACCTGTCGGCCCGATCCCAGCTGGCCGAACGTCTGCAGGCGCTCCAGCTGGAGCAGGGGGTGGCCTTCCTGCTGCTGACTCGTGACCTGGCCGTGGCCTGTGCCCTGGCGGATCGTGTCGCTGTGATGCTGGCGGGCCGTGTGGTCGAGGTGGGCCCGGCGCGCGCGCTGGCGGCGCGGCCGCAACACCCACTGACCCGGGCGCTGGCGGCGTCCTGCTCGTCCGGGATGGGCCGCGATGTCGCCATCCCGGCGCGGTTTTCCCTGGCGGGCGACGGCCGAGCCACGGTGCCTGCGGAGACGGGTTGTCCGTTGGTCGGCCGCTGTCCGCTGGTGGAGCCCCGCTGTCACGCCCGCTCGCCTTCGCTCCTCCGCCGGTCTTCGGGACACTGGGTGGCCTGTCACCAACCGCCCGGGGTGGGTGGGGATGGCGGTGAAGGCTGACGCGCCTCAAATCTCCTGTCGGTTGCGCAGCGCCCGGGCGATGGTCCCGCCGTCGGTGTACTCCAGCTCGCTACCCACGCTGATCCCCTGGGCGATGCGCGTGACGCGGATCTCCAGGGGCTTGAGCAGCTTGGCCAGGTACAGGGCGGTCGCCTCGCCCTCCACCGTCGGATTGGTGGCCAGGATCACCTCCGACAGGTCGCCGTCACGCACCCTGGCGAGGAGCTCGGCCACGTGGATGTCCTCGGGACCGACCCCGTCGAGGGGGTTGAGGGAGCCGTGGAGCACGTGGAACGTGCCCGAATACTCGCCGCTCTGCTCGACGGCGGGGATATCCTGGGGCTGCTCGACCACACATACTAGGCCCACATCGCGGCGTGGTTCGGCGCAGATCGGGCACGGATCGGTCCCCGACAAGTTGCAGCAGACCGAGCACAGTCGGACGTCCTCGGCCACGGAGACGAGGGCCTCTGCCAGGTCCCGTGCCAGGTCCTGGCGGTCGCGGAGGATGTGGTACGCCAGCCGCGTCGCGGTCTTTTCACCCACGCTGGGCAGCCGCGTAAGCTGGTCGACCAGGCGGCGGACCGGATCGCTCATAGCAGGTCCATCAGTCCAGGGATCGGGATCCCGCCGGTCACCTGGGTCATCTCGTCCTTGAGCATCTGCCGCGCCTGGGCCAGCGCGTCGTTGGTGGCGGCGGTGATCAGGTCCTCGAGCATCGGGATGTCCCGTGGATCAACCGCCACCGGGTCGATCTCGATCCGGACCACCTCGCCGCCGCCGTTGGCTGTCACCTTGACGATGCCGCCGCCCGCGCGGCCCTCGACCGTCTTTCCGCGGAGGGTCTCCCGCGTCTGCTGGATCTGGGCCTGCACCTGCTGCACCTGGCCCATCAGGTTGCCGAGCATGCCGCTCAGGTCACCGAGGTTGGAAAGATCAAAAGGGGGCTTCTCGTCGCTCATCCGCACCTCCTGGGAACACGGTCCCGTCCCGCGTTTATAGGCGCAGCTTCGGGCGCTGCCAAGGAGGGCGGGCTAGAACCGGAAGCCGAGGCCGAGCTGGGGAGCGAGCCAGAAGGACCGCGAGTACCCCACCGGGAGCTCGATATTGAGGACGACCTTGCTGGTCAGTTGTAGATCCAGGCCGAGCAGGGCCACGCCGCCCGGGGAGACCCGGACGCTACTCGTGCTCCCGTCGACCGCCTGTGCCAGGTCGTTCCACAAGCTCATCAGGAAGGCGGCGCCCACGTAGGGCCGCGCCACGCCGCTGCCGAATCGGTACCGGGCGCCCACCCGGAGGTAGGGCATCCCGACGCCGACTCGTCCGTCTTCGTCCTGGTAGCTGGTGACGTTCATCCCGCCGCCCAGGTCCAGTTCCAGCCCCTCGACCAGCCGGACATGCCCACGCAGGTTGAAGCCTGCGTAGCTGGAGCCGTGGGCCAGCGCGAACCCGGCTAGCCCGAGGGTCAGTCCGCCGGGACTGGCGCTCGTGGGCGGGGGAGCCTCGCCGCCGCCTCCAGCACTGCCACCGCTGCCGCCGGACCCGCCGACACTCGCTGCCTCGGCGAGGGTCGTGTAGGTCTCGTCGTACAGGTAGATGCGGCCCGTGTCGTCTTCGTTGACGACCACCACGTAGGCCCGCTTGAGGTTGCGACCCTGTACCAGCGCGCGCAGGCTCGCCCGCGCCGCCGGCAGCATCCCCCCGGTCGCCGGGCCGCTGATCACCGCCGAGGTCAGCCCCTGGCGGGTGACCAGTGCAGCGGAACCGCCAGGCCGCACCTCGACCAGCCGGGAGTAGGCCGTGTCGGCAGCGGTGTACTGCACCAGGTGCATGCCCGGGATCACGCTGAGCTCGTGGGAGCTTTCCGGGGCGTGCGCGGCACCATCGAAGTTGAACTCGGACACCTGGTCGCCGGCCAGATCGATGCCGAGGCTGACCCGGTCCAGACCGATGGCGTCCTCCTTGGCCAGCAGGAACACCTGCTGGGGCTCGGGGGGGTAGTCGGTGTCCCAGGTCTTCTCCCGGTCGATGGCCAGGGCGTACTGGAAGTTCTGCCGCGCGCCGTCGCGGTCGCCCAGGTGGAACGCCGCGATCCCCCGGAAGTAGTACACGTCGAGCAGGGCGGCGCGGTCGACTGCGCCCGGGGCGCACGGCATGGCCGTGATGGCCTGGTCCGTCAGCCGCTTGGCTGCCTCGTAGTCCAGGGCGTCGATGTGCTCGACGGCCTGGGCCACGAGTCCGGGGATGTCCTCGCTCTCCAGCGCCGGATCGGTGCAGGGGACCACACGCGAATCACCGGCGATCCACACGGGATCCGCCGACGAGAAGGGCAGGTCGAGGACGTGGATCGAGGCGTCGGGTATCTCATCCTCGTCCACGGTCATTGCCAGCAAAGCCGTCGCCTGGGCCAGCTCTTCCGCTCCCGCGTTGTCCGGCCCGTAGATCAGGATCGAGTCGCTGGCGCACCACCCGGGCTGGGAGAAACCGGCAGCCGCCACGGCGGCGATCAACAGGGTCGGGAGTCGACGATGGCTCGGCATGATTCCCCTCGGCCGTGCGTGTGGTGGAATTCGGTCCGCCGTCCGCTGATCCGCGTCCCTGGGCCGGAGTCCGGGCTGGCGTCAGAGCAACCCGGGCAGGAGCCGGATGGCCACGATGATGGCCGCGAGTCCGATCATGCCCAGGAAGGCAATCACCATCACGATGATCCACGGCAGCATCGAGCGCGGCTTCGGCTTGACTGCCTGGATCGTCAGGGTCTCTTCCCACTGGCCGGTTGTCGGGCTGAAGTCTTGCGAGGCCTCGGTCGGATCCGAGGGCGGGGGGGTCTGGGTCACGGACTCCTCCTCCTTGGGGGCCGGCGGAGAGGCCGGTTCCGGTAGCGGTGGCGGGGCTTCCGCCACCGCGATTTCCTGGAGCGGTGGTGCAGCTGGGACCGGAGCCGGTTCATCGGCATCCGATGCAGAGCCCTGTTCTGGATCGTCCGGCGTATTCGCCAGGTTGATCGTCGCGGCCCGGGGCGCCGCGGGGGCATCTTCCTTGAGCACCGCGATGGCGTCGAAAGTGGGCAGGTCACTGGCCGCCCGGCCGGTGGAGCTGCCTGGGTCGATGGCGTCGGGAGAGTTCAATTCGGCGGCCGCGCCAGCGGCAGAGCCCGGGTCCGCCGCCAGGTTCATCGGGCTCGCGTCATCGCCGCTATCGCCGAGCCCGAGCTGTTGCAATGCGTCGGCGCCGCCGTCCGGGGCGTCCTCGGAGCGAAGTACGCTGATGGCGTCGAAGGTCGGCAGTTCGCTGACACCGCGGCCAGTGGACGATCCGGGATCGACCGGTTCGTCGCCGTCACCGCTACCCCGGGCCAGGTTGGCGGCCGGGGCATCGGAGTCGGGGTCCGTCTCCACGCCGACGGGCATCGCCATCCGCGTCTGCTGGTCCTCCATCTGCTGTTGCCGGGTGCTCGTGACGCTCACGCGGTTGAAGACACCGCAGGCGGAGCAGGGGGTCAGGGCGCCACCGCCGGCCAGGACCAGGCGCAGCTTGGTGCCGCAACGCCCGCAGGAGGCATCGTCCGGATCGTCCGCGGCCACCGAGAGCAGTTCGGTGTCGGTCGGCGGATCGACTTTGATCATCAGCTTGTAGGGGCCCAGCCGGATCACGGCCTTGCCCCCGGTCTCGAGGACCACGCCGAAAGCATCGCCGGAGGGTCTGGCGAAGCCGCCGTCGATCAGCGCGCGGGTCGCGACGACCTGGGAGCCGGACAGCACCTCGACCTGGATTTCGGGGGTGAAGCGGAGCAGTACCTCGTCGGGGGAGATGTTGAGGAACTCGAGGAAATCGGGGATTCCGTCGCCTTCGAGGCGGATCGCAGTCATGGGGTTGGTGCCGACCGTCAAGATGTTCGACGATCGGAACCTCGCCTTGTGCATGTAGGTCTCGCCCCGGGCGATCGCGAGATCGACTTCAACCCCGGTACCCGCAGTCATACTTGTCCCTCACTTGGGTACGCTCGGTTCAAGATACCAGAGCCCTGGCGATATCTCACCAACCGGGCCAGGAATACAAGATTGAGAACGCGCGCGCGGGTGTTGATCGGGCTTTCTGGCGCGGAATAGAATGACGCGATTCGGGTGCTGACCCGAAGAAAGAGGGTCCCGGGGGCCCAGGAGCGCAAATCCACTCGTGACGGTCGTCGACAGCGGAAAAAGGCAACTCGTGTGCAAGGTGGCGTTCGCCGGGGCGCTCGACGCCGGCGTGGGGACCACCTTCCGGGAGCTGCGTACCCTCGTGCCGGGGGGTCCGGACGCGGTCGTGATTCCCAGTCCGGATGCACCGCCGATCTACGAACTCCGCTACCGGCCCCGACCGTTGATCCGTCGGCAGGGCCTCGATCTGGTGCTGCACCTGGTGGGCTATGAGGAGCAGCCGGCGGGCAAGAGCTTCCAGGAGTTGCTCAGCGGCGCCGACGGGTTGGTGCTGCTGGTGGACTCCAGCCCGGCTGCCATGGAAGACAATCGGGCGGCGATCGGGGAGATCGAGGCAGCCTTCCAGGCCCAGGGTGTGGAGCTGGAAGAGCTGGCCGTGATGCTGCAGTACAACAAGCGCGACCTGCCCGACGCGCTGCCGATTCGCCACCTCGAGGCCGCCCTCAACCAAGGCAACTGGCCCTATGTGGCGACGTCGTCTCATCGGGCACAGGGCCTGCAGCAGCTGCTGGATCGGCTCACGGCCGTGGTGGCGCGCAACGCCCGGCCGCCGCGATCGTGGAGTTCGGGGCGCGCCGCCAGCTTGCGGCCGGGGTTCGCGGCCGAGGGTGGACCGGAGGAGGAGCAGACCCAGCTCTACGGCCAGCGACGACCGCGGGCCGGCGCCCTCGACCGTGCCGACCAGCGGCTCTTTGGCCGCGCCCGACCCCGGGGGGGCTGGCTGGATCCCGACGAAGACCGCACGGTGCTGGCCGACGAGCGCCCGTCGGCAGGATCCGAGCTGACCGAGCTGCCGGCGGCGGGGGCGGACAGCAAGCCCGCGACCATCGGTCCCGAGCTGCCCGTCGTCGACCACTCGCCCCCGGCCGAGGACCCAGGCGCCGCGGAGTTGGAACCGGCGCCGGCGAGCAGCCCCGAGGTCGCGCCGGATGCGCTCGTGGGCGGGGCTACCCGGCCCCACACGGTGCCCCCCGGCAGCATCGCACCACCAGCTCGCCCACATGCCCCGGCTGAAGGCCGCCAGGACGACGCGCCCTGGGACAGCCGCGGGGACCAGCCGGTCGCCACGGGAGACGAGGGGGAGCCGGTGCCGAAGCCGGCCTCCGGCGTGCCGCCAGCGCCCGAGATCATCAACATCCGCGTACCTGCCCTGGCCCGCCACCGCCCGACGGGGCTCGGCCGGCCGCAGATTCGCGGACCCCGCTCCATCGACCTTCCCTTCACGGCCAATGTCGATGGTCAGCGCCAGGACGTGGTCCTGCGGATGGAGCTGGGGGCACCCTACGGCGCCGAGACGACCGCTACCCCTACCTCGAGCGCCCGCCGCGACGGTGGCGCACAGATGGTTCCCCTCAGCTGGTTGCTTTTTGCCGCAGGACTGCTGCTGGTGGTGATCGTCGCCCTGCTGCTGGGCTCGCTGGACTGACCCGGCTCCCAGCGCGACGTTGGCCGGCGCTTCGTGGACCTCAGAGGCTCTCGAAGAGGCTCTCGAAGGGCTTGTAGTCCCCGGTCGGCGGTTCGACCCGGTACGTCTCCGCGCTCACCTCGGGGGCGGTCTGGATCTCGCGAACGTTGAGGGAGACGAGTCCGATGGAGCCGGGCACGTCCAGCTCCACGTCCGAGGGCATCCAGATCCCCTCGGTCTCGCGCCAGTCGGTCCACGTGGCGGTCGCCAGGACGCCCTTGTCACCGTCTTCGAGGACCATTCGTTGCAGGCGGACCGGGGCCTGCTCCAGGTCGAACAGAGCGCGCCGGCCACCGTGCATCTCCATGGCCAGCACGGTGTGCTGCTCCCGCCGCTCCCAGGTGACCCGACCGTCGAATCCGCCTGGGAGGCGGCCCAGCAACAGATCGACCAGCTGCGAGGCGTCCGCATTCGGACCGGCGACCCGCCCCATCAGCGAGCCCGCGTCGGGTGTGAACAGCACCAGGTCCAGCCCGTGCGCCTCGCCGAGCAAGGCGCCATCTTCGGACAACACGAGGGTCATCGCCCGCCCGCCGAAGGGGTAGTCGAGGTCGACCCTCGCGTTGCCGCGGCGATCGGCGAGCAGGTCGACGCCGAAGTCGACGGCGATCCCGCTGATGGCCACCCGGAAGCGACCACGAACCCGTAGCTGGGTGGGGCGGTCGAGGGCCTGGATCGACGACAGCGCCTCCCCGGGATCCTGGGGCAGCCCGCGCGGGGGGATCGGCCGGCAGCCCGGGAGACACGCCAGGAGGGCGGCGAGCAGCGCGAGCCGAGTATGGCGAATCACGGTGTCCCTCCCGCGTCCAGCTCGTCGAGCAGTTCCCTGGCGCGGTCGGCGGAGCCCACCGACTCGGGATCTACCGGATCCACGGTTTCGAGGCAGCGTTCCAGGCTCTCGCGGGCATCCCCGGTCCGGTCGAGATCTAGGTACACGACCCCGAGATGGTGCCATATCACGGCCGAGTCTGGCATTCGCTGCCGTGCCTGCTCCAGCGCGTCCAGCGCCTCGTCGAGGCGCCCCTGACGGTAGAGGACCCAGCCCAGGCTGTCCATCACCGCCGGGTCCAGCGGCTGCAGGGTCAGGGCCTCGCGCACGTAGTCCTCGGCCAGCTCCAGCTCCCGGTTCTGCTCGGCATAGGTGTAGCCGATGAAGTTCAGAGCGCGGATGTCGTCGCGGTCCAGCTGCAGGACCCGGTGCATGGTGGTCAGGGCGCGGTCCTGTTCGCCGGCCAGGCCCAGCAGGAACGCGAGGTGGGCGAGCACGTCCACCTGGTAGCTCCGGATCTGGGTCTTTTGCAGGCTATCGGTTGGGTATCGGCCCCTCGGAAGCATCTGCGCCGCCGACGGCCCGTCGAGTCTGGCCAGCGCGGCCTCGAGCACCTCGGCGCCCAGCTCGTACAGACCCTCGCGGCGGTAGATGTCCGCCAGCAGCAGGCTGGCGGCGGGCTGCACCCCTTCCCCCTGGATCGCCTCGCCGAGGATGAGTTCGGCCTGGGCGATCTCCCCCATCTTCCAGTGGAGCCAGCCGAGCTGGCGCGTATGGAGGTCCGGGTCCTCGGCGCGGAGGGGCGCGAGGGCCTGACGGGCGCCCAGGAAGTCCCCTTCGTCGGCCCGCAACTGGATCAGATCCACGTGGATGTCCAGCTGCGGCGGCAGTCCGGAATCGGCGTTGGCGGCGACGGCCTGGGCCAGCAGCTCGGCCGCCTCTTCCGTCCGCTCGGCCGCGACCAGCACTCGCGCCCGCTCCCGCAGGGCGATGGTGCCGTAGGGATCGTCCCGCTCGACCTCGGACCAGGCTCGCTCCGCTCCCTCCAGGTCTCCCGCCGCCTCGCGGATCCAGCCCAACTTCAGCCAGATCATCGAGCTGTCGGGGAACTCCGCCGCCGTGGCGACCAGTAGCTCCTCGGCCTCCGCGAAGCGCAGCAAGCGCTCGAGCCAGTCGGCGGCGTGGACCGCGTACAGGTCCCGGTTGTCCGGATCCTGCTCGTACTCGGACATGTACTGGCCGATGACATCGTCGTAGCGGCCGGCAGCGGCGTAGGTGCGCGCCAGGTGCTCGCGGAGTTGCATGCTGGACGGATAGCGGTAGACCAGGTCCTCGAGGAACGCGACTGCCAGCTCCGGGCGTTTCGCGTCGGCGTAGGCGCCCAGGACGATGGCGAGAGATTCCTCGTCCTCGGGATCCACCTCCACCGCCGCCCGCAGCGCCTCCATCGCCTCGTCCGACCGGCCGAGGGTCTTCAGGGTCTCTCCGCGATGGCGCAGCAGCCAGCCCTCGTCGGCGGTGTGGTTGCCCATCCGGTCCAGCAGCTCGAGTTGCTCCTCGAAACGACCCTGCGCACGCAGCAGGAAGTTCAGGTCACGCCAGGCATCGTCCTGGTCCGGGTCACATTCGAGGGCGCGGCGCAGGGCCTCATCGCCCACGTCCAGGTCACCCCGGTATGAGGCGACCCTCCCGAGCATGTGGTGGGCTGGACAGTGGCCGCCGTCCAGTTTCAGCGCCTGGCGGCAGAGTCGCATCGCGTCGTCGAGCTGACCCAGCTGCAGATAGGCCTCGGCCAGCCGGGTACGCAGGGCCGGAGAGCTGTCGTCGTGGGCCGAGGCCGCGCGCAGGTGCTGCAGGGCGCCGAGGAGATCGCCCTGGTAGATCGAGTGCCGGGACTCGATGAACGCGCGCACGGCGTCCCGGGGGAGATCAACCTGGTCGACCTCGCCCGCCGCGGTGGGCGCGGGGGCCGAGGGGATGCGATCCAGGTAATGGGCACAGCCCAGAGGCAGCAGCAGCAGCAGCGAGGCGAGTGCCGGGGCCTTGTGTCGCTTCATGCGGCACCTCCGCCGGAGGGAGGGTCGCCACGTCCAAGGACGAGCGCGCTCCCTGCGAGTGCTGTGCTTGCGGCCCACTCCCCGTTCCCCACTCGACGCTCCCAGCATACCCGTTTTCCACCGCGGGGCGCCCGCGGCGGCGTTCGTCTGCGACAATCACCTGAATGAACGTCCGATTGGCCACCGCGGGAACAGCCGGCCGGATCGCACGGGTGTCGTTGGCTGCGGCCGCCGCCCTGACCGCCGTCGGCTCCTGCCGGCCCGCTCCACCCGTCGAGCCGGCGGAGGAATCGACGCCCGCCGACGAGATCTGGCTCGCGGCGGGGTGTGACGTGGAGGAGCGCCTGCGCTCCGCGCGGGAGGTGCTGGAGGCCGAGGGTGCGGTCCCGATCCACGGTCTGGATGGGCCGAGCTGGGCGTTTCGGTGTCAGGGCTCCACGCTCCACGTGACCGTGGAGGGGCCAGCGCCAGGGGGGGACGGCGATCCCGTCCTCTGGGTGGGGGCGCTGGGGGATCCGCCACGGGTCGTTCCCATCCGACTCGATGTGGGGGTGGGCCAGCAAGACTTCCGCCGATGGCTGGCCGAGGCGCCCGGACCCGGCCCACGTTCGCTGGCCGTCGACCTGGCCACCGGAGTGGTCTGGCAGCCCTGAGCCAGGGCGGATCTCATCCGCCCTCTTGCCACAGGATCCGCGCCCCGCGCCGCATCGCCCAGCGCACCGCGAACACGTTGAGGGCAACCGCCGAAGCGATGCCCGCCGCGGTCGCCAGCACCATCGTCGCCGTGATCGGCTTGCCCAGGAACTGGGCGGTGAGCAACCAGGAGGCCGGGATACCCTCGAGGGCGATCACCGCGGCGATGAACAGCGAGGTGATCACCATGTACAGGATCGCGCCGGGCCCCGAGGCGATGCGCGCGGCGGTGTCGGCCTTGAAGTTGGGGTAGATCGCGCCGATCCCGACCCCCAGCCCGGTCACTCCCACCGCCAGCACCGCCACGGTGAAGATCGACAACGCCATGAACAGCGTACCGACGCCCAGCAGCACGTTGGAGGTGATGACCAGCAGCTCGCCCATGGCGAGCATCGGGAACAATCCCCAGACGAACTTGGCCCGCAGGAAGCGCTCGGCGCCGATGGGAGAGGCGTGCAGGATCCAGAAGGCCCGGCCCTCGGCGCTGACCGCCGGGTAGTTGATCCGCACCGACAGGGCGGCCAGGACGAACCCGGTGACCCCCACGTTGAGGAAGCCGATCAGGTTCTCCAGGCGGAAGGTCGGGAAGGGGTTCTGGTCCAGGGGCAGGACGTGGACGTTGTACAGGTAGATGAACACCAGTGCGCCGATCATCATCAGCTGGGTCCACTGGCCCGCGTCCCGGAAGAAGGTCCGCACGTCCTTGATCAGCATCGCCCGCAGGATCGGCGAGAACGGGCTGGCGAAGGCCACCAATGCCCGCTCGGCGAAGCGGTTGCGCGCCAGCCGCGGCGTTCCCGCCTCCTGGGCCCGGGTGCGCCCGCTGGCGTAGATCGGGGCGATGATCCAGCGCGAGAGAGCCGCTGCCGTCGCCGTGCCGCACACCAGCAGTGCCGCGGCCAGTCCGGGCTGTGTGGCCGGTTCGCCCAGGCCCCACAGCAATAGCCCCGTCGCCCAGCTCGATGGCAGCAGGATCGACTCGGGGGAGCGGATGGCGGCGAAGAAATCGGCGATGGTCGCGAACCTCTCGGCGTCCACCAGCAGCTCCGGCCGCGCCGAGCGCACCAGGAAGAACAGCGCCGTGGCCACCACCAGGCCGGCGACCATCAGCAGCTCGCGGACCCGTCGCGCCGGGAAGACATTGACCAGCACCGCCGCCAGGATCGCCCCGAACGCCGAAGGGATGATCGTCAACGCCAGCAGCACCACCACCACCGAGGGGTAGTACAGCAGCGATCCGCCTCCGACGATCCCGTAGGCCAGCAGGATCGGCAGCCCGAAGATGAGCACCATCCACGAACTGGACAGCGCCGTCTCGACCAGCCGCGCGTAGTGGAACCGAGCACGGCTCACCGGCAACTGGAGCAGCAGCTCGAGGTCGTCGGACAGGAAGAACGAGCTGATGCCCGAGATCAGTGAGGAGAACACGAGCATCACCAGCAAGCTCAGCAGCAACATCCCCATCAACTTGCGGGCCAGCACGGGTCCGAAGACGTCCACCGAGTAGATCTGCTCGAGCAGGTAGATCGAGAGTCCGAGCATCGCCACCCAGAACGCCGCGGTCAGCAGCGCGAAGAAGCCATAGGCCCAGCGCTGCCGGGGCGACGAACGCAGCCAGGTATTGCGCAGGCCTAGCAAGCGGGGGCGGAGCAGGGATGGGGTGCGGCTGGCGACCAGGGCGTTCTCCGGAGGCACGAGCTACCAGAATGGGGACGCCTAGGGCGCCCCGTCCCCCTGAAGCCCCTCCGCCGCCTCGTTGGTCACCATGGTGCGGCGGACGTACTCCTTGAGGATCTTGTTGCGCTCGGCGCGGCCGAGCAGGGTCTGCAGGTCCTCGTAGACGGTGGGGTCGGTGATCAGGGCGCCGATGGTGCCCTCACCGTCGCGGATCATGCGGGTGACCTCCCGCAGGTTGGCCGAGGCGTCGGTGAGGTTGACCAGCAGGTTCTTCTCGCCCTCGTCGTAGATCAGGGTGTTGAACAGCCCCTCCTTGACCTTGACGTCCTCGATCAGGCCGTCGATCTCGTCGGCGGCGGCGGTGATCTCGCGGATCATCTCGGCGGCGTCGTCCTCGTAGACCAGGGCGTGGACGGTGCCGTCGCCGTATTCGACCTCGTCGAGGATGCGGTCGACGCTGGCGGTGACCCGCTCCAGGTTGGCCATGGCGTTGCGGTAGTCCTCGGCGCTCTTGCGGTCGTAGACCAGCTCGTGGAGCAGGCCCTGGCCCTGCTCCAGCTCCCTGACCACCCCCCGCAGGCTCTCGAAGATGTCCACCAGCGCCACCCCGGCGCGATCCCCCTCCGGGCCCTTGAGGATGTTCTTGATCTCGACGGTGCTCTCCTCGATGTTGTCGAGGATCCGGTCCGCCTTGCCCAGGTAGTCCTCCATCCGCTGGGTGTTCACCCGCGGGATCGCGTCCCCGTCCTCGAGCATCTTGTGGGGCTGCAGGTTCTCGTCGAAGGGCGACCCCACCGAGATCGAGATGAACTTGTCGCCCAGGACGCCCTCGGTGGCGATCTTGGCCACCGAGTCCTCGTAGATCCGGTGCTGGTACTTGCGCTGGATCTGCATCACCACATCCACCTCGCTCTCGGCGAGGTTGTTGGGAAAGCTGACGCTGATCACCTGACCGACCTGCATCCCGGCCAGCCGTACGGACGCGCCCTCGCGCAGCCCGGAGATGTTCTCGAACGAGCAGTTGAGCTTGTAGTTCCGCTCGAAGACCGGGGTCTCGGCGCCCAGCATGAAGAACGCGGTGACGAACAGGGCGATGCCCGCGATGACGAACAGGCCGACGACGAACTCGGTGCGGGTGCTGCGTTCCATGGTTTGCGCCGATTCTACCCCGTCAGTCCCCGATGTTGCCCTGGATGAAGGCCTTGACGATCGGGTTGTCCGTCGTGCGTGCCTCGTCGACGGCTCCGGTCCACTCGATGCGGTGGTTGTAGAGCATGGCGAAGCGGTTGCTGATGTCGAAGGCCGAGCCCATGTCGTGGGTCACCACGATGCTGGTCACCTTCAGCAGGCGCTGCAGCTCACGGATCAGCCGGTTGATGCGGTGGACGTTGGTCGGATCGAGGCCAGTGGTGGGTTCGTCGTAGAGGATCACCTCGGGCTCCACGGCGATGGCCCGGGCCAGCCCGACCCGCTTCTGCATGCCGCCGGACAGGTCCGCCGGGTACTGCTGCTCGACGCCCGGCAGCCCCACCAGCTCCAGGGTCTCGGCCACCCGCTGGCGGATCGTCTCCCGGTCGCGCTCGCCCGCCTCGCGTAGGGGGAAGGCCACATTCTGGGCCACGGTCAGCGAATCGAACAGCGCCGCCCCCTGGAACAGCATCCCGACCCGGCGGCGAATGGCCTGGAACTGGCGCTCCTTCAGCCCGGTCACCTGGTGGCCGAACGCATAGATCTGCCCCTTGTCCGGGTGGAGCAGGCCCATCAGGCACTTGAGCATCACCGACTTGCCCGTACCCGAACCGCCGATGATGGTCAGGGTCTCGCCCGGGAACACGTCCAGGTCCAGCCCTTCGTAGATCACCTTGGGGCCGAAGCGCTTCCACACGTCCCGAAACGCGATGATCGGTTCGGGTGCGTCCACGGCGGCGTCTACGGCGTCCACGTCGGTGTCCTCAGAGGATCGGCAGCAGCATCTTGGTGAGCAGGAAGTCCGCGATCAGGATCGTGATGGCGATGGAGACCACCGCCTCGGTGGTGGAGCGGCCCACCCCCTGGGTCCCACCCCAGGTCCGCATGCCGTAGTAGCAACCCAGGACACCGATGACGTAACCGAAGAACACGCTCTTGATCAGCCCGTGGCAGAGATCGCCGATGCCCACGGTCGTCAGCACCTGGTCCCAGTAGAACCGGGTGCTGACCCCCACCGAGGCCATGGTGATGAACATCGCGGCGATGGTGCCGATCAGGTCCGCCATCATGACCAGGATCGGGATCGCCAGGGTGCAGGCGATCACGCGGGGTGCCACCAGCTTGCCCACGGGGTTGGCGCCCAGGGCGCGGATGGCGTCGATCTGCTCGGTGACCCGCATCGAGCCCAGCTCGGCGGTGATGCCGGCACCGATACGGGCGCCGACCACCAGCGAGGTCAGCACGGGGCCGAGCTCCATCACGAACGCGATCGAGACCAGCTTGCCGGCGTACAGGGAGGCACCGAAGCGCCGTAATCCCCAGCCGAACTGGACCGCGAAGATCATCCCGGTGGCCGCGGCGGTCAGAAAGGCGATGGACATCGACTGCACACCCACCACCCGCAGCTGCTGGATGGTGAGCGTCCACTCCCGGGGCCCCCGCAGCTGGGACACGATCACGTCCCAGGTCAGGGCCGCGATCCCGCCGAACTGGCCGGCGAACTCCATCACGACGCGGCCGACGGCGCCGACCCCGCCCAGCGTCTGGCCCCCTGCCTGGCTCACGGGCAGCTGTCCACGCGGAAGTCCTCGACGAAGGGAACGTAGTCGTCCCAGGCGTCCTCGAAGGCCTCCTGGGGAGCGACCAGCACCAGGTCGAAGATGCAGCTGTTCTTCTTGATCACGGTCACGCCGAGCTGGATCCGAACGCCGTCCAGCCGGGCGGACACCACGCGCCGCAGCGCCTCGCGGTCGTCGATCTCCAGCAGCTCCTGTACGAGCACCTCGATGTCGTCGAACCCGAAGAGGAGGTGGTTGGCGAGCACGTTGAGCGAGGCGTCCCGGTACCGATTGCAGGAGCTGTCCACGTACACGGTGGCGCCCAGGTCGGGGCGGGCAAAGGCCACGTCGGCGGGCTTGCGCGAGGCCAGTACCCAGTGGCCGGACAGGGCCCCCACCCGGTACTCCAGTGCGCCCTCGGCGAAGCGGCCGTCGGTGAAACTCCCACGGGAATGGGCACAGCCGAAGCCGGCGATCAGCAGGATCAGCAGGGGGACAAGCTTGCGCATCGTCGGCTCCCGGCGCTGGACCTCAGGACCGCAGCACCTGGATCACCTCCTGCATGTCAGCGCCACCGGTGACCGACAGGAAGATCGCCTCCAGATTGGCTTCCCCATCCCGCTGCAGCTGGCGCAGTTCGTCCATTGTACCCGACGCCAGGATTCGCCCTTTTTGCAGGATCGCGATGCGGTCACAGACCTCCTCGGCCACCTCCAGGGTGTGGGTCGAGAGGAACACGGTCTCCCCCTGCTCGGCCTTGGAGCGGAACACCTGTTTGACCAGCCTCGCGCCGGAGGGATCCAGTCCCACCATCGGCTCGTCGACCACCAGCAGGGGCGGCCGCGGCAGCAGCGCTGCTGACAGTGTCAGCCGCTGCTTCATACCGTGGCTGTAGCCCTCCACCAGTTCGCCCCGGAACTCCAGCAGGTCGAAGAAGCCCAGCAGCTCGTCCGCGCGCCGCCGGACCTCGGTGGGCTCCAGCCCGTAGATCCCGCCGACGAACGCCAGGAACTCGTCCCCGGTCAGCTTCTCGTACAGATACGGGCGGTCGGGGATATAGCCGGTGATCCGCTTGGCGCGGATGGGCTCCCGCAGCACGTCGATGCCGTCGATGGCCATCTTTCCCGACGTGGGCTGGATCAGGCCACACAGCATCTTGAACGTCGTGGTCTTCCCCGCGCCGTTGGGTCCCAGGAAGCCGAAGACCTCGCCCTTGCGGACGTGCAGGTCCAGCCCGTCGACGGCGGTGATCCGCCCGTAACGTTTGGTGAGCTTCTCCAGCCTGATCATCGGACCTCCACGATCTCGGCGGACAGGGCGCCGATCACGCCGATCAGCTCGGTCTGCCGGTCGAGCCCCCCCTCGACCAGCTTGATATGGGTCGCGTCGGCGGGGAACTGGCCGAAGGTCGGATCCACCGGCACCCAGGTGCCGAGCCAGACCTCGGGCCACGCGTGGTAGTAGAAGCTGCCCTTGGAGAACAGCGCGTCGGTGTAGACGAGGCCGGCGGCCACCCGGGTCGGCAGGCCTGCGGCGCGGGCCATGGCCGTGTACAGGGCTGTGTGCTCGTTGCAGTCCCCCCGCCGCTGCTCCAGCACGTTGCGCGCCGACGGCGGCGCGATCTCCGGCACCTTCTCCAGGGCATTGAAGGTCCAGTCCACGAGCCGCCGGGCGGCGGTCTCGGCGTCCAGCTCGTCGGCCAGCACGCCATTGACGGCCTCCTGGATCGCCGGGTCCTCGACCTCGATCAGTGGCTCGGCGGCCAGGAACGGCGCGAATCCCTCGTCGGTCGCGGGCAAGACGTAGGATTGCAGGTCCGCCGCCGCCGGTACGTGGATGCCCAGCTGTTGCCCGTCGTACCGTTCGCCGTGGGCCGCCTCCAGCAGCGGTGCCAGGCTGTCGGGTCCGTGCAGGCGGACCACCAGCACCCGCGATGTCCTCGCACCATCGATGGGCCGGTCCACCGGCACCGCCGACAGCTGGACCACGTCCACCGGTTCACCCGCGGGCCAGCCCCGGGACAGGGCCCGCTCCCGGGGTTCCCGCAGCACCACCATCCCCAATAGCCCTTCCTCGCGAATGGACTGCCCCTCCTCGTCGATCCACAGGGTGACCGATGCCCCCTTGAGGTCGTAGTCGATGCGGCGCGCGTCGATCCCCTCCAGCCCCGGCACCGGCTCCCGCCGCCCCACCAGGTAGGTGACCGCGTCGCGGGTCATCGTCGCCGGATCCAGGTAGGGCAGCTCCACCACGGAGCCGGGCTCCGCCCCCGCCAGCAGGCGCGGATGGAAGCCGCTGAGCAACGGCAGCTCGGGCACGACCATCGTCTCCTCCAGCCCATCGCCGATGGAGTAGTGGACGGTGGTGCCATCGCCGCGGGCGCGGAACACGGTGTCGCCGGTCTGCATCTCGAAGGCGAACGAACGGGCCCGCAGCTGGTCGTCCAGCTCGGCGGTCGCGTAGGTATGGATCTCGCGGGTCGCGCCCATGCTACCCAGCCGCAGGAAGGAGCGGTCGATGGTGCGGAAACCGACCTCGAGGGGCTCCACCCGCGACGAGGAGAATCCGATCTTGTCCTCCCCCAGGTAGATCCCGGACCAGCGGGTATCCGACCGCTCCATCTCGGCCCAGTCGATGGTCCCCGCCGGCCCCGCCACGGGGGGCGGCCGGGTCAGCGCGTAGGCCAGCAGTCCCACGAACATGACCACCCCGGCGATCTCGAGGAGCAGGATCAGGTGTCGGCGGGGGGCGGTCATGGTCGCTGTAGAGTGTAATGCCTCTGGGCGGGTTGTGAGAGGGGGCGGTCGCTCACTCGCCCGACGACGGCAGATTCATCAACGCGCGGATGTGCCTCGGCGCGATGGACCCCTGGGAGAGCGTCAGGTCGTTGAACTCGCGCAGGTCGAACTCGCCAGCGGCCCGGTCCTCGAAATCCCGGCGGATGTCCATGACCTCGATCATCCCCACGAGGTAGGTCGACAGCTGGGCCGACGTCAGGCAGGCGCGGCGCCACTTGCCCGCGGCCTCGCCCTCTTCCTGGAAGCCGCGTTCGGTCATCAGGGCCATCGCCTGCTCCTCGGTCATCCCTCCGGTGTGGACGCCGTGGTCGAGCAGGGCGTTGATGCACAGGCGCAGGACCATCTTGAGCCTCTGCAGCTCCAACTCCGGCCCGCCGAACCCCTCCTGGCCCATCATCCACTCGCTGTACAGGGCCCAGCCCTCGACGAAGGTCCCGGACGAGAACACCGCTCGCAGCGGACGGTGGACCTTGCCGGCGTGGGCCAGCTGCAGGTAGTGGCCCGGCATCGCCTCGTGGATGGTCAGGTCCACGAGCATCCACGAGTTGTACTCGCGGTAGAACGACTCGCGCCGTTCTTCGGGCCAATCGGCAGGCGGTGGCGCGATGGCGTAGAACGTCTCCCGGCTCTTCTCGAAGGGGCCCGGCGCGTCACAGTAGGCGATGGAGACCCCGCGGTTGAACTCGGGCATCTCGATGATCTCCACCGGCTCGTCGGGCATGGCCACCAGCCCGCGGTCGGCCACGAACTGGGTCGCCTCCGCCAGGGTCGCCCGCGCCTCGTCCAGCAGCGTGTCGTCGTCCGGATGGTCCGCGGCGAGCTGGTCGAGGACCGCACGGATCAGCACGGCGCGGGACGCGTCATCCGGGGTCGGCGGAGCGGGCGCCCCGAGCACTGCCGGGTGCAGCTCGGTCGCGATGCGCGCCATCTCATCGGTCGTCTTCTCCAGCAGCGCCTCGGCCCGGGCCACCACCTGGTCCGGCCCCAGCTTCGTGTTCAGCGCGAAGGCCAGCTTGCGCTCGAAGCGTTCCGGGCCGAGCCGGAAGTCGCCCGTCGAGCGGGGCAGCAGCTCGTCTTCCAGGAAGGCCTGGTGGGCCTTCAGCGCCGCCAGTGCCACCTCCACTGCGGTCTCCAGCGCGACCTGACGATCGGGGACCTCGGCGAAGTCGGACCGCAGCGATCCCTCGACGAAGTTGATGAGCCCGCGGTTCTGCTGGATCGCTGTCTCGGTGTGGATCCGCGCCGGGGTGTCGAGCCGTCCGCGGGCGGCCTCCAGGAAGGCCGGCAGGCCCAGAAGCCGAGCCTCCAGCTTCGTCAGGCGCTCATCGAGGGGCGCGTAGTTCCGGGACACCAGGTAGTCCAGGCCGCTGCCGACCGTGCCCACCGCGGCCAGCGGGTTGGTCTCCCATGGCCGCAGCTCGTCGGCGCTGAACAGCGTGGACTCCAGGTGATGGGCGAGGATCTCCGCGTCCACCCGGTCGTAGGGGCTGACGACCCCGATCCGGGCGTTCTCCAGCTTGCCGCGATAGACCCGCACCTCGACCGACCAGGCGAATTCGGCCTCGGCGCTCGGATCGGGCCAGCGGTCGTCGAAGCGATGATCGCCCAGGCGGGTGGCACTGACCGGGTGTACGGTCAGGTAACGGTCCAGGTATTTGTCGATCAGGATCTGCAACTCCGCCTCCGCGTCCAGGGACGGATCGTGGGGGGTCGATGGCCCGTCCCCGGGCCGCTCGCGGCCGCCAGCGACGGCGGCGCACATCAGGGACAGCGTCAATACGATCGTGGTCCGGGCGGTGGACATCGGGCACCTCTTCCGGCGGCCAGTGTACCCGCGCCGCCGGTCAGGGGGGTGGCTGGAGACGAGAGCCCCGCCGTCTTGATAGGCTAGGGCGCATGGAAGCGCAGCAACCGGGTTTTTCGCCGTTCCCGTCGCCGAAGGATGAGCTGAGAGCGTTCGAGGCGCTGCAGAAGAACCTCCTGAGCTACTACCAGCACTTCGTCGAGGACACCCGCCGCGAGCACACGGTCGTCGTCGTCCCGTCGCTCACCATGCACCCGGGGGAGCTGGCCAAGATCCCCGGCGTGGAGCACTACGAGGAGCGGCTGCTGACCCAGACGATGGTGCTGCGCTATCCGCGGACCCGGGTGGTCTACATCACCTCGCGGGCCGTCGACCCGACCATCATCGACTACTACCTCCACCTGTTGCACGGCATCCCGGCGTCCCACGCCCGCAAGCGCTTGCTGCTGCTGGACACCCACGACACCTCCCCCAAGCCATTGACCCAGAAGATCCTGGAGCGTCCGCGGATGATCGAACGGATCCGCGGGGCGATCCCGGCTCCGTACATGGGTCACATCGCCTGCTTCAACTCCACGGACCTGGAGCGCAAGCTCGCCTTGCGTATCGGTCTTCCGCTGTACGCCTGCGATCCCGAGCTGGGGGATCTGGGCAGCAAGAGCGGCAGCCGCCGGGTGTTCAAGGAGGCGGATGTCCCCCTCCCCGCGGGTCGCGAGGACATCCGCGATCAGGGTGACCTGGCCGAGGCGGTCGGCGACCTGTGGGACGAGCGCCCCGATTCCCGGCGCTACGTGGTCAAGCTCAACGAGGGGTTCTCCGGCGAGGGCAACGCGATCCTCGAGCGCTCGGATCTCGGCGAACGGCCGAGCGGCGCGTCCGCGGTGCGAAACGCCGTCAACAAGGCCCTGCCGAAGTTGAAGTTCGAGGCCCCCAACGAGACCTGGGAGCGCTTCGGGGCAGCCTTCGACGAGATGGGCGGGATCTGCGAGGAGTGGGTGGACGGGGAGGACAAGCGCAGCCCGTCGATCCAGTGCCGGGTGAGCCCGGACCGCACGCCGGTGATCATCTCGACCCACGATCAGATCCTCGGTGGGCCGTCTGGCCAGATCTTCCTGGGCTGCCGTTTCCCGGCCGATCCGGAGTACCGGATCCTGGTCCAGGACTGGGGCGAGCGGGTGGCAGAGGTCCTCGCCGACCACGGCGTCCTGGGTCGCTTCGGCGTCGACTTCGTGGTGACCCGCACGGATACCGGCTGGAAGGCCTACGCGATCGAGATCAACCTCCGCAAGGGGGGTACCACCCACCCCTACCAGATGCTGCGCTTCCTGACCCGGGGCAGCTACGACATGGGCCACGGCCTGTTCCGGTCGGTGTCGGGCAAGCTCAAGTACTACCGGGCCACCGACAACCTGGTCTCACCGCGCTACCAGGGGCTGCTGCCCGAGGACCTGATCGACATCTCGGTCTACAACGGGTTGCACTTCAACCCGCTGGAGGAAGAGGGGGTCACCTTCCACCTGATCGGGACCCTGTCCCAGTTCGGCAAGGTGGGCATGACCTGCATCGCCAACTCCTTCGAGCGGGCGGATGCGCTCTACGATGAGGCGTGCCGGATCCTCGAGGGCGAGACGATCCGGGCGACCCACAGTCCGTACTAGGAGCCGACCGGCCCATGACCGTCGACGGGATGGAAACCCTGGCCCGGATCGCCCGCCGCGTGGATGGCGAGCTGAGCGACTTCTTCGGCTGGGCCCGGGACCGGGTGCCCGGCTCGCGGGACGAGACCGGAGCGCTCCTGGAGGCCGTGGCCGAGCTGACCCTCCGGGGGGGCAAACGGTTGCGGCCGGCCCTGGCCTACCTGGCCGCGCTGTCCCTGCGGCCCGAGACCGAGATCCCGGGCCTGCTGGGCGCCTGCTCGGCCCTCGAACTTCTGCAGAGCTACCTGCTGATCCACGACGACATCATGGACGACGACGACGTCCGCCGCGGCGGACCGGCGGTCCACCTGCTCTTGACCCCTCCGCCGGGCGATGACGCCGGACGGCAGCACGGCCGCAACCTGGGCATCCTGGCCGGCGACCTGGCCTGCGTGGCCGCCCGGATGATGGTCGAGCGCTCGGGCGCGGCGCACCGCCACCGCGCCCTCGACGAGCTGGCGCGGATGGAGTGGGAGGTCATCCACGGCCAGCTGCTGGACGTGGGCGGTTCGGCGGACGTCGACACGATGCACGACCTGAAGACCGGCTCGTACACCACCCGCGGTCCCGTGCGTTTCGGCGCCGCTCTGGCCGGAGCCGCGCCGGAGGCCCTCGAGGCGTTGCTGTGCTACTCCAACCCCCTGGGGCTGGCATTCCAGCTGCGGGACGATCTGCTCGACGTCTGTGGCGATCCCGGCAAGACCGGCAAGCCCCAGGGCACCGACCTGCGCGAGGGCCGGAGGTCCGCCGTGATCCGCGAGGCGCTGGACCGGGCCGACCCGGCCGCACGTTCGCGGCTCGAGGCGGCCTGGGGTGCTGGCGAGGCGTTGTCCGACCCGGAGCTGGCCGCCGCGCTGGCCCTGCTTCGCGGCACGGGCGCCGTCGAGGCGTGTGCCGCCCGGGTGGCAGAGCTGAGCGAGCAGGCTGCCGCGGCTCTGGCCGGGGCGCCGCTGCGCCCCGAGGGCCGCGAAGGGCTGGAGTCCATCGCGCTGGCGCTCGCCGCCCGCGTCGCCTGACCACCGCGGCCGGTCTCAGTTCCCGCTGCCGCTCCCCGCCCCTTGGATCAGCTCGGACACGAACACGATCTGGTAGCCCTCGCGCCGACGGTCGCCGACGAACCGGTGCAGCTGCGCGGCTCCCCCCGGCCCGAGTTCGACGGAAACAACCGCCTCGCCCCGCAACACCGCCAGGTTGCGCAGCCGAAGCAGAGCCCGCTCGACCTCCGCGGACGCCCCTGCGGTATCCAGCGTGGAGGTCACCGACATCGCGGCCACCCCCGAGCGCCGCGCCTCCTGGAGGGCCACCCCCTCCGGATAGAGGGCGTCGTCCAGCAGGTAGAGGCCGCCCGCGGACAGGGTCTCGCCGAGGGCGGCCATCCGGGCGTCGTCCCGGGCCGTCGGCGAGCGGGAGCAGGAGAGGACACCCGAGGCGAACGGCACCGCCTCCACGTCCTCGGCCAGGCGGGACCGGAACGCGGGCAGGTCCAGCGCCATCCCGGGGGGTTCGGGGAGGGCGGTCCCGGCGGCTCTAGCGCGCCCCGGCCCCTCGTCGAAGGGCAGGTGCGCCATCACCTCCATGCTGGCGCGGGCGGCGTCGTCCGCATAACGCAGCGAGTGGCTTCGATAGGGGAGGACCGCCAGGGTGAGGGGCAGATCCAGCTCCAGCATCCGCTCGACCTCGGCCGAGCGCAGGCCGACTCCCTTGACCACCACGGCCAGTCTGGGCGGGGCCTCGGGGTCGACGGCGGGGTCTGGATCCAGCGGCTGCCGCATCAGCAGCCGCACGAGGGGCACCTTGCTGGCGTAGATCCGCAGCGAATACGTCAGCTCGTCGGGGCGGGTGAGGAAGGCGTCGACACCGTCGGGCCAGCGGTCGAAGGCGGCGCGAACTGCGGCGTCGGTGGCACCTTCGGGTAGGTCGAGGGTCGTGCGGGTGAAGGTCCAGCCGATGCCGTCACGGTCCCGGGCTTCCTCCTCGGTCGAGACGATGTGTTCGGGTACGACCCCCAGGCTGCCGAGGCCACTGCCGACCACCTGGTTCACCGCCTCGATGGTCGCCGTCAGATCCTCGGCGGCGGCCGGCGCCTCCTCCTCGGACACGGGGCTCGGGAAGATCCGCTCCCAGGCCCAGGGCAGCGTCAGCACGCCCGCGACCACCAGGACGAGGGCGACGGCACCGACGCGGAGGGACTGACGCACCGGGCGGCCTAGGCGGGGTCCCCGAGCAGAGCGATGACCGCCGCCCGCATCTGTGGATCACGGTTCACCCACTCGGGCATCTCCGACCAGTCTGGCTCGCCGGGTCGTGACTCGTCGTCGGGCTCGGCGTCCGCCCAGGTCACGAGTTGATCGGGCTGTATCCCCGTGCCGTGGATCGATCGGTCGGCCGGGGTGAAGTAGCGCGCGATGGTCAGCTTCAGTGCCGAGCCATCGGCGAACTCGTAGGTCGTCTGGACCGAACCCTTGCCAAAGCTGGTGGTGCCGATCAAGGTGGCCCGTTCGTGGTCCTGCAGGGCGCCCGCGACGATCTCCGCGGCGCTGGCGGTGCCGTGATCCTGCAGGACGACCAGGCGCAGATCCGTGCGCGACCCGGGCTGGTGGGCGGCCTCGCTGACCTCCTCGACGGCCCGGCCGCGGGTGGTCACTATCGTGCCCTCGTCCAGGAAGATGTCGGCCACCAGCACCGCCTCGTCCAGGAAACCGCCGGGGTTGGAGCGCAGGTCGAGTACCAGGCCGCCGAGGGGCTGGTCGCGGCCCTCGAGGGTCGACAGCGCACGCCGCACCTCGCGGCCGGTGTTCTCCTGGAACTGGAAGATGCGGATCCAGCCGAGGTCCCCCGGCAGCCGCTCGTACTCCACCGACGGTGTTCGGATCCGGTCGCGATCCACCTCGAACTCCAGGGGGTCGGCGCCGCCTTCCCGCTCGATCGTCAGGTTGACGATCGTGCCCCTCCGGCCCTTGATGCCGGACATCAGATCCTCGCGGTTGTCCGCCGTCAGCAAGCGGGCGTCCACCGCCACGATCCGGTCCCCAGCCTGCAGCCCCGCCCGTTGCGCGGGCGATCGCTCGAAGACCTTGTCGATCACGATCCCTTCCGCCCCCCCGCGCGTGAGGATGCCGATGCCGAAGTAGCGTCCGATGGTGTCGTCACGGAAGCGCCGGTACTCGTCGGGGCTCATGTAGGTCGACGGGGTGTCCAGCCCGCCGGTCATTCCCTCGATGGCGTCGTAGACCAGCCGGGACGATTCGACCTCGTCGACGTAGTGCTTCTGGATGAAGTACAGCGCGTCGTAGAACGACTCCAGCGGTTGGTACTCGTCGGTGGGCTTCTCGCGCCCGTGGGCGCCGGGGGTCGGCAGAGCCAGCAGCAGCAAGCCGGCGATCAGGACGGCGCGGTGGATCCGGGGCGGTTCGGGGCTCATCGGGTATCACTCCGTCGAAGGGCACGCGTAGTGTAACAACGATCGGGCCACTGGTTTCGGAACCTCCGCCGCCCGAACAGCGGGCCCGGCCGGAAGATCACCCGCCGCCGGCTGCCTCGCGGCGCGGCCGCTGCGAACATATGTTGGGGATGAGAGGCGCTCTTCGGCGTCGCTTGGGGACCGAGGATATGCAGAATCTGGCCCCCGATACCGTCGTACACACGTTGCCCAATGCGCGGGCCGCGATCCTGTGTCGGTGGGACCAGCTTCGTCTGCGACGCTTCCGTGTCCAGCAAGGGGATGTCCCCTTCGGCCAGCCGGTGGTGCTGCGCCTCGACATGCCGTTCTGTCGCCGCCGCTTCGACCTGATGGCGACCGTGGTCTCCACCTCCGCCGACGTCACCGACCTCGAGATCGAGCCCATCCCGGGCGAGCTCGAGCTGCTGATCGACCACCTGGAGCGCGCCGAGTTGGACCCGTCCCCGGGCGGCTTCCGCGATCTCGAAGAGGAATCCAGCGCCAGCATCGAGATCAACATCGAGGCGACCGACGGCGACCTCGAGTTCACCGATGCCGACGACAGCGGCTACTGGGCCAGCCTGTTCACCTCATCGACGGCCGACCTGGCCGGCGCACTGGATCGGACGGGCCTCGATGCGATTCGCGAGCTCCTCGTCGACGACGGTCCCACCGGAGTGCTGCGGGTGTGGTCCGGTGTCCGGCAGGTGGTGGGGTACGTGCAACAGGGCGCGCCCCTGCTCTTCGTGGCGGAACCAGCCGGGGACACAGGGAACCTGGACCTGGCCCTGATCGGCGCGCCCGACGTGGATCTGGAGGTGTTCGGCGAGGCCATCGATCGCCAGGAACGCACCGGTGATCCGCTGGCCACCGTCCTGCTGGAGCTGGGCGCCATCGACCACGCCACGCTGCTTTCGCTGGCGCAGCAGGAGGCGCAGATCTTGCTCGACGCGCTGCAGGCCGATCCCCGCGGCCGGTTCTCGTTCTGGACGGCCGAGGTGCCGACGGCCTCCGACGGGATCACCGTCGACGTCGCCGCGTTGCTGCTGGCAGCCGGCATCCTCCTCTCCGGGGAATGAGGCAGGACCCTCCGTCCCGCGCCTGTAGTTCGTGCGGGAACCGACGATACTGAGAGTGGAGATCCACGGTCGGAGGACGGTATGGAGAGCTTCACCCTTCAGGATCTGCTGCGGGACCTGGTGAAACAGGGGGGATCGGACCTCCACCTGAAGGTGGGCAGCCCGCCGACCTACCGGGTCAACGGCGAGCTGCGGGCCCATGACTCGCCGCGGCTGATGCCGGACGACATCCAGCGGTTGATCAAGCCCTCCATGAGCGAGAAACAGATCGCCGAGCTGGCCGTCGATCGCGATCTGGATTACGCCATCTCCCTGTCGGGGGTGGCGCGCTTCCGGGCCAGCGTGTTCTTCCAGCGCGGCACCGTGGTGGGGGTGTTCCGCGCGGTGCCCTTCGACATCCCCCAGCTCGCGGGCCTGGCGCTTCCCGACGCGTGCACTGAGCTGGCCACGCGCAAGTCGGGCCTGGTCCTGGTCACCGGGGCCACCGGGTCGGGCAAGAGCACCACGCTGGCCGCGATGGTGGACCACATCAACCGCAGCCGACGGGTCCACATCCTGACCCTCGAGGATCCCATCGAGTTCGTCCACCGGGACCGCACCGCGATCGTCAACCAGCGGCAGGTGGGTGCCGACGTGCACACATTCTCGGTCGGGGTGATCCGGGCGCTCCGTCACGATCCGGACGTGATCCTGATCGGTGAGATGCGGGATCTGGAGACCATCGAGTCGGCGCTGACCGCGGCGGAGACGGGCCACCTCGTGCTGGCCACCCTCCACACCTCGAGCGCAGCCCAGACCGTGGATCGGATCCTCGACGTGTTCCCGGCGGACAAGCAGGCCCAGGTGCGGCTCCAGCTGTCGGCGACGCTGCAGGGCATCCTCTCGCAGCACCTCTTGCCCCGGCTCTCGGGGGGGCGGCAGGCGGCCGTCGAGGTGCTGGTCGCGACCCGCGGAATCCGTGCGATGATCCGCGACGGAAAGACCCACCAGATCACCTCGGCGATCCAGTCCGGGGGCCGCCACGGCATGCAGACCATGGCGATGGCCGTCCAGGCGCTGGTCGAGGGCGGCGACGTCGATCCCGCCGTTGCCGAGCAGTATCTGCCCGATCCCGCCGGCGTCTGACGGCTCGGATCCGCGTCCCCGATCCCGTAGACTCGTGCCATGCGTTGGCTCTTCCCATGTCTGATTCCGTTGTTGATCCTCGGTTGCGCGTCGCGCGCGACCCTCACCCCCGGGGACGACGACACGGTCGCCGGCGACGACGACGCGTCCGCGGACGACGATAGCGTCCCCGACGATGACGATGACGATGACGACGACGACGACGCCACGGCCGACGACGACAGCGGGGACGACGACGCGACCGGATCCGACGGCGCAGCGGCGCTGGTGGCGTCCCTGGATTCGACGAGCTACACCGGTACCCTCGAGACGCTGGCGTCCTTCGGCGATCGCGCCCAGGGTTCGGACAGCTACGCCGCCGCCGAGGACTGGGTGGTCACGGAGCTGCAGGCGATGGGCTACACGGTCGAGCGCCACGGCTTCGAGTACTACGGATCGCCGCGGGACAACCTGTACGTGACCAAGGTCGGCACCGCACATCCGGACCAGATGGTGATCGTCGGTGCCCACCTGGACGGACGGGGCGGGGGTGGCGCGGCCGACGACGACGGGTCGGGATCGTCGCTGGTGCTGGAGTCGGCCCGCGCCTTCGCTCCGGCGGCGGTGACCGTCGAGACCTCGGTCCGTTTTGTGCTGTGGAACTGCGAGGAGACCGGCCTGAACGGCAGCTCGGCCTACGTGGAGGACCGGGCGCCGCTGCAGGGGATCGAGGATCCCGAGGGGTCCGGCTCGTACCCCGAGCCCAGCTGGATCGGGATGATTCAGAGCGACATGATCCTGTTCGACCACGGCCTGCCAGCGGGACCGGACCAGGCACCGGACGCGGACATCGACGTGGAGTACCAGGCGTCGGCGACCTTCGCGGCCGAGGGCCAGGCGCTGGCCCAGGGCCTGGTCGACGGTTGCGCCACCTTCTGCGGCGACTACCCCGCCGAGGTCGGCTCGGAGATGTCCAACACCGACTCGTACCCCTTCCGCAACCAGACCGCCGCCGTCAGCGTCCGCGAGAACCGGCGGCTCGACGAGATCGGCGCGGGCAGCAACCCCCACTGGCACCAGCCCACCGACGTCTTCGCCACCTACTCGTCGGACGACCTCCAGCTGGGGTTCAACGCGACCCAGATGGTGGTTGGCACCGTCGCCGAGATGGTCGGGGCGTCCGTGGCGGAGTGAGGGGCGGCGCGATCAGGACGTGGTGAGAAGCCGCTGGTAGCGGGTCGCCGCGCCATTCTGGGCGTCCCGCCGGGCGACGTCGACGTCGCCGAGGTGGCGGGTCAGGGTGTCGACTACGTCGGGATCGAGCACGGACTGCGCCGCCATCTCGTGCAGCAGGTCCATCGCGTCCTCCAGGGCCATCGGATCCCGGTAGGGGCGCTCCTCGGCCAGCGCCGTGAACACGTCCGCGACCGCGATCACCCGGGCACCCTCGGGCAAGGCGTCCCCCCCGTGATGGTAGGGGTAGCCCGAGCCGTCGAGGCGCTCGTGGTGGCGGGACGCCAGCGGTTCGATGTCCTCCAGCGCTTCGATGCCCGCCAGCAGCTTGCGGGTGTGGGAGGCGTGTCCCTTGACCACGCCGAACTCGGCCTCGTCGAGGCTCCCGGGCTTCTCCAGCACGGCATCGGGGACGGACAGCTTGCCGATGTCGTGCAGGTTCGCCGCGATCTCCACGCGGGTGACGTCGTCATCGTCCATTCCCCGCAACTCGGCCAGCGTCCGTGCGCTGGCCGTCACCCCGCTGGAGTGGGTCGCCGTGTAGTGACTCTTGAAATCGACCACGTCGCTCAGCAGCCGCCCCAGCCCGGCCAGATCCTCGCCATCGAGCTCCACCGCCACGGGCGCGGCCAGCTGCAGCAGGTTGTCGTACAGGCTCCGGTCGGTGAGTTCGAACCAGAAGTACTCCCGCCCGGAGAGCGCCTCGAAGGCGGCGAGGGTCTCGGGATCGAACAGGGTGCCGCCGTGGGCGCCCATCGCCTGGCGGATGCCGTCCACCTGGGGCAGGATCGGCCGCTCATCGTCGATCAGCACGGCGATCCGGTCTGCGGTGAACAGCACGTTCGCGTCGGCGGGCACGTCGTCCCCGGCGTCCAGCTGTGCCGGCCGCTCCTCCCAGGGCAGGTGGTGCCAGCGGACTGTCGAGGCCAGCGGCTGCAGCGGTGAGTAGCGCCGCAGGAACCGGTACCCGAGTTCGGCGTGCTCGTCCCGGCCGCCGGTCATCCCGGCCTCGAAATCCATCAGGTCCAGCCGCTCCCGCACGCGCAGGGCGCCCAGGTCGTGGAGCAGCCCCGCCATCAGCAGCCAGGCGGAGCGGGCGGGGCTCATCCCCAACTCGCGGCCGATGAAATAGGCCACGAACGCCACCCGCTTGTGGTGGTCCAGGAACGCCGGGTGGACCAGGTCGACGGTGTTCGATAGACCCATCGCCAGGTCGACCATCGGCACGCGCCTGTCGATCACCATCACGACCGCCGTTCTCCTGGCTGTTTCAGCCCCCGCTGATCATGTGGATCACCTGGACGTCGGCGTCGGCCGGGACGGGTGTCCTGTCGTACTGCTTGCGCGGGACGGCGGTGCCGTTCACGTGCACGGCGAGCATGCGGAATACGAACCGGCGTGCGTCGAGCACGTCGCGGACGGTCATCCCCTCCCGCCAGGTGAGGGGGTCGCCGTTGACGGTGATGGTCCGGGTGGAGGCCACCGGAGCAGTGTACCCGATCGATCCGCCGCGGCCGCGAGCTCGCCCGGGCTAGGGATTCGGGTGGAAGGACATCTCGACGTTGCGGACGACGTCGGCGGTGTTCACGTGGACCGCGACCGGGGTCGTCTCGTAGTCCGTGGGATTCGCCAGGTTGGTGGGATAGATGCCGACCTTGAGGAACGAGGTGGTGTAGGGCGGTACCCAGAGCGAGTAGGCGATCGCGTCGCTCATACCCGCCACGGAGGGGATCTGGTCGAATCCCCACACGTACCCTTGCTGGAGCAGATCCTGGGGATCGAGGGGCGGCACGTCGAAGTTCTTGTTGGCGCCGATGAAGAGACCGTTGGCGGCATCGAGGTCGGCGAACTCGAACGACCCGTCGGTGGTGACGACGCCCGAGATCTTGACGTAGCCAGCAGGCAACGGAATCACGGTGTCGTCGTAGGGAACCTCGACCTCCATGTCCGGGATGTCCACGTCGGCGAAGGGCCACGGGTTGTTGTCCTCGCCCAGGCCGTTGACGGTGACGCCCCAGTCGTCGCCCGGCTCGAAGAGACCGTTGTTGTTCCAGTCCCAGGCGCCCCGCATGTTGCCCTCGAAGTGGCAGTAGATGTCGAGGCTCCAGGGGGTGTCCACGTCCTGGTTCGCGCCGTCGAGGATGCCGGGGAAGACGAACTAGTAGGGTCCTTTTTTCCCGACTGCGGCTTTTTCGCCCGCGCGGGGGACGGAGGTCAATCTTCTCAGTCGTCAGCCGCCAGCAGCGGCTCGACCACTCCCACGACGTAGGGGAAGTCGATCTCCAGCCGCTTCAGGGTCTCGACGGTGGGTACGGCGTTGGCGTTCCAGCCACGACGCTTGTAGACCGCGTCCATCAGCTGGCGGTACTGGTCCTCGCGGTGGGCGCGCAGGGCGGCGACCTTGTCCGCGCTGCTCTTGCCGGCCGGATCGATGCCGGCCTTGTCGACCAGCGCCTTGTCGTAGCGCTCGGCGCGGGACTCGTACTCCTCGACGGTCACCGGTCCCACCGAGCGGTAGGGGATGGCGTCGTTGGCCCGGTTGCCGCGGCCCATGCGGTGGTTGAAGACCCGCTGGAAGTTGTAGACCCGCTCGGACTGCAGGATCAGCGAGTCGGGATCCAGCGGGACGCCGGTCATGCCGGTGTAGTAGTTGCAGTAGCCCTCCACGTGGCCCGGCACCTTGGCGGGCTCGGCGGTCTCGGCGTTGTCGGCGGGCTCCACGTCGTTCCACGGCAGCTTGCACAGCCCCATCAGCCCGAACCAGGTGCGGAACATCGGGAAGTAGTGCAGGGCCTCGGCCTTGTCCTCGAAGGTGGGGATCTGGTTGTTGACCATGTCCATGAAGATCAGCCAGGCCTCGTCGTGCTGCGGACCCTTGTTCGTCAGGCCGTAGCCCCCCTGCATGGCCAGGGACTCCTTGGTCACGTACTCCGAGTACTCCAGCCCCTTGGCCTCCATGCCGATGTCGTCCATGAACGCCCGGTCGGCGCCCCACTCGCGCTCGAAGTGGTCCTTCATCCGGCGGATACCCTGGCCGAAGATCAGGCCGAAGCCCTCGCCCCGGGCCACCTGGTGCAGGACCTCGATGGCGGCCTCGGCGGCGCCGAAGGGCAGCTCCAGGCCGCCGGTCTTGTCCGCGTCGAGCAGGCCGTTCTCCCAGCACTCCATCACGAAGGCCATGCCGGTGCCGAACGAGATGGTGTCGATGCCGTAGGTGTCGCAGTAGAAGTTCAGCTCGGCGACCCAGTGGGAGTCGAACACGCCGATGTTCGAGCCGCAGCCGGCCACGGTCTCGTACTCGGGGCCGTCGACGACCACCTGGGAGCCGGCGTAGGGGCCGGTGCGGGGCACGAAGCCGTCGATGCCCTTGGCACACGACATGGTGCACCCGTGCCAGCAGCCGTCGGGCACGTCCTGGGTGACGGTCGCCCGCCAGACCGGCGAGGCGATCTTCTCGGTCTGTTCGTGGGCGCCGAACTTGAAGTTGTGAGTCGGCAGCAGGTCGTAGGCGTCCATGATCTCGACCAGGTGCGCGGTGCCGGTCCGCCGCATCTCGCACTGCTCGTCGTCCATGGTCGCCATCTCGTGGGTCACCTGGGCGCCGTACTTGCGGATCCGCAGCGGGTCCGCGGCGTGGTTGGGATCCTCGTGCAACTCGATCGCCCCGGTGGGGCAGACCCAGGCGCAGGTGCCGCAGCCCACGCAGCGGTCGTAGTGGGCGTCGAACGGCATGCCGACGGTACGGTCCGCGCCGCGGCCGGCGAAGCCGATGATCTCCTCCCAGACCGCCTCCTTGCAGGCCCGGACGCACAACCCGCAGAGCACGCAGGCCTTGGGATCGTCGTTCCGCAGCGGGTGGGTGTAGCGCGGCTCGGTGACCCCGTGGGTCCTCGCCATGGCCTTGATTCGCGGCACTTCCGGCCAGCGGGCCAGCATCATCTCCAGCACGCGTGCGCGCAGGCCGCGGGCCCGCTCACTGCCGGTCAGCACCTCCATCTCGCCGCGGATCGGGTAGTTGCAGGCGGTGACGATCTTCGACCGCCCGTCCTGCACCACCTCCACCGAGCAGACCCGGCAGGCGCCGTAGGGCTCCAGCATCGGGTGGGAGCAGAGGTTCGGGATCGGGACGCCGGCCTCGCGGGCGGCGTCCAGGACGGTGGTGTCCGGCTCGACCTCGATGTTCTTGCCGTCGATGGTGACGTTGATCATCGCGTCCTCCGTCCTATTCGATGGTCACGGCGTCGAAGCGACAGACATCCCAGCACGTGCCGCACTGGATGCAGTCGTCCTGACGGATGACGTGCAGTTGCTTCTTCTCGCCGTCGATGCACTCGGTGGGGCAGCGCTTGGCGCACAGCACGCAGCCGGTACAGTCGTCGTTGATGGTGAAGGTGATCAGCTCCTTGCAGACCCCCCCCGGACAGCGCTTGTCGACGATGTGCGCCTCGTACTCGTCGCGGAAGAAGCGCAGGGTCGACAGCATCGGGTTCGGCGCGGTGGCCCCCAGCTGGCAGAGGCAGCCGTCGTGCTGCGCGCCGCAGATGTCCTCGAGGATCTCGATGTCGCCCTCGCGGCCCTTGCCCGCGCAGATCCGGTCGAGGATGTCGGACATCACGATCAGGCCCTCGCGGCAGGGGGTGCACTTGCCGCAGGACTCGTCCTTGAGGAAGTCGATGAAGTAGCGGGCCACGTCGACCATGCAGGTGTGCTGGTCCATGACGATCATGCCGCCGGAGCCCATCATCGAGCCGGCCTTCGTCAGCGTGTCGAAGTCCACGGGCTCGTCGAGCAGCTCCGCGGGCAGACAGCCTCCGGAGGGACCGCCGGTCTGCACCGCCTTGAAGCCGCGCCCCTTGGGGATACCACCGCCGATGTCGTAGATGATCTCCCGCAGGCTGATGCCCATCGGGACCTCGACCAGGCCGGTGTTGTTGATGTCGCCCACCAGCGAGAACACCTTGGTTCCGGACGAGCCGGACCACGGGTCGTTCGCCAGGTCGCCGCCCGCCGTACGCGGCCCGGTGCCGATCGAGGCGAACCACTCGCCGCCCTTCTCGATGATCGGCGGCACGTTGGCCCACGACTCCACGTTGTTGAGCACCGTCGGCTGGCCGAACAGCCCCTTCTCGGTGGTGTGTACGTACTTGGCCGACGGCTCGCCGGGGAGGCCGGCCATCGACGCCATCAGCGCCGACGACTCGCCGCAGACGAAGGCGCCCGCACCCCGGTGGACCCGGATGTCGAAGGCGAAGCCGGTGCCGAGCACGTCGTCGCCGAGCAGGCCCCGCTCCCGGGCCTGGGCCAGCGCCTTGTTCAACCGCTCCAGGGCCAGGGGGTACTCCTTGCGGAGGTAGATGTAGCCCTCGGCGGCGCCCAGGGCGTAGGCGCCCAGCGCCATACCCTCGAGCACCGCGTGGGGATCGGTCTCGATGATCGAGCGGTCCATGAACGCGCCCGGATCGCCCTCGTCGGCGTTGCAGACCACGTAGGGTTTTGTGCCGTTGGTACAGGCCTTGCGGCAGCTCTCCCACTTGACGCCAGTGGGGAACCCGCCGCCGCCCCTGCCGCGCAGGGCCGAGCGCTTGACCTCGTCGAGGACCTGCGCGGGCGTCATCGTGGTCAACGCCTTGCGAAGGGCCTGGTAGCCGTCCCGGGCCAGGTAGGAGTCGATGTCCCCGGGGTCCACCAGCCCCTTGTTGCGCAGGGCGATCAGCTCCTGCTTGGCGAAGAACGGGATGTCCTCCATCTTCGGGATCGGCTGCTTGCTGGCCAGGTCCTTGTGCAGGTACCGCACGACCGCCGTGCCGCCGACCAGGTGCTCGTCGACCACCTTGGCCACGCCGACCTTGGTCAGCTTCTGGTAGAAGGTGCCCTCCGGCTGGACCACCAGGATCGGACCCATGGCGCAGAAGCCGTTGCAGCCGGTGGCGACCACCAGGTAGTCGTCGGCCAGGCCGCGATCGGCGAGCGTCTCCTCCAGGGTCTCCTTGATGTCGAACGCCTTGGCCGCCACGCAACCGGTGCCGGCGCAGACCATCAGCAACGACTTGTAGCCGGCGAGAGCGTCACGGGCCGCGTCGCGGGCGGTGTCGAGGGTCCGGGTATCCAGGCGGGTCATCGCGCCACCCCCTTCTCCTGGACCTTCTGGAGTATCCGCGGCACGTCGCCGGGGTTGGCGTCCGCCGTCAGCTCGTCGTCGATCTGCACCACCGGGGCCAGGGAGCAGCAGCCCAGGCAGCGCACGTCCTCCAGCGTGTACTTCTGGTCCTCGGTCGTGCCCCCGGGGGGTACCTCCAGCTCCCGCTCGAAGGCGTCGAGCACCCGGGAGGCGCCCCGCACGTGGCAGGCCGTGCCCATGCAGACCTGGATCTCGTGTTCACCCTTGGGGGTCAGGCTGAAGGCCTTGAAGAAGGTGGCCAGGTGGTAGAGCTGCCGCAAGGGCACCTTCACCTGGTCGCTCAGGTAGCGCAGGGCGTCCTCGGGCAAGAAACGGAAGGCGTCCTGGACGTCTTGCAGCATCTCGATCACGTAGTTGGGATCGCCGTCCCAGCGCGCGACGATGGCGTCGATCTTGGCGGTGTCCATCAGGCCTGCCCTCCGTCCTGGGGGTGGTGCGGCTTGTGGATCGTCCACCTGGGCAGGTAGTCCGAACGCTTGGCCACCAGCGCCTTGAGTCCCTTGTTGCGAAACACCGAGCCGATCCCGCCGCGGCCGGCCTGCTTGATCCGCGCCGCGTCCCGCCGCCAGTCGAACCACGAGAAGTTGAGGCAGCCCATCAGGCTGTGCTCGGCGCCGCGGCCCGCGGAGACCACCGAGATCTCCCGCATCTCCTTGTCGGACTCGGCGAAGAAGCTCGTGAGCTGCTCGGAGACCACGTGGGCGTCGACCGCCTCCAGCGGCGCTCGCAACAGCTGTACCCGGCGGCGGTTGCCGTCCACGTACAGCAGCACGTCCTCGTCGGCCTTGCCGGTCAGGATCAATGCGTCGAACCCCGAGAACTTCAGCAGCGGGCCGAAGTGACCGCCCACGTTCGAATCGATGGGGATCCCGGTGGCCGGCGACAGGGAGCAGACCAGGGACTTGCCCGAGCCCGGGTACGACGGATTGCCCCCCAGGGGGCCCGAGGCGATGACGATCGCGTTCTCGGGGTCGTCCCACTTCGTGTCGGGGGTGACCGCGTGCCACAGGTAGTACAGCCCGAAGCCGCGGCCGCCGACGAAGATGCGTTTCAGCTCCTCGTCGACGGGCAGGATTTCGAAGGTCCGGGCGGACAGATCGACCTTGAGCGACCGGTTGGCGTACCCGCGCTGGATCTCGACGGGGGGGTACTCCAGCTCGGCCAGCACCTCGTGCGAGGCGGCGAAGGCCTCGCGGTCGATGTCGCGGAGTGGATGGGCTGCCATGGAGCGTCTCCTGTGGTTCCTCGGTCTCGGTCTCGGTCTCGGTCTCGGTCTCGGTCTCGGTCTCGGCCTCGGCCTCGGCCACCGGGCTATCCAGAATCCGCGGGATGATACCGGTCAGCCAGAGGCCCGACAACCGGCACGTAGCGCCGTGCTGGGAGGTGACCGGCGGGTCGAGTATCCTTGCGGGCCCTGGGGATGGTGATGCTGGCCCGTCGACTCGTCGTAGCGCTGCTGTTCGTCGCCGCTGGCGTGCTGGCGTGGGTGTCCAGTGGTGGGCCGACGGGGGTGCCGGCTTCGCCGTGGGTGACCGGGGTCGGGGTGGTGGCCGCCGTGGCGCTGATCGCAGCGATGACGCGCTGGCCACGGGCATCGCGCTGGCTGGTGCCGCTGGCGCTGGTCGTGCTGGCGCTGGTGGCGACGCAGATCCACCTGCGCGAGGGTTTCCCGCGGACCCACGACAGCCGCCTGCACCTGTGGTCCCTGTGGAGCGTTCACCGCTGCCTGCTGGACGGGGACCTGTTCCCCCGCTGGAACCCCTACATGGGGCTCGGGTACCCCCTGCTGCAGTTCTATCCGCCGGCCTCCTACCTGGCTGGCCAGCCGCTGCTGTTCTTCGGACTGTCACCGGTCCAGACCGGGGCGGTGCTGGTGGTCCTGACCTCCTTCGGCTCCGGGCTCACGACCTTCTGGTCCGCCCGCCGGTTCGGCGCCAGCCGCATGGGAGCCATGGCGGCCGGTGCGCTGCTGATGCTGGCTCCCTACCACCTGCACGACGCCAACTACCGTTTTGCCCTGGCCGAGGTGGCGGCCTTCGTGTTGTTGCCGCCGTTCGTCGTGCTGGGACGGGAGGTGGTGCTGGGCGGAAAAGAGCGCCGGGCCGGGGGCTGGTTGTTCCTGGCGACGGCGGCGGCGCTGCTGCTGACGCATCTGCTGTCGGCACTGATGGGCGGGGTGTTCGTCGGCGTCTGGGTGGTCGCCGAAGGGCTGCTCCGCGGCCCGCGCCGCCTCCCGGTCGCCGGCCTCGGGTTGTTGCGGCTGGGAATCCTCTGCGCGCTGGCGGCCGGTCTGACCGGCTTCTTCCTGCTGCCGGCGTTGCTGGAGATGGACCACACATCGATCGGCCGCTTCCTGCCCGGGGGCAGCAAGCCCCTGTCGGGCAATGGCATCGACCTGTCCGACCTCGTGGAGCGGTACGGATGGGTGTCCTACGCTTCCAAGCGGCTCGGCCTGCCCAAGGGACGCGACCCCAACCACGTGATCTCGATGTACTTCGGGCTCATCTGGCTGACCGGCGTGGTCGCAGCACTGGTGGCCGGCCTGTGGCGGCGGCGGGCGCCTGTGGCACCGGGATCCGCCGCGCTGGTGGGGCTGGCGCTGGCTACGGTCGCCAGCCTGCTGTTCTCGGCGGGTATCCCCGCCCCCCTGCTGGACGCCCTCGGTCCCCTGCGGGCGCTGCAGTTCCCCTGGCGATTCCTGGGTCCGGCGTCGGTGGGGACCAGCCTCGCCGCCGCCGTGGTGGTCGATGGGCTCGCCAGCGGACGGCGGGGGCGAGCGCTGCTGGCCGGAGCGCTGATCACCCTCGCCGCCGTCGACTCCTTCCCCTACCAGGGTGCATGCGACTGGTACGACGGATACCGCGGCGCCACCCACCATCGCTGGCTCGGCCCGGGCTCCACCTACGCCGAGCGCCACGAGCCGGTGGACGCGCGTCTACCCGATGGGATCTTCGTCCGTGTCGAGCGGCTGCGTTTCCCGCCGACCGGGTATCGCTGGCGGGTGGCCCAGGCCTTCCGCTGCCACCGCGAGTACATGACCCGGCGGATCTTCGTGGACTACGTCAAGGCCGGCGTGCGCAAGAACGAGTCGGACGTGTCGGCCGGCTACGGCGTCCAGCGGATCTACCGGATCAACCAGGCCGAACCGGAGATGCTCGACGCCCGCGCGCTGGCCGCCTTCCGCCCCCTGGGCGGAGGGGACTTCGTCGATCTCGCGGAGGCGCCGACCGTACGCGGCGGGCGGCTGTCGCTGACCCTCCCCGAGGGGCATCCCGGAGGGGAGGTGCGCCTGCTGTTCCAGGCCTTCCCGGGGTGGATCTACCGGGAGGATGGCGGCCCCTGGGAGCCGGCCCTGGACCTGGATGGACTGCTGGGTGCCTCGGTCACCGAAGGAGCACGACGGTTGCAGCTGCGGTACTCGTGGCGAACCACGTCGCGGCGGCTGGGTCTGGCGGTCTCGGCGCTGGCCTGGCTCGCGGTTGGAGCGGCGGGTGTGGCGAGCTGGCGCCGCCGTCGCCGCTGATCAGCGCCGCGCCAGGTACCCGGTCAGCAGCTCCGCGAACAGCCGCGGCACCGCGGCCATGGTCTCGGGGGGCTCCACGTACGCGATCCGCATCTGGGTCCGGCCCGGGTTGGGGCTGCCGGGGGGCGCGCTGTAGAAGCCAGCCATCGGCGCCGTCAGCAGGGTGGTGGGCTGGCCGGCGTGATCGACCGCGCCCTCGGTGGCGCAGTGGGTCACGAAGTCCATGGCGTCGAAGTCGGGGCCGGCCACGTCGCGGACGTCCACCACCGAGTAGATCGACGCGTCGGGGCTGGACACGATGACCCCGGGGATCCGCGCCCGCAGATCGTCGGTGAACGAGACCATCATCCGGCGGTAGTAGTCCCGCAGCTCGGCGTACCAGCCTCGCAGGGCGTCGTGACCCTCGTGGGCCAGTGCGCCGAACAGGTACTGGCCGATGGTGTTGGGGCACAGGCTGGCGGTGTTCTCGGCCACGGCCTGGGTGTGGAATCGCCGGTCGTCGGTCACCAGCCCGCCGATGCGCAGGCCACAGGCGTTCCAGACCTTGGACGCGGTCTCGATGCTGATCCGGCGCCCGCTGATGCCGGGTACCTGGTCCTCGGTCAGCGCCCAGATGCTGGACACCACGTCCCCTGTGTAGAACAGCTCGCGGTAGGCCTCGTCGCTGATCATCCACAGGTCGTGCTTCACACACAGCCGGCCGAGGGCGGCCATCGTCTCGCGGTCGTAGAAGTGGCCGGTGGGGTTGTCGTAGGGGATCACCACCAGCCCACCGGGCCGCTCGCGCTCGATGACGGCCTCGATCTCGTCGAGGGCCGGCAAGCTGAACTTGCCGTCGGCGCCCAGGTCCCGGCAGATGGACACCGTGCGGCGCCCCAGCCGCTCGGCGAACGACAGGTAGTTGGTGTAGGCCGCGTCGATCAGCAGAAGCGGCCGCTGATCGCTGCCCGCAGGCCCGCAGACGCCGAGGATCACCAGCTCCATGCCCTGGCTGCCGCCGTCGGTGACCTGGCAGTGGAGGCCCTCGGTGGCAAAGCCGCTGGAGTTGATGATGTTGAGGAAGGCCTGCTGGGTCTCGGCCAGGCCGACAGTGGTCGTGTACTTGACCACGCCGTCGGCGAAGGGGCTGGCGGGCTCGCGCAGGCAGCCGAGGCGCTCGATCATCGCCGGGTGCATCGGTAGCGAGACGTTACCGATGGCCACGTTGATCGCCGCCGCGCCGTCCGTCCGCTGGGCGAACTGGATCTGGCTGACTCGGATCACCGATGGCTGGCGGCTGGCGTAGTGGTCGGACAGGGTGGGCATCGGGCTCCCTCCTCGGCCGCCCGATCCTGCCACGCCGGCCGGGACGCCTCTAGCCTTATTGTCGTGGGTTCCGGTGTAGGATGCCCGCCATGGCTCCTCGCCGAACCCTCGCCCGCCTCCTCCGCGCCGCTGCCGTCGTGGCCGGGCTGGGCATCGCTCTGATCCTGGCCGAGGTCGGCGTCAGGTGGCTGGTGCCAGTCCGTAACGTGGGGCCGATGTTGTCGGTGTACGACCCGGTGGAAGGCAAGCGGCTCAAGCCCGGCTTCACCGCCGTGCGGACCTCGCCGGAGTTCCGGATGGAGTTCTCGACCAACAGCGACGGCTTCCGCGGTCCGGAGCTGGTGGACGACCGGCGGCGCAGGCTGCTGTTCCTCGGCGATTCGTTCACCATGGGGTACGGGGTCAGCGATGGCGAGGAGTACCCGGCGCTGCTGGCCCAGCCGACCAACCCGCTGCGTCCGCCGGCCCTGCAGGTGATCAACGCCGGTATCGGCAACAGCGGCAATGGCCGCTGGATCAAGCTGCTGCGGGAGCGGGGCCCGGTGATCGGCCCGGCGCTGGTGGTCATGCAGGTGGCGGGCAATGATCCCGCCGACAACGCGGTCGAGGGGCTGTTTGCCCTGAACCCGAGGTCCGGCTCTCTCGACGAGCTGCGCACGCCGGTGCCCCACCACCCGTTGCGGGCGCTACAGGGGGTGATCGAGGCGATCCCGTTGCTCAGCCGCTCCCACCTGTTCTGCCTGCTGCGCGACGGCTCCCTGCGGGCGACGCCCCGCGTGGCGCCCGACGGCGAGTCCGGTGACGAGGGCAAGCGGATCCCACTGACCATCGCGATCCTGCGCTCGGCCCTCGACCTCTGCGCCGACGAGGAGTGGCCGGTCCTGGCGCTGACGGTGTCCACCTCGCCGGAGCTGGAGGCCGCGCTGGGAGAGCTGTTCGACGAGTACGATGTCCCGGCGATCCGGGTGCCTTCGAAGGCGGAGAAGCCGGAACTGTACTTCCCCGTCGACGCCCACTGGAACACCGCCGGCCACCTGGAGGTCGCCCGCCAGCTCCACGCCCATCCGCGCTTCGAGGAGCTGGCCCACTCCCCGGCTGGCGGCCTGCGGGTCCCGGCGGCGTCGCCGTTGTGGGAGCACGCCCGGCAGCAACGATGAGGCGCGGGCTGTCCCTGGTGCTCGTCCTTGCGCTGGCGACCGCCTGCTCGGCCGATGATCCCTACGCCGACTGGCCCGCGGACGGCACCGGCTTCCCCCACGTCTACACCCCCGAGACCGGCCTGGAGGCCTACGAGGAGGTTCGCTGGGAGACCGAGACCTGGGATCCGGCCGAGGACCTGGATCAGACCGCCCTGTACGTCCTCAAGTCGATCAACCACCGGATCGGAGCCCCCGAGGAGTCGCTGGCGCATTTCGAGGAGATGCGGTCGCAGGTCCCGGGGCTGGCGTCCGGCATTCGCCTCTCCCTCGTCGGCGACGTGATGTGGGTCGGCGACAACTGGGCCGAGTTCTCCACCCCGTCCGCGCCGTTGCTGGACGGCGACCTGCGGGTGGGCAACCTGGAGACCCCGACCTCACCCGACCACCCCATCGAGCTGGCGGAGCTGGGTTCGTACTCGTTCAACGCCCCGCCCGAGATGCTCGACGGCTTGCCCCTGGACCTGTTGCAGCTGACCAACAACCACTCCCTGGACGTGGGCGATCCGGGACTCGAGAACACCCTCGACGAGGTGGAGGCGCGGGGGCTGCTGCACACCGGTGTCGACGGCCACGCGGTCGTGGAGGTAGGGGGGCGGCGGATCGCGGCGCTGGCCTATTCCTGGGGGCTGAACCTGCGCGACGCCGTCACCGACCACGAGCTGCACGTGATCCCGTTCGGCCACCTGGATGAGGATATCGATCTGACCCCCCTCGAGCGCGACGTGGCCGATGCCCGCGCGGACGCCGCCGACAGCGTCGTCGTGCTGGTCCACTGGGGCTTCGAGTACGAGTACTACCCCGATCCCCACTTCATGGTGCTGGCCCGCCGCATCGTCGCCGCGGGCGCCGATCTGGTGGTCGGTTCCGGTCCCCACGTGGCCCAGCCCGCCGAGATCTGCCACGTCAACCACCCCGAGCAGGTCCCGGCGATCGGCACCTGCTCGCTGCGGACCGACGACGGTCGACCGCGCACCGCCGCCGTGCTCTACAGCCTGGGAAACTTCGGCACCATCATGGCCACGGTGCCCTGTCAGGCGGGCCTGGTCGCCACCGTCTCCCTGGATCCCGACGTGACCGGCATCGGCTGGTCGGCCGTGGCCACCGTCGAGGATCCACCCTGGGTGCGGCCCCTGGTGGACCTGCTGGATGATCCCGAGCTGTCCGCCGAGTCCGCGCGCCTGGACGATCACCTGGGATCGAGCTGGCGGCGTTAACTTCCTTCCCTGCCCCGGGTCCGATCGGGGGAGAACCGGAGGATCGATGGAGACCCGAACGACTCGCACCGTCCCGACCCTCTGCGCGGTGGCGGCCGCCATGGTGGTGGCCGCGGGGTCGGCCGCCGCGCCGAGCAGCATGCTGGACCCGGCCGACCCCCTCGCGCTGGAGGTCAAGGCGCTCCACGACGATATCTCGCTGGCCAACCTGATCCGGGGCCTGGGGCTGACCGGAGATCAGCTCGACGCCCTGGCCGAGGTCGCCGGCCGTGCCGAGGCCCTGCGCGACGAGCACAACGGCCGCGCCCAGCCGTTGCTGACCGAGATGGAGTCCGCGTTCGCTGCCCTGCGCGCCGAGCTGCTGGCCGGCGGGCATCCGGCTGACGAGGTCGAGGCGCGGGCCGTGGGCGCCCAGCACCAGCTACAGGACCAGCGGCGGGAGTTCGAGCGCTCGCTGGCCGACCTGGAGCTGGAGCTCCGGACGGCGCTGGACGACGGTCAGATCACCATCATCGAGGAGTTCAAGCCCTGCCTGATCCCGCCCCACGAGCTGGGCGAACCGCTCCGTGTCGGACAGGCGGACTCCGGCGGCAAGGCGCTCGAGGTCCTCGGCGAGCTGCGCACCTTGCCGGCGAACAGCTACGCACGGCGGCTGCCGCGGTTCGTGGATCGGGGGATGGAGATCGTCGAGCTGCGCACCGGGCCCCTCGCGGATGAAGCCCACGCCGAGTACCGCGACCGCCTCACGGGGCTGGTCGAGGAGGTGCGCACCGTCGACGACGTCGGCTGGGCGTTGGAGGGCGAGGGGTACGCGAAGAGGCTGCGTGAGATCGTCGAGGGGCAGACGCGCCACCCATCGAGCGTGGCTGAAGGGAGCGCCGAGTTGACCCGGGTCGGTCGTCTGTTGCTGGCGCCGGGCTCGGCGCAGGTGCTCGCCGATCTCGCAGCCTGTCCTTAGGAGTCTGTCGAATCGCCCCTCCGAGCGCGCAGGGCCAATCTGCCGACCGTGCCCGTGCTACGCTCGATCGTCTGGAGGAGAAGCGAGATGCCCCGAACCGTCCGTGTGTTGCTGATCGGATCCCTCGGCCTGATGACGTGGTTGACCGCCGCCGGCTGCGACTCCGCTTCCGACGACGACTTCGCCGTCGGCGACGACGACGCGACGGGGGACGACGACGCGACGGGGGACGACGACGACAGCACCGGGGATGACGATGACGCCACGGGGGATGACGACGTCACCGGGGATGACGACGACAGCACCGGGGATGACGACGACGTCACCGGGGATGACGACGACGCGACGGGGGACGATGACGCCACCGGGGATGACGATGACGCCACCGGGGATGACGACGACAGCACCGGGGATGACGACGACGCGACGCAGGACGACGACGCGACCGGAGACGACGACACCACCGGCAGTCCGGCGATCCACGGGACCGTCGAGGCAGGCCTGGTCACCCCCACCAGCGCCCCGCCGTGGGAGATGGGCTGGTACCTGTACGATCCGGCCAACTTCGACCCCGTGCTCGGCCCCACGGGTCCGCCCTCGGACGGCGACGTCTTCCAGGCCAGCAGCCTCCCGGCGTCCTTCGATGCCTACACCGCGCCGGGGCTACCGGTCTACGTGACGATCTTCGTGGACGACAACGGCAACGGGCTGCAGAGCGGGCCAGACGCCGGGGACGTCTACGGCTGGCACCCCGTCTCCGTCTCGGCTCCGGCTGCCGGCATCACCGTCGAACTGGACCACACCCTGTAGATCACCCGCGAAGGCCGGAACCCCGCCCGTGAGTCCACCACGAGAACCGCCGCTGACGGCCGGACGCATCGTGCGCACCACCCTGGTGCTGGTCCTGGCGCTGCCCTTCGCGACGATGACGGGCATGACCCTGTGGATCACCGACTTCACCGCGGTGGGCGGTGAACTCGCGGATGCCCGCTGGAGTTTCATCCTGCTGGCGACCGGCGTGTTCTTCCTCCAGTACCCCCTGCTGGCGTTGCGCTGGCGGATGCTGCTGGATGTCCCCGACGGTCCCCGCCCCCCGATGCGCGAGATGACCGGGCTGATGCTGGTCGCCCATGTCTTCGACCTGGTGATCCCGGGCCCGGCGGGCGATCTGGCCGTCTCCTACCTGCTGAAGATCCGCCGCGGACTCACGATGGCCAACGCCACCGCTGCTGGCGCCTATGGGCGGATCTTCGGCCTCATCTCCCTGGCGACACTGCCGATGGTGCTCGCGCCCCTGCTGTTCGACGAGCTACCGAGCATGGTGGAGCGGACGCTGGACGGCGGGATGGTGGTCGCCCTGATCGCGGGCAGCTCCATGCTCGCGCTGGCCATTCACCCCCGGGGGTGGGCCTGGCTGGTGCGCTCGCTCGCCCGCGTGATGCCGGTCCGGTGGCGCGAGTCGGACACCCGGACCGGGCGTGGCGTCCGCGGGATGATGGCCTATCTGTCCGGGCTCGCCATCCACTCCCACCGCATCGCCGCGACCCCGGCGCGGATGATCGGCGCAGCGCTGCTCTCCCTAGCGGTGATCGGGATCAACGTCCTGTGCCTCCACCTGATGTTGCTGGGGCTGCACACGTCGTTGCCGCTGGCCTGGGTGACCTTCGCATTCTGTGCTCAGATGGTGGCGAACGTGGCCGGCTTCGGGATCCCCGGGGGGGGGAACATCACCGCGCCCGTGGTATGCCTCGCCGTGTTCCACGGGTTGATGGGGATCGGCGAGGAGCGGGTGGTCTCGGTGCTGTTCCTGAGCTGGACCCCCAACATCCTGGCGTGCGCGGCAGGGCTGGTGATCTCGCTGCCGAACCTGGACCACATCGCCCACTCGTTGAAGATCGGGGCTGACGTGCACGACGATTCGCCGCCCGTCCAGACCGAAGAGGGCCCCGGGTCCGCTACTCCTCCCGACGCTCCGCGCTGAAGGTCAGCCGCCCCTCGCCGGCGTCGACGATCACATGATCGCCTTCGCCGACGGTGCCCTGGAGCAGCTCCAGGCTCAGCGGGTCCTTGAGGTGGCGCAGCATGGCCCGCTTGAGTGGCCGGGCGCCAAATGCCGGGTCGTAACCCACCTCGACCAGATAGTCCTTGGCCCCGTCCGTCAGGTCGACGGTCATCCGGCGGGTCTCCAGCAGGTCGCGCAGGTAGCGCAGCTGGATATCGACGATGGAGCGGATCTCCGCGCGGCCCAGCGGTCCGAAGATCACCACGTCGTCGACCCGGTTGAGGAACTCGGGGCGGAAGTGGGAGTACAGGGCGGCCGTGGCCTCCTTGTGCATCTTCTCCTCGTCGCCCACGTGCTTGGCGATGGCCTGGCTGCCGATGTTGGAGGTCATGATGACCACCGTGTTGGCGAAGTCGACCTGCTTGCCGTGGCTGTCGGTCAGGCGACCGTCGTCCAGTAGCTGCAACAGCAGGTTGAAGACGTCGGCGTGGGCCTTCTCGATCTCGTCGAACAGGATCACCGAGTAGGGTCGGCGCGAAACGGCGTTGGTCAGGGTGCCGCCTTCGTCATAGCCCACGTACCCCGGCGGGGCCCCAATCATCTTGCTGACCGAGTGTTTCTCCATGTACTCGGACATGTCGAGGCGGACCATCGCGTTCTCGTCGTCGAACAGGAACTCGGCCAGCGCGCGGGCGGTCTCGGTCTTGCCCACGCCCGTCGGGCCCAGGAAGATGAAGCTGCCGATGGGTCGCTGCTCGTCCTGCAGCCCGGCCCGCGAGCGGCGCACCGCCCGGCTGACCGTGGACAGGGCCTTGTCCTGGCCCACCACCCGCTCTCGCAGGCGGTCCTCCATCCGCATCAGCTTGTCGACCTCTGCCTCGAGCATCTTCTCGACCGGGATCCCGGTCCAGCGGCTGATCACCCCGGCGATGTCGTCGGCATCCACCTCTTCCTTGAGCAGCCGACCCTCTTCGGGGGCGTCCTCCAGGGACTTGTTGGCCTCTCCGAGCTCCTTCTCGAGGTTGGGCAGCACGCCGTACAGCAGCTCGGCGGCCTTGTTCAGGTCCCCCTCGCGCTGGGCTCGCTCCGCCTCGATGCGGGTGCTCTCGATCTGCTCCTTGAAGGCGGTGATGCGGCCGATCCCACCCTTCTCGGTCTGCCACTGGGCCTTGAGCGCGCCCACCTCTTCCTGGACGGCGGCCAGCTCCTTGCTCAGCTCCTTGCGGCGGGCCACCGAGGAGCGATCGGTCTCCTTCTCCAGCGCCTGCAGCTCGATCTGGATCGTGATCGCGCGCCGGTCGAGGCGGTCGATCTCCGGCGGAGACGAGTCGATCTGGATTCGCAGCGCGCTCATCGACTCGTCCATCAGGTCGATGGCCTTGTCGGGCAGGAAACGGTCGCCGATGTAGCGGCTGGACAGCCGGGCCGCGGCCACCAGCGCCTGATCCTGGATCCGGACGCCGTGGTGCACCTCGTAGCGCTCCTTGAGGCCACGCAGGATGGCGATGCTGTCCTCGACGCTGGGTTCGTCCACGTACACCGGCTGGAACCGCCGTTCGAGGGCCGAGTCCTTCTCGATGTGCTTGCGGTACTCGTCGAGGGTCGTGGCGCCGAT
>CAYTBN010000045.1:54305-57057 GCA_964436045.1 uncultured Rickettsiales bacterium | reverse complement strand
GGTACAGGTCGTTGAGGTCGGAGGTGGCGAACCGGCCTCCGTCCAGGGGCACCAGCGGCCGCAGATCCGGCGGGATGACCGGGACCACCTCGAGCATCATCCACTCGGGCTTGTTGCCCGAATCGCGGAAGGCCTCGATGACCTTGAGCCGCTTGGCGATCTTGCGCCGCGTCTGCTCGGACTTGGACTCGCGCATGTCGACCCGCAGGGTGACCGACAGCTCGTGCACGTCCAGCCCCTTGAGCAGGTCGCGGATCACCTCGCCGCCCATGCCGGCCTGGAACGAATCCCAGCCGAACTCGTGGAGCGCGTCCTGGAACTCCTCCTCGCTGAGGATCTGCATCGCCTTGAGATCGGTGGAACCCGGATCCGTGACGATGTACGACTCGCAGTAGAGGATCTTCTCGAGGTTCTTGAGCGTGATGTCGAGCATCGCACCGATGCGGCTCGGCAAGCTCTTGAGGAACCAGATGTGGGCCACCGGGGTGGCCAGAGTGATGTGGCCCAGGCGTTCGCGGCGAACCTTGGACTGGATCACCTCGACCCCGCACTTCTCACAGGTGATGCCACGGTGCTTCATGCGCTTGTACTTGCCGCAATTGCACTCGTAGTCCTTCACCGGCCCGAAGATCTTGGCGCAGAACAGGCCGTCCCGCTCGGGCTTGAAGGTGCGGTAGTTGATCGTCTCTGGCTTCTTCACCTCACCGTATGACCAACCGCGGATCATCTCCGGGCTGGCGACGGCGATGCGAACCGCCACATAACGCAGGGGATCCTTGGGCTTCTCGAAGAGGCTGTAGATGTCCCGCAAGGTCGACTCCCTGTTCAGGTCGTTTCAGATCATGTCCGGGCCGGCCGACGGAAACCGCCGGCTCGCACCGACACGAATCAGTTCAGGTTGCGCTCCACGAGTTCCTTTTCTTCGATCAGCTGCACATTGAGCGCGAGGCTCTGCAGCTCCTTGACAAGGACGTTGAACGACTCGGGCAGTCCAGCCTCGAGCAGGTTCTCGCCCTTCACGATCGACTCGTACATCCGGGTCCGGCCCGCCACGTCGTCCGACTTGACGGTGAGGAACTCCTGCAGCGCGTGGGCCGCGCCGTAGGCCTCCATTGCCCAGACTTCCATCTCCCCCAGTCGCTGGCCGCCGAACTGGGCCTTGCCGCCCAGAGGCTGCTGGGTGACCAGCGAGTACGGTCCGATGGAGCGCGCGTGGATCTTGTCATCCACCAGATGGTGGAGCTTGAGCATGTACATCACGCCGACGGTGACCTTGGTGTCGAAGGCGTCACCGGTCTTGCCGTCGAACAGTACCACCTGGCCCGAGTCGGTCCGGTCGCCGTGGGCCAGCGCCTTCTTGATCTCGGCCTCCGACGTGCCCTCGAACACCGGGCTGGCCAGGAACACGCCCTTGCGCAGCTTGCGACCCAGGGCGAGCATCTCGTCGTCGGTGGCGGTCTTCACGAAATCGATGATGGAAGGGTTGCCCACGAAGCAGTCGGAGACGTACTTGCGCAACGCCTTGGCCGTGGCACCGGTGTCCACCATCTTGCCCAGCTGGGCGGCGATACCCTTGGCGGCCCACCCCAGGTGGGTCTCGAGGATCTGCCCGACGTTCATCCGTGACGGGACGCCGAGGGGATTCAGCACCACGTCGACCGGGGTACCGTCGTACAGGTAGGGCATGTCCTCCTCGGGGAGGATCTTGGAGATGACGCCCTTGTTGCCGTGACGTCCGGCCATCTTGTCGCCGACCGACAGCTTGCGCTTGATCGCCACGTAGACCTTGACCAGTTTGATCACGCCCGGCGGCAGCTCGTCGCCGCGCTTCAGCCGGCCGATCTTCTGCTCGAAGACCTCGTCGAGAAGGTCGGTTTGCTCGTTCACTGCGTCGATGGTGCTCAGCACGCCGTCCTCGACCTCCGGGGCCTTTTGGACGGTCAGCTCGGACCAGCGGTGGACCGGCAGCCGATCGACGAACTCGCGGGTGAAGGCCTTGCCCTTTTCCACCAGCACGGCGCCGGTGTTGTCGTCGATCACCTTGGACCCGGATTTGTGTCCGTTGAGTACCGACCACAGCTTGGCCCGGGCCGAGGTGTAGACGGTCTTCATCTCGTCGTTCTTGTCCTTGAGGTAGCGGGCGATCTGCTCCTCCTGGATCTGCTTGGCCCGCTCGTCCTGCTCGACGCCCTCGCGGCTGAAGATCTGGGCGTGGATCACCGTGCCGTTGACCCCCGGCGGGACCCGCAGCGAGGTGTCGCGCACGTCGCCGGCCTTCTCACCGAAGATGGCGCGCAGCAGCTTCTCCTCGGGAGAGAGCTGGGTCTCGCCCTTGGGCGTGATCTTGCCGACCAGGATGCCGGAGGAGGTGACCTCGGCGCCCACGCGCACGATGCCGCTCTCGTCCAGATCGGCCAGTGCCTCCTCACCCACGTTGGGGATGTCGCAGGTGATCTCCTCCTTGCCGAGCTTGGTGTCCCGGGACGCGATCTCGAACTCCTCGATGTGGATCGAGGTGAACACGTCGTCCTTGACCATCCGCTCGGAGACCAGGATCGAGTCCTCGAAGTTGTATCCACCCCAGGGCATGAAGGCGACGACCGCGTTCTGGCCCAGGGCCAGCTCGCCGGTGTCGGTGGCGGGGCCGTCGGCGATGACGTCGCCGGCCTCGACCCGCTCGCCCACCTTCACCACGGGCTTCTGGTTGATGCAGGTGTTCTGGTTGGAGCGGCGGAACTTGACCAGGTGGTAG
>CAYTBN010000045.1:0-54295 GCA_964436045.1 uncultured Rickettsiales bacterium | reverse complement strand
CCTCGCCGCCCATCTCCTCCACCGCCTCCTCGGACCGAACCACGATCCGGCCAGCGTCCACGTACTCGACCGTGCCGGTACGGCGGGTCAGCAGGGTGACGCCCGAATCCCGGGCCACGAAGCGCTCGATGCCGGTGCCGACGAAGGGCGCCTCGGTGCGCACCAACGGTACGGCCTGGCGCTGCATGTTGGAGCCCATCAGGGCGCGGTTGGCGTCGTCGTGCTCCAGGAAGGGGATCAGCGAGGCGGCGACGGACACCAGCTGGTTGGGGCTGATGTCCATCAGGGTGACTTCCTCGGCCTTCATCAGCGAGGGCTCACCCATGGTCCGGGCGCTGATCATCGGGTCGGAGAAGTGGTTGTCCGCGTCCATCGGCGAGAAGGCCTGGGCGATGTTGTGCCCCTCCTCCTCGAGCGCCGAGTAGAAGCGCACGTCGTTGGTCACCAGCGCGTCCTTGACCTCCCGGTACGGGGTCTCGATGAACCCGTACTCGTTCACGCGCGCATAAGTAGAAAGGGACGCGATCAGCCCGATGTTGGGACCTTCAGGGGTCTCGATCGGGCAGATGCGGCCGTAGTGAGTGGGGTGGACGTCACGGACGTCGAACCCGGCCCGCTCACGGGTCAAGCCGCCGGGGCCCAGGGCCGAAAGACGGCGCTTGTGGGTGATCTCCGACAGGGGGTTGGTCTGGTCCATGAACTGGCTGAGCTGGGACGATCCGAAGAACTCCTTGACCACCGCGCTGACGGGCTTGGCGTTGATCAGGTCGTGGGGCATCAGCGTCTCGATCTCCGAGAGGCTCATGCGCTCCTTGATCGCCTTCTCCATCCGGACCAGGCCGATGCGGAACTGGTTCTCGAGCAGCTCGCCGACGGCGCGGACGCGCCGGTTGCCCAGGTGGTCGATGTCGTCGACGGTACCGCGGCCATTACGCAGCTCGATGAGGTAGCGCACGGTGCGCATGATGTCCTCACGCGTCAGCGTCGTCTGCTCCAGCGGTACCTCGAGGGCCAGCTTGTGGTTCATCTTCAGGCGCCCGACCCGGCCCAGGTCGTAACGCTCGCTGTTGAAGAAGAGGTTCTCGAAGAAGGCCAGCGCGGTCTCGTAGGTCGGCGGGTCGCCGGGGCGCAGCCGCCGGTAGATCTCGATGATCGCGTCCTCGGACGTGCCCACCTTGTCCAGCAGCAGGGTGTCCCGCAGGAAGGAGCCCACGTTCACCCGGTCGATGAACAGGGTGGTGACCTCCTTGATGCCGCGGTCGCGGATCAGCTGCAGGGACTCCTCGGTGAGCTCCTCGTTACACTCGGCGATCACCTCACCGGTGTTCATGTCGATCACGTCGTGGGCCACGACCATGCCGATGACGTCGTCCTCGCCCAAGGGCAGGTGCTCGAGGCCGGCCTTGTTGATCTTGCGGACCAGCCCGGTACCCAGCTTCTTGTCCGCCTTGACCAGGACCTCGCCCGTGGCCGGATCGACGATCTCGACGTTGGTGCGCGTGCCCTTGTGCAGGTCCTGCTGGAACACCTTGCGCAGCTGCTGGTCGTCGATCAGCACGGTCTCGTGGTCGTAGAAGTACTCGAGGAGCTCCTCCTCGTTGTAGCCCAGGGCGCGCAGCAGCACGGTCGCCGGCAGCTTGCGGCGGCGGTCGATACGCACGTGGAGGATGTCCTTGGCGTCGAACTCGAAGTCCAGCCACGATCCCCGGTTGGGGATGATGCGGGCCGAGAAGATCACCTTGCCCGAGTAGCTGGTCTTGCCCCGGTCCTGATCGAAGAAGATCCCCGGGGAACGGTGGAGCTGGCTCACCACGACCCGTTCGGTGCCGTTGATGATGAAGGTCCCGTTCTCGGTCATGATCGGCAGGTCACCGAAGTAGACCTCCTGCTCCTTGATGTCGCGGATGTTCTGGCTCTCCGTGTCCTCGTCCACGTCCCAGACCACCAGTCGCACGGTGACCTTCAGAGGCGCGGCGAAGGTCATCCCCCGCTCGCGGCACTCGTCGACCTCGTACTTGGGCTTGTCGAAGCTGAAGCTGACGAACTGCAGCGACGCGGTCTGGTTGAAGTCCTGGATCGGGAACACGCTGTGGAACACCGACTGCAGGCCGATGGCCCGGCGTTCCTCTGGGGCCAGCTTGGTCTGCAAGAAGGCCTCGTACGAGCGCTTCTGGATCTCGATCAGGTTCTGGACCTCGACGACCTGCGGGATCTTCGCGTAGGAGTAGCGAAAGCGGGCGTTGGTGGCGAGCAGGGAACCCATGGACTCTCCGTTCCCGCACGGTGTGCGGGCTTCGAACACCTGTCATCCGTAGGGGTGAGACCGGATCACCGGTCCCACCCTCCCGGGTAGAAAACAAGTACGGCCATTGCCGCGTGGGCGGCAACGGCTCCGGCTGGATCCGACCCGCGCGCGCCCGCACCAGGACGGGCGCGCGTTTCCCCGTCGCTACTTGATCTCGACGGTGGCGCCGGCGCCTTCCAGCTTCTCCTTGGCCGCTTCGGCCTCTTCCTTGGTCGCGCCCTCGAGGATCTTCGCGGGGACGGACTCGGCCAGGGTCTTGGCTTCCTTGAGACCCAGGCTCTTGTCGATCTCGCGGAAGGCCTTGATGACCTGGATCTTCTTGTCACCGACTGTGGTGACCTCCACGTCGAACTCCGTCTGCTCCTCTTCCTCTTCGACGGCAGCACCGCCCGCGGCGGGCATGGCTGCGGCCATCATCGGAGCGGCGGCGGAGACGCCGAGCTCGTCCTCGAGCTCTTTGATCAGCCCGGACAGCTCCATGACGGACAGGTTCTTCACGTATTCGACGACGTCTGCACGCTCGATAGCCATTTTTCACAACCTCCCAAGGTCGAAGCTATGGTCTTTGCGTTACGTTCTCTCGCTCGTTCAACACGCCCGGGACCACCCCGGACGTGGGTTCGATTCTCGTGGCCGAGACCTAGGCCTCGGCTCCCTCTTCCAGCTGCTGCTTGCGTGCGTGAAGCACGTTGAGCAGCCCGCGCGGCACGTTGGCCAGCAGGTTGACGAAGTTGCGCGGCGGCGCGGACAGCAGACCCAACAGCATCGCCTGCAGCTCGGGCTTGCTCGCCATCTGGCCCAGCGCCGCGATCTCCGCGGGCAGCAGCAGACGGCCGTCGTAGTAGGCCGCCTTGAGCTCGAAGGCGTCGTTCTTCTTGGCGAAGTCCACCAGCGCCTTGGCGGGCGCCACCGGATCGTCGTAGCCGAAGTAGATGCTGGTCGGGCCGTACAGGTGCTCGTTGAGAGGCTCCTTGTCGGTGCCGTCCAGGATCCGTCGGCAGAGGCTGTTCTTGACGACGCGGAATTCGCCGTTCTCGAGCTTGCGCAGATCGGAGCGCAGGCCATTCATGGTCTCCACGTCCAGGCCACGATAGTTGGCCAGGATCGAGACCACGGCGTTGCCGAACTTCTCGGAGTATTTCTCGATGAAGTCGCTCTTGTCGGTTCGCTTCATGATCCTGGCCTCCTAGCGAAGCAGCCGCGTGACGTCACCGACGTCGACGCGGATGCCCGGGCCCATGGTGGAGCTGATGCTGATGTTGCGCAGGTAGGTCCCCTTCGCAGACGACGGCTTGAGCCGGTTGAGCCTGTCGATCAGCGACAACAGGTTCTCCTGCAGCTGCGTCTGTTCGAACGAGGCCTTGCCGATGGGCGTGTGGATGTTGCCGTCCTTGTCCACCCGGAACTCGATCTTGCCGGCCTTGAGTTCCTTGATGACCTTCGCGATCTCACGGGTCACGGTCCCGGACTTGGGGGACGGCATCAGGCCACGGGGGCCGAGGATCTTTCCCACGCGGCCGAGGAACTTCATCATGTCCGGCGTCGCGACGACCTTGTCGAACTCGAGCCAGCCGCCCTGGATCTTGCCGACGATGTCCTCGCCGACGACCACGTCGGCTCCGGCCTCTTCGGCCGCCGTGATGTTCTCGCCCGAGGCGACGGCCAGGACGCGAACCGTCTTGCCAGTGCCGTGGGGCAGGTTCACCGCTCCGCGGACCATCTGGTCGGCGTACTTGGGCTGCACGCCCAGCCGGACGGCGGCGTCCACCGTCTCGTCGAACTTGGCTGTGGCGTTCTTCTTGATCAGTCCACAGGCCTCAACCACCGGGTAGAGCTGGAGACTCTCCACCTCTTCCCTGGCAGTGCGCCCTCTTTTTCCCATTCGAGCCATGGTTCGTCTCCCCGCGGTTCGTCGGTCGCCGTCCGGGTGCGCGTCGCTACCCGCTCGCACGGCCTCCCGCAGTGTTGGTTGAGCGAGTGGCTACCCCGCGATCGTCACTCCCATCGAACGGGCGGTACCGGCGACGATCAACATCGCCTGGTCCACGTCGTCCGTGTTCAGGTCGGGCATCTTGGCCTCGGCGATCTGCCGCAGCTGATCGGTCGAGATCTTGCCCACCTTGTCCTTGTTCGGCTCGGCGCTACCCTTGGCAAGCCCGGCGGCCTTGCGGATCAGCACGGACGCCGGCGGCGTCTTGGTCAGGAAAGTGAAGGTCCGGTCCGCAAAGACGGTGATGACCACAGGGGTGGTCAGGCCCGGCTCCAGCTTGGACGTGGACGCGTTGAACGCCTTGCAGAACTGGGGAATGTTCACCCCGTGCTGGCCGAGGGCCGGCCCTACCGGTGGCGAAGGATTCGCCTGGCCGGCCGGGATCTGCAGCTTGATGTAGCTCAGTACTTTCTTCGCCATCTTCCTTGTCCATCCTTGCCAGTCAGCCTCCCGGTCGCGGTGGCGGCGCTCCCGGTACAGGCGGCTGCCGGCGTTTAGGTCTTCTCTACCTGCGTGAAGTCCAGCTCGACGGGCGTGGAGCGTCCGAAGATGGAGACCATCACGCGCAATTTGCCCTTCTCGGGGCGGACCTCGTCGACCACACCGTTGAAGCCGGCGAACGGACCGTCGACCACACGCAGCTGCTCGCCCTTGTCGTACTCGAGCATGGGCTTGGGATTCTCGGTGCCCTCGGCCACCTGATTGGTGATGCGTTCGACCTCGACGTCCGGGATCTGCGGCGGCTGGTTCGTACCCCCACCGACGAAGCCGGTCACCTTCGGCGTGTTCTTGACGACGTGGTAGGTCTCGTTGTTGTACTCCATCTGCACCAGCATGTAGCCGGGGAAGAACTTGCGCGTGGAGGTCCGCTTCTTGCCGTCGCGGACCTCGATCACCTGCTCCTGGGGCACCAGGATCTCACCGAACCAGGCATCGTGGCCCAGGGACTTGATGCGCTCCTCGAGGGCGAACTTCGCCTTGTTCTCGTAGCCGGAGTAGGTGTGTACGACGTACCAGGCCAGAGGCATGGCGGTCTCCTTCCTGCGGCGATCCCCCGCGGGATCGCCTAGTTCGCCGGACCCGACAAGATCAGGTTGGTCACCTTGGCCCACACGAAGTCGAAGCTACCGAGGATCCCGGCTACGACGAACACGAACACGATCACCACCACCGTGGAGTCGCGTGTCTCCTGCCGTGAAGGCCAGACGACCTTCGAGACCTCGTCGACGACCTCGTTGAGGAAGCCGCTGACCTTGGGCGCGCGCCACATCCCAGCCGCGAGGCCGACGGTCGCCACCAGACCGGCGATGTCGGCCACGGTGAACGGTCCCACCGCCCAGTTGGTGAGCGATGCGAGTCCGATCAGCCAGATCGAGAACTGACGCAGAACCAGGAAGACGACCACAGAGGCCGCCACGAAACTGAAACCGAGGATGCGACGATTTGTCATCGTCCCGTTCCCTCTCTCCGGCCGCCACTCCGGCGAGGTTCGGGCGTTCTACCGAACAAAATGGCAGGGGCAGGAGGACTCGAACCCCCAACCTACGGATTTGGAATCCGTTGCGCTACCAATTGCGCCATACCCCCGCCTGCGCGCCAGACTACGTCCGGATCGCGACGGGTTGCCCGCCAACGGCGAGCGGTGCGCTGCCCCGGGGCAGCACGAACGGAGGCGGCTTTCCGGGTATTCGGATGGGCCGCCTCCGGACTCGTTGCTACTCGATGATCTTCCCGACGACGCCGGCGCCCACGGTACGTCCGCCCTCGCGGACCGCGAACCGCAGCTCCTTCTCCATCGCGATCGGGGTGATCAGCTTGCCTCGCACGGTGACCCGGTCACCGGGCATCACCATCTCGACACCGTCCTCGAGGGTCACGATGCCGGTCACGTCCGTGGTCCTGAAGTAGAACTGCGGGCGGTAGCCGGTGAAGAAGGGGGTGTGTCGACCACCCTCTTCCTTGGTCAGGATGTAGACCTCGGCCTTGAAGTCAACGTGGGGCTCGATGCTCTTGGGCTTCGCCAGCACCTGGCCACGCTCGATGTCGGTGCGCTTGACGCCCCGCAGCAGGCAGCCCACGTTGTCTCCGGCCTCACCGTAGTCGAGGATCTTGCGGAACATCTCGACACCGGTCACCACGCTCTTGGCGGTGTCCTTGATGCCGACGATCTCCACCTCTTCACCCGTGCGAATCTGGCCGCGCTCGATGCGGCCGGTGGCCACGGTGCCGCGACCCGAGATCGAGAAGACGTCCTCGACCGGCATCAGGAACGGCTTGTCCGTGGCACGCTGGGGCAGCGGGAAGTAAGAGTCCATCGCCGCGACCAGCTCGTCGATGCAGGTGGTTCCGTCCCCGTCCTCGTCGGCCTCCAGCGCCTTGAGCGCCGAACCCTTGACGATGGGGATGTCGTCGCCCGGGAACTCGTACAAGTTCAGCAGGTCACGCAGCTCCAGCTCCACCAGCTCCAGCAGCTCCTCGCACTCCTCGTCCGAGTCGCACTGGTCGCGCAGCTTGTCGACCTTGTTCATGAACACGGCGACCGACGGGACGCCGACCTGGCGCGCGAGCAGGATGTGCTCACGGGTCTGGGGCATCGGGCCGTCATCAGCGCCCACGACCAGCACCGCGCCGTCCATCTGGGCAGCGCCGGTGATCATGTTCTTGATGTAGTCCGCGTGTCCCGGACAGTCCACATGGGCGTAGTGCCGCTCGGGCGACTCGTACTCCACGTGGGCCGTTGCGATCGTGATTCCGCGGGCCTTCTCTTCAGGGGCCTTGTCGATCTCGTCGAACGGCACAAAATCGGCGCTGCCCTTTCTGGCGAGATGCTTGGTGATCGCGGCGGTCAGGGTCGTCTTGCCGTGGTCCACATGCCCGATGGTACCCACGTTCATGTGTGGCTTGTTGCGAATGAACTTTGCCTTGGCCATCTGACGAATCCTCCAGCTCGGGGTCGCCTTCGTCGACCCCCGTGGCCGCCGGGCGACTTGCCTCGACGTTCCGTGTGTCTGTCTCTCGACCCCGGTCCCCGCGGACCGGCGTCGTCCTATTTCTGGAGCCCATGACCGGACTTGAACCGGTGACCTCGTCCTTACCAAGGACGTGCTCTGCCTGCTGAGCTACATGGGCTCTTCCCAGCCCCGTGGGGCTGTTTCGAACCGTGACTGGAGCGGGAAACGGGGCTCGAACCCGCGACCCTCAGCTTGGAAGGCTGATGCTCTACCACCTGAGCTATTCCCGCCCGTGTCTCGCTCCTCATGCGGGTGTACCGAAGATGGTGGAGAGGGGAGGGTTCGAACCTCCGTAGGCTACGCCGGCGGGTTTACAGCCCGCTCCCTTTGGCCACTCGGGCACCTCTCCAATCCATCAACTTCGGTGCACCTCGCGGTGCTATTCAAAGATCGAACCGCCGGGCATGGAGCTGGCGGTGGGACTCGAACCCGCAACCTGCTGATTACAAATCAGCTGCTCTGCCAAATTGAGCTACGCCAGCGGAGTTCGATTCGAGACCTCGTTCAACGGGATGCCCGGCCAAAACGACGGCGCATTATGAAAACGGCTCTGGGCGGTGTCAAGCGCTTTTCGTGGGCCGAATCGAGCTTTTTTTCGCGCTGGCCCGGATCCTGCTAACGCGCACGCCAGCGGGATGCCTACTTGCCGCCCCCGGCCTTCCGCGGCTCCTGCTCGCCGAGCACCTCGAAATTGGTCACGGTGAGCTGACTGAGCTGCACGTCGTTGCGAAGGAAGGTGCGCGAGAAGGGCACGACCAACCCGTCGGCCACCAGCCGGTAGTCGTCGAAGCGGTAGGTGATGCGGCCGGCCACCGACGCGAAGGAGGCCTCCAGGGGCCGCCCCGTGCCCTCGTGGAGAACGAGCCGCAGCTGCTCCTCACCCGCGTCGTCGAGGGCCACCAGCACGGGGTGGGGTGCGGCGTCCTCGCCCTCCGGAGGCTGGATCTGCAGCCGGTCCCGGACCTGAGCCGGCAGCGACTCGATGCCTCGATCGGCCAGATCGAGCGGCACCTGGAACAGCGTCTCGGGGGCGAAGTCGTCCACCCTGACCATCACCTCGTCGGGGGTGAAGTCGGCGCGTTCCCCGTCCGCGTCGATCCAGGCCTCGTCGGCGCCGACGAAAGCCACGCTGTCCTTGCCCTCCCCCGACACGACCTTCACCTCGAGACGGACCGACGCATCCAGGCCCCGCTCGTAGACGTGCTTGGCGGTGAACGACTGGCCGGCCCAGTGATCCCGCATCTCCATCTTGTAGCTGAGCCGGTAGCCCGGCAGGGCCGCGAGCACCGGGTGACCTCCCCGGGGGCCGCCCAGGGCGGCCTGGGCCGTCTCGATCAGCCCGCCGGCCGACGGCGGTCCATCGTCAGCGGCCGGCTCGTCGGAGGCGGGGGGAGCCTTCGGCGGGGCTTTCTTGGCGCTCGCGGGGACCGCGACCAGCAGACAGCAGAGCAGCAGGGGAATCGTTCGCACGGCGACCTCACATCGAATTCGGTCCACGTATACAACTCCTGGGGTGGAACGTACACTCCGGCGAGGATATTCCGTGAGGAGCAGACCGTGGCCATCCGGGTCGCCGAGCTGGACGCCGTGCTGGACGAGCTGCGCGGGCGGCTGGTGGGCGCGCCGCTGCAGGCCGTGCGGGTTCCCCGCGCCGACCGGGTGGTGCTGACCCTGCGGGTTCCCGGCGAGACCGTCCACCTGCTGATCGTCGTCCAGTCCCCCCACGCCCGGCTGCACCTCATCGAGCGCCCGCCCGCCAACCCAGCCGTCTCGTTGACCAGCCAGGGTCGCCTGCGGGCTCTGCTCCACGGTCGTTGCGGGCCGATGAGCCGGATGGGACACGATCGGGTGGTGGCACTCTCGCTGGGGGACCACCGGCTCGTCATCGAGCTGACCGGCCGCCACGGCAACCTGTTCGTGGTGGACGCCGACGAACGGATCGCGGCTTCCCTGCTGCCCAACCGCTCCCACCGCCGCGACCTGCAGCCCGGCCAGCCCTACCAGCCCCCGGCGAGCACGCCGCCGCCCCCCCGCCCGCCCCGCTTCGAACCGCCGGCGGTCGGTCCCCAGCTGGCCGCGTTCTACGGGCTTCGCGAGGGGGAGGAGGCGCTGGAATCTCGCCGTGCAGCGGCGTTGCGACGGTTGCGGACGCTGAGGAAGCGGCTGGCGCGTAAAGCGGACCGCCAGCTGGAGGAGGCCTCGCGGGAGGACCGCATCGCCGAGCTGCGACGAGAGGCCGACCTGCTCAACGCACACTTCCACGAGCTGACGCGGGGTCGAACATCGGTGGTGCTCCCGGACCTGTTCGAGGCCGGCGCCCCCGTCCGCCGCATCACGCTGGAGCCGGCCCTCGCTCCCCGCGAGCAGGTGGAGCGGCGCTATCGCCAGGCGCGGAGGCTGGAGCGGGGCATGACCCGGGCAGCCGACGAGTACGAGCGCACCAGCACGGAGCTGGAGGGGGTCGTGGCGGCTGCGTCCCACCTCGAGGCAGCCGCCGACCTGGCCACCCTCGAGGCCCGTATCGATGAGCTGCCCACTCGCTGGCGGCCCCAGGCAGGTCCCCGGCGGGCACGCAAAGGGGAGCGCCTGCCCTACCGGGAGTTCCGGACGGCGTCCGGCCAGGTGATCCGGGTCGGCCGCACGGGCGCCGACAACGACGCGCTGACCTTCCGTTTCTCGCGGGGGCGGGACGTGTGGCTGCACGTGGTCGGCCGGCCCGGAGCCCACGTGGTGATTCCCCTGGACCGGGGAGCCGTCCCCGACCCGGCGACCCTCGAGGTGGCGGCGCAGCTGGCCCTGGCCCACTCGGGATTCGCGGAAGGGGACGACGGCGAGGTGGCCTGGACCCGGGTCAAGTACGTCCGGAAACCCAAGGGCGTGCCCCCCGGGGCCGTTCTGCACACCCAGGAGCGGGTCCTCTACCTGCGGCGCTCCAGGGCGGCGCTCGCGGGTCTGGTCGACGGCTAGGACGGGTGCGTCGGTCGGCTTGCCCGGCCGTGGCCTCGGGGAAGCACGGCCGGACAAGCCGACCGTGGCACACTAGGCGCGGCGCCGCAGCAGGAGAGCCAGAACAGCCAGCAGCGCCAGCGCCGCGCCGCCGCCGCGGTTGCCACCTTGGCGACAGGCACAGCCGCCACCGCCGATGGCCACGTCGTCGGCGTCCACCACCGAGTCGTCATCGCCGGACGTGTCGTCGTCGCCCGCGGTCGAGTCGTCATCGTCATCGCCGGTCGAGTCATCATCGTCATCGCCGGTCGTGTCGTCGTCGTCATCGCCGGTCGTGTCGTCGTCGTCGTCGTCGCCGGTCGTGTCGTCGTCGTCGCCCGTGGTGTCGTCGTCCCCCGTGGTGTCGTCGTCCCCCGTGGTGTCGTCGTCCCCCGTGGTGTCGTCGTCCCCCACGCAATCCAGGTCGTCATCGTCCACGTCGCCGTCGCAGTCGTTGTCGATCTCGTCGAAGCAGTCCTCGGCCCCGTCCGGGTTGGCCGCCGCCTCGGTGTCGTCGCAATCCCCATCGCAGGACATCCAGCCATCGCCGTCGTCGTCCAGCTCGTCCAGCGGCACATCGCCGTCGCAGTCGCTGTCCACCCCATCGCAGATCTCGGCCGCGCCGGGGTAGACCGCGGGGTCGTTGTTGTCGCAATCCCCCTGGCAGGCGTTGTAGCCGTCGCCGTCCAGATCGTCGTCGACGCCCTCGTCCACGTCGCCGTCGCAGTCGTTGTCGATCCCGTCGCACTGCTCCGGGGCACCGAGCCAGATCGAGGGATCGGCGTCGTCGCAGTCCCCGTCACAGATCCACTGACCGTCGCCGTCGTCGTCCACCTCGTCCAGGCCCGCGGCGCCGTCGCAGTCGTTGTCGATCCCGTCGCAGACCTCGGGGTTGGTGGGGAACGCGTCCGGCTCGTCGTCGTCGCAGTCGCCCGCGCAGACCGAGAAGAAGTCCCCGTCGCCGTCCACGTTCTCGTCCGTGGCGGGATCGCAGTCGTTGTCCAGGTTGTCGCAGATCTCCTCGTTACCCGGGTAGACGTCCGGTTCGTCGTCCTCGCAGTCGCCGTCACAGATGGTCAGGCCGTCTCCGTCGCCGTCGTCGTCCTCGTCGGTGTCGGCGTCGCAGTCGTCGTCGATCCCGTTGCAGATCTCGTCGGCCGCCGGGTGGATCGCCGGATCGCCGTCGTCGCAGTCCCCGGCCACCGCCACGTGATCGGCCGGGGCGTCGCAGTCCACCTCACTGGTCGCGGCGTCCCCCCAACCGTCCCCGTCGAGGTCGGGGTACCAGGTGACCACGTCCAGCGCGTCATCCCCGTCCGTGGACCCGTCACAGTCGTTGTCGACCCCGTCGCAGACCTCGTCGGCGCCGGGGTTGGCCGAAGGATCGCCGTCGTCACAGTCGCCGCCGACGCCCACATGGTCGACGGGTGGATCGCAGTCCACCGCGGTGACCGCGTCGTCGCCGTACCCATCCCCGTCACCGTCCAGATACCACTCGAGCGCATCGACGGCCGCAGCGCCGTCGACCACTCCGTCGCAGTCGTTGTCGTTCCCGTCGCAGACCTCGGCGGCCCCGGGGTTGATTGCCGGGTCGCCGTCGTCGCAGTCCCCGGAGTCCTCCGTGTAGCCCGGCGGTTCGGCGCAGGCGGTCATGGCAGCCGCGGCGTCGCCGTACCCGTCCCCGTCCACGTCCAGGTACCACTCCACCGCGTCGAGGGCGTCGTCCTCGTCCACGTCACCGTCGCAGTCGTCGTCGATGCCGTTGCACAGCTCCAGCTCGGCCGGGTTGATCAGGGCCTCCAGATCATCGCAATCGCCGTCGGCGGCCACGTACCCCTGGGGAGCGTCGCAATCCACGTCGGTCTCCGCGGGGTTGCCGAAGCCGTCCCCGTCCACGTCCTGGTACCAGGTCACCACGTCGGCGGCATCGTCCTCGTCCACCTGCTGATCGCAGTCGTCGTCCACCCCGTTGCACAGCTCGGTGGCGCCCGGGTTCACCGCCGCGTCGCCGTCGTCGCAGTCGTCGTCGTTGGTCACGTAGCCAGTGGGCTGATCGCAGGCGAGCACCGAATTGGTAGGGTCGCCGTAGCCGTCGCCGTCGTCATCCAGGTACCAGGTGAGGGCGTCCTCGGCGTCGTCCTCGTCCACGTCGCCGTCGCAGTCGTTGTCCACTCCGTCGCAGACCTCGTCAGCGCCGGGGTAGACGTCGGCGTCCCCGTCATCGCAGTCGTCGCCGCCACAGTCGTCGTCCTGATAACCGTCCCCGTCCACATCGAGGCAACAGTCCGGGTTGACGCCGCCGGGGCTCCCCTTGTCACCGTACCCGAACACCAGCAGCGACTCGCACCAGTAGCTGCCGTCGTCGTTGAACTCCGGGAAGTCGGGATCCAGCGCCATCGAGGCGCCGGCCGGATCGGGCCAGTCGACGCCGTCGTCGTACGCGATGCTGTCCAGCTCCACCCCCGCGTGGGTCAGCACGATCTCGTCGTCGGAGTTGGCCAGACTCATCAGGCCGCTGTACTCGTAGTCCACGGTCAACCCGCCGTTGTCCGCCGGGTTGGACTCCTTGCCCAGCACCACGTAGTCCCCCGCGGTCACCGCCAGCGGGGAGTTGACCGTGAAGCTGTCGCCACCCAGGTCCGACACGACCAGACCGAGCAGGTTCACGTCGACGCCGGTCGTGTTGTGGATCTCGAACCACTCGCCCTTGGCGTCGAGCACCTGCTGGGGATCCTTCATCACCTCGGTGATGACGATGGCGTCGGCCGGAAACGCGCCGTCGTCGCAGAGCCCGTCACAGTTCTGGTCCTCGCCGTCGAAGACCTCGGCGGCGCCCGGATTGACCGTGGCGTCGTCGTCGTCGCAGTCGCTGTCGTCGGCGACGTAGCCGGCGGGCTCATCGCAGGCGATGGTGGTGGAGGACGCGTCGCCGTATCCGTCGCCGTCGCCGTCCTCGTACCAGGTCAGGGCGTCGATGGCGTCGGCCTCGTCCACGTCGCCGTCGCAGTCGTTGTCGTCATCGTCGTCGTCCTCGTCGGCCTGTGGATTTATGTCGATGTCGGTGTCGTCGCAGTCCGCGTCGTTGAAGACGTAGCCCGTGGGCTGGGAGCAGGCGTCGAGGGTCGAGTCCGGGTCGCCGTAGTTGTCGCCGTCGTCGTCCGCATACCAGGTCAGCGCGTCCAGCGCGTCCTCGTCGGTGGTCCCGTCGCAGTCGTCGTCTTCGTTGTTGCAGTACTCGTCGGCGCCCGGGTGCTGGTCGGCATCCCCGTCGTCGCAGTCCTCGTCGTTGCCCACGAAGTCCTGGGGCGGGTCGCAGGCGGCCTCGACGATGGCCGGATTTCCATAGCCGTCGTCGTCCAGATCGGCCCACCAGTCCTCGACGTCGATGGCGTCATCCTCGTCCACGTCGCCGTCGCAGTCGTCGTCGACGCCGTTGCACAGCTCGTCCGCGCCGGGTCCCACGTCCGGATCGCCGTCGTCGCAGTCGCCGTCGCAGAACGAGGTGCCGTCGCCGTCCACGTCCACCGAGCAGTCCGGATCCGCGCAGTCGACCAGCCCATCTCCGTCGTTGTCCGCGCCGTCCTCGCAGTCCGTCTCCCCGCAGACCACGCTGAAGTCGTCGAACAGCAGGCCATCCTCGGGCACGCCGTAATCGTCGGCCTCGCACAACTCGAAGCTGACGCTGCCGCCGACGTAGGCCGTGAGGTCGATGCTGATGTCGTGGAGGGTCTCGATGGCGTATTGATCCGCGGTCAGATGGGCCAGTCGGTCGTAGCTGGCACCATCGGTCGAGATGCCGATGCATTCACCGTCGGGGGGGCTGTCGAATTCCCAGCTGGACGAGCAGGTGTCCGCGTCGTCGCCGTAGTTGTACAGGTAGAAGGTCACCTCCGCGCTGGGACAGGCGGACAGGTCGTATTCCACCGTCTCGATGGCCGTGCGCTGGGAGTAGGCGTCGTTGCAGGCCTCGAGCGCCAGCCCCTGGCCCGTCCCCACGCCGGGATCGTAGAAGTCGTAGCAGGATTCGTCGGGGAACACGCCGCCGGGGTGGTGGATCCAGCCGCTGGGCAGCAGCTGGTCCTCGAAATCCTCCGTGATCAACGCCTGGCCCGCCGCCGGCCGGGATCCGGCCAGCAGCGACACCGCGATCAGTGCCAGCCAGGTCGAGGAGATCCGCGCTCTCATCGCCACCTCCCGGTTCGCCGGCCGACTCCGACCGATTGCCCCTATGGTACCGTATGGCCCGATGGACACTGCGCCCGATCCGATCTTGGTCATCCTCCACGGCCTCCCCCCGCGACCCGGCGCGCCGGTCAGCGGCATGGGGCTGCGGGCCTGGACCAACGGCGAGGGTCTGCGGTCCCACGGGTTCGATGTGGTCTACGCCACCCGCCGGGCTGACGCCGAGGGGCTGGAGCCCGGCGACGCGGCGCCCGGTTCCCCCGCCAACCCGCTGACCTTCCACCACGACGAGCTGGCGGATCTGGTCGCCCGGGTCGACCCGGCCGTGATCCTGATCGAGGCCACCGACGAGGTGACCCGGCTGCCGGCGGCGTCGGCACCGGTGGTGCTCGACCTGTTCGCGCCCCGGCTGCTGGAGCGCCAGTTCCAGGGCATCGACGACCCCCAGGAGGCCACCCGGTTGCTCGAGGCGGTTGGACGCGCCGACTTCTACCTGTTCAGCAACCGCCGCCAGCGGGACTACCACCTGGGCCTGCTGACCGTCGCTGGCGTGGACTGCCGCGTCTGGCCCGGAGCCGTGGTGCCGCTCTCGTGCACGCCGGACGCGCCGCGGCGGCGCTGGCCGGACGAACCGGTCCTGGTGAGCGGCGGCGTCCTGTGGCCGTGGATCGACGCGGCCGGACCGCTGGGCGTGGTCGTCGATCAGCTCGAACGGCGCGACAGCGGCAGATTGCGGTTGTTCGGCGGGCAGTACGTGGTCGAGGGGGGTGACGGCGGCGCGCTGGCCGACCCGGCGACGCAGCTGCCGGACAGCGAGCGGCTCAGCTCCGAGGGTTTTGTGCCCTACGAAGTACTGTTGCACGCGTACGCGCGGGCGACGCTGGCGGTCGACCTGACGCTGCCGAACCCGGAACGGGAGCTGAGCTTCTCGTTCCGGCACGTGGACTACCTGCGCTGCGGCCTGCCGATGTTGCTGGCCGACCACACCGTGGCCGCGGATGAGCTGGTCGAGGCCGGCGCCGCCGCAGCGGTGGATGCCGGCAATCCCCGGCAGATCCGGCGTACCCTGACGTCCCTGCTCGACGATCCCGAACGGCTGCGTCGGATGGGCCGGGCGGCGCGCAAGCTGGCGCGGACCCGTCACGACGGTCACCAGGCCACGGCCGAGCTGGCCCGTTTCTGCACCCGTCCTCGCCACAGGGAACGGTCCCCTACCCTGCTGGTGCGAGCCGCCGCCGAGCGCAACCGGGTCGCCGACGAACTGGAGACCGCCCGCAACCGGGGAGAGCTGTTGACCGAGCGGCTGACCTTCGCCGAAGAGCGGGTACGCAAGGCCGATCGGGAGCGGGAGCTGGCCTGGCGGCACTTCCGCGAAGCCTCCGAGCAGTTGGAGCGGACCTGGTCTTCCCACGGGGAGATCGAGCTGGCGCGAGACCGGGCCTGGGATGCGCAACAGCGCACCGCCGCGGATGTGGAGCGGGCGCTGGAGCAGCGGGACTCGGCCTGGGAGGCCCACGGGCGGGCTGTGGCCGAATCCGAGCGGACACTGACCGAGCGGGATCGGGCCTGGAGCGCCCACGACCGGGCGCTGGTCGAGGTGGATCGGCTGCGGGGTGAGCTGGACGCGGCCTGGAGCGCCCATGACCGCGCCGTGGCTGCCAGCCGGTCGGCGCGTGACGACCGGGACGCTGCATGGATGGCCCACGACGCGGCTGTTGCAGAGGCCCGGGAACGAACAGCCGAGCGGGATGCCATCGCCGGCTCCGAGCAGACCGCCTTGACCGATCTGCGGCGGACCGAGGCCGAGCGCGAGGCAGCGCGGGCCGAGGTGATCGAGGTCCAGGCCCGCCTGGACGCCATCCGCGGGGACCTGGCGGGCGCCCTCGACGCCGTCGAGTTCGCCCAGGCCGAGCGTTCCCGGATCGAGGGGGAGCTGGGGGAACAGATCTCCGCCATCGATACCGACCGCCGCCGGCTGGAAGAGCTGCTGACAGAGACCATCGGCCACCGGGCTCGGCGGCTGGTGGGACGCATCCGCGGCCGGGACGGCGACGAACCGTTGTAGACTGCCCCTTCGCGAACCGGAGGCACCCATGCGAGAGCTTCGTTGGCTGGGCCCTGCCCTGATCGCCCTGTTGATACTGGCCGGCTGCCCCGGCGACGACGACGACAGCGCCGGTCCCGGCGACGACGACGACAGCGCGGAGCCCGCCCAGTACCCGACCGTCTTCTGCCCGGGCGACCCGTCGGGCATCTGTGAACCGGGCGGGGACACCGCGTTGCTCGCGGGCGCCGCCGCGGTCTCCATCACGCCGACCTGCTGGGAGATGTGGACCGACGCCAACGGCAACGACGAGTACGGCGTCACCGAGGGCGACACCTACGCGGACTGCGGCTGCGACCAGCTGTGTCCCGGCGACGACGGGTACCCGGGCGCCGACGAGTACGAGGGCGACGGCGTGTTCCAGGCAATCTGGCTGGCGGGCAGCTCCCAGGGCCGTGCGTTGCGCGAGATCCACGACGAACTCTGGGCCCGCGCCATCGTGCTGAGTCAGGGGGAGTCGTCGCTGGCCATCGTGTCGGTGGACCTGGTGGGCTACTCCCGCCGCCCGATCAAGGACATCCAGGACCAGGTCCGCCAGAACACCGACGTGGACTACGTGCTGCTCTCCAGCACCCACACCCACCAGGGTCCGGACACCATCGGGATCTGGGGCCCGGCCCTCAACACCAGCGGCGTGGTCGACTGGTACTTCCCCCAGGTCGCCGAGGCGGTCATCGTCGCGGTCGAGGAGGCCGCCGCGGCCCAGGTCCCCGTGGACCTGAGCGTGGCCGAGTACGACATCGCGCCCGCGGACTGCGAGGGCCAGGGCATCAACAACTTCAACGAGGATCACCGGGATCCCAACATCACCGACGAACGCATCTTCTCGGTGCTGCTGACCGAGACCGGCTCGGCCAACACCGTGGCCACCCTGGTCAACTGGCCCAACCACCCCGAGGTGATGATCGACGAGGTGGTCCAGACCAGCGGGTTCGCCCACTTCTGGCGCGAGGGGCTGGAGAACGGCGTCCAGACCCCGGACGGGCTGCTGCCCGGGCTGGGAGGCACCGCGGTCTACGTGCAGGGCATGTGTGGCGGGATGATGACCCCGCTGGGGACCGACCCCTTCGACCTGTTCGGCGTCCAGTGGTTCGACTACACGCTCGACATGGTCCAGGCCCAGGGCGACTACCTGGCCTCGTTCTCGCTCAACGCGTTGATGGACGCCACGCCGGTGGCGGATCCCCAGCTGACCTTCCGCTTCAAGGAGGTTGGGGTCCCGGTCGAGAACGAGGGCTACTGGCTGTACCTCAACCTGGGCGTGCTCGACCGGGAGCTGTTCACCTTCGACATCCCCGATCCGGACGCCCTGATCGGCGAGGACAACCTGCCCATCGCCACCACCGAGGTGGGCGTCATCCAGCTGGGCCCCGTCGAGATCCTGACCATCCCCGGCGAGATGTTGCCGGAGATCGGCATCGGCGGGTACGACGGCAGCCACACCGGACCGCTGCAGGAGCTGCTGGACGAGGGCGAGAACGCCCCCGACCTCGGCCTGGCTCCCGAGGCACCCTACCTGGCGGACCTGATGGACGGCGAGTACAAGCTGTTCTTCGGGTTGGCCAACGACGAGCTGGGCTACATCATCCCCGATTTCCAGTACCTTCTCGGCGATCCGCCCTACCTGAGCGAAGCACCGGGCGACCACTACGAGGAGACCAACTCCGTCGGCCCTGCCATCGCCGGCCTGGTCCAGGACACCGCCGAGCAGTTGTTGATGTGGGAGTTCCCGGGCTAGCAGCCCTGCCCCGGGAACACCTCGATGTCCCGGTCGTCGCAGTCCCACCCGTCGAAGGGGTAGGAGTCGTATTCGTACTCTCCGGGTTGCCACCACTCCGGAAAGCCGTCGTGGTCGAGGTCCCACCGGCCACCCCGGGGCCCTCCATAAGGCCCGATGTCCGAGCGAGATCCATCGGGGTCGGGCGCTCCGGCCTCCCCGGCGTCGATGAGGGGGGAGTCGGTGGAGAGGTGGAGGTCCCACAGGTGAGCGGACGGATCGGTCAGGTCGATCCATCGTGGATCGACGACCTCGACCTCCCAGGGCTGCCCCACCACGTGCCCCCCAACGTAGCCGTCGCCGTTGCCGAAGAACACCATGTGGGACAGGGCGAGCGAGGCGCCGCCGCCGTGCAGGCCCGCGCCGGAGGACGCGGAGTTGTGGGCGAAGACCGTGTTCTCGGCCCGCAGCGACGCCCCGGCCTCGAGGTAGACGCCCCCTCCCACCCCCGCGGGCGGTCCATCGCCGGTGTGGTTGCCCACGATCGCGCTGCCCTGCAACCCGCACTCGCTCTGCGAGCCGACGAAGATACCCCCGCCCTGGGCGGTGGCGTCGTACCAGGGTTCCCCCGAGATTCCGTTGTCGCCGAGGAGCACGTTGCGCAGGGTGACCGCTGAGTCCCCGATCAACGAGAGGCCGCCGCCGTACGCGCCCCACTCGCCGAAGGTGGTGGTATTTCCGGTGATCCGGCTGTTGTCGATCCAGCTGGTGGAGCCTTCGAGATACACGCCGCCGCCCTCGTTCCCCGCAGCGTTGCCCCGGACCACGACGTCGGTGAGATAGGCTACGGAGTTCAGCATGCCGACCCCCGCCCCCAGGCAGGCCTGGTTGCCCAGGACCTCCACGTGCTCCAACACGGGACGGGAGTCGACCATGTAGACCCCTCCTCCCTTCGAGGCGCAGTGACCGCCCTTGTCGTACCCCCACGCCTCGTTGTGGTTGATCGAAGAGGTCAGGATCCAGGGCCGGGCATCGGACATGTACAGCCCCGCACCGGCTGCCAGCGTGCCCTGTGCCGGCCCGTTGTGCTCGATGGCCACTCCCCGCAACAGCGGGGATGCTCCCTCGATGATCACCCCCTGATCGGCTCCGACGATACGGAAACCCTCGAGGACCGAGCTGACCGACTCTCCGTCGGAGAATCGGACGCCGAAGGTACCGCCCCAGACCGTGGTGTGTTCCGGGCCGTCGACCGCGGTGACGCGGATCGCCTTGCCGTCGAATTCGAGCAGCCCGTCGTACGACCCGGCCCCGACGAGGATCAGGTCGCAGTCTTCCGCCGCGTCGATGGCCGCCTGGATCGTCTCGTGGTCTTCGGGGACACGCAGTGTGGCCCGGTCTCCGTGGTGGGTCAGCAGGGGATCCGCGTCGTCGCAGTCCCCCCCGCACAGGGAGAGGCCGTCGACGTCCGCGTCGGCGTCGTTGTCGTCGACGGCCCCGTCGCAGTCGTTGTCGATGGGATGGTCGCAGACCGGCGGGGCGCCCGGGTGGACCAGGGGGCTCGCGTCGTCGCAGTCCCCGGGCTCGGTCCCGTCGCAGCACTGGAGTCCCTCACCCAGGTCCACGCCCTCGCAGAACCCGTCCCGGTCGTCGTCCGCTGCGGCGGTCCACTCGTCGATCATCCCGTCGCAGTCGTCGTCCTCGCAGTTCACCTGTTCGACCTGGTCCGGATGGACCTCGGGATCCCCGTCGTCGCAGTCACCGCAGGCCACGACGCCGTCCCCGTCCAGGTCCTCGGTCTCGTCCGCGGGCACGTTGCCGTCGCAATCGTTGTCGACGCCATCGCACAGCTCCGGGGCGCCGGGCCAGCTCAACGGATCCCCGTCGTCACAATCCGAACTCTCGTCGAAACCGTCCCCGTCGGCGTCCACGGTACCCGTGGAGTCGTCGTCGTCCCCGGGATCCGTGGTGTCGTCGTCGTCCGCGATGGGATCGTCGGGGCAGCCGGTCAGGAAGACCAGGCCGAGGGTGAGCGCCAGGCGGTGGCACCGTGACATGCGGATCTCCGGGGCCGATCTTTCCACGGCTGCAGGGTCGATGGGGAGATATCCCTCAGAACTCGCCACTCTCGCACAGCACCATCGTCTGCTCGTCCCAGTCCGCGAATCCGTTGAGCACCATCCGCTGGATGTCCTCGTTGCTCATCGACACCACCCCCGCCTCCATGTATCGCCACAGGGCCTCGGTGTGTACGACCTTGCCGGACTCGGGCTCGTAGTAGACCTCCACCCGGTAGTCCTGGTCGAACACCCCATCGCCAGTGTCGAAGACCGCGGGTTCGGGCAGGGTGGACCAGGTGACGAGCACGGGGCCGAAGGGGGACAAGGTGTCGCCCTGGCTCGGCACCCAGCGCGCGCCCGCGTCGAGGTTGGCCGTGTAGCTGCCCGCCAGGGGGACGGTGACGCTGTACTCCACGGTCCAGCTCAGGGTGGGGACGCTGCGGGCGTGGTAGTCGGCGGCGTCGGAAGTGTACTGGCGCTCGTACTCGTCGAAGGTGTCGTACATCTCTCCCTGCTCCAGGGCGGTGACGATGTCGTCCACCGTCTCCAGGCCGCAGGTGAGCGGGCTGACCATGTGGATGCCGCTGGCCTCGGCGGGCTCGACCTGGCGGTCCAGGCCGAGCCAAACCACCTCGTCGGCGGTCAGCGGCGTCACCTTGCCATCGGCGATCTCGGCGAGGGCGTCCCCGTCCACGGCCTGATGCAGGTTCACGACCCCTGTGCGATCTCGTCGTCGCCCCCGTCGACCGCGTTGCGCCAGAAGTAGTGCAGCAGCCCGTCGAGATCCTCGGGGGCCTCGGGCACCGCGCGGCACCCGGGCGCGGACAGCTGCAGGGCCAGCGCGGCGACGGCAGCGGCGCGGTCCCACCTCATCGGCGGCGTCTCCAGATCAGCAGCGCGCCCAGCAGCAGCGCTGGTGCCGCCGCACGGGTCTGGACGGCTCGCCCGCCCCCGTCGCACTTGCAGCCGCCGTCGTCGTCACCCGCCGAGTCGTCGTCGTCTCCCGCCTCGATCTCCGGGTACTCGGGCAGGGGCGTCTGGGCGTTGCGGGTGTTGCGCAGGTCGTGGTGCATGTTGGCCCACTGGATGTCCGCCTCCCGCACCGGGACCGGCGCCGTCCAGGCGTAGATCCAGCCGCTGCGGGTGCCGATCACCAGGTCCAGAAACCCGTCCCCGTTCACATCGCCGAGGGCGGGGGAGCCCAGCAGCCACTGGCCGGTGAACTTGGGCCAGCCCTCGGGCTCCTCGCCGTCGGTGTTGAAGGCGTGGAGCATGAAGCCCCCCGAGCCGTTGATCACCTCGGGTTTGCCGTCCCCGTCCAGGTCGGCGATGACCGGGTTCATGAAGAACTGCATGTCCTCCATGCGCTGGGGGAAACCCTTGAAGAACCGGCCGTCGGACCCGTCCCAGACGCTGATCATGTGGTCGTGGTCGTGGCGCCGCCCGCCGTCGAGCTGCCCCTCGGCGAAGGCCCAGCCGACGCTGCCCATGGTCAGGTCGAGGGTGCCGTCGCCGTTGAGATCGCCAAAGGACGGCGAGTTGATCGACGCCAGCGAGAACGCCTCCTCGATGGTGTTGCTGTAGGCGCCGAAGTCGCCGGCCAGATTGTCGAGCTTGAGGAACTCGGTCCCGTCGCCGTTGTACAGATGGCCCGAGTCGCCGATGGAGAAGAAGGCCAGCTCCAGGCTGCCATCGCCGTCCACGTCGCCGATGGCCGGTGACGCCGGCGCCCCCTCCCCCACGTAGGGCAGCAGGTCGCCGTTGTAGGCGCCGTTGGCGTAGATCGGGTAGCCGTCGTGGTAGGCGCCGCCTTCGTGGTCGTTGCCGTCGGCGTGCAGGGCGTAGGCCACGCTGTAGCGGGTCGAGTTGCCGGGCTCTTCGTTGGTGCAGCCGAGGATGTCCGGCGAGCCGTCGCCGTCCAGATCCCCCACCGCCGGTGTGGTGATGCTGCGCTTGCCCTCCGATTCCCCGCTCTGGTTGACGTGGCGCATGAGCACGGGCCAGCCAGGCTGGACGCTGCCGTCGGCCCGGTACACATGCATGTGCTGGTCCATGGCCGAGACGATCACCTCCAGCGAGCCGTCCAGGTCGATGTCCTCGAGCACGGGCGCGGCGAAGGAGCCGTAGTCCAGCTCGAACCCGGGCTCGGTGTAGGGGATGGTGTCGGTGGGCAGCATCAACGGCCAGCCGTCGACCACCGTGCCGTCATGGTTCCAGACCATGACCTGGCCGTTCATCGACGCCACCACGATCTCGTACAGCGAGTCGCCGTCCAGGTCGCCGAAGGCCGCCGCCCCCATCACCGTGTGGCGGGCGTCGGCGCTCACCGCGCCGCTGGCCCAGGCAGGCTGGTCGAGGTGGTTGTCCGCGTGGTCGGGATCGGCCTCGTCCTGCAGGGCCAGGGGCTGGGGCCAGCCGTCCCGGGGGACCAGGCCGTCGGCGGTCACGTCGCACACGTGGGCCAGGCCGTCGGCGGTCACGTAGAACACCTCGTCGCGGCCGTCGCCCTCGAAGTCCACCGCCACAGGTGACGACTCCATCGAGGCCACGGTGCGGAAGGGGAACCCCGGCAGCAGGTCCGGGTCCCGGTGCACGTAGAACACCTTGCGCGCCACCCCCGTGTTGCCGTCGGCGTCCTCGGCCCGCAGCCTCAGGGTGACGGTCCTGGCGTTGACCCTCATGTACTTGGACCAGTCGTCATCCTCGAGGGTGTAGGCGCCGAACGGGGCCTCGGCGTCCACGGGCAGCGCGGCCACGTCCAGGGTACCCAGCACCCGCGTGTCGGCGTCCTTGTCGTTGCCACTGGCCACGGACTGGAAGTCCACCTCGTCCGGGTGGATCCCCACGGCGATCTCCAGCGTCCACGACACGCTGGACGCCCGGCGGGCGTCGACGATGCCCTCGATGTCCACGGTGGGCGTGAGCGCCGGATCGATGGTCTCGAACCAGGTCGGCGTGTGCAGGTCGACCTCGGGGGGGATGGTGTCCGGGCCGACGAGCTGCACGGCCTTGTAGGCGTTGGAGCGCCCGTAGCCGAAGTGGGGATCCCAGCCCGCCTTGGAGGGGTACTTCTCCGGATCGGTCCAGGACTCCGGGATGTCCACGTCATCCACCGCCTGGATCATGATCTGGTAGACCTCGGACGCGCTCAGCGGCGGGTCGAGGCCGATGTCGAGGGCGCGGGAGTAGACCAGCCCGGCGATGCCGCCGCCGATGCCCACCGCCGCCGACGAGCAGCCCCAGGTCCCCACCGACAGGTCGAGCCGGCCGCCGTAGTTGGTGCAGTTGGCGAAGTTGAGGAAGGTGGTCGAGTCGTCCTCCTCGTCGTCGTCATTGACGATGGAGTGGGTGCACAACACGTGGTCGTTGTTGGCCGGGTAGTTGTGGTGGTACGCGGCCTCGTCGGCGGCCGACGCGAGGATGATCACGTCGTTCTCCCACGCGTAGTCGATGGCCTGGACCGCCTGGCTGGTGTTGTTCAGCGTGCCCAGCGCCTCGATCACCACCTCCACGCCCATGTCCACCGCGTACAGCAGCCCGTTGGCGAAGTTGGTGACGTCGCACACGAAGCTGTCGCCCACCCGCACGTTGAGCAGCATGCAGTTGGGGCAGGCACCGATGTCGTTGCCGCCGTCGTTCCCCTCGGCCAGGGCCAGCTCCGCCTCCCAGTTGCCGTGGTCGAAGCGGGTGTCGTCGTAGGGATCGTTGTCGTTCCAGAAGAAGTCCCAGCCGGCGATGTCGTCGACAAAGCCGTTGCCGTCGTCGTCCACTCCGTCGCTGAACACAGCGATCAGGTCGGAGGGATCGAGCATGTGGTCCGCGTTGTCCTGGCCGTCCTCCATCGACACCCGAGGATCGTCGGCGTAGTCGACGATGTTGACCACCCCGTCGCCGTTGGCGTCGTGGCTAGCCGCGTCCTGCCCCCCGGCGTCCTGGGGCAAGGGCAGCTCGGGGGTGTGGAGGTAGTGCTTGTGGATCAGGTTGTCGTCGTCCCACATGATCCCCGAGTCCAGCACCGCGATGACCACGTCCGTGCGACCGGTGGTGATCCGGAACGCCCGGTCGGCCCAGCAACCGGTCCCGATGGCGTGCTCCTCCTGCCGCACGTTGTCCAGCCACTCGTCCCGCACGTAACTCATCGCCGGCCACCACTCGACCAGATCGTCGGGGCACAGCTCCGGCTGGTCCGGCTCGCCGCATTCGGGGAACGTGGGCATCGGCAACTCGGCGTGAGCCGCCAGTGGGAGCAGCGCGACCACGATGGCCAGGAGGAGGTTTCGCATCGATCGATCTCCGTTGGTGCGACAGTCCTACCACACTCGGACCGGGACTCGGATCTCCCAGTGAATCCGCCCAGATAGGTGCGCGTGGCGACCCTTGACCTCCCGTTGGTTCTCGACTAAGCTAACCGCTGATTTTCAAGAATTTTGCTGTTATTCCAGGTACTTGGAAAGCAGGCCCGAGGAGATACCATGTCGAATCCGCACCGTCTGCTGATGATCCTGATCGCCCTGGCCGCCGCGACGGCGCTGGCGGCCCTGCCCGCCTGCCGGGGCGGCGGCGGCGACGACGATGACGACGACGCCTCCGGCGATGACGACACCGGCGACGACGACACCGGCGACGACGACACCGGCGACGACGACACCGGCGACGACGACGACGACTACCGCCACGAGCTGACGGTCACCGATCCGCTGGTCGGCGACTTCTCCTGTCTGGGCGAGAACCAGGCGGAGCCCGATGCCGGCGGATCGGCCGCCATGACCGGCATCGTCCTCGACTTCTCGGACGACATCGAGATCACAGGCGCCAAGATGCTGCTGTGGACCAGCAACGATCCCTCCGACATCGACGACATCGACTTCGAGTTCGACGACGGCACCGATCAGACCGGCGTGATCGGGATCCCCGAGGGTACGGTCAACGCCTGCGAGCAGTTCGCCTACAAGGTCTGGACCGAATGGCAGCCGCCGGAGACCATGCCCACCTACGAGATGGGCAACGTGCTGCCGCCGGTGGGCAACCCGGAGTGGAACAACTTCGAGCTGATCAGCGTCAGCTACGCCACCTACCAGATCATCCCGCTGTCGCTGGCGATCCAGCCCGACCCCGAGAAGGGTCTGGCGGCGGGCACCCTGCGGGACTGCAACGACGACACGGTCGAGAACGGCCAGGTGCTGATCGTGGACAGCAACGGCGACAAGGCCGACAACGTCTTCATCCGCTACTTCAAGGACGAGCTGCCCGATCGTGACCAGCCCTGGACCAGCGACGACGGCATCTTCGGCGCCATCGACGTGCCCCCGGGCGCGTGGACCATGCAGCTGTGGGGCGTGCTCGACGACGACATGCCCGAGTGCCCCACCGAGGATGTCGACGGCCGCTGTATGGTCGCCAGCTCCAACGTGTTCGTCATCCCCGACTCGATCAACATCGCCAACGCGCTGATGAAGCCCTACCCGGACGCCTGTTACGTCGAGTAGGCGTCGGTGGTCTCGCCTCACCTTTCCCCGCTTTCTTGCTTTCCATAGAATGCGCATGCGAGCGCACTCGTGCGCCGCACTGCCGGGGAGTTGCCGATGATCGTTCGCCAAGCCGCCGCCGTCGCCACGCTGCTGCTGACCCTCGTCGCTGGGACCGCGGCCGCCGAGGTGCCGGTATCGTTCGACCTGCACGGGTACTACCGGGCCCGGGGTAACTGGACGATCAACATGTTCGACAAGGAGGCGCCCCACGCCTATGGCTACTCGTGGGCGCTTCCCTACCAGGACATCCACCACACCTACTACATGACCATGCGGGGCCGCTTCGAGCCCGAGGTCACCGTGGCGGACAAGTTCGTGGTCAAGTCCAGCATCGACGTGCTCGACGGCGTCGTCTGGGGCGACAACGAGAACCTGGCGGCGACCCCGATGTTCGCCGCCAACCCCAGCGCGACCCAGCCCGACGGCACCCAGATCGACGCCCTGGAGCTGCGCCGGCTGTGGGTCGAGTGGACCACCCAGTTCGGCCTGCTCCGCATCGGTCGCCAGCCGAGCCACTGGGGCATGGGCCTGCTGGCCAACGGTGGTGACGGCTTCGACGACGATTTCGGCGACAATAACGGCGGTTCGACCTACGACCGCATCATCTTCGCCACCCGGCCCATCGATCTGGTCCGCGGGATCGTCGAGAAGGCCTCGGGCAAGGACCTCGCCGGTCCCGAGCAGTATCCGTGGATCTTCGCCATCGGCTTCGACAAGCTGGTGGAGTCCAGCCAGGAGCGTTTCGGCTCCAAGTTTCCCTGCACCGACGGCGACCCGGGCAACGACGACGACTGCGACGAGTTCCCCGACGAGACCACCTTCCTGTCGCCGGACACCGAGGCCGGCTACCGCCAGAACCCGATCTGGCTCAGCGACCGCGGCGACGACGTCAACGAGCTGATCCTGGTCAGCGTGGTGTCGGCCCCCGGCATCACCCTCAGCCCCCGCCACGCGATGGATCTGAAGGTCGGGGTCTACGCCGTCCACCGCTGGCAGAAGGAGACGGACTCGGACATCTGGATCGTCGATGCCTACCTGAACTGGAAGCTGGCGGGGTTCTTCGTCGAGGCCGAAGGCTACCGGATCATGGGCGTCTCCAAGGCGATCGCCCCCCGCGGCGACGTCGTGGACAACTTCGACTGTTCGTACGGCGATATCGTCAGCGACGAGTGGGAGCACGGTGACGACAGCTCGTGCAAGGCCGCCAACATCACCGGCTACGCGGCCCGGGCGGGGTTCGAGCACGAGCTGTTCACGATCAAGGGCGAGATCGGGATGGCCACCGGGGACTCGGACCTGCTGGATCCGGTGTTCTCCGGGCGCGCCCTGCATCCGGACCACAACGTGGGGCTGATCCTTTACAAGCAGGTGCTGCCGCAGCTGACCGCCGAGGCCTACGCCAACGACCTGGACTACGAGCCGCTGTGGGCCAATGGCGGTGTGTACAACAGCGTCTACATCTTCCCGCGCGTGCTGTTCCACCCGGTGGATCTGGTCGACCTGCGCTTCGGTGTGCTGGCCGCCTGGGCCGACAAGGCGGGGGGCAACACGGCGCTGCCGCTGCTGGACGACGAGATCCACGACGCCGGTATCACCCTGGGCGACACCGACGGCGATGGCCAGGGGGACAGCTGGCGCGACAAGGGGCTGGTGGTCAGCAACCGCGCCCTGGGCGTGGAGCTGGACGTGGCCGCCCACCTGCACTTCCTCGAGGATCACATCGACGTGGCCCTGGAGTTCGGCTACCTGCACGCCAACCGCCGGCTGCAGCAGGCGCTGCTGTCCAGCTATTCCCCGGAAGAGCTGGACGCCAACCCGGCCATCTCCCAGCGGCTGAGCAACATCTACACCCTGCAGCTGCGGACCGCGTTCATCTTCTAGCCTGCATATCTCACCAGGTGCCGTGATGATCGCGGGACCAGAGCAAGCGCCTGCGCATTCAGAATCGCCGCTACCCGCGGCGGTAGCGATCCAGATCCGACCGCGTCAGCCCGGTATAGTTCGCCGACCGGGGGATCGGGCAGTCGCGGCAGAGTCCCCCCGCGGTCCCGGCCAGATGCGCCGCGCGCAGCTCGCCGAGGCCGGGCGATTCCCACCACAGGTCGTGGAACGAGCCGTCGCGGAGGGAACCGGGGGACAGTTCCAGCCCCGAATCGCGGGTGCAGACCGTCAACCGGCCGTCCCAGTGGACAACCGGCGAAAGGAAGGGGCAGGCGCAGGGGACCGGCTCGGAGGCAGGTCCGGCTCGTCCGGAGGTCAGCCGCCGACGCAGCCGATCGGTGAGCGCCGGCCGCGGCTCGACGCCGGTCCGCCGCAGCACCTGGCGATACAGCCGGTTCGCATCCTCCTGCTCCCCCGGCTCGAGGGCGTCGAGCTGGCGAAAGAAGACCACGTCGCCCACATCCTCGGGCACGTGGCCGCCGACCAGCGACAGCTGACCGCCGTGTCGCTCCACCGCCCTGCGCCAGGTGCGGGCGAAGGCGACGGCCTCGCCGGCGTTGTCCACCTGCGGGATGAACTGGAAGACGGCCGAGACAGCCTGTGCGTCCAGCCCGGCGCGTTCCTCGAGGAACGCCAGCACGTTCTGCCGCGCGCCCCAGTAGTGATCGCGACCCTTGACCTTGGTGTAGGTCGACGGCGAGGCGGCATCCAGGGAGAAGTGCCAACGCTGGGGTACTGGACCGGCGGACAGGACGGCTCGCGCAATCTCCCGTTGCAGGAGCACGGCGTTGGTGTGGACCTCGATCCGGCGGAACACACCCCGGGCCGCGGCCGCGACCGCGCTTCGATGGATGTCGACGAACTGGGGGTGCTGCAGCGGCTCCCCCAACCAGAACAGGATCAGTGAATGAAAGCGCCGGCCGCGGTCGGCGAGTTCGTCCAGGAGCGAGGTCGCCAGGTCCACGTCCATCTGGCCCAGGGTCCGGAAGTGCTCGTGCCGGTCCGGCTCGTTCTGGATGCAGTGCCGGCAAGCCAGCGGGCAGCGATTGCCCAGGTCGAGCACCAGGTAGGCGCCCGGCAGGTCCAGGGGTTTCACGGGCGCCCCCGGCGGCGGAAGCTCCGCGCGGCCTCGGCGGCGAAGCCGGCGGCGATGACGGCCAGGCTGTCCGATTCCCGCCGCCGATAACAGTCCTGGGTGCAGGCGTGGGTGCAGGTCAGGACCTTGCGCCGCATCCGCCGGGCCCGGGGCGACGCCCACATGCGCCGGATCGGTTCCTCGCGGACGTTGCCGAAGCTGTCCGACAGGAACTCCAGCTTGCCGTCGCACATCAATCCGGCGCCGTCGGCGTTGATGTACAGCTCCTTGAAGCCGTTGTAGCAGGGCGCGTCGATGGGCAGCAGCGCGCCCCGGTAGTAGCGCTTGAAGTTGGCCAGGTCCGCGGGCGGGTTGACCAGCCGGAAGTCACCGGGGCCGTCCTCGAACCAGCGCAAGACCCGGTCCACCGTCCGGTCCAGGAGGGGCAGGTCGTCGTCGCCGAACCACAGCCCCGATTCGCGCACGTCGACCCCGTAGTCGAACAGCGCCAGCAGCTGGATCCCCGTCGCGCCCAGCTCCCGCGCCAGTTCGATGAGGGGGATCAACTCGTCCGCGTCGCCCCGGTGGACCAGGGCGTTGACTGTGATCTCCCGCGGCCACCATGCCTCGCCACGCTCCTGGCGGCGCGCCCGCTCGGCGGCGTCCGCCTCGGCCAGCTGGCGGATGGCGCGTGTGGCCTTGGCGAACACCCCTGCGCCGCGGATCCGGTCATGGGTCTGCTCGAGGCCGTCGAGGGACACGTTCAGGTGGACACGAAACAGGGGTGCCAGCGCCTCGATCGCCCGATCGTCCAGCAAGGTGCCGTTGGTGGTCACCGTCGTGATCAGCCCCCGGTAATGTGCGTGGGTCAGGATCGGCAGGATGTCCCGGCGCAGGAAAGGCTCGCCCCCGAGCAGATTGAAGATCGGCACACCCCAGTCGGCGACCTGGTCGATCAGCTGGCGTACCTCGTCGGTATCCAGCTCCTGCTCCTGGTCGTAGCACGTGCGGCACATGGTGCAGGTCAGGTTGCACCGCAGCGTCGCCATCAACGAGACCCAGTCCGGCTTGACCAGCGGGGCGTTCAGCCGCCGCGCCAGGTGGAATCCCAGGTCACGTCGATACTCGGTCAGCGAACGGCGGGCCTCAGCGCACATCGGCGCTCATGATAGCCGGTGGGGTGACGATGGGCAGCGACAAGGGAGCCAGTCGGCGGGCGACTGGTCAGGCCTGAGCAGGGGCGCCGTTGGGGGACTTCTTGGAGGTCTTCTTCGCGCGCTTGACCGGCTTCTTCTTCTTCTTGGCGAGCTTCTTGCCCCGCTCGAGGACGTCGTCGCCGAGGGCGTAGGCCAGGACCTCGGTCATCTCGTTGACGAAGACGAACTCCAGGTCGGTCTTGATGTCGTCGCTGATCTCGATCAGGTCCTTGCGGCACTTCTCGGGCATCACGACACGCTTGCACCCCGCCCGGGAGGCAGCCAGCACCTTCTCCTTGATCCCGCCCACGGGCAGCACCGTGCCCCGCAGGGTGATCTCCCCGGTCATCGCCAGCTCGTGGTCCACCTTGATCCCGGTCAGCAGCGAGGTGATGGCGGTCATGAGGGTCACGCCCGCCGACGGACCGTCCTTGGGGATCGCGCCCGAGGGCACGTGGATGTGGATGTCCTCGGTCTCGAAGACCGATGCCTCGATCCCCAGCTGATCGGCCCGGGAGCGGACAAAACTCATCGCCGCCTGGGCGGATTCCTTCATCACGTCGCCCAGGCGGCCGGTGAGGATCATCTTGCCACGGCCCTTCATCCGGGTCGCCTCGATGAACAGCAGGTCGCCGCCCGCCGGCGTCCAGGCCAGCCCGGTGGCAACGCCGCTGTGAGCGGTGCGCTCGGCCACCTCCTGGTAGAACTTGATGGGCCCCAGGATCTCCTCGACCTTGTCGCCGTCGACCACCGACTTCTCGGTCTCGCCGGACGCCACGTCCTTGGCCACCGAGCGGCAGATCGACGCGAGCTCGCGCTTGAGGTTGCGGACCCCCGCCTCCCGGGTGTAGCTGCCGATGATCCGGCCGATCGCGTCGTCCTGGATCTCGATGTGGTCGTCGGTCAGCCCGTGCTCCTCGAGGTTCTCGGGGATCAGGAACTCCTTGGCGATGTGCATCTTCTCTTCCTCGGTGTAACCGGGAAGCTCCAGCACCTCCATCCGGTCCAGCAACGGCGGCGGGATCGGCTGGGTCAGGTTGGCAGTGGTGATGAACATCACCTTGCTCAGATCGAAGGGCACGTCCAGGTAGTGGTCCTGGAACGAGTCGTTCTGCTCCGGATCGAGCACCTCGAGCAGGGCGCTGGACGGATCGCCGCGGTAGTCCATGCCCAGCTTGTCGACCTCGTCGAGCATGAAGACCGGGTTGTTGGAGCCGGCTTTCTTGATGCCCTTGATCACCTTGCCCGGGAGCGAACCGACGTAGGTCCGCCTGTGACCCCGGATCTCGGCCTCGTCCCGCACGCCCCCCAGGCTGATCCGGATGAACTTCCGCCCCAGCGCCCGGGCCACCGAGCGCCCGAGGGAGGTCTTGCCAACCCCCGGCGGGCCCACCAGACAGAGGATCGGGCCCTTCATGTCCGACTTGAGCTTGCGGACCGCCAGGTACTCGAGGATCCGCTGCTTGACCTTGGTCAGGTCGTAGTGGTCCTCGTTGAGGATCTCGCCCGCGCGGGCGATGTCGAGTTGGTCCTTGGTGCTCTTCTGCCAGGGCAGCTCCACCAGCCAGTCCAGGTAGGTCCGCGAGACGGTGTACTCGGCCGCACCCGGGCTCATGCGGCTCATCCGCTTGAACTCCTTGAGCGCGATCTTCTCGGTCTCCTTCGGCATCCGGGCCTTGCGGATCCCCCGCTTGAGCTCCTCGAACTCTTCCTGCCGCTCGTCGACCTCCCCCAGCTCCTTCTGGATCGCCTTCATCTGCTCCCGCAGGAAGTACTCCCGCTGGGCCTTGTCCATCTCGCCCTTGACCTCGCTCTGGATCTTGTTGGAGAGCTCGAGGACGTGGATCTCCTTGGTGATCAGCGCGATCACCTTCTCCAGCCGCTCCCGGACGGGCAACGTCTCGAGCAGATCCTGCTTCTCGGACACGCCGATGTTCAGGTTCGACGCGACGATGTCCGAGAGGATGCCCGGGTTGTCGATGGAGCGGACCAGGAAGCTGGCTTCGGTGGGGATGTGGGGGCTCAGCTCGATGATCTTCTGGGCCTGCTCTCGCAGGTTGTGGAGCAGGGCTTCTACCTCGACCCCGGCCAGGGTCTCCTCCTCGATCAGCTCGACACGGGCCTCGAGGTGGGTGTCGGTCTCGGTGTACTCCAGGACGCGGAAGCGATTGAGGCCCTGGATGATCACGTTAAGCTTGTTGCCCGGCATCTTCACCGACTTGAGGATCTTGACCATCGTGCCCATCTCGTAGAGCTCGTCGGTCTCGGGATCCTCGATGCTCCCGTCCCGCTGGGCGACGATGCCCAGCAGACGCTCGGAGTCCATCGATTGGTTGATGCTCTTGAGCGACTTCTCCCGCCCGACGTTGATCGGGAACGCCAGGACCGGGAAGATCACCGTGTTGCGGATGGCCAGCAGCGGCAGTGTCTGTACGCGGCTCACGTTGTCTCCGTCATTCGAGCGGGGCGGTTCGGGCCCGCTCGTTCGTCCACCATAGACACGAACAGGGTCGGATCAAGGGGTGCCTGCCGGTTCACTAGAGGCGACCTCCGGTGGGTCTTCGGGATCCTCGTCCGGCGCCTCGTCGAGCGGTGGCGCCGTCCCGGCCGTGGCCCGAACGGCCGGGGGGCCGAGCTGGGCCTCGATGAAGTTCTTCAGCCAGGTGATCCCGTAAATCAGGAAGAGTGCCAGCAGCAAGATGCCGAACTCGGGCAGCCTGAACTCGAACACCACGTCTTCCATCAGCCGATCACCCTCGAACGCCTGAGTTCTGCGATCCGATCCCCACTGTACCCGATCTCGCCCAGCACCGAGTCGGTGTGCTCCCCCGCTGCAGGCGAGTCCCCGGGCGGAACCTGCCCCAGCGGCGGTCCGCTCCAGCGGAAGCCACCCTCCTCGACCACTCGCCCGCGGACGGCGGCGTGTTCGTCGGACGGTGCGGCGGACGGGGACAGGACCGGCTCGACGCAGAGGTCGTGTCCGGCGAAGACGCGGGTCCACTCGTCGAGGGGCCGCTCCGCGAACACCTCCGCCAACCCCGCGGCGACCTCGGCCTGCTCCGGCCCTGGCACCGGGGCCAGGGCGGCCCACTCCGGATGATCGACGGCGGCGCACAGGCCGGCCCAGAACTTGGGTTCCAGCGCCGCCACCGCCAGGTACCGATCGTCGCGGGTCCGGTAGACGTTGTAACAGGCCAGCCCGCCGTTGAGCATCGCTCCGCCGCGACGGTCGTCCGCCGGGAATCCGTCCATCCCCCGCAGTGGAGCGGCCAGCGCCGCCACCGACTCGGTCATCGCCACATCGATCCAGGCGCCCTCCCCCGTCCGCTCCCGCTGCAACAGGGCCGCGACGATGCCCAACGCTCCCTGCATCGCCCCGGTCAGATCGGCCAGCGGCAGCCCGGGGATCGCCGGCGGACCGCCCGGCTCCCCGTTCAGCGCCAGTACGCCCGCCAGCGCCTGATAGTTGAGATCGTGGCCCGCGCGCGAGGCCCGCGGTCCGTCCTGGCCGTAGCCGCTGATGGAGCAGACCACCAGCCCCGGGTGGCGCCGACGGAGCTCGTCGGGTTCCAGCCCCAGCCGGGCCAGGGTACCCGGCCGGAAGCCCTCGAGCAGGACGTCCCGATGCCCCAGCAGGTCGTGCACGACGGCCGCGCCCCCGTCGGCGCGCAGGTCGACCACGATCGAGCGCTTTCCCCTGTTCAACACGTGGAACATCGCCCCGTGGCGGCCGATGGCCGGGGGCAGGTATCGCGTGTAGTCGCCGCCGTGGGGATCTTCGAGACGCAGAACGTCCGCGCCGAGACTCGACAGGATCCAGCTACAGAAGGGCCCCGGCAACAACCGGGTCAGATCCAGGATACGGACCCCTCGTAGGGGAACGAACATCACGGGGTCGTGGCCGCAGTCAGCCGATGATGGCCTGGATCTTGATTGCCAGGCCGATGTCGCCCGCGACCCGCAGCTTGCCGGTCATGAACGCCAACTGAGGGTTCAGATCACCGTTGATCATGTTGACGAAGTCGCCCGAGTCCATCGAGATCGTGCACTGGACCTCGCCCTCTTCCCCCTCGACGATGTTGGCCGCGGTGCCGTCGCAGGTCATGGTCCACTTGCCGCCGTCGTCGCCCGAGAGGTCGAAAAGGTAAACGGCCTGGACGCCTTCGACTCGCTCCGGGTTCTCCGTCAGTCGCTGGGGAAGCAGGTCTTCGAGGATGCTCTTGGGGGTCATGCTGTCTCCATGGTGAATCCGATGGTGCGCTGCGGCGCACCGGGATGGTGCGATCCACGGCCCGAGGCTGTCAAGCCGGCCCCGGATCCCTTCACCTGACGCCCGACGCCTGACGCCTGACGCCTCCCCGTCTTGACACATCGGAACAGAGGGGGCAGCGTGCGGGTTCCGGGAGCATCCCGCACCCCCGACGGAGGTTCCGATGGCGCTGGACAAGTTCGTGGTCGAAGGGGGTACCCCGCTGGTCGGCGAGATCCCCGTCAGCGGAGCCAAGAACGCCGCGCTGCCCGTGCTGTTCGCGACCCTGCTGCACCAGGGCCGCTCCATCGTCGAGAACGTGCCCGATCTCCACGACATCCGGACGACCTGCTCCCTGCTGGAGACCCTGGGCGTGCGGGTCGAGTTGGAGGGCACCGAGGCCCACATCGACGCCTCGGAGGTGCCCGAATTCGAGGCCCCCTACGACCTGGTGCGAAAGATGCGCGCGAGCGTGCTCGCGCTGGGCCCGCTGCTGGCCCGGCTGGGCAAGGCCAGGGTGTCGCTTCCTGGGGGCTGCGCCATCGGCGAGCGTCCCATCGATCAGCACCTCATGGGCTTCGAGGCGATGGGTGCGAACATCGACCTGTCCCACGGCTACATCGAGGCCACCTGCGACAAGCTGGTCGGCGCGCAGATCCACTTCGACATGCGCACCGTCGGGGGCACCGAGAACGTGCTGATGGCCGCGGTCCTGGCCGAGGGCACCAGCGTGCTGCACAACGCCGCCTGTGAGCCGGAGATCGTGGATCTGGCGGACGCGTTGTCGCGGATGGGTGCCCGGATCCAGGGAGCTGGCACGCCGACGATCACCGTCGAGGGGGTCGAGGAACTCGGCTCACTGAACCACGTGGTGATCCCCGATCGCATCGAGTGCGGCACCTTCATGGCCGCCGCCGCCATCACCCGCGGCAACGTCCTGATCCGCGGCGCGCGCCTGGATCAGCTGGACTCGGTGGTGCTCAAGCTGACCGCCGCGGGCGTCGAAGTCCGCCGGGCCGGGGACGGCATCCGGGTCCAGCACCATGGCGAGCTGCACTCGGTGGACGTGCGCACCCAGCCCTACCCGGGGTTCCCCACCGACATGCAGGCCCAGACGATGGCCCTGATGACGGTGGCCGACGGCCGTTCGGTGTTCGCCGAGAAGATCTTCGAGAACCGCTACATGCACGTCCAGGAGCTGCGGCGTATGGGCGCCAACATCCACCTGGAGGGCAACACCGCGTTCATCACCGGTGTGGACCGGCTGATGGGCGCCAGCGTGATGGCCACCGACCTGCGGGCCAGCGCGTCGCTGCTGATCGCGGCCCTGGCCGCCCGCGGGCAGTCCGAGGTGCTGCGGGTCTACCACATCGACCGGGGCTACTCGCACATCGAGCAGAAGCTCGCTGCCCTGGGCGCGAAGATCCGGCGTATCCGCGAGTGATTCTGGCACGGCTGTTGCACCTCGCGGCACAGGGTCAAAATCACAGGTATCTCCCCGTTATCGCTTGACTTTCCGCCGATCGACTCGCTATATTTGCCTTCCACGTAGGCTAAGCCAGAATTACCTGAAATCACTGAGCTTTCAACAGCGTCATTCGCTATCGGCTTGGTACGCGAGAACGCGATCGGATGGGGCGCGGTGGATCGGACGCCAGGGGTCGGTGGGCGTATTCCCCGGGAGTGGATCCGGGATGTGGCCGACCGGGTCAACATCGTCGAAATCGTCGGGGAGAGGGTTCCGGACCTCAAGAAGCGAGGTGCGGGTTTCTGGGCCTGCTGCCCGTTCCACGACGAGAAAACCCCCTCGTTCCACGTGCGCCCTGACCGCCAGACCTACCACTGCTTCGGCTGCGGCGAGGGCGGCGACGTCTACGACTTCCTGATCAAGGTCGACGGCCTGAGCTTCCGCGAGGCCCTCGAGGACGTGGCGCGGCGGGCCGGGATGGAGCTGCCCCAGGCGCGCCTCTCCCCGGAACAGGAGCAAGCGGCTGCCCGCCGGACCTCCCTGCTCGAGGTCAACGAGATCGCCGCGACCTTCTACCGCCGCATGTTGACCGGTCCCGACGGCAAGACCGCCCGCGACTACCTGCAGCGGCGGGGGATCTCGCCGGAGCTGGCCGAACGATTCCGGCTGGGCTACGCGCCCGACGACTGGGAGGAACTCGCCCGGGAGTTCGCCCGCCTGCGGGTTGACCCCGACGCGGGCGAGGCGGTGGGACTGCTGCGCCGCAGCCAGCGGGGCGGCCACTACGACTTCTTCCGCGACCGGCTGATGATCCCGATCATCGACGCCCGCCGGAAGGTGGTGGCCTTCGGTGGCCGCGCGATGGGCGACCAGGAGCGCAAGTACGTCAACTCCCCGGAATCCGCGGTCTACGACAAGAGCGGCACCCTGTACGGGCTGGGCCAGGTCTCGGCCGCCATCCGCCGGGCGGACCGAGCGCTGGTGGTAGAGGGGTACTTCGACTGCCTGAGCCTGGTGGCGGCGGGCTTCGAGAACACCGTGGCCGTCTGTGGCACCGCGCTGACGCCGCCCCAGGTGCGGTTGATCCGCCGTCACACCGCGGACGTGACCATGGTCCTCGACGGCGACGAGGCCGGCCTGAAGGCCGCCTTCCGCAGCCAGGACGTGCTGCTGGGCCAGGACGTGTGGCCGATGTTCGTCGGACTGCCCGAGGGGCGGGATCCTGACGACGTGATCCGCGAGCAGGGCGCCGACGCGTTCGGGGCGCTGCTGGCGAAGGCCGAACCGCTGCTCGACCGCTTCTTGAGCGACTCGCGCGCGCGCCACCGGGGGAACCCGCGGGCGTCCGAGCGGGTTCTCGAAGAGGTGGCCCCGATCCTGGCGCGTCTCAAGCCGGTGACCGCCCAGCCCTACTGGACCCGGCTGGCCGATCAGCTGCGGATCGACGAACGGATGATGATGGCCCACGTGCGCACCCTGCGCCGGGCGCCGATCGGTGGGGCCGAGCCCGCCCGACCCGCGATGGCGCGGTCGGCGACGGTCTCGTACCCCAAGGAGGAGTGGGCGCTGTTGATGCTGCTACTGCAGCACCCGGACCGCAGCGCCGAGGACATCGCGCACCATCGGGTGGCGCAGATGATGCAATCGGCTCCGTTGGCGGAGTTGCTGGTCGCGGCGCTGGACCAGGCGCTGGCCGGTGAGATCCCCGATGTGGCGCGGCTGCTGGATCGCACGGACGATCCCCAGCTCCGGCGCCTGTTGACCGAGGTTACCCACTCGCCGGGTATGGTTCCCGACGAGGAGATCGAACGGCTGCGGGACCAACTGGTCCTCAATGTTCGACGCGCATATCTGAAAAGGCTTCTCGACGAGGCGAAGCGCCAAACGCGCACCGCCGCGGGCATCGAAGACCAACAGGTAGCCGCAGCCGAGGTGGTCAGACTCAAGCGCGAGCTGATCGCCGCCGAGCAGGCCCTGCGCTAGCGCGAATGAGCGCCAGGCAGGGTATAGGACAAATCTGGCTTGCCCCGTGGTGTAGCGCGCACGCGGGGCAAGACGAAGGTGGTCCATGGCGAGCAGGACGAGCAAGGAGATCGACAAGCTCATCGATCTTGGTCGAGAGCGGGGCTATCTGACCTTCGACGAGGTCAACGACATCTTGCCCCGGAACATGCTCACGTCCGACCAGATGGACGACGTGATGATCATGTTCGGCGAGATGGATATTCGCGTCATCGATGGCGCGAGCAAGGCCAAGCTCGCGGTCCAGAAACAGCTGGCGGACAAGACCAACCGGCTTTTCGAGGAGCGACGTCAACACGAGGCTGACAAGGACACCAGTGCGCGTAGCAGCGATCCCGTGCGCATGTACCTGCGCAAGATGGGATCGGTGTCCTTGCTGTCCCGGGATGGCGAGATCCAGATCGCCAAGCGCATCGAGGAGGGCGAGCTGGAGGTTCGTCGCTCGGTGCTGGTCGGGCCCCTGAAAGTCCGCGAGCTGCTGGAGCTCTGCGGCCCCAAGGGTGCGATCAAGGACGAGCTGGGCCCCGACCAGATCGACACGGAGCGGGCGCGCACCCTGGCCAAGCTGTGCAAGCGGATGGGCAAGCTGGACGTGGAGTTCAGCAAGCTCAAAGACCAGTGCAATCGCGCCTCCAGCCCGGCGTCCAAGGCCAACCAGAGGCGGATGGTGCGCCTCGACGAGATCCACGAAGTGCTGTTCGAGACCAACCTGGAGCTGCAGATCAGCCGCCGTCAGGCGATCCAGATCGCCCACGAGCTCAAACGGCTGGCCGAGAACGCCCGGCTGGCGCGGCGGCGCATCGCGCGCTGCGCCGCCACCGCGGGGATGAGCTACGACGAGCTGGTCAAGACGCTCAAGAAGATCCAGCGCAAGCGCAAGCAGGGCGACAAGGCCGCGATCCAGACCGCCGAGGACTTCAAGGAGCTGGAGCGCATCATCGACCTGGCCGAAGCGGAGCAGAAGCGCATCACCGGCCTGGTCTCGATGGAGATCGACGAGCTGCTGCGGGTCGACCACAAGATCCGCCGCGGCGAGGCGATGGCCGACGGCGCCAAGAACGAGCTGGTGGAGGCCAACCTGCGGCTGGTGGTCTCCATCGCCAAGAAGTACACCAACCGCGGACTGCAGTTCCTCGACCTGATCCAGGAGGGGAACATCGGCCTGATGAAGGCGGTGGACAAGTTCGAGTACCGCCGCGGCTACAAGTTCTCCACCTACGCGACCTGGTGGATCCGCCAGGCGATCACCCGCGCGATCGCGGACCAGGCGCGGACGATCCGCATCCCTGTCCACATGATCGAGACCATCAACAAGCTCGTGCGGACCAGCCGCTACCTGGTCCAGGAGCTGGGGCGGGAGCCCACGCCCGAAGAGATCGCCGACAAGATGGAGATGTCCGTCGAGAAGGTGCGCAAGATCCTCAAGATCGCCAAGGAGCCCATCTCCCTGGAGACCCCCATCGGCGAGGAGGAGGACTCGCACCTGGGGGACTTCATCGAGGACAAGGGCGTGGTCAGCCCCTCGGACGCCGTCATCTCGATGAACCTCAGCGATCAGACCCGCAAGGTGCTCGCCACCCTCACCCCCCGCGAGGAGCGGGTGCTGCGGCTGCGCTTCGGCATCGGCGAGAAGTCCGACCACACCCTCGAGGAGGTGGGCCAGGACTTCGAGGTCACCCGCGAGCGCATCCGGCAGATCGAGGCCAAAGCCCTGCGCAAGCTCCGCCACCCCTCCCGTGCCAAGCGACTCCGGTCGTTTGTCGATAACTAGGGGCCCATAGCACAACGGTTAGTGCATCCGGCTCATAACCGGACGGTTGCTGGTTCGAATCCAGCTGGGCCCACCAAGTAAGACGACAGCGCCCCCGGGCCCTCCTCGGGGGCGTCTTGTCGTGCGGACGCCGTCGCCATTTCGGCAATGATATCTGCAGCGTCCAGAAACCTTTGTCCCCGATCTGAGGACGCAATAGGTTGACACGTTCCCTCCAGAGCTCCCGGTCGCGTACCGGGAAAGGAGGGACGCATGGGTTGGTGGTGGAGCAAGGAGAAGTCAGAAGGAGCCCCGGAGCCCGAGGTCACCCAGGAGCCCGAGGTCACCCAGGAGCCGGAGGTCGCCCCGGAGCCCGAGGTCGCCCCGGAGCCCGAGGTTGCCCCGGAGCCTGCGGGTGAGCGCGCGCCGGCGAAGGCCGAGGCGGAGCCGAGGCCGAAGCCGGCGCGACGGCGCACTTCCCCAGCAGGTGGGCCATCGCGTCCTTGCTGGTCACGGGGGGGAGCGCGTCGGAGAAGTAGTCGGCTCCGGCCAAGACCTCGATGGCGCTCGATTTCCTCGCGCCCTGGATCCCCTCCAGGACCAGCATGCAGTCGGCCTTGCAGCCGGGGTCCCTCGCGCGTGCGATCATCGAAATCAAGAAGCGTCGTCCGGACGCGCGGGTCCAGAGGTTGTCCTCGGCGCCGCAGTACCGGATGGGCCAGTCGTCGAGGCGACAACGCCCGTCCCACTGGACAGCGTCGAGGGCATCCACGATCGGATCGAACGCGTGGTCCCGGGCCGCGAGGTTGGCCCCGTCGAAGAGGTCCTCCTTCTTGAACTTCACCATCATCTTGCGGTGCAGTTGATCACCGACGCGCAGGACATCCGCATCCTCCAGGGGGCGCGGGAACGGGCCAGGAGCAGCCGGGGTCAGGGGCGGCGGTGGAACAGGTCGTAGGCCAATACGCCCTGCCAGGCGGGGTGATCGCGGAGGATCATGCGGACGTTCGCGCGGCAAGGCGTGATCTTGAGGTCCCCGTCCTTGTCCCGGTGCTTGAGGAGCTGCGCCTGCCATCCCTCGGTGCCCCCGCTCCTCGGCCGGGCCCGAGGGCCAAGGTAGCCCTCGACGCGGAGGTGCTCGGCAGGCGTGCGGCCAGCAGCATGGGCGTCGAGGTCGAGCACGTCGCCGAACCAGCAACGATCCCCCTGCTGGCCGACCTTCTCGTGTCCCGTGGAGAAGCACGCCCACTGCATCGAATCGTCTGCGAGCTGGCCGAAGCAGTCGTTGTGACCGCAGGCTGGGCACGTCCCCTTGCCGGGGGGGCCGTACTCTCGCGCGTGCTTCTCGTTGTACGTCGCGGTAGCCGACGCGAAGGTGCTCGACCACCCGTTCGTGTCGGACGCCGTTTTCGAGGCCGCTGCTTCGCGGGTGGCCTTCGCCCGCGAGTCTCCAGCGGCCTTTTCCTTGGGCCACGGGGTATTCGACCACCACGTCCGGATGGCGCCCCTCGCATCAGGGTGGTCGGCCAGGAAGTCGACCAACGTCGCGGGATCTCCTCGGGCAGCGTCGATGGCCTCCGTCCGGTCGACGCCAGCTCGGACGAGGACCGACGCGGTCGCCAGGCGCCGCGCGGCATCGAACAGAAGCGGCGCCTGGACCACAGCGGGATCGCCGTCGTCGCTCCACTCGACCTCCTCGCCGCAGGGATGGACGGAAGGGGGCACCATCGTCTGCTGGCCCGTCGAGCGCAGTTCGAGCAGCGTGTCGCGCTTCGTCGTCCCCTGTCGCTGGGCGGCGAATGTCTTGGATGCAGCCTCGGGGCTGATGTACCACCAGTGCGAGCGCCACCGGCCCTCACGACCGGACACCGCATCGGTGGGTGGGAGGAACTCGGGGGCGAGGTCCACCGCTTCATCGCAGTCCAGATCGACGTCGACCAGGTTCCCTGAGGGTTCACCCAGCAGCACACCGATGTTGTCGTCGGCCTTGAACTGCCCGAGATCGGTCTCCGCAACGCGCGAGCGAGGCCAGTCTCTGCCGCAGGGCTTCTTCTGCCTGACGCGCAGCCGCAGAGGCTGCCAGCCACGCTTGAAGTAGACCGTCGCTGGAATGCCATGGTTGGACCTCACCGACGGTTCATGACGCGGGGGCGGATCCCAGCGATCGGGCCCCATCGCCCCGTCCCGCTTCCTCGATTTCTGCTTGGCGACGATACCACGCCGGCCCCGTCCACCGCCCGCGGTCGAACCGGTCACGCCCAGACGCCTGGCGCTTCCTCGTCGGCGGCACCGCGAATGCGGTATCGTCCAGCCGCAGGAGCGCTCATGGAGTCGTTTGGAGCCTGGTCCGTCGTGCCGCCGATCCTGGCGCTCGCACTGGCCATCAGCACGCGCAACGTGATCCTGTCCCTGGGAGTCGGCGTCCTGCTGGGGATGACGATCCACGCCGGGTTTGATCCCTGGCTGGGGCTGGTCGACTTCTTCGAGCGCGGGATCCTCGCTCAGCTGTCCCAGGGGTCCAACGCCGAGGTCGCGATCATCATCCTGGTCATCGGCGGCTTCGTCCATCTCCTCGACCGTTCGGGGGGTATGGTCTCCTTTGCCGCCCGGATGACACGTGTCGTCGACTCGCCGCTGAAAGCTCAGCTGTCGGTGTGGCTCACCGGGCTGGCGATCTTCTTCACCGACTCGGGCAACCCGTTGATCCTGGGTCCGATGTTCCGGCCGATCTTCGCGGCGAAACGGATCTGCACCGAGAAGCTGGCCTTCATCATCGACTCGACGTCCGCGCCCGTGTGCGTGCTGATCCCGTTCATCAGCTGGGGCGTGTACATCCTGAGCTTGATGGAGAAGTCGTTCGGTTCGGCCGGCATCGGCGAGGAACCGCTCCACGCCTTGCTCTCCGCGCTGCCTTTTCAGCTGTATCCGCTGCTGGCGCTGGCGACCGTCCCGCTGCTCGCCCTGACCGGCCGCGAGTACGGCCCGATGGCGCGGGCCCAGCGCCGGGCGCGGCTGGGACAGGACGATCCGCCGCCCCCCGGGTCGGCGACCGGCGCGGAGACGCGAGCCAGCAGCCGGGCCGTGGTGCTACCGCTGGTGACGATGCTCGTGGTCCTGTTCGGCCTGTTCGCCCTGTTCATCGCCCAGCTCGGCGAGTTGCCCGGGGGGAAGGTCCGTCTCTCGCTGGTGCTGGGGTACCTGTCCGCCACCGCCGTCTGCGCAGCGTTGCTGTCCAGGGAGCACATCTTCGGCCTGGCCGAGTCTTTCCGGGTCTTCGTCGACGGAATGGGCCGGATGGTGCTGATCGTGCTGATCCTGCTGCTCGCCTGGTCCCTCGGCGACGTGTGCGAGCTGCTGGGGACCGGACCGTTCGTGGCCCGCGCGTTCGATCACATCCTCTCGCCGGGGCTGCTCCCGGCGGTGGTCTTCGTGCTCGGTGGCCTGTTCGCGCTGTCCACGGGTTCCTCGTGGGGCACCTTCGCACTGCTGATGCCCATCGCCATCCCGGTGGCCCACGAGACAGGAGCGTCGCTGCCGGTCACCCTCGCCGCCGTGCTCAGCGGCGGCATCTTCGGTGACCACTGCTCGCCCGTATCGGACACGACGATCCTGTCGTCCATGGCCAGCGGCTGCACCCACGCTGACCATGTCAATACGCAGCTCGTCTACGCCCTGACCACGGGAGCGACGGCATTCGTCGGCTTCGTGGTCGCCGGTCTGACCGGTTTCCACGGTACGATCGCCATCGTGCTGGTGCTGCAGGTGCTGATCACGGTCGGGCTCACCTGGTTCCTCGGCGCTCCAGCCCACCCCCGCTGAGACGGATCGCCGGGCCCAGGGGAGACGAGGTTCGCCGCCGGCCGCTCACCAGATCCAGCCAGGTGTCACCCGGGGCGTCGCCTCCGGGATCGAGCACCATGACGCCCGCCGAAAGCTCGAACTGGCCCGGGGTGTCGAGCCGGCTGGGTCGCTGCCCGTGGAGCAGCCGGCCCAGGTTGCGGACCACGCGCGCCGCGTCCCTGGGATTTCCCCGCCGGTCGAAGACACCGTGCCGTGGGTAGTAGCCGCGGTCCTTGTCCTCGAAGGTGTCGAGGAAGACCCGCGTCTCCGGAAACGCGCTGGCGGCGAGCAACACCTCCGCCACGAGCCTGGCCACGGCCCGGTCGTCGGTGTACGGGCGCCCCTCGTCGCCCCGGGGCAGTTCCACGTGACACACGGCGAGTCGGCCCAGCTCCCTCGCCCTCCGGGACGCCGCCGAGATCCCCCCCCAGGCCGAGGACTCCCTTGCCACGCGGAACACCAGGCGCTCGACGTTCATGTGCAACGCCGACGCGGTTACCAGCTCCGGATCGTCAACCTCGAACCCCTGACACGGAAAATGTGAGAAATACGCGCCACCGCCGTCGGATGCCTGCCCGATCCGGGAGATCGCCAGAGGAACGGGCAGCTCGGCGGCGGGTACGAACGGGGTTCCGAGCCCATCGGATGCCAGGATCAATTCCCAGCAATCGACGAGCCCGTGATGGGCCGCGAGCAGGTCGATCTGGACCGCGGTCGGCGGACCGACCGAGAACGCCTGGATCCCTGTCCCGGCTCCGGCGACCTCGGCCAGGCGGTCCCGCCGCGCCGCATCATCGAGATCGGCCAGCGGCACGCGGACACAGGCGACGCCCAGGTCCCGCAAGGCGAGTAGCGGATAATCGTTGCGGGCCCGCTTGCGCCGGAACTCGTCCAGGTCACCGGGGGGCAGCTCCACGATTCGACCGTAGTCGCAGTGCAGCCAGACGCCGATGGGGGTGGGCTCGGGCGCCGGGGGCTGCTCCCACGTGCCTTCGTCCAGGGCCGAACGCACGAACTCGATCCGGTGTCCCCGCTCCTGGACGTGCAACAGCAAGAACCCGAGCTTGTCCCTGTCGTTGCGGCCGTTCTCGTCGGCGGCGACCACGGGGAACAGTTCGCTGTACTCGGGTCGCACGAACGCCGTCGAGGGCGCCACCACCAGCTCGGTGGCGTCGCAGCGACCGAGGAACACGTTGTGCGCGTGGCCGGAGAACACCGCCTCGACGGTGTAACGGCGCACCAGGGACAGCAGCCAGTCCCGGGCGGGCTGGTCGAGGTTGTCGTAGTGGGGCGGCTCGTCGTCGTGGAGCAGGTAAATCGGGTAGTGCAGGAACACGAAGATCCGCTCGTGGCCGGGAAGGTCCCGCTCGAGCCAGGCCCGCTGCGCCCGTTCCTCCTCCAACCCGGTGTTGAACAGTGGCGCGTTGAGCGTCACGAAGTGGCAGCCGCCATGGTCCCAGGAGCGCCAGCCGGCGCCAAAGTGTTTCTCGAAGGCCTGGCAACTCGCCGCGTCCACCCGCGGCGCCGTGGCCAAGGAGTCGGGCTTGTCGCCCACATCGTGATTACCCGGCGCCAGATACACTGGACAGCTCATCTCACCGAGGATCGATTGTGCCGTGCGCAGCGCCTCTCCGTGGGTCGAGAGCCCGGGGAGGGTGTGCGTGACGTCACCGAGGTGGACTGCAAACGCCGGATTGCGCGCCTGCGCCAGCGCCACGGCCCGGCGGGCCCGGCGGTTGTGGAGCCGATCGGACGGATACGACGCCTGGGGATCTTCGGGCTCGGTGCGCACGTGGGTGTCGGCGAGGATCGCGACAGTGAACGGCGGACGCTGTGTCATCGTCCGATGGTAGTCGATCGTGGACTCGCGGGCGCGAACCGGCACGGGCTCCGTTCCTGCGGGCGCTGGGGTGATGCCGCTGATAGGCTCTCGTGGAAAGCGGGGAAAGCGGTGGCGAGGTGGGACCTGGTGATGACGTTGCTGATCGGGCTGGTCTCATGGGCCGGGTGTACCGGTTCTCCGGGCGGGGAGACGGGCGACGACGATGCCGTGGACGACGATACGTTCGGCGACGACGACACGTCCGGCGACGACGACACCAGCACTGGCGATGACGACTCGGGCGACGACGACTCCTCCACCGCGCCGGTCTGGGCCCAGGTGAGCGCGGGCGGCAACCACACCTGCGCGTTGACCGGCGCCGGGACGGTGGTCTGCTGGGGTAGCGACAGCGAGGGGCAATGCCAGGCTCCCTCCGGCAGCTACGCCCAGATCTCCGCGGGGCTGGACCACAGCTGCGCGGTGGGTATCGCCGGGGAACTCTCTTGTTGGGGGCGGAACGAACGGGGCCAGGGAACACTTCCGCCGTCGGCCTACTCGCAGGTCGCCGCAGGGGCATTCCACACCTGCGCAGTGGAGAGCGGCGGGAACGTGCAATGCGCCGGGCAGGGATCCTCCGGTCAGTGCGAGCCGCCGGCCGGGGTCACCTTCGACCGCGTGACCGCCGGTTTCGACCACACCTGCGGCCTGGCCACCGACGGAAGTGTGCGCTGCTGGGGCGACGACTCCCAGGGTCAGATCAGCGCACCTGGAGGGACGTTCGTCCAGATCAGCGCGGGTGGCTTCCACAACTGTACCGTCGACGCCGGGGGCCAGATCGGCTGCTGGGGGGACAACAGCTGGGTGCAGGGCACGCCGCCGGCCGGAACCTACTCCCAGGTTGCCGCGGGGTACGACTTCACCTGTGCGCTGACCGAGGCGGGGACCATCCTGTGCTGGGGGCACGGATCGTGGGGCCAGACCGATTCACCCCCGGGTGATTTCGTTCAGATCTCCGCGGGGACGTACCACGGTTGTGCGGTGGCGGCCGACGGCGGCCTCGTCTGCTGGGGGTGCCTCGACAACGATTTCGGCCAGTGCGACGTGCCCGTCCCCCCCTCGCCATAGCTCCCGGCCCGTGACACGATGCTCCCGGATCCGACACGGGAAGGGGAGAACATGTCCGACAGCACCACCACGAGCAAGAAAAGAGAGCTCGACGTCGCGGCGTTGATGCTCGAACTGCAGACGCAGCGGCGCCGGCTCGCGCTGCTGACCGGCCTGGTCGTGGCGGACACGGCGATGCTGATCACACTGCTGATCTTGTCTCAGTAGCGCGAGCCCCGCCGTCCGACTCGCGGAAACGGCGGCTGCGCGCCCGGAGGTGGGGAACCGGTCACGGGGCAGGCGGAACGAACGCGCAGCCAGCCGGCTGGCGCTCCTCGGGTTTGACCGCCGCCGGTGCCGTCGTCACACTGGCGGTGCACCATGACCGATCGACGCTCGCCGCGACAGCGGACGGTCGGGCTCGTCGGGGACAAAGCTGAATCTGGGACTGGCCATCGCCGCGGCACTCACGGCCCTGACCTGGGCGATCCACACCTTTGTCGGCGGACCGTCTGTCGCGAAACCGCTTCTCGCGGCTGAGATGCCCGTCGTTCCCAAGCTCACCAACTACTATTGCTGGCACCTCGTCACCATCGTCCTGTTCGTGATGACCGCGGGGTTCGCCTACGCCGCCTGGGTGCCCGCGGGCCAGGACGTCGCGGTCATGTCGACGATCCTGGCGATCGCCTTCACGCTGTGGTCCCTGGCGCTCATCATCTGGAAGCACCGCCACCCCTTGCAACTGCCCCAGTGGGTACTGTTCCTGGCCATCAGCGCAGCGGCGCTGGCCGGGCTCGCGTGAATTGATGCTGACGGTCTATGTGGATGGCGACCTCGAGGTCGCGGAGAACGAAGGGGTGGTCAGGGTGGTCAGACGCCCCGTCGCGGGCGCGGGTCTGGCGCGCAAGCTCGGTGGATTCGCCCTGGTTTCCGGGATCGCCACCGCACTCGCGATGGCGGCGACGGGGGCCGTGATCCTGGCGGGCGGAGCCCTCGGCGGGATGGACGCGCCAGTGGCGTGGGGTTCCGGTGGCTTCTTCCTGGCCCTCGGGGCCGCGATCTTGGTGGTAGCTGCCGCCATCGGTTTGCCGCTTGTCTTGTGGGCGCGCCGCGAGCAGGCACGGGCCCTCGCTCTTCCAATCGATCAGCTCCGTCCCCTGGCAGTGATCGACCGCAACGCGCGGATCCTCACCCAGGGCGACAAGGTGGTGCCGCTCGCCGATCTCGAGGTCTTCGTGTCCAGGATCAGCCAGCGACTCAAACAGGTCGAGGTCGTGATCGTCCGCGGTCCAGGATGCAACATTCAGGTGACACGCCCTCGGGGGACGGCGGACGGCCAGGGACCGGCGGTCTGGTGGCGAGCACTGCTCGCCGCCCAGGGCGTCGAGGTAGATCCATGCGACCCGGTCAGTTGATCCTGCTGCTGGCGGTCCCGTGGCTCGGGCTCGCTGGATGCCCGGCTCAGCGCCAGAACATCCAGAGCGAGCGGTCGGAGTTGTGGAACCGGTACTCGAGCTCCAGGGAGTCGATCCCCAGGTAGCCGTTGTTGTCGTAGCCCGCGCCGAAGGCTGTCTCGGCCCAGCCCGAATCGTCGTCGAGATAGAAACTCCAGACGCCGTTGTATTCGTAGTACCAGAAGCACTGGCAGTTGCCGTTGTCGTTATTGGTCTCGTCGCAGTGATAGGGATCGTCGGTCATCGTGCCGAACTGTTCCACCGGGTTCCAGGCGTCGTTGCAGATCCCCGAGGCGATCTCGGTCCTCGTGGTGAACGCGGCCAGGGCGTTGGTGGAGGTCGTGGAGGCGTCGAACTCCCAGACCGCCCAGTTGTCCTCGTGGCTGGTGACAAGGAGTTCCGCGGGATCCGCCACCGGAAGCCAGGCGTAGCACGCCGTATCCAGCGCGGGATCGCAGTCCCACAGGTCGTCGCCCAGGGTGTCGGCGACCCCGGTGATGTCCGAACCGGCCTCGAACCACCACCACTGCGACCAGCCGCCGCCGTGGGTGGTCATGTCGCAGTAGACGTCGAAGGGATCGGTGCCGCCCGCGCCGTCCGGATCGATGGCGTAGATCCCATCCGGCGAGGTCGGGTCCACGGTCAGGATGGCCGCGCAGTCCTCACATTGGTCCAGCCCGGTGTCCCCGTCGCAATCCTGATCGACCTCGTCGCACAGTTCCACGGCAGCCGGGTTGACGCCAGGATCGGTGTCGTCGCAATCGTCCTGGGTTCCCTCGCAGGAGTCGGGGGTCGAGTGACCATCGCCGTCGCCGTCGAACGTCAGATCTTCGTCCACCTCGCCGCCACAGTCGTTGTCCAGCCCGTCGCAGAGCTCCGGGGCGCCCGGATAGACGCCGGGATGGGTGTCGTCGCAGTCGTCTGCGGTCCCGTCGCAGGAGTCCGGGGACGAGTGGCCGTCGCCGTCGGCATCGAACGTCAGGCCGTCGTCCGCGGCGTCGTCGCAGTCGTTGTCCGCGCCGTCGCAGACCTCGGCGTTGCCCGGGAAGTTGGCCGGATCCGCGTCATCGCAATCACCGTCGCAGCTCGAGAGCCCGTCCCCGTCGGCGTCGTCCGGCCCGAGCGTCGGATCGGCATCGTCGCAGTCCCCCTCGCAGCCAGCGCTGCCGTCGCCATCGGCATCGGCATCGGCCTCATCATCGGGCACGATCCCGTCACAATCGTTGTCCAGGCCATCACACAGCTCGTCGGCCCCGGGATGGACAGCGGGATCCTCGTCATCGCAGTCGTCCTCGGCGACGTACCCGTCTCCGTCGGCATCGGTGGCCGAGGTGGTGTCGTCATCTCCGGTCGTGTCGTCATCTCCGGTGGTGTCGTCATCTCCGGTGGCGATGGATCCTATCTCTTGCCCCTGCCCACCATCGCCGAGGCGATCGCGGCGTTACCCCCCGGCTGCCTTCAGATCCGGCTGTTCCCGGGCCTGTTCGCCGAGACCGTGAACTACGGAGGTCTCGAGCTCGACATCCGGTCGCTGGAGGGACCCGAGGTGACCACCATCGACCCGCCCGCGGGCGGGTCGGTGATCACCATCGCCAGCGGCGAAGGGCCCGGGGCCCTGCTCGCTGGCGTCAGCCTGCGTGGCGGGACCGGGACGCCGGGGTACGGCGGGCTGGATCCAGCCGTCGGGCTTCACCAACCAGACCTGCTGCGGTTACGAGGGACCGGGACCGAGCTGCGCCGTGGTCGGTAACGTGATCGCGGACTCGGGGACCCACGGGGTGGTCGTCACTGGCGACCCGGGGCTACCCGATCCGGACGGCGGCCCAGGTGACATCGGGGCATACGGCGGCGCCGACGCGGATCAGTGGGACCTGGATGACGGCGGCAGCCCCGAGTGGTGGCAGCCCGGGCCCTACGACCCCGCCACCCACCCCGCGCAAGGATGGGACTGCGACGACCAGGACCCCGCGGTCGTTCCCTTCAGCGGCTGTTGATTCAGGCCCTGATCCGCAACTCTGTGCTCCCCTCCGGCTGGGCGCGCAAGGAGAGCACCTCGTAACCGTCGCGGGTCACACTCTCCGGCACGTTGCGCGCGCCGGCCTCGTCGAGCAGCACCGACAGCACGGCGCCGCTGGTCATCTGGCCCAGCACCATCTTGGTCTTCACGTAATTCAGCGGGCAGACCACGCCGCGGAAGTCCTCCGAGCGGTCCGCCGCTGCGTCGGCGTCGGCAGATGGCTCCGCGACCTGATCAGCCGGATCTTCGACCGCGGGGACGAAGCGCAGCGAGTCGTCCATGTCCTCGTACAGCCGTTCCACGGCGGCGAGAAGCTCCTCGACTTGCCCGCGATCCAGCGCTGGCTCCGGCTGGTCCGCGGATCCGGCGGCCCAGGTCCGGGTCGCGGCGAGGGTGGAGGCGAACCGGGCATCCACCAGACCGGCGTGCAGGAACGTCTCCTCGAACAGCTCGATCGCCCGCCCTGCCTCGCGCTCGTCGTGGCCCCGGGTGACCAGCAGTGCCCGGGCCGCCTGCACGGTCGTCTCGGCGAGCCGGCCGTCGGCGAGAGCCTCGCGGCCGCTGCGCAGGTCGACCTCGATCAGGTCGAATATCCCCGCCCCGCACTCGCCGGGGCCGCGCCCTTCGAGGGAGAACGGACGGTCGGCGCCCCAGTCCACCACCAGCGCGCGCCGCTCCTCGTCGGTGCTCACCGTTCGCGCGGACCTCGCCAGCGAGCGGGCGATGTCCCTACCCTCTCCGTCGACGAAGGTCCTGAAGTCGGGGAAGTCCGGCGATTCCAGGAACGCGGCCAGCAGCCCGCGGATGACCCCGGGGACCCGTCGCGCCGGGATGGCGTCGTCTCCCGAGGCGAGGCGGGCACCCTGCGGCGCCACTCCCCCGCCCAGCTGCAGCACGTAGTGGGGAACGAGTTGACCGTCGAGCCGCCGCGCAGCCCCGAACAATCCGATGTCGGCCACCGGGTGGCGCGAGCAGGCATCGGGGCAGCCGCTGAGCCGGATGCCGACCGGAGGGAGCTTTTCCAGCGGCAACTCACTCGCGTCGAGCTCCTCGGTGATGGCCGTGGCCAGTGGCCGCGAACGGCAGATCCCCAGGGTGCAGGTCGCCGCACCCGCGCACGCCACCAGCTCACTCACCACCGCTGGTGTCGGCTGCCCCAGGCCGATCGCGGACAGCTCGCGCTGCACGGCGCGCAGCTCCCGCTCGTGGACCCAGCGCAGGGTCAGGTTCTGGGACGGTGTCAGACGCAGCAGCCGCTCCCCGTGGTCCTCGACCACGCCGGCCAGCGCGGTCAGCGTGCCGGCCGGGATGTCGCCCAACCGCAGGGGGATGTGGACGACGTGATGCGCCGCCTGCCGCTGTGGCTCGACCTGCTGTTGGCGCCAGCGCGCGAACTCCCCGGTCGGGACGCCGGCCAGGGGCGGAGTGTCGCTGGTCGGAGCCGCCGCCGGGAACGGCGTCCCCTCCCCTTCCTCGCCGCGATCCAGCGCCCCCAGCTCGCGGCGGACCAGCGTCTCGAACCTGGCCACACCGAGTTCCTTCACCAGGAAACGGATCCGCGCCTTGTTGCGGTTTCTCCGGTTGCCATGGCGATCGAAGACGCGGGCGATGGCCTCGGCGATCCGCGGCGCCTGGTCCACGGAAACGAACTCGGCGAGCACGTGGGCCACCCGGCTCTTTCCTCCCATCCCTCCCCCGACCAGCACCCGGAATCCGGGCTGGCCGTCCCGGGTGGTTGCCACGAATCCCAGGTCGTTGAAGGCGGCGCCCACGCAGTCGTCCGCGCACCCGGAGAAGGCGATCTTGTACTTCCGCGGCAGCTGCAGGCTGAGCGGATTGTCCGCCAGCTGGCTGGCGACCTCGGTGGCGTACGACGTGACGTCGAAGCACTCCTTGGAGCAAACCCCCGCCAGCGGGCAGGCGGTCACGTTCCGCACGGTATTGCCGCCGGCTCCGCGAGCCGTCAGCCCGGCGTCGGCCAGCGCCACCAGGGCCGGATGCAGGTCCTCCAGCGCCACGCCGTGGATCTGGACGGCCTGGCGGGTGGTGGTGTGCAGGACGCCGTTGCCCAGCTCGCCGGAGATCGCGGCCACCGCTCGGGCCTGGCTCGGCAGGAGGCCGCCCGCGGGCAGCCGCACGCGGATCAGGTGGTTCGCGCCGTCCCGCTGCAGGTAGATCCCCATCGGGACCCGCTGGGCGCGGAAGACGTCCTCGCTCAGCGTACCGTCGAGCACCGCGGCCACGGAGTCGGCGAAGCGGTCCAGATCCTCGTCCAGCCGCCGGGGCAGGCGTATGGGGAAGGGATCCCGGCTCGCCCTGGCGCGTGGCGCGCTGGCCGGCGAGGAAGTGGGCTTCGTTGGTTGGCCCGGCCTAAACATGGGGGACTCCCTCCTCTTCTCCGAGCAGCTCGGCGAAGTAGCTGATGTACTTGAATCCGCTGTCGGGTGAGATGGCCACGGCCACCCCTTCCAGCTCGTCCCCGAGGACCTCCGCGGCGGCCACGATCGCCCCCGTGGAGGGCCCGACGATCAGTCCCTGCTCCCGAATCACGCGCCGGGTCGCCGCGTAGGCCGGGCCGTCGTCGACTCGCACGACACGGTCTACGATCGACGGATCGAGGATCCCGGGTTTGCGCGACTCGGACAGGTTCTTGAGCCCGGGAAGGTGGTGGCCCTTCTGGGGTTCGACCGCGATCACCTGGATCGAGGGGTCCTGCTCCTTGAGGAAGCGCCCGACCCCGGTGATGGTGCCGCAGGTGCCGTAGCCAGCGAGGAAGGTGCGGACCTTGCCCTCGGTCTGCGCCCAGATCTCGGGACCGGTCGTGCGGTAGTGCGCCTCGACGTTGTCATCGTTCTCGTACTGGTTGGGCATCACCAGCCGCGAGGGACCGTCACCGCTGGCGACCATCGAGTGGGCGAGGGCGATCGCGCCGTCCTTCGGGTGGTCGATGGGGCACAGATCGTCGGGGGTCTCCCAGACCTCGGCGCCCAGGAGCCGCAGGAGGACCTTCTTCTCCTCGGGTACCCCGTCGGGGATGGTCACCGTGATCCGCTTGCCCATCAGGGCGGCCAGGGCGGCCAGGGCGATCCCGGTGTTGCCGGACGACGGCTCCACGAGATCACGGCCCTCCAGTTCACCTCGCCGCTCCAGCCCCTCCAGCAGATACCGGGCCGTGCGGTCCTTGATCGAACCGAAAGGGTTGAACCACTCCAGCTTGAGGAACAGCTCGGCGCTGCCCGCGGGTCGCCGCAACCGGACCAGCGGGGTCGGGTCGTCCGGATTGCCGATCAGCTGGCGCACATCCTCGTAGCGTCGGAGCTTGCGGTCGGTCGCCAGCCCCTCCGCCCCGGCCTCCGACGAGGAGGCCTCGCCACTGGTGTCGACACCCGCCTCGGTGGGATGGGTCTGCATCGGTCTTCCCTTCCATCCGGCCATGGCCGCTCGCTGGCGACCGGACAAAAAAAACCCGGGCTCCCTCGAGGGGAACCCGGGTCAGTTCGCGTCGCCTTGTGACTTACGTCAGATAACAGGCCCTCCGCGACCGTCCACCGGGTTCCCGCGGGTACAACAGCACCCCGCGGGACAGATACAACAGCAGGTGGTGGCCACGAACGACGTCATCACGATCGAGCTTTCACGACTTTTCTCGGGATCACAAGCGCGTTTTTTCCCTCGCGCGCGAATCAAATCGTAGGCCCCCCCGATGATGGAGCCTCCACCAGGCAAAAAAATCTCCAGGATCTCCCCCGGACACCATCCAACGATACTTCTCGTCGCCGATGGTCTCACCCGAGTGGTGGTCGACGACACGGAACCTCCCCGACCCCCACTCCGCGTACTGGGCGGCACCGAACGTCCATGATCCCGCGTTGACGTAACTGCCGCCGTCGAGTGCGACCGCTCCGGGCAGGGGCGTGTGCCCGCACACCAGGGTCGAGAGGTCCCCGCCGCGGATCAGCTCCCGCGCTGGTTCGAACAGCGCGTGGGGATCGCCCCAGACCGCGCGGGACCAGTAATGGATGAAGGCTTCGCAGCTTTCCGCTCGATGGGGACGACCGAGCCGCCGGTGGACCTTCGCCATGCGCCGCAGGTGACCGCCGTACTGGCCGCCCAGCCAGTGGGCCAGGCGGTTCTGTCTCGTGTCGTGGTCGCGCAGCGGGACGCGAAAGGAGAACCGGAAAAGACGCTCGACCAGGTGGTGCAGAGCCGTCTTCGCGAGGTGATGTCGGCGACCCGGGCGGCAGTAGCGGTCGAGCTGGTGCCCGTGCATGACGTGGGCGGCTCCGACGGTCAACACCTCGCAGACGCGGGCGCGGGCGCGGGCGCGGGAAACAGTCGGCCGTAGTCCACCGTCCAGTCGTGGTTGCCGCGGATGAAGACGACCTGGACCTTTCCGGACAGCGACTCGATGGCTCGCGCGATTGTCCTGCCCCCGTTGTTTGGACCACTTCTCATGTTAGCCCCGGAGCAGCATT
>CAYTBN010000044.1:26014-59067 GCA_964436045.1 uncultured Rickettsiales bacterium | reverse complement strand
AGCTCTCCTCGCACCCGTACCCGTCCAGGATCTCGTCGATCCGTGCCTGGTCCATGCTGCTCAGACTCCCAATTCTTCGCGCTTGAGCAGGTAGTCCCACTCCAGCTGGATGCGCGCCTGGATCTGCGCGATCTGGTCGTCGGTAAGGTGGCGGAACCGCCCCTGGATCTTGGTGTAGTCCTTCAGCGACCGCAGCTCGTCGGGCTTGACGCTGACGGTCAGCCGCTTGCCATCACGAACCTCGTACAGCGGGAACGCGCCGGTCTGCACCGCCAGCCGGCCGACCTCGATCGCCAGCTCGGGGGCCATGCGCCAGCCCGTCGGGCAGGCGGAGTAGATGTGCAGGTAGGTCGGTCCCTCGATGGAGGCCGCGATCTTGACCTTCTCCATCATGTCGAAGGGGTACGAGGGGCTGGCGGTGGCCGCGTACGGAATCCGATGGGCCGCCATGATGTCGATCACCGGCTTCTTCCAGGTGTGCTGGCCGAAGGACATCTTGCCCGCGGGGGTGGTGGTCGTGGTGGCGCCGAAGGGGGTCGAGCTGGAGCGCTGGATCCCCGTGTTCATGTAGGCCTCGTTGTCGTAGCAGACGTAGACCATGTCGTGGCCGCGCTCCATGGCGCCGGACACGAACTGCAGCCCGATGTCCGCGGTGGCGCCGTCGCCACCCATGGCCACGAAGTTGATCTTGCGATCGGGCATCCGGCCCTTGCGCACCAGCGCCTTGTACGCCGATTCGATGCCCGAGCAGACCGACGCCGAGTTCTCGAACGCCACGTGCATCCAGGGGAGATCCCAGGCGCTGTCCGGGTAGGAGCTGGAGATGATCTCCATGCAGCCGGTGGCGGAGGCGACGATGGTGTTGCGGCCCAGCGCCTTGTGCACCAGCCGCACGGCCAGCGCCTCGGCGCAGCCCTGGCACGCCCGGTGCCCGGGGCAGAAGTAGTCCTTGCTCGGCAGCAGGCGGGCTGAGAAGACGTTCAGATTCTCGATGGTCATCGCGCGACCTCCGAGACCCGTACCTGCAGCACGGTCGGCGGCGGGGGCGCGGCGCCGTCGAGCACCGCGACCGCCGCGTCGTACATGGCCTGGAAATCCTCGGGGAAGACGTCGCGGCCGCCGAGGCCGACCACGTACTCGAGCACGTCCGGCCGCCCGGCCTCGTTGAACAGCAGCGACTTGACCTCGTGGGCCACGGGATTGCCGGTCGAACCCAGCGACTGGGCGCGGTCGAGAACGATGATCACCTTGGCGCCGCTGACGGCGGCCACAAAGTCGTCCCCCGGGAACGGCCGCCACATGCGGATGCGGGCCGAGCCGACGCTGGATCCCGCGTCGCGGGCGCCGTCGATCCAGGTCATGCAGGTCTCGCCAATGGCGCCCATGGTGACGAACAGCACGTCGGCGCCGTCCGCGCGGTAGGTCTCGACGGGCTTGTAGGAGCGGCCGAAGATCTGCTCGAACTCGTCCCAGGCCTCGACCATCACGTCGTGGGCGCCGCGGACCGTCTGGTCGGTGGCGTACCGGATCTCGGTGTACACGTCCGGGATCCCGACGGCGCCCATCAGCACCGGGTTGTCCACGTCCAGCCGCTGGATCGGCTCGAAGGTCGGCAGGTAACGCTCGATGTCAGCCTGCTCGGGCATGATGATCGGCTCGATCACATGGCTGACGATGAAGCCGTCCAGGTTGACGATCATCGGCAGCGAGACCCGCTTGTCCTCGGCGACCCGGAAGGCGTGGAGCATCAGGTCCACCGCCTCCTGGCCGTTCTCGGCGAAGGTCTGCAGCCAGCCCGTGTCGCGCTGGGCCATGATGTCCGAGTGGTCGTTCCAGATGTTGATCGGCGCGGACAGCGCCCGGTTGACCACGGTCATCACGATCGGCAACCGCATCGGCGGCGCGATGAACATGACCTCGTTCATCAGCACCAGCCCCTGGGAGCTGGTCGCGGTGTAGGTCCGGGCGCCCGCCGCCGCCGAACCGCAGCAGGTCGACATGGCCGCGTGCTCCGACTCCACCGGGATGAACTCGGCGTCGCACTCCCCGTCGGCCACCAGCTCGGACAGGTGCTCGACGATGTGGGTCTGGGGGGTGATCGGATACGCCGCGATCACGTCCGGGTCGCACATGCCGACGGCGTCGGCCAGCGCGATCGAGACCTCGATTCCTACGCGCTTGCCCATCAGCCTTCCTCCGCGACCATCGAGATACACTGGGTCCAGCACTCCTGGGCGCAGATCCCGCATCCCTTGCAGTAGTTCAGGTCCGCCATCGGGACGAGGGAACCCGGCCCCAGGTGCTCCGGCTCGAAGTTCGCGAGCTGCTTGGCGCCCCGCGCCGTCTCCTCGATGGGCACCATCTTGATGCAGCCCTCGGGGCAGTACACGGTGCATACCCCGCAGGCCACGCAGCCGGTGTCCTTGCCGGCATAGGCCCACACCGGCCTGTTGGACCGCCAGTCGCCGGTCAGGAAGTTCCGCGAGCTGCCGGAGCGGGTGGTCCCGCCGAAGTCGATCTCGGTCCACGGAGGCTTGGCACTCTGTCGGCTCACGACGGCACCTCCTCGAGGGTGGCCTCGGCGTGGGCCCGCTTGAACGCGTTGATGTTCCGCGCCGCGATGCGCCCGAAGCGGTTCTGCAGCGCCTCGGACAGGGCCTCGACGCCAACGATGCCGGTGGCGCGCACGAAGGCGCCGAGCATGGTGGTGTTGGTGATCACCCGACCGATCTCCTCGCGGGCGATGTGGTTGGCGTTGACCACGGCGAGGTTGGCCGTGATCCCGAAATCTTCGCGGATCCGCTCGGGGCTGTGGGCCGAGTTGACCACGACCCAGCCGCCCTCTTCGAGCCCGGCGTCGACTTTGACGATGCCGGGCAACGAGGGATCGAGCACGATGACCACGTTCGGCGTGCGAATGGCCGTGCGATCGCGGATCTGCGTGTCGCTGACCCGCAGGTAGGCGATCACCGGGGCGCCGCGCCGCTCGGGGCCGAAGCTGGGGAACGCCTGGGCGAATCGACCCTCGGCGATGGCCGCCTGCGCCACGAGTTCGGCGGACGTCACGGCGCCCTGGCCGCCGCGTCCGTGAAAACGGACTTCCAACATGTGGGGGATCCTCCGTACGAGGTTCGGGTAAGCAGTCGGAACCTATGTCCACGCGCGCGACGAGTCAACTCCCCACGGCGGGGTGAATTGTGGTCTTTCTGGGGATCCGTCCCCGCTTTTGGTTGACGGGGACCAACCCCGAACCTAGAGAGCCAAGGCCATTCCCGTGTGCTATACAACCGCCGTTCCCACCACCACGGGGATGTTCACCAGGGAGCGAATGCCATGGCCATCGAGCGAGGGGTTCTGGACCGGCTGACCGAGATCGTCGGCAAGGAGAACATCTATACCGAAAACGAGGATCTGGCGTCCTACGCCTACGACGCGACCAGCCTCTGGGTCCACCCTCCCGACGTGGTCGTCTTCCCCACCGATGCCGAGCAGATCGCGTCGATCATGAAGCTGGCCAACGAGTACAAGGTGCCGGTCACACCCCGGGGAGGAGGCACGAACGTCAGCGGCGGCTCGGTGCCGATCCAGGGCGGGATCGTGCTGGTCACGACCCGGATGAACCGGATCCTGGAGATCAGCAAGGAGAACATGGTCGCCATCGTCGAGCCCGGCGTGGTGCTGATGAACCTGAACATGGCGCTGGCCAAGGAGGGGTTGATGTTCCCCCCCGATCCCCAGAGCTTCGTCGGCGCGACCCTGGGCGGGATCGTGGCGGAGAACTCCGGCGGCCCGGCCGGCCTCAAGTACGGGGTGACCAAGCACTACGTCCTGGGCCTGGAGTGGGTGCTGCCCGAGGGGGAGATCATCCAGATCGGCGCCACCACCAGCAAGAACCGCACGGGCTACGACCTGCCCATGCTGTTCACCGGCTCCGAGGGCACCCTCGGAGTGATGACCAAGGCCATCCTCAAGCTGATCCCCAGGCCCCCCGCGGCACGCACCATGGCCGCCGTGTTCCCGGACGTGGCCGGCGCCGGCGAGCTGGTCTTCAAGGTGCTCCAGGAGGGTATCGTCCCCGGCAAGATCGAGCTGCTGGACAACTGGGTGATCAACCGCATCGAGGAGATGATGCCGATGGGGCTGCCCACCGACGCGGACGCCATGCTGCTGTTCGAGCTGGACGGCGCCAAGGAGGCGGTGGATGCGGAGCTCGACGCGGTCAGCGAGATCTGCACTCGCAACGGCGCGACCAAGGTGATGGTGGCCGAGACGCCGGACGAGGCGATGAAATACTGGAACGCCCGCAAGGCGGGGTTCGCCGCCGTGTTCGGCAAGGCGGCCACCACCCTGGCCGAGGACGTGACCGTGCCCCGCGATCGGATCCCGGACCTGATCCGCGTGTGCAAGGACCTGGAGAAGGAGACCGGGGTCGAGATCGTGATCCTCGGCCACGCCGGCGACGGCAACCTGCACCCGGCCCTGCTGACCGACCAGGGGGACAAGGAGCACTTCGCCCTGGCCCAGAAGACCATGCACCGCATCTTCGAGGCGGCCATGGACATGGGCGGCGTGGTGTCCGGCGAGCACGGGGTGGGCCTGGAGAAGAAGCAGTTCATGGCCAAGGCGGTCTCGCCGCGCGTGCTGCAGATCATGAAGGACATCAAGGCGCTGCTGGATCCCAACAACATCATGAACCCGGGGAAGATCTGGGAGGACGCCGATGGCGACGTCTGAGCTCGAGAAGCGCAGGGACATCGCCCGCAAGTGCATGAAGTGCGGGTTCTGCCAGTTCTTCTGTCCGGTCTATCAGGAGGAGTTCACCGAGTCGTCGGTGGCCCGCGGGCGCCAGATGTTCGTGCGCAACGTACTCGACGGCAAGCAAGAACTGACCCCGGAGCTGGCCGACCGCTTCAATCGCTGCACCCTGTGCAAGACGTGCGAGACCTTCTGCCCGTCCAAGGCCCCGACCGCCGAGCTGGTGATAGCCACCCGGGCCGACATCGTCGCGGAGCGCGGACTGGACTTCAAGAAGCGGACGGTCTTCCGGATGTTCCTCAAGAACCGCTCGCTGCTCGCCGCGGGCGTCAAGTGGGCGTCCTGGTTCCAGTGGATGACACCCGAGACCGAGGGTCGCGAGGGTAAGGTCCGCCACCTGCCGACCTTCCTCGAGGGGTTATCCAAGGGCCGGCAGATCCCGTCGTTGCCCAGCAAGCAGCTGCGCCAGGTGCTGCCCGAGGTGATCTCGCCACCCCCCGGCGTCGCGACGCGGATGAAGGTCGGCTTCTTCAGCGGCTGCTCCACCGAACTCCTCTACCCGGAGTCGGGCGAGAAGCTGGCCCACCTGCTGGCCTCCCAGGGCTGCGAGGTGCACTTCCCACGGGCCCAGGGCTGCTGTGGCACCCCGGTGATGACCAGCGGGGACTTCGAGCTTGCCCGGGAGCTGGCCGACGTCAACGTCGCCGCCCTGGGAGAGTACGACGTCGTCGTCTCCGGCTGCGCGAGCTGCTCGTCGACCCTCAAGGAGTACGAACACTACCTGGCGGACAACGACGAGCGGAAGGAAGCGTACGCAGCCTTCAAGGCCAAGGTCCGGGGCGTCAACGAGTTCTTCTTCGGCGAGCTGGACCTGGACCCCTCGAACCTCAAGCTCAAGGAGGAGTACGCGGGCAAGAAGGTCACCTGGCACGACCCCTGCCACCTGGCGCGATACCAGAACGTCCGCGAGCAGCCGCGGCGGCTCCTGCAGGGGGTCGAGGGGCTGGAGTACGTGGAGATGCCCAACGCCGACCGCTGCTGCGGCATGGCCGGCAGCTTCACGCTGTACTACTACGAGACCTCCAAGGGTATCGCGGAGAAGAAGGCCGAGGGGATCCGGGCCACCGAGGCCGACCTGGTGGTCACCGAATGTCCGGGCTGCGTGATGCAGATCACCGACATCGTCGCCCAGCGCGAGATGCCGCAGAAGGTGATCCACTTCCTGGAGCTGTTCGAGTAGCCATGGACACCCCGATGCGACTGAAGATCGCCGCCACGGGCCAGATGAAGGTCCTGATGGCCGACTACTTCCGTGATCTGGATGCCGCGGCCAAGGACCCGGGCCGCAAGGTGGCGTGGTGTACCAGCGTCGGGCCGGCCGAGTTGCTGCGGGCGATGGGTTTTGCCGTCCACTTCCCCGAGAACCACGGCGCGATGCTGGGCTCCACCCGGATGACCCGCGAGACGATCCCGGTGGCCAACGCCGCCGGCTACTCCCCCGACATCTGCTCCTACCTGACCGCCGACGTGGGCTCTTACCTGTCGGGCAAGACGCCGTTGAAGCGGGCCTTCGACATGGAGGTCCCCCGACCGGACGTGCTGGTGTTCAACACCAACCAGTGCCGGGACGTGCAGGACTGGTTCTCGTGGTACGGACGCGAACTGGACGTGCCGGTCGTGGGCGTCGCGAGCCCTTCCAACGTCGCGGAGCTGACCTCGGCGCACTTCGACTGCGTCGCCGAGCAGATTCAGGAACTGGTGCCGACGCTGGAGTCGGTGACCGGCGAGCGGCTGGACATCGACCGGCTGCGCGAGGTGGTCGGCCGATCGTTGCGCTGCAGCGAGCTGTGGAAGGAGGTGCTCGAGCTGTGCACCTCCCGCCCCTCGCCGTGGACCTTCTTCGATCACACGATCCACATGGGTCCGGCCGTGGTCCTCCGCGGCCAGCAGACCGCCATCGACTACTACGAGACCCTGCGGGCCGAGATGCGGCGACGCAGGGACGAGGGCGCGGGCGCCGTTGCCGGAGAACGGCACCGGATCTACTGGGAGGGGATGCCCATCTGGGGCAAGTTGCGGGACCTGTCCGAGCAGTTCGTTCAGCTGAGAACGGCCATCCCGGTCTCCACATACTGCAACAGCTGGATCTTCACCGACTTCGACCCCTCCGACCCGTTCGTCTCGATGGCGCGGGCCTACACGTCGGTCTTCATCTGCCGCTCCGAACAGCCCAAGCAGGCCTACATCGCCGACGCCTGCGAACGATTCGGCATCGACGGCATCGTGTTCCACGACGCCAAGACCTGCCCCAACAACTCCAACAACCGCTACGGCATGCCCGGCCGGTTGGAGAAGCGGCTGGGTATCCCGACCCTGACCATCGATGGCGACCTGAACGACCTGCGTCTCTACTCCGAGGAGCAGTCGCGCACGGCGATCCAGGCCTTCGTGGAGGGGTTGGAGGAGTAGGCCTCCGGCGTCAGGGAGAGGGTGCCGCGGTCGCGGCGAGCTTCAGGGACACCGAGTTGATGCAGTAGCGGAGGCCGGTGGGCGGAGGTCACACCGTCGTGGCGCCCACCCCGCTGGCGATGGCGCGGGTCACGGCCGCCGACAGGGCCTCCACACCCGCCCGGTCCTCGGCGAGGAATCCCCCCGTGCGATTGGCCAGGCCGATCATACCGATGACCTCGTCGCCGCGGCGCAGCGGCACGCCGAGGAACGTTTCGAGGGCCGGGTACTCGCGGGGCGGACCGACGTACATCGGGTCTGACGTGGGCTTGTTGGTGATGATCGAGACGCCCTCGTCGCGCACCCATTTGATCAGCCCCGTGGGGTCGATGGTGGGCAGCTGGGACGGGGGCAACACGGGCTGGTCGTCGCCCCACTCCACGTGCCACATCTGGAACTGGCCGTCGGGCCGGAATTCGCCGATGGCGCCGATCCGGCTCTCGGTCAGCTTCATGGCCACGGTCAGGCTCCCGGCCCAGATCTCCGCCGTGGATTGGCAGTTGAACGGAAGGTCGAGCACCTCGCGGATCGAGCCCAGCAGGTGGGCCTGATAGTCCACCTAGCCCTGGAGGTCGGTGCGTTGGGAGATGTCGTCGAACACGCCGATGACGCCCCGGGCCTTGCCCTCCGAATCCTCCAGCTGCCGCACCCGGCCCATGGTCGGCAACGGCCCCCCGTCGACGCGGCGCATGACCATCTGCATGGGATCGATGACGCCGCCCAGCGAGAGCATCTCGCGCGCCAGCGCCCGCTGTTTGGGATCGTGATAGAGAACCGACGTGGACTGGCCCACCAGGTTGGCCGCTTCGCCGTAACCGAGCAGCTCGGCGGCCGCCCGGTTGACGTGGGTCATCACGCCCTCCGCGTCGGCGATGAACACCGCGGCGCTGCAGGAGTCTGCCACCCATTCCAGCCGTTGGTTGGCCAGGGACAGCTCGAGCTCGAGCTACAGAAGCCTGTCTTCGATCCAACCGGAATTGTCGTCGCCCATGGTGCCTCCGAACAGGGCGACTCTAGCAGCGCTGGCGCCGCCGGGCGGCGAACGGCAACAGGCCTGGGATTCAGAGGACATCTCACAAGGGGTTTCAAGGGAAAGCCCGTCTGGTCTAGACTCCCCCAGCCCCTGCCCGGGGGCCCAGAGCGAATGCAAGACGACGCGAGACTAGGTGGGACCTTCGCCGGCGTGGACGTGGGAGCGTCCACGGCCAAGGCGGTGGTGATCGACGGGGACGGCGTGTTCCTGGGGGGCGACGTGCGCGCCTCGGGTATGGACTTCACCGCGTCCGGGGGCGCGGCCCTGGCAGCGGCGGCGGCGGCGGCCAGCGTGGCGGTCGCGGGCATCACCCGGGTGGTGGCGACCGGCTACGGCCGTGACAACCAGCCGCTGGCCCAGGCAACGCGCACCGAGATCAGCTGCCACGCACGCGGTGCGTACCATCATCATCCGCACGCGCTGGTGGTGATCGACGTGGGCGGCCAGGACAACAAGATCATCCGCCTCTCCGAGTCGGGGAAACGCCTCGGGTTCCGCATGAACCGCAAATGCGCGGCCGGGACCGGCGCGTTCCTCGAGGAGATCTCGGCGCGCCTCGCCGTCGACCTGGACGAACTCAACCGTCTGGCGGCCGAGGCCGCGGACGGCGAGCCACTCAATAGTTTTTGTACCGTGTTCGCCTCGACCGAGGTTCTCTCGCGGATCCGCGCCGGGGCCGACCGCCCGACGCTGGCCCGGAGCATCTTCGCGTCGGTGGTGGCGCGGGTGGTCGAGACCGCACCGCTGGATGGAGACGTGATGGTCACCGGCGGCGTAGCTGCACACAATCCGGCCTTCGTCGAGATCCTGCGCGAAGCCCTGGGACGGCCGGTACTGGTACCCCCCGCCCCCCAGCTCGTAGGAGCCCTCGGGGCGGCGCTGATCGCGCGAGACGAAGCCACCGATCCGTCCTCAGAAAGGAAGATTTCCCATGACTAGCCCGTTCCTCGACATCGGCAAGATCCTGCCCGTCAACGCGCTCAAGTACCCGAACCGGATGGCCTTCAAGGACATCCGCCGGCAGCTGACCTTCGCCGAACTGGACATCAGGGTGAACAAGCTGGCCAATGCGATGGCCGACATGGGTCTGCGCAAGGGGGATCGCTTCTGCGTGATGCTGAACAACAGCATCGAGTTCTGCGAGATCTACCTGGCCGCCGCCAAGGCGGGCACGGTGGCGGTACCCATCAACACCCGCTTCATCGCCCGCGAGGCGGCCTACGTGGTGAACAACGCGGACGCCAAGGCCCTCTTCGCCGGGGCGCCCTTCCTGGGCCTGCTCAGCGAGGCCCGGGGCAGCATGCCGGACGTGCCCATGGATCGCTGGGTATCGGTGCTCGACCGGGAAGACACCGCGGGGTGGCTCCCCTTCGAGCAGTTATTGGAGGGCGGATCGGAGGCGCCGCCGACCGCCACGGTGGACCCCAAGGATCCCTGGGTCCAGCTGTACACCTCCGGGACCACGGGCAATCCCAAGGGCGTGGTCCGTTCACACCACAGCTACACGGCGTTCTACCTGATCAACGCCACCGACTTCAGCTACAAGCCCACCGACATCGGCCTGACGCTGATGCCGCTGTTCCATGTCAACTCGACCTTCTACGCCTTCGTGTTCACCTACATCGGCGGCGGGGTCTACGTGCACCGGGACGACCGCTTCGATCCGGTGGAACTGCTGGAGGTCATCGACCGTGAGAAGCCCACCTTCTCGTCGATGATCCCCACCCACTACAACCTGATCCTCAGCATTCCCGGGTCGAAGGCGAAGCAGTACGACGTCTCCTCCATCGAGAGCCTGCTGTGTAGCTCGGCGCCGGTCCACGCCCAGACCAAGCTGGACATCATGGAGTTCTTCGCAGGCTGCCGGTTGTTCGAGGCATACGGCTCCACCGAGGCCGGCCTGGTGACCCTCCTGCGCCCCGAGGACCAGCTGCAGAAGCTCGGTTCCATCGGCCCCGAGTGCGTGGGCACCGCGCGGCTCAAGATCCTCGACGATGATCGCAGGCCGGTGAAGCAGGGGGAGGTCGGTGAACTGTTCAGCTGCGGACCGATGCTCTTCGACGAGTACTTCAAGATGCCGGAGAAGACGGCGGACAGCCACGAGGGCGAGTTCTTCTCGGCCGGGGACATGGCCCGCCAGGACGAGGAGGGCTACTACTACATCGTCGATCGCAAGCACAACATGATCATCACGGGCGGCGAACACGTGTACCCCAACGAGATGGAGGCCCTGATCATCCAGCACGACGCGGTCTTCGACGTGGCCGTGTTCGGCATCCCCCACGACAAGTGGGGCGAGCAGGTGATGGCGGTGGTGATCCCCAAGGAGGGGTGCGAGCTGACCGGGCAGGAGATCATCGACTTCGTGGCCCCCCAGGTCGCGACCTTCAAGAAGCCCAAGCGGGTCGACATCATCTCCGCCGACGAGATGCCCCGCACCACTACCGGCAAGATCCTCCACCGCATCCTGCGCGACCGGTACGGCAAGGAGTAGCCACGTCCACCCCACGCGCCATCCCCACCGCGTTCGCCCTGGCCGCGCTGCTGGCGGCCGGAACCGGCTGCCCCGGCGACGGGGAGGACCTGGGCAGCTGCGAGGGGTTCGCGGACGACAACGTCACCGAGTACCTGGCCGGCCAGGTCCGGACCGAGGTCGGCGGGGAACGGGACGACTCCTTCCTCGCCTCGGGGCTGCTGTCCATCGCCGACGCGGGCGGTGACGTGGTGCAGCTGCAGCTGCTGTCCAGCGACGAGCCGGCGGGCAAGGCCAGCGTCACGAGCCTGGTGGTGGACTGCTACCAGGCGGGGCCGCTGAGCGAGGGCGTGGGGTTCACCGCGCCGATCGCCGAGTTCGGCGACGCCACGACCCAGCTGCAGTGCTGGGCCTGGTACGACCTGGTCGCCAGCGACCCGGTGGAGGGGGAGACCGCCCACTACACCAGCGACGCGGCCAACACCGGCACTTTCTCTCTCGACGCCAGCCTCCAGCTGCCCGCCGATGACGGGACCCCGGGGGTGGCCAAAGGTGAGTTCGAGTTCGATGCGATCGACAGCGACGGAGGCCGCGCCTTCCTGACCGGCGGGCGGTTCGACGTGCCGGTCTGCCGCCCCTAGCAGCCTTCGGGGAAGTCCCCCTGGTTGGCACCCGTAGACCGAGTTTCCCCGAACGCTCCGATCCGCAGGGCTCACCACCCGACGACGCGGATCTTGATAGCCCCCCCCATGCGGTAAGCTGAGGCTAATTCGGTATGCCAGGACACCGGACCCGCGGGGGCAGGGGGGAGAGCCCGAGCTACCGCGACATCACCCGCGTACCTGGGATTTCTCTGGATCTCTCGGGGGAGGGGAATCATGTCCATCCGCAGCTCGCGTTCGACCTTCGTTCTTCCGCTCGTCCTGTTCACCGCGCTTCTCACGACCGGATGCACCGGAGAGCTCCGGACCGGTCCGCCGGGAGCGGGGGACGAACCGATCGTCGCGGTGGCGGCGGTCGACGGCCAGGGCAGCGCCACGCCCTCCCCGTCCGACGACGTGACCGTGGCCACCGTGGACACCTGGACCGTCACCTACGAGGCTGGCCCGGGCGGCATCAGCGGCGGCGGCGCGGTGCGATTCACCGTGCCGGGGTTGTGGTCGCCCCCGAGCCTCAACCCCTGGGCCATGGGCCACGTGACGGTTGCCTCCAGCGTCGAGGATGTCATGCTGGGCCTGCAGGTCGACAACGTGGAGCCCGATCCTGGGGAGACCCACGTGGATACGATGGCCGACCTGGTCACGGTCGGGTTGGCGGCCGGGACGCTCGCAGAGGGGGACACGGTGACGCTGACCTACGGCGACACGGACGGCGGCGGTGAAGGCGCGCTGGCGCCGTTCGGGGCGCTGGAGGGCATGACCTTCGGGGTGGAGACCGACGCCCAGGGGGACGGGAGCTTCGGGGCGCTGGCCTCGTCCCCGAGCGTCGACATGGTGCCCGGACCGCCCGCGGCCCTCCGGGTCGTCGCGACCCGCACGCTCATCACCGCGGGCGAGGACGTGGAACTGGACATCCACGTGGAGGACCAGTTCGGCAACAAGACGACGGGTTTCGCCGGGGATCTCACGATCGCGACCACGCCGGAGAGCACGGCCCCTGCCACCGTGGCCCCGACGCTGACCCTGCAGGCCGCGGACGACGACGCCGGGCAGACGATCTACATGGGCGAAGAGCACACCGATCCCCCCTTTCCCCACGACCACACCTACGAGGCCCACATCCAGGGAGCCAATGACGGCGAGACGATCCGGTACTGGCGGCTGATGTGGTACGACCCGACCGCCGCGGCGGGGGAGAGGTGGAAGGTGTGCAAGGAGGTGGGACCGATGATCAGGTACGGCTTCAACGCCGCGATCGACATCGACGACGAGGAGTGCATCGCGACGGGCACCAACATCTACTACGTCGAGATCGAGCAGGCCCTGGCCATCGACGAGAAGTTCATGGTGCACCTCGAGAACAAGTACATCGACTTCGTCGTGGATGGGGACGCGACCGAGTACAGCGCCGCCCTCTACCACTGGCCGGGAGTGAAATGGTACACTGCCGCCGACCTGGCCACCGAGATCGCCGACGCGATGAACACGGCCTACACGCCGGGCTGTGACCCGTTCAGCGCGAGCTATGACACGGGTACGCACGAGTTCACGATCACCAATGATGAAGAAGATGTCTTCGATCTGCTCTGGCTCAGCGGAGACCACGGGTTTTGGGAAGACCTGGATCCCAATGTAGGGGGAAGCCAGGACAACGCTGCCAGGCTCCTGGGATTCAACGCGATCGATGACGAGGATCTCTCATCTTACACCTCCGATTTCGCCATCCACAGCGACGGCTGGTCCGAGCGCGAGATGGCCTGATCGTCTCCGATCTGGATCGACTATTGAGGAGTCCGACGAAAAGAACGTCGCTGCATGGCGGGCGTGGCCGGTGGGTGTGGCTCGCGAGATCCCTGTGCGCCGGAGCCTGCTCAGTTGTCTGTAGTGCCGCTGCCCTCGAGAAGGATGCCAGTCTGAGCAGCGCGGACGCCTCCTACCTCGGGGAAGCCGGTGGCGACTATCTAGGCTATTCCCTCTGTGGTGCAGGGGATGTGAATGGGGACGGCTTCACCGACTTCCTCATGGGGGCGACGTACAACGACCAGGCCGGCGACCACGCTGGGAAGGCCTACCTCGTACTCGGCAAGCAGGCTGGCTCGCGGACATGCCGGCATCAGAGGTCGATGCATCATTCGTCGGTGAAGGAGAAGACGAATTCGCGGGAAAGGTCGGCCATGCCGGAGACGTCAACGGCGACGGCTACGACGATTTCCTGGTGGGTGCGATCGGCTCGCACGACTCGAACGGAGGAGCTTACCTCGTGCTCGGGCGGGACGGCGGCTGGACCCCGGATCAGTCCCTTTCCCTGGCGGACGCTTCCTTCGCCGGGGAGACGGTGGATGACTGGGCTGGCTCCAGCGTGGGGGGGGTGGGAGACGTCAACGGAGACGGCCTCGCCGACTTCACGATCGGTGCCTCGGAAACCTGGGGAGAGTACAAGAGCCGGGGCAAGACCTACCTCCTGCTGGGCAAGACCTCCGGCTGGATCCAGGATCAAAGCCTTGAGTCCGCCGACGCGTCCTTCGATCCCGGATTCGATTCCTCGGGAGGGTCCGGCGGCATCGTTGCCGGCGACGTGAACGACGACGGCTACGACGATTTCGCCTTCTCGGAATCCTACACTGAAGACGGCGATCAGCATGACGGCACCTTCTCGTTCCTCTTCCTGGGGCGGCCGGATCCCTGGGGCCACAACGTGGACTACCACGACGCCGACACCTCGTTCGCCGCTGGCGGCTGCAAGTCCGTCGGTGACCTGAACGGCGATGGCCTGGTCGACCTCACCTGCCGCACACCCGAGGAGGACGACTCCGGCCAGACCCACCTGTTCTTCGACGCGCCGTCGCTGCTGGGTACCGAGGTCGAGATGGACGTCGCCGATGCGTCGTACATCGGGGAGCAGCCCGAGGACCGGGCTCGCCCGGCCATGGGCCGCGGCGACGTGAACGGCGACGGCTTCGACGATCTCGTCGCCACGGCCTACTACAACGACGAAGGCGCCCCCAACGGGGGCCAGGTCTACCTGGTCCTCGGCCGGAGCGGCGGCTGGTCGCAAAGCATGCCCCTGGCCGGTGCGGACGCGTCGTGGCACGGCGAGGAAGACTGGGACCAGGCGGGCAGGACGGCGGCGGCCATCGCGGGCGACGTTAATGGCGACGGCTTCGACGACATCCTGGTCGGAGCCTGGCACAACGACGAGAGCGCACACAGCGCCGGCCAGGTCTACCTGATCCTCGGAGAACCCCACCCCGACTGCCCCGGCGACCTGGATGGCGACGGCTGGGGCGATCCCGGCCACGCCGACTGCCCCAACGGCGACGAGACCGACTGCGACGACGGAGATCCGTGGGTCAATCCGGGGGTCGAGGAGGCCTGCAACGGCGTCGACGACGACTGCGACGGGGAGCTCCCGGACGACGAGGCCGACCTGGACGGGGACGGCTACCTGGCCTGTGCGGAGGGCGACCTCGCGGACTGTGACGACGACGATCCGTCGATCCACGCCGACGCGGCCGAGGAGTGCGACGACGGCGTCGACAACGACTGCGACGGGCTGGCCGACGGTGAGGACGAGGACTGCTCCGAGGGCGATGACGACGACGACAGCGCCGACGACGACACCACCGGCCCCGGCGACGACGACGACGACGACGATGACGACTGCCAGTGCCGCGGCGACGGCGTTCCGCGGTCGAGTGCTGGCCTCGGCGTCACTGCGCTTCTTTTCCTGTTGATCGCCCTTCGCCAGCGGATCTGACCCCTACTCCGCCCCACCGTCGACGCCACTCCCCATGGCGCCGCGTCTCGGCCGCAGCCGTCAACTGGCGTTCTGAGGACCCCCCTTGTAGTATTCGCGCGCGCAGTTCCCCGGGGCGCGCGGGGCGCCCGCGAGCAACCAGGGGCCCGCCGTACACGACGGACTCCTAGGAGCGTTCGGGGAAACTCGGTCTTCGGGTGCCACGGTCGGCTTGTCCGGCCGTGGCTCCCAGGAAGCACGGCCGGACAAGCCGACCGTGGCACTCAGGCTCGAGGGGCTTTCCCCGACTAAGGCTAGGAAGGCGATGCTGATGGCAGTCGTCACCGCGGTGCTGGTCATGGGAGTCCTGGGGCTGCTGACCTCCGGGGGTCTGCTGATCGCGGCGCGCAAATTCTACGTATTCGAGGACCCGCGCATCGGAGAAATCGAGGAGTTGCTCCCCGGCGCCAACTGCGGGGCCTGTGGCCTCCCGGGCTGCCGCGCTTTCTCCGAAGCCCTCGTCCTCCAGGGCCGCGAGGCGGCCTGCCCGGCCGTCAACGCCGACACCATGACGGCCATCGGCGAGGTGCTGGGTAAGGCGCTGGACGCGGCGGCGCCGATCGTGGCCACGTTGTTGTGTGCTGGCACGGACGCGGTGGCCAAGACCCGCGGCATCTACGAGGGCCTGCACGACTGCCGCGCCGCCCATCTGCTGGGCCTGGCCGAGAAGATCTGCCCCTACGGCTGCATGGGTCTGGGTACCTGCGTCGCCGCGTGCCCGTTCGATGCCATCGTCGAGAAGGACGGCATCATCCAGGTGTTGCCGGACGTCTGCACGGGCTGCGGCAACTGCGTCGCGGCTTGCCCCCGCGCCCTGCTACAGATGATCCCCGAGGGGCACCAGGTGCTCGTGGCCTGTGCGTCCCACGACGGCGCCAAGAAGGTCAAGGCCTACTGTTCGGTGGGCTGCGTGTCCTGTCAGGCCTGCATCCACAAGGAGATCAAAGGCAAGGTCCGCGGCTGCCCCCACGACGCGATCCGCTTCGAGGACGGCCTGGCCGTGATCGATCACGAGGCCTGTACCCGGTGCTGGGAGTGCGTGGCGATGTGCCGCACCGACACCATCGTCCACGTCCAGGTCGAGGCGGGAGAGGACGGCGAGCTGGGGGTGGAGGTCGCATGAAGGGCCCCACGTTCAGCAGCGGCGGAATTCACCCGCCCACCGAGAAAGAGCTCGCCAGGTCCGGCGACTACACGTCCCTGCAGACCCCGCCCGAGCTGGTGATCCCGCTGGCCCAGCACCTGGGGGCTCCCGCCAACGCGGCGGTCAAGAAGAAGCAGGCGCTCGCGGCTGGCGACGTGGTCGGCGAACCGGCGGGTTTTGTCAGTACCTTCATCCACACGCCCCTCGCCGGGGTGGTCAAGACCCTCGACAAGATGGCCATCGGCCCCGCCATCACGGCGGTGGTCAACGTCATACCCGCTCCCGGTGCCGCCCTCTGGGAGCTGGACCGCGATCCGCTCCCATTCGATCCCGCGATGTTCTCGCCCGGGGACACCGTGGCCCGGATCAAGGAGGCAGGCGTCGTCGGCATGGGGGGCGCGGCCTTCCCCACCCAGGTCAAGCTGTCGCCGCCCAAGGACGCGCCCATCGACGTCGTGATCCTCAACGGCGCGGAGTGCGAGCCCTACCTGACCGCCGACGACTGCCTGATGCGAAACCACTCGGCCCTGGTGGTCGAGGGGGCGCGGGCCGTGATGCACGCCGTCGGCGCCAGCCGCTGCTACGTGGGCATCGAGGACAACAAACCCCAGGCCCTCGAGACCATGGAGCGGGCGGCGAAGGCCCACGACGCGATCGATGTGGTCGGGCTGCGCACCCTGTACCCGCAGGGTTCGGAGAAACAGCTGATCGAGGCCTGCATGGGACGGCGGGTCGCGCCGGGTAAGTTGCCGTTCAGCGTGGGCGCCCTGGTCCAGAACGTGGGCACCACCGCGGCGATCTACGAGGCATTGATGCAGGGACGTCCGCTGGCGCGGCGGCTGGTCACGGTCAGCGGCCGGGCGGTGAGGCGGCCGGGCAACGTGCTGGCGCCGGTGGGCGCCTCGGTGCTGGACCTGATCGAGCACTGCGGTGGGTTTGTGGGCGACGTGGCCGCGGTGATCATGGGCGGACCGATGATGGGACGCACGACCACCGACCTGCAGACGCCCATCACCAAGGGCACGTCCGGAATCCTCGCGCTGTCCCCGGACGAACTGCCGTCGATGGCCGAAGATCCCTGCCTTCGCTGCGGGCGCTGCGTGGTCGTGTGCCCGATGGACCTGGTACCGGTCCACCTCGAGAAGCTGATCGCCCACGGCCGGATCGAGGAGGCCGTGGACGCCCTGGACTGCGTCGAGTGCGGATGTTGCGCCTACACCTGCCCCGCCCACCGGCGACTGGTCCACCGCTTCCGACTGGCCAAGTGGGAAATCGGGCGGCAGCGAAGGCGGGAGCAGGCGAAACGAAAGGCTGCGGGGTAACCCGCCGGAGGTTGACGTGGCTGGCGACGACCCCAGCAAGACAGACGGACCCGGGAAGCCGGCCGGAGCGGCGGATCCCTCCGCCGACCAACCGGCGCCCGCGGCGGCGGACCTCCCCGAGGAGGAGTCCATCGCGGTGACCTCCCTGGAGGACACCTCGCCACCGGATCTGGACGCGATGTCGGCGGAGTTCCCCGTGCACCGCCCCGCGGACGAGGCGACCGCGGCGCCGGCCGAGAAGCCGCTCGAGAAGCCGCCTGCAAGCCCCGACGAGGAGCCGCCCGGAAAGCCGGTCAAGAAGCCCGTCAAGAAGAAGGCCAAGAAGCCGGTTCGGGAGATCCCGGAGATCCCCCGCGCGATGCTCAGGTCGTCACCCCACAAGGTGGGCACCGACTCGGTGCCGCGGGTGATGTTCACCGTCGTGCTCGCCCTGCTCCCGGCCGCCGGGGCCGCGGTGTGGTTCTTCGGCTGGCGGGCCGCGGCGATCATCGCCGGCTGCGCCGCGCTCTGCATGGGGCTGGACTTCGGACTCGCGCGGTTGCGGATGCCGGCGGACAGGGCGCGGAGGACCGCCCTGGACGGCTCGGCGCTGATCACCGGGATCCTGCTGGCGTTCAATCTGCCGGTCTCGTCCCCGTGGTGGCTCGTGCTGGTGGGGTGCATCGTGGCGATGGGCCTGGGCAAGCACAGCTTCGGCGGCCTGGGCCAGAACCCCTTCAACCCCGCGCTCGTGGCCCGGGTGTTCCTGCTGCTCAGCTTCCCGGCCCAGATGACCGCCTGGGACGCCCCCATCGACCGCCTGGGGCAAGCCGCCGCCGAGACCCTGGCCGGGGCGGACGCCGTCACGGGCGCCTCGCCGCTGGGCGTGATCAGCGAAGGTGTAGTGGCCGCCACCGGGGACACCCCGGCGGTGACCGTCGAGCAGGCGCTGGCGGACGCCGACGTCGACCTCTGGAAGCTGTCCCTGGGGAACGTCCGGGGCAGCCTGGGCGAGGTCAGCGTGATCGCCCTGCTGCTCGGGGCGGTGTTGATGCTACTGCGCAGGGTGATCAGCTGGCACATCCCGGTGAGCTACCTCGGCACCCTGGCCGCGATCACGGGGCTGATGTGGATCATCGACCCGGACCGGTACGCCAGCCCCCTGTTCCACGTGGTCTCGGGGGGGCTGGTCCTCGGTGCGTTCTACATGGCCACCGACATGGTGACCTCGCCGGTCACCCGCCGCGGGATGCTGATCTTCGGTGCCGGTTGCGGGCTGATCACCGCCACCATCCGCCTGTTCGGCGCCTTCCCCGAGGGGGTCAGCTTCGCGATCCTGATCATGAACGGGTTCGTGCCCCTGATCGAGCGCAAGATCCGGCCCCGCAAGTTCGGCGAGGTCAAGGCGAGGAAGGGAGCCAAGGCCGATGGCTGAGGGCAGCGCTGGGGTCGGGCCACAGAGCATCAAGGCGGTGCTGATCGTGCCGGTGGTGCTGATCACCATGGTCGCCGGCGGCGCGCTGGCGCTGGTCAACGCGGCCACCGTCGACCGGATCGCCGAATCCAAGGCCAACGAGAAGAAGGAGGCGCTCGCCGCGGTGATGCCGCCGTTCGCCAACGATCCGACCACCCGCATCGTGCCGGTCGACCTGGATCCGGAGGCCGACGACGGCGACGAGTTGATCTTCTACGCCGGGCTGGACGCGGGGGACAGGATCACCGGCTGGGGCGTCGAGTCACGGACCGACACGGCGTACTCCGGCGACCTCTCGCTGGTCTTCGGGGTCGACTCGGCCGGCAAGATCCAGTCGGCGCGGGTGCTCGAGCAGCGGGAGACGCCCGGCCTGGGGACCAAGGCGGCCGGGGACGACTTCCTGGACGCATACGAGGGTCGATCGTTGGGGAGTTTCGACTTCCGGGTCCGCAAGGATGGCGGCCAGATCGACGCCATCAGCGGCGCGACCATCTCCAGCCGGGCGGTGACCCTCTGTATCCGCCAGGGCCTGGAGGAGTTCGGAGCGGTGGCCGCCAGGGGTGTGCCTGCCGAGTCCGGCGGAGGGGGAGCGTCCGATGAGTGATTCCACTGCCACGGTGTTCACCCGGGGCCTGTGGTCCGAGAATCCGGTGCTCAAGCTGCTGCTGGGGCTCTGTCCGACCCTGGCGGTCACGACCACCGCCAAGGACGCCCTCGGGATGGGCATCTGCACCACCTTCGTGCTGGTGATGAGCAACCTGGTGATCTCGTTGCTGCGCGGGGTGATCCCGTCGCGGATGCGGCTGCCGTGCTTCATCGTGGTGATCGCCACCTTCGTGACCATCGTCGACCTGGTACTCCAGGGCTTCTTCTACGATCTGTCCAAGAGCCTGGGGCTGTTCATCCCGTTGATCGTGGTCAACTGCGTGATCCTGGGCCGCGCCGAGGCGTTCGCGTCCAAGAACCCGGTGGGCCTGTCGCTGATCGACGGGATCGGCATGGGGCTGGGCTTCACCGGGGCGCTGTTCGTGCTGGGCTGCATCCGCGAGGTGCTGGGCAACGGCACGTTGCTCGGCATCACGTTGTTCGGCGAGTCCTTCCCGCCGCTGATCGTGATGATCCTGCCGCCGGGGGCCTTCCTGGCGCTGGGTTACATGATCGCCGCCAAGGTCTGGATCGACCGCAGGAGGGCGGCCTGATGGGTGCCGGAGCGATCTTCTTGCTGGTGCTCAGCGCCATGCTGGTCAACAACGTCGTGTTCGCCCAGTTCCTGGGCATCTGCCCCTACCTGGGGGTATCGAGCAAGGTCGAGACCGCCGTGGGTATGGGCGGCGCCGTGGTGTTCGTGATGACGCTGGCGGTGGCCGTCACCTGGCCCCTGTTCACCTACGTGCTGGAGCCCGCGGGACTCGGCTACCTGTCGACCATCGCGTTCATCCTGATCATCGCCTCGCTGGTGCAGCTGGTGGAGATCGTGATGAAGAAGCTGGCCAAGGGGCTGTTCGACGCGCTGGGCATCTTTCTGCCGCTGATCACCACCAACTGCGCCATCCTGGGTGTGGCGATCCTGGCGCTGACCGAAGCCGGCATCGCCGACTCGGGTCCGGCCCAGTACCTGGTCGCGTTGACCTTTGCCTTCGCGTCGGCCCTGGGTTTCACCCTGGCGCTGGTGATCTTCGCCGGCCTGCGGGAGCACCTGGACCTGCACGACATCCCCCAGGACATGAAGGGCGTGCCCATCGCCCTGGTGACCGCGGGCATCCTGGCCATGGGCTTCATGGGCTTCGCCGGCCTGGGCGGCTGACCGGCGTCACGACGTGAAACATCCCCTCCCCCACTGTGTCGCGATCGCCCTCGCCCTGACGGCGCTGGCGCCCCCCGCCCGGGCGGCGGAGTGCGAGGGGGAGCTGCTGGCGATGGGCGGGATCCCGGTCAAGCTGCAGGCCGATGGCATCGATCCGGCGGCCTGCAGGCCGGTGATGGAGGGCATCACCGCCGAGCTGCGGGTGCTCGAGCGGGTGATGAGCGCCCACACCCCTGAGGGGGCGGTGGCGGCGATCAACCGGGGGGCGGACACCGGCGGTCCCTGCCCGGCCGCGCTGCGGGAGGTGATCCAGACCTCGCAGAAGGTATCGCAGGACACCGGGGGCGCCTTCGACATCACGGTCGGTCCGCTGGTGCGGATGTGGAAGCAGGCGGGCAAGGCGGGGCGGCTGCCCACCGACGAGGAGCGGACCGAGGCGCTGGCCCTCGTCGGCCACGAGGCAGTGGTGGTGGCCGGGGATCGGCTGCGGCTGGACCGGACCGGCGCTCGCATCGACCTCGGTGGCATCGCCAAGGGGTACTTCGGCGACGTGGCAGTGGCGCGGATGCGGGAGGCCGGCGCCACCCGTTGTATCGCCGACGTGGGTCTGGACCTGGTCACCTGGAGAACCGAGGGCCAACCCGAGTTCACCATCGGCGTCCGCAACCCCTGGGGCGAGGGATTGATGGGGGTGCTGACCGCCGGGGACGGAGCGGTGGTCACCAGCGGCGATTACGAACGTTTCGTGACCATCGATGGCAAGCCCTACTCCCACATCGTCGATCCACGCACCGGACAGCCGGTGCAGGGCATGCGCTCGGTGACCGTCCTGACCGCCGTCGGCGCCGAGGCCGACGCCCTGGCCACCGCCCTGTTCGTGATGGGCTACGAGGCGGGCGCCGCCCACGTGGAAGGAAGGGACGACGTGGAGGCGATCCTGGTGGGGGATCACGACGGAAGCCCGGATCGGCAGCAGGTGTTCATCTCCGCAGGGCTGGTGGAGCGGTTCCAGTGGTCCGAGGACGTGCTGTCGCGATAGAGTCCACCCGCGAGGAGAAACGCGATGTCCGGTTCATCCAGCCAGTCCATAACCCTGCCCATCGTCGCCGCCGTGGTCGTCATCGGCGGCCTGATCGCCGTGTTCGTCATGCGTGGAGACCGGGACGGCGACCCGGCGGCGGGGGACCCCGCCGGTGGCGACGAGACCGCGGCAGCCACCTCCGACGCGGGCGAGCGCCGTGCGAACGGGGCCGGAGCAGGGCACCCCGGGGACCCGGAGAGGCCGCCGGCTCCGACGGTGGGCGCCATCGCCATCGAGAGCGACGACGACCAGCCCGATCCGGGCCCCGACGTCGCCCCGGAGACCCAGGTGGCGCCGGGCACCCTGCCCGCGGATCCCCGCTTCGGTCCGCAGATCACCGAGATGACCACCTGGGTGTCCGAGGACGGCTACGGCCAGGCCCCGACCCCCACCCTCCAGTCCCGCTTCGACCGGGTCATCGCCGGCATGGAGACCGGCCGCCAGGTATCCCTGGCCGGCGTGGGCTGCAAGGCCGGCGGCGGCGACTGTCGCCTCGTCGGCACGGCTCCCACCCCCATCGACATCCACACCTTCGCCGAGGGGGTCGAGCAGTCCGCCCCCGAGGGGGACGAGCAGCTGCCGACGGTCTCCATCGAGGAGACCCACTCGTCCTCGTCCGGGGAGACCCGGTTCAAGATGGGCGTGTACTACCCGTAGACTCGGTCTCGGTGGTCCGGCACACCGGCTCGGACTCGGTCTCGGCCCCCTGTATTGCTTGACACACCCCCCTGGGGGGGGGAACCATCGCCTCGTGGACCGATTTGGCGGCTTCATCCCAGCGGCTGGCACCCTGGAATCCAGCCATCGCGCGCTGATCTGGGTCGGGATCGGGCTGGTACAGGCCCTGTTCCTGGTGCTGCTGCTGATCGACCCCCTGTGGGCGCTCGCGCTGGTCTTCGCACTGGCGGTCGTGGTCGTGTCGTTGCGATACCCCTACGCGCTGATCGTGGGAGTGATGGCCGCCCGTCTGGCCGCCAACCGCTCCCTCTCGTGGCAGCTGGGTCCGATGTTCGTCGGGCCGTTCGAGCCCCTGTTCGTGCTCGCCTTCACCTGGGTCCTGATCCGCTCGGTCCACGAGCGGCAGTCGCGGCTGCAGGACTTCCCGGCGGGCAAGCTCTTGCTTGCGCTGGTGGTCTGGGTCGGCCTCAGCCTTGGCTGGTCGGGGGACAAGGGCAACGGCAGCGTCACGTTCATCCGCATCGCCTACGAGGTGGTGCTGGTGTGGATGCTGGCCAGCGAGGTACGCACGCCCCGGCGCTTCCACACCGCGATCTGGACCTGGCTGCTGGTGGCCGGGGTGATCGGGGTGCTCGGGATCATCCTGGGGACCCAGGGGACCAGCGAGGCGATCTACGGCGACGTGGACTTCCAGTCCATGAGCGGCGGGGGGCGCTTCGGCGGCATCGGCCAGCACCCCAACTGGTTTGGCATGTCGATGGCGTTCGGCATCAATCCAGCCTTCGCCATGGCCTATGTGGAGCGCAAGAACTGGCGGCGCTGGCTGCTGGTGGCCATCGCGATGGTGCTGCTGATCGCCGCAATCAGCACCGGAAGCCGCGGCGCGGTCTGGGGTGCGGGCGTGGGCAGCTTCTTCCTGGCGCTGAACAACGAGCGGCTGCGGCGCTTCCTCTATCGCTACTGGTTCGTGATCGCGATCTCGTTCGCGGTGGCGCTGCTGTTCGGCGCCGGGGCGTTGACGTCGGCGGTCTTCCGGGTGGCCACCCGCGGACTGGACACCTTCTGGCAGGGCAACACCCGCTTCGCCAACTGGGATGCCTGCTACCGTATGTGCGTCGAGACCTGGGGACTGGGGGTCGGCGCCGGGGCGTACCTGCAAGCGCTGCCCCGGTTCAACGAACGCCTGCTGCTGTCGGACAGCGCCTACCCCCACGGCATCATGTGGGACGTGATGGCCCACTACGGTGTGATCGGCCTGTCGCTCATGACCGCAGTGGCGCTGACCTTCGTCAAGGCCTTCCGCGGCGCGATCCGCGCGGTGAAGGGGACCGTGGTCGAATTCTGGCTGATCGGGATGGCCGCCGGCCTCGTGGGCTACGGTGCCCACTCGCTGGTGGAATTCCACCTGATCGACAAGCCGTTCTGGGCATTCCTGGGCGTATCGCTGGGGCTGGTGCTGGCCGCCCAGCGGATGGGCCGGGATCCCGAGTTGATGAAGCGCTACCGCCTGGAGATCAAGGTCCGCAAAGCCCGGGGCAGTGGAGTCCCGGTGAGCGATCCGGACCGGGTGCCTCCCGGCGCCTGAGGAGCAGGGATGTCCGAGGGATCCAAACTGGCCGTGGGCTCTGCCATCGCCGGCAACACCCTGATCTCGATCGGCAAGTTCGCGGCGTTCGGCGTCACCGGTTCAGCGGCGATGCTGTCCGAGGGCCTTCACTCGCTGGCGGACACGATCAACCAGGTGCTGCTGATGGTCGGCATCGTCCGGGCCACCCGCGAGGCGGACCAGCGCTTCCCCTTCGGCTATGGCGCGGAGCGGGCGGTCTGGGCGCTGATGTCGGCGGTGGGGATCTTCTTCCTCGGCGCGGGCGTGACCATCTACCACGGGATCTCGACCCTGATGCACCCCCACGAGCTGGAGGGGCTGGGCTGGGCGATCGGCGTGCTGATCGCGTCGTTTGTGCTCGAGGGGATCGTGCTGATGCTGGCGCTCAGGGCGGCCAAGGGCGCCGCGGGTGAGACTCCCCTGTGGACCCACCTGCGCTACGACTCGGATCCGGGGACCGTGGCGGTGGTGATGGAGGACAGCGCGGCCTGCCTGGGCGTCCTGCTGGCCCTGGGCGGCATCGGGTTGTCGCACTGGACCGGCAATCCCGTCTGGGACTCGGTGGCCTCGATCTCCATCGGTGTGCTGCTGGGCGCGGTGGCCACCTGGCTCATCTCCCGAAACCACCAGATCCTGGTCGGCCCCGCCGTGCCCGACGAAGCCAAGCTGCGGATCCAGCAGGTCCTAGCGGCCAACCCGGCGGTGGAGAAGATCGTCCGCCTGCGGACCCGCATGCTGGACAACGAGACCTACCGGGTCGCGGCGGACGTGGATTTCGACGGCCAGACCCTGGCCGAGAAGCTCGAAGGGGTCCTGCAGGAGGCCTACCCGGGCATCGAGTCCTACGAGGACTTCCGGGCCTTCGCCGCCGAGTTTGCCGACCAGGTGGTCGACCAGCTGGGCGACGAGGTGGACGCCATCGAGGACGAGATCCAGGCCATCGTGCCCCGGGTCCGTTACCTGGACATCGAGACGGACTGACCCCGGTTCCGGCGGCGGCCCACGAGCCACATCACCGCGGCGAGCAGCGGCCAGCCAGACGCCCCGGGTTCCCCCGGTCGTGACTCCGTGCAACGGCAGCCGTCCCCCTCGGCGGGGTCCAATCCCGGAAGGCCGTCCCAGCCGTCGCCCCCGCACATGGGATCCGGTTCGTCGATCAGGCCATCGCAGTCGTTGTCGATCCAGTCACAGATCTCGATCGCACCGGGGTGCCTCCCGGGATCGTCATCGTCGCAGTCCTCGCACTCGAGATAACCGTCCCCGTCCCCGTCGACCTCGGCCAACCCGGCTTGGCCGTTGCAGTTGTTGTCCCGGCCGTCGCATTGTTCCGGCGCACCGGGATAGATGATGGGATCACCATCGTCGCAGTCCCCCTCGCAGGACATCCAGCCATCGCCGTCGGCGTCCGCCTCGTCGTCACCGCCCTTGCAGTCCATGTCGACGCCATCGCCGCACGTGTCCCAGGTCCCTGGATGGATGTCCGGGTTGTTGTCGTTGCAGTCCCCTTCGCAGATCGCCCAGCCGTCCCCGTCGAGATCGGCCTCGGGCGTGGGCAGCACACCGTCGCAGTCGTCGTCGAGCTGGTTGCAGATCTCCGGGGCCCCTGGGTACCAGGCCGGCTCGTTGTCGTGGCAGTCCCCCTGGCAGGGCGAGTAGCCATCGCCGTCGTTGTCCAGCTCCCGGTCCAGATCGCCGGCGCAGTCCGTGTCCAGCATGTCCCCGCAGGGATCGTCGGCGCCGGGATAGGCCGCCGGATCGTCGTCGTCACAATCCTCACACCCGAGGAACCCGTCGCCGTCCGCGTCGAGCTCGTCTTCCGGCAGGATCCCGTCGCAGTCGTTGTCGACACCGTCACACTGCTCGACCGCGGCCGGGTTGAGGCCAGCGTCCGAATCGTCACAGTCACCCGCGCATTCGGAATACCCATCACCGTCCAGGTCGATCACCGCGGCGGGGGACGGCACACCATCGCAGTCGCTGTCCACGCCGCCGCACAGCTCGGGCGCGCCCGGATACACCAGGGCGTTGTCGTCGTCGCAATCGCCGGCGCAGGGCGGGAAGCCGTCGCCGTCGCCGTCGATCTCCAGCTGCAGGTCGTCCCCACAGTCCGCGTCCAGCTGATCGCCACAGAAATCCGGCGCGGCCGGGTACACCTGGGGATCGGCGTCGGCGCAGTCCGCGTGCCAGACATCGATGCCGTCGCCATCCGCGTCCTCTCCGGCGAAGCCGTACACGACGAGCGCCGTACCCTGATAGGTCCCATCCCTGACCCCGACGACGAGATCGCCCAGGCCGTCGCCATCCAGGTCACCGCGCGCCGTGACGTCCCACACCTCGTAGACACCCACATCGGTGGTCACGAGGTTCGCCCCCGTTCCCAGCGCGTGGAACCCGGGGGTCAGAGCGGGATCGCCCGGTACGACCGCGGCTCCGTAGCCACTTTCCCCCGGGTCCGGGAAGACCGTGCCTCCCACGATGATGTCGTCGAGGCCATCCCCGTTCACGTCGCCTCCGCCCCCCAGCACGACATCCGCCAGCTCCCAGCCGTCGTCCGCGACGAAGGTGACGTCCGCGTCCGCCAGCGTCACGCCCGATGCCCACCCATAGGACGTGCCCAGGAAGAGCGAGGCGGTCTCCTCACCACCCCACTCGTCGGCGGAGACGAGGAGGTCGTCCAGGCCATCGCCATCCACGTCCCCGGCTCCGGCGACCCTGGAGCCCGCCCACTGCCACTCCGCTTCGCCCGGAAAGACGGCGTCGGCCGTGCCCAGATCGGTGACGGCTGACCAGCCCTGGCCGCTGCCCAGGATCAGGTAGGCCGCCCCCGAGGCCATACCGCCCAGGTCGCTCTCGGGCGCGCCGATCAGGAAGTCACCGAGGCCATCCTCGTTCACGTCACCCGCCGCGGCCACGTCCCAGCCCGCATTATCGCCGCTCGCTTCGCCCGTGAACGTGACGTCCGCGTCGGCGAGGGGGGCGCCGGGCGCCCATCCCGCCTGGCGTCCGCGGATCAGGTAGGCGGCGCCGGCCTCCAGACCAGCCTCGTCGTTGCCACGGGCTCCGATGACCAGATCACCGAGCCCGTCTCCATCCACGTCTCCGACCCCGGCCAAGGCACCCCCGGCCGAGTCGCCGTAGCCGTCCCCCAGGAAGGAACCGTCCGAGTCGGCCAGCGGCGTGGCCGGCCACCAGCCCCCCACGCGGCCGAGGACCAGGTAGGCGCCGCCACTGACGTCCTTGCCGGGAGCCCCCACCAGCATGTCGTCGAGTCCATCGCCGTCGACGTCCGCCGCGATATCCACGTCGGCCCCTGCCCACTCCCAGGCCTCCCCACCCAGAAAGCTCGCGGCGGCGTCCTGCAACCACTGCTCGCCCGCCGGTGGGTCGAAGACGACGTAGACCACACCCGCGTTCGACGCAGCGCCGTCGTGGCCCGCCGCGCCGATCAGCAGGTCGTCGACGCCGTCGCCGTCCAGGTCTCCGTCCGAGGAGACGGCCAGCGCGGCGAAGTCCAGGGGGGCCTCACCGTGCAGCTCGGCGTCGGCCGCGAGCAGATGGGGGTCCGCGCCCGCCTCCTCCGCGGCCACCAGTGCCAGGAAACCGATCGCGAACCAACTGGAAGAACGCCGCATGTGCCTCCCGCTGACCGGGAGAACGCAGCCGTCGGTGTTTTTGTTCTTCGACTCTCCCGGCTGCCGATCAGGCGCCGCGCCGCAACACCGGGATCCCGAGCTGCCGGAACTGCACCAGCGCCCAGACGACGGTGATCACGAACGCCGCCACGTCGGACAGGGGCTGGGCCAGGAACAGGCCGTCGAGGCCGAGGAAGCGGGGGAGGATCAGCACCAGGGGGAGGATGAAGCCGAGCTGGCGGGCGAAGCTCAGGATCAGCGCGGGCAGGCCGCGGCCGATCGCCTGGAAGAAGGTCGAGAGCAACACCGAGGCTCCCGCCGGGGCCAGGGCCAGGCAGAACAGCTGTAGGGAGCGGGTGGCCAGCTCCTCCAGCGCCGGGTCGCCCGGGGCAAAGGGGGCGGCGAAGAACCGGGGGAAGGCGACGAATAGGCCCGAGGCGACCGCGGTCAGGGCCGTGGCCCAGCCGGCCGCCAGCAGGGTCACCTTGCGCACCCGGTCCAGCTGGCCGGCGCCGAAGTTGAATCCGGCGATGGGTAGGTAACCCTGGGTCAGCCCGAACACCGGCATCATCACGAACGAGGTCAGGCGCAGGATGATGCCGACCGCGGCCACCGCCAGGTCACCGAACCCCGCCGCGACCACGTTGATCAGGGCGAAGATCCCGGCCTGGACGGCGCTGCGGAACACGGTCGCCGCCCCGGTCCGGTAGATCTCCCACCAGGCCCTCAGGTCAGGGACCAGGTGCCCGAACGCGGGCCGCAACGAGCTGCGGCCCGACAGCAGGTACCCCCCCAGGATCACCGCGCCGATCAACCGGGAGAGCACCGTCGCCCAGGCGGCGCCCCGGATCCCCATGTCGAAGGTGAAGATGAACAGGGGGTCCAGCGCAATGTTGATCAGCGCGGAGCTGATCATCGACACCATCGGCAGCACCGCGTTGCCCTCGGCGCGGATGACGTGGTTGACGACCACCACGAAGAACGTGATGACCGCCGAGGCCGCCAGCACCTCGAAGTAGTCGCGCCCCAGGGGCAGCACCGTCTCCGACGCGCCGCTGGCGCGCAGGATCAGGTCCATCAACGGGAACGAGATCGCCGGGGTCAGCGCACCCCACACGACCACCAGCAGCAAGCCGTTGCCCGAGAGCTTGCGGGCGCCCTCCCGGTCCCCAGCCCCCAGGCTCCGTGAAATGGCCGACGCCAGACCGACCCCGGTACCCCCGGCGAAGGCCATGATCCCCACCATCGCCGGGAAGGCGACGGTCACCCCCGCGATGGCGTCCCCACCGAGCTTGCCCATGAAGAAGGCATCCGCCACGTTGTAGAGCGCCGCCGACAGCATCGCCAGGATCGCCGGCCCCGAGAACGCCAGCAGCAGCTTCCCCAGCGGCTCGGTGCCCATCCGCGCCGACCGATCACTGCCCTGCGATGACAGCGGCTCGGGAGCGATCTCGCTCGATTCGGTGAGACGGGTCTCCATCGCGGTGCCCGAACCTACACCACTTCACCCGCCGCCGCTGCTCCGTCGCCCGCGCCGGGACGGGAGGGCGACGGAGCAGCGGCGGCGGGTGGGCGGCTCAGCGGCGGGGGGCGATCTGGTCGACGATCAGGCGGTCGCGGGGGTCGAAGCAACGGCGGTGGGCGAGGGCCAGCAGCAGGAGGGAACCGAGGGCTGTTCCCGCGGCGAGCATCAGCATGACGACGATCTGGTACTTGACCGCCAGCAACGGGTCGACGCCGCCGAGGATCTGGCCGGTCATCATGCCCGGGAGGCTGACGATGCCGACCACCATCAGGGCGTTGATGGTGGGGATCATGCCTGCCCGCAGGGCCCCCACGAACAGGTCACGGGAGGCTTCCCAGCGGGTGGCGCCCAGGCTCAGGAGCGCCTCGACACGGGCGCGCTGTGAGGACAGATCGGACAGCAGCCGTTCGAGACCGAGGGCGATGCCGTTGAGGCAGTTGCCGAGGATCATCCCGGTGATCGGGATCAGATAGTGGGGGTGATACCAGGGGTCGACCGCGATGATCAGCTGGGTGACCACGGCCGTGACGATCCCGGCGGAGACCACCATCGACACGAAGGTGATCCCGGTGAAACGCAGGGGACGCCTCGACTGGCGGGCGAGGGCCGCCCGGGCGGCGGCACCGGTCATCAGCAACAGCATCGCCAGCACGGCGAAGGCCGAGTCCAGGTCGAACACGTAGCGGAGCAGGTAGCCCACCGCGAGCAGCTGGACGAAGGTGCGCAGGGTGCCGATGGCCAGGTTGCGGACCAGGCCCAGGCGGAAGACCACCGACAGGATGCCGGGGACCGCCACCAGCACCAACGCCAGTGCCAGATGACTCCAGCTGATATCGACCGGGCCGGTCATGCTCAGTTCCCCTCCCGGGCGACCAGGCGCAGGGGGGCGGCGGGGAGCGCCTCGGCCCGGGCTGGCTCGTGGAGCACCCAGAGGATGCCCAGCCCCGCAGCGGCACGCGTCCGCAGCAGGGTGTCGACCGCGTCGGCCGCGTCGCCGTCGAGGGCCGCGGTCGGCTCGTCCAGCAGCAGGACCGCTGGCCCCGCCAACAGGGCGCGCGCCAATCCGACCCGGGCGGTCTGCCCCTCCGACAGCTCGGTGGCGGGGCGGTCGAGCATGGCGCGCCCCAGACCCAGATCGTCCAGCAATGCCGCCGGTTCCAGACCGGTGTCCACGGCGTGGGTGACGCTGCGCAGCGAGGCGGGGAGTGCCAGGTTGTCCGCCACCGTGCCGGGGAACATCACCGGTCGCTGGGGGAGCATGCCGACCCGCCTGCGCCAGGTCGCGGGCGGCCAGTCGCCGATGAGCCGGCCCTCCAGGGACAGGCTCCCCGCGGACAGTGGCGTCAGACCTGCGAGGGCGCGCAGCAGGGTGGTCTTGCCGGAGCCGGACGGTCCCACCACGCCGCGGAGACCGCCCGCAGCCAGGGACAGGTCGAGATCCTCGATGACCAGGGGGGCGTCGTCCGGGGTGGTCGTGGGGGCGGTGGCCGTGGGCCGACGAACCGCTATCCCCTCGGCGATCAGAAGGCTCACCTGGATCCGCGCTCCCGTCCGCCGTCACCCCGTGGGGGAGGCGTCGACTGCCGACATCTTACGTCTTCGAGGTCGGGGGGGACGAGCCGCGCGCCCTACACGCCGTCGTTGGTGGGGCGGATCTCCTCGACCTTGGTCTCGAGGAAGCGCGCCAGCCGGTGAAAGTCGGAGCCGCGCTTGATGAAGCGGACGGTCGTCTTGAGGGTCTTGGGGTCGACGAGCTTGTCGAACTCCACGAACTGCAGGTCCAGCTGACCGGAGACGCTGACCATGTGGTGGCAGAGTCCCTCCTCGACCAGCGCCCGGTAGGCGCCGATCCCCAGCTGGCTGCCCAGCATCACGTCGAAGGCGTGGGGCTGGGCCGAGCGGGATTCGTATCCCAGCTGCAGGCCCTTGACCTTCTTCTCGCGACCCGTGCGCGCCAGGTACTCCTTGGCCACCTCCTTGGCGATGATCTTGCCGATGTCCAGATCGCCGATGCTGATGTGGCCGTGGGGGTCCCTGGGCAGTCCCTCGATGTACCGCTGGGGCAGCATCTCCACCAGCCCCTCGGCCAGCACCACCGTCCCGAACCCCTTCTGCTGCCGGACCTCGCGGGTGATGATCATCTCGGTGATCTTGCCGACCAGCGCCTCGACCCGGAGCTTCTTGGTCGTGATGGCCTTGCCGGTGTCCGGATCCTTGCCCTTCTCCACCTCCATCATCGGGCCGGTGATGTCCTCCCCGGAGACGATCATGTTCGCCTCGCCGGCGATCCCGACGCCGTAGGCGAGCCAGCCGCTCTTGCGGCCCATGGTCTCGGCGATGAAGTAGGCGTTGGTGGACTCGGCGTCCGCCCGCAGGTTCTTGAGCTCCTCGGCCAGCACGTCCACCGCGGTGAAGTAGCCGAACGTGAAGTCGATACCGCGGTAGTCGTTGTCGATGGTCTTGGGCAGATGCACGATGCAGAGCCGCGGGGCGTCCTCGGGTAGGGTCTTTTGGAACTCGTACAGCAGGTTGGCGGTGCGCAGCGTGTCGTCACCGCCGATGGAGACCAGCGCGTCGATGCCCAGATCGGTCAGGGCGAAGTAGATGTTGCGCAGCAACTGGACCTTCTTGGGGTCCTCGAGATCCGCGGGCGTCTCGATCTGGCGGCCGGGATTGGCCCGGGCGGTGCCGATGATGATCCCGCGGCGGTTCCGGATGCCGACCACGTCTGCGAGGGTCAACGGCCGGTAGTGGATCCCGTACTGCAGCCGCGAGCTGAGCTGGTGGTAGTTCTGCAGGTGCTCGTAGCCGTTGAGGAAGCCGATCACCTCCCGACCGCTGTCGAGGAAGGAGATCGCCGCCGAGCTGATCACGGCGTTGGCGCCCGGGGCGGGGCCGCCGCTGAAGATCATGCCCACGCGCTGGATGTGCTTTCCCAGATCGTTGATCTTCGGTTCTTCCATCGGAACACTCCCAGGGGCTGTCTCGAGGGGGACTCGTTTGTCTGGTGCCGCGAGCGGGCCCGGTCAAGGGCTCAGCAGGCTGTCGATCAACGTACCGAAGGTGGTCATGTCCGGGGACGTCAGGTCGTCGTCGAAGTAGTAGACGGAGCCGTCCGGATGGATCAGGTACGAGTGGTCCTTGACCGCTGACCAGGTGCTCCAGACGGCGTCGCCGTTGGTGTCCTGGAGCACGGGCAAGTGGTAGTCGTCGACCAGGTCGGGATCGTCCGGATCCATCCCCGGTGAATTGACGAACCAGATCTCGACCGCGCCGCTCCACGCCGGGTGGGAATCCCACGTCGCCTGGATCAGCTCGGCGTTGAACTGGCAGGCACCGCAACCGGAGTAGGCGAAGTAGAGCCACACGGGCCTTCCGGCCTGGGACTGGTTGGCCAGGTTCAGGGCCTGCATGTAGGTGGGGCTGGACGAGTTGCCGTCGACGAGGGTGAAGTCGCCCGGCGGCGGGACCGGACCCGTGGCGTCGTCGTCGTCACCCGTGGCGTCGTCATCGTCGCCCGTGATGTCGTCGTCGTCGTCACCCGTGGCGTCGTCATCGTCGCCCGTGATGTCGTCGTCGTCGTC
>CAYTBN010000044.1:0-25914 GCA_964436045.1 uncultured Rickettsiales bacterium | reverse complement strand
GTCGTCGTCGTCGTCCGTGATGTCGTCGTCGTCGTCCGTGACGTCGTCGTCGTCGTCGTCGTCCGTGATGTCGTCGTCGTCGTCCGTGACGTCGTCGTCGTCGTCGTCGTCCGTGATGTCGTCGTCGTCGTCCGTGACGTCGTCATCGTCGTCATCGTCCGTGACGTCATCGTCGCCCGTGGCGTCGTCGTCGCCCGTCGCGTCGTCGTCATCGGGGGGACACCCGAAGCCGACGAACAGGAACATGGCAAACAGGGCGAGCCAGGCGTGGGCGGAACGTATCTTCATCACGTCACCTCGGGACCATCATGACACAGGGAGTTCGAGCCGCACTCCGCCTCGACGCGCGGCACGACGCGCAGCGCCTGGGCAGGGCCAAACCCTCGCGGCGGAACCAGTCCTCCTCCTCGGGTTCGAGGGAGAATGGCGCTCCGCAGTCGGCGCAGTGACGGATCACGTGGATCCCCGGGGGAACCGGCCGCGTCCCAGCCGGTACAGTGCCATGTACAGCGGCAGCAGCAAGACCCCGCTGATCAGGACCGCCGCCACGGCCGTGACGCCCCCCGCCGCCAGCCAGATCGCGTCCGTCTCGCGACTGAATGCGATCCCCTCGACCACCACCTGCATCGCGAGCCAGCCGAGCCAGAACCTCCCCGCCGCCACCGTCACGCCCGTGGCCCAGGCCCCCATCGCACCCAGCGAGACCAGGGTCGTCGCCACCGCGATCCAGCCCACCACCGTCATCGGCGGCCGCAGCAGCAGCAACACCAGCAGCGCGATGGCGAACAGGACGATGTAGGCCTTGCGGAGGGCGTCCATCGGGCGATGGTAACGCAGAGGGAGGGCTCAGGAGGAGGGGTCGGACCCGGTCCTACTTCTTCTGTTCCCATACCAGCTCGGCCGATCGGCCGTTGACCGAGACGAAGCGCACCATCGGTCGCACCTCGCCGGGCGTCATCACCTTCTGGCAAGACTTGACCGTGGACCGGTAGAGCTTCTCGGCGTCGCGATCCGACAGGCTGCCGTCCGACTCCAGCTTGGCACGGACGACCTTCAGCCGGTCGACCTCCCGGGCGAGGGCTGCCATCTGTCCCCGGGTCAGGTCGTCGGCGTCGGCCTCCTCGAGCAGCTGGACGGCGGTCATGTCGAGTTCGGCCGGAGCCCGGCGCGCGGCGGGGATCACCGCAACTCGCACGCCGCGGGCGGCGGCGACCCCGGCTTCGGTGGTGGAACGTGTGAGCTTGCCCGCTGCCAGCGCGCCGGTGGCCGGCAGGGTCACCACCGTCAAAACCAGGAACCATCTCGTGATCGCGCTCATCGTCTTGCCTCCACGAAGAGTGTGTTGATAGTGAAGGCTTGGACGTACCCCGGGCGGGGTTTCTTCAATCGGACGGGCGGAGGGTGGGGAGAGAGCGGGGGGGCCGGATCAAAAAGGCACGGCCTCGACGGATACGACGCCTTCGATCTTCTCCTTGAGCACGCGCTCGACGCCCATCTTGAGGGTCATCATCGCCCCCGGGCAGCCGGCGCAGGCGCCCAGCAGCTGAACCTTGACCACGCCCTCGTCGGTCACGTCCACCAGCGCGATGTCGCCGCCGTCCGCTTGCAGGTGGGGGCGAATCTCGCCGATCACGGTCTCCACATTTTCCTTCGAAACGGCCATGGCTCCTCCGACGGGCAGCCTCTCCCAACCCTGGTGGGCCAGCCCAGTGACCGCTTTATAGGGATTGATCACGCACTACGCAAGAAGTTCGGTGGTGAAGAAACGCGTCATCGTCGACGCGATGGCCGGCACGTGTTCGTGCAGGCGATGGTCGCCGCCCGGGAAGACCTCGGCCTGCGCGCGACTCCCCCAGTGTTCGACGAGCCAGTTCGAGTCCTCCGGCGGGACCACCTCGTCCCGATCGCCCCAGATCACCAGCCCGCGGCCGGCGAAACGGCGGGCGGCCGTTCGTGCTTCCGCCCAGTGATCCAGCGGGGTTGCGACGCCAGCCCAGGCCCGGGCGCCGTGCCGGACGGCTGCGACCAGGCTTGTAGCTGCCCCCATCGATGACCCCGCGAAGGCCACCTCGCCGCCCCCACGCTCCGCCAGCCAGGCCACCGCTGCGTCCACGTCGGCGAGGCGGCGTTCCAGGGAGAACGGCTCCCGGGAGCCCTCCGAGTCACCGCAGCCCCCGTGGTCGAAGCGGAGGGCGCCCAGACCAGCGGCCGCCAGCGCCTCGGCGAGCACTCGCACCTTGCCCTGGCGGTGGGACAGCATCCCGTGACAGACGACGACCGTCGGCGCCGCGCTCGTCGGTGCCGGGTGATGGCTCAGGGCCAGGCGCTCCCCCGCCTCGTTGACGAGGATGGCCTCCGTCGGTTCCGACATCAGCAGCTGATGCAGTCGATGACCAGGTACACGTTGTACACCGGGTTGGTGGGATCGTTGCTCAGGATCTTCAACGGCGCGTTGAAGCTCTCCGCCGCCGTGCAGGTCGCCGTCAGGTCGAGGATGACCGGCGCCGATCCGGGCGTCAGGGTCCCGGTGAAGGGGGTGAACGAGATGATGGGGACGTTGCAGACCATCTCGGTGATGGTCAACGGCCCGTCGCCGATGTTGACGATCGCGACCTGTTCGGTGGTCGGCGTGTTCAGGCAGAGGCTGCCGTACTCGATCACCTGGGGCGGGTCGACGAGCATGTTCGCGCCGGACGCTGCCGTCGTGTCGTCATCGCCGGTGTCGTCGTCGGCGGTGTCGTCATCGTCATCGGCGGCGCTGTCGTCGTCCGGAAAGACGTCGTCATCGTAGCCGATCTGATTGCCGCAGCCGGTCAGCAGAGCTACCGCCAGCCAGATGAGAAGCAGTGCGTGCAACGTTCCACGCATGAAACCACCTCCGCAGGACTCCCCTTCAGCGCAACACTATACAGCGGGCGCGGCGCGGATTCGACGGGCGACGTTCTGCCCCCGGCCGGCGTCGGGGTAGGATCCGGAGCAGAAGGAGCGCAGATGCCCATCCTCCGGGGTTCCCTGTTCACCATCGCGCTCCCGGTGCTGTTGCTGTGCACGGCTCCGGGCTGCCCAACGACAGCAGACGACGACAACGCGGACGACGACAACGGCGACGATGACGACACGGCGGACGACGATACCGGCGATGACGACGACACTGGCGACGACGACAGCGGCGACGACGACGTGGGCGACCCACCGCTGTACACCGAGCTGTCCGGCTGGATACGGATCGCCGAGCGCATGGACGGGGACCAGGTGTCGGCGACCCTGATCCAGGCGGAGTTCTGGGCGACGCCGATACCGACGACCCAGATCGTGGTCGCCGAGGAGGGGGACTGTCGTGTCCTGGACGGCAGCCGCACCGAACCCTGGCTCTGTGATCCCCCCTGCGACGCGGGCTTCATCTGCATCGATGAGGTCTGCGAGCCCTACCCCGAGCTGGCCCCCACGGGCACGTTGACCATCGAGGGGTTGGTCGAGGCGGTGGAGATCGAGCCCGACGACACGGGGCGCTACGCCGCGATCTACGACCTGCCCGCCGACAGCTTCGATCCCGGGACCGCCGTCCGGGTCACGTCCAGCGGCGGGGCGACCCCGGCCCTGGACCTGTCGGCCAAGGGCGTGGCCGACCTCCAGATGGACGAGTGGGCCCTCGTCCTGGTCCCCGGCGAGGACTACGAACTGCTCTGGGAACCCGCGGACGGGGACGACGCGGGGGGCACCGTCCGGGTGCAGCTGGACACCGGCTGGCATGGGTCGGCGAGCCTGACCACCATCGTCTGCGAGACCGCGGACGACGGGCAGCTGGTGATCCCGGCCGCCCTGACCGAGCTGTTCGTGATCCCGTCCTGCGGCGAGTGCGAGTTCTCGACCATCGGCCGACTGACCCGCGACTGGGTGGCGAACGGCGACGGGTACGTGGAGCTGAGGGTGTCGTCGGAGCGCACCTGGGTCCCCTGGTGGGGCCAGTGGTAGCGGAGCCTCAGCGCTCGAACTGGATATCGGTGACGATCGCCGGGTGATCCGAGGGGCGACGATCGTCGGGCCCGTGGACCGGGGTATCCAGCAGCCAGCGGCCGACCGTGGCCCGCCCGGGGCCGCCGACGAACACGTGGTCCACCAGCTTGTCGGGATCCAGGTAGCTACGGGAGCCGGCGGCGGGCAGGGCCGGTAGCTCGCCGGCCAGCTCGCGGACCAGCGCCAGGTCGTTGGCGTTGCGGAGGACCGAACCGCCGCCCGCCGTGCCCTCGAGGATCGCGTAGCGGCTGGAGCCACGGTCGGTGTTGAAGTCCCCGGCGACCACCAGCGGCACGTGCAGCCCCAGGGGTCGCAGCGTATCTCCGAGCAATCGGGCGGCGCCGTTCTTGTTCTGGGCGTTGTTGTCGAAGTGGGTGGTCACGAACAGCAGGGCGAAGCCCGTGTCGCGCTCCCGCAGCAGCGCCCAGTTGGCGTAGCGGGGCACCGAGACCGGCGTCCAGGCGCGGCCGAAGGGGATGCGCGGGCTCCGCCCCAGCCACAGCTGCCCCGCCGCGACCTGCTCGAACCGCTCCCGGCGATACATCAGGGCAGCGTCCGCGTAGATCCAGCGACCGAACTCGTGGACCACGACCTCGTAGGGCGAGTCCTCCCCCAGCACGTCGTCCAGATCCGCGCGCCCCACCAGCTCCTGCAGCCCCAGCAGGTCGGGGTCGTGGCGTTCGATCTGCGCCCGTAGCCGCGGCGCCCGCGTCTCCCATGGATCGTGGTCGTCGTCCCCGCAATCGCGGCAAAGCACGTTGAGGGTCATCACCCGCAGCGTGCCGCTGCGGCAGGGGGAGCGCCCCTCGCAGGGGGGCTCGCCGGCATAGGCGCGCAGGTCGATCCCCCGCTCCTCGAGGGAGCCGGTGGCCATCGCCAGCAGCAGCTGGGGGCCGTCGACCACCGCCGCCAGTCCCACCCCGAACACCAGCAGCAAGCCGGCGATCGCAAGGCGGCGGCGGAGATCCGAGCGCTGGCGGTCGTCGTCGGTCATCTAGTCGGCACCCGTCTCGGCGGGCGGTGCTCGTTCACCCGCCCCCCGCCCCTGTTCTGCGGGATCCGGACCCCGGTTGGCAACGATCCAGTACCGAACGGGCTGACCTTTGTCCGGGATCCAGCCGCCGATCACCTCGACGGTCAGCCCCGCCGCGGGCATCCGCGGTTCGGCGGCCACGAAGCCCTTCTCGTCGAACACGGCCACGACCGGCACCGTCCCGGCGAGCAGGGCCGCGGGGTCCTCGTCCTCCGCGGCCTGACGGTAGGGCACCCCCGCGGTCGCCAGATAAAAAGGCAGGCTCGGCAGCCTGAAGTTGCGCGCGAACACGGCCTCGCCGTCCGGTCCCGCCAGGACGGTGACACGCTCGGCCACGTCCACCGTGGTCGCCAGCAAGGGTCGCAACAGCGGCAACAGCGCGACCCAGGCCGTCAGGAAGAACAGCATCGTTCCGCCGCACGCGATCCGCAGCGCCAGCGACGCGCGGCCGCGCAGGGCCAGCGCCGCCGGCACCACCCCCAGGCCCACGAGCCAGCCGCCGGTCAGGCCGATGGGCAGCGCTCCATGGCCCGGCAAGCGGGTGGCGGCTGCGATCAGGCCGCCTCCGAGGGTCACCAGCAACAGCGTTTGCAGGATCCAGCCCGCCGCGGACAGGCGCCTTCCCGGCGCGCGCCCGCTCGCGGGCAGAGCCGCCCCCGCGATCCCCAGGGCCAGCGCGGGGGCGGCCCCCAGCGCGTAGGCCGGCAGCTTGCTCGGCAGCAGCTCGTAGCCCCACCAGCCCGCCGCCATCCAGGCCAGCAATCCCACCGCCCACGGTTCCCGCCCGCGTACTCCGCGGGCGATCCCGGCCAGCGCTGCGGGCAGCAAGGCGGTCCATGGCAGCAACAACAAGCAGAACACGACCAAGTAGGTGCCCGGCGGTCCGGCCTGGCCGAACACGGCGCCCCCTGCGCGCCGCAGCACGTACCAGTCGATCATCCAGCGGACGGTCTCGCCGCCGTCGGTCCGCCACGAGGCCCAGCCCCAGGCCAGCAGGGGCAGGCTGGCCAGCGGCAGTCCGAACCAGGGGTGCAAACCCAGCAGCCGCCGCCGGCCGGGGTGGACCACGGCCAGCACCGCGGCCATCCCCCCCACCAGGATCAGCACGGGCGGTCCCTTGATCAGCAGACCGGCGGCCACGGCCGTCCACAGCGCCGCAGTCCAGCGCGCGCCGCCCCCGTCCATCCGCCGCAACAGCGCCAGCGCCGCCGCCGTCTGGGCCGTCAACAGCAACCCGTCGCACAGGGCGATCTTGGCGAACACCGGCAGCAACGAGGTCGCCAGCACCACCGCGGCGCCCAGGGCCCGGCGGCGTCCGAACAGGGGCGCGCCCCACACCGCGAGCAACACGCAGGTGGCCACAAAAGCCAGCGTGGTCGGCAGGCGGACCGCCAACAGGGTCGGGCCCAGGGCCGTCATGCTGGCTGCCATCGCCCAGAAATGGAGCGGCGGCTTGCGGTGGTCCTCGGACCACAGGAACGACGGCGTGACCCAGTCGCCACTCTCCACCATCGTGTGGGCAAAGCCGGCGTAGGCCGCCTCGTCCTGGTCGAACAGGGGTGTCGAGCCGTTGGTGATGACCAGGTTGACCGCGAACAGCACGCTCGCGGCGATCAGGAAGCGGCGGTCCTCGAGGAGGTTGGCCATGGGCAGGCAGGGGAGCGGAGGCGGGCTCAGTACTCCTTGATCATCTCCTCCTTGCGGTTCCGGAAGCTCTCCGGATCCTGGTTCATCGAGAGCATCCAGGCCACCAGCTCCTGCTCCAGCTCGTAGGCGATCTTGGCCTGGGTCTCGACCAGGTCCTGGGTCTCGTCCGGATCCTGCTCGAGGTCGTACAGCTCCTTGCGGCCGCTCTCCAGCGTCAGGATGAACTTGTAGCGGCCGTCGGCGTCGATCACCGCCCGCTTGTGGGTGAACAGCCGATAGTCCGTCTCGGCGAACGCGGTCAGCTTCTGCTCCTCGCCGCGCATCAGGGGCAACACCGAGGTTCCGTGCGTCATGAACGGCAGATCCTGGCCCAGCAGGTCGGCGACGGTGGGCAGGATGTCGACATTCCGCATCTGCTCGGTGATCCGGGCGCCCTGGTAGCCCGGGATCTTCACCACCAGCGGGACGTGGATCAGCTCCTCGTACAGGGTCGGCCCGTGGTCCAGGTAGCCGTGCTCGCCGAACTCCTCGCCGTGATCGGCGGTCACCACGACGATGGTCTTCTCGTCGAGTCCCAGCTCCGCCAGGGTCGCCAGGAAGCCCGCCAACCGGGCGTCGGCGTCCTGGATCTTCTCGTCGTAGAGCGCCGCGTGGAACTCGAAGTCCGACGGGTGCAGGTCCAGCACCGCCTCGCCCTGGGCGCCGGGCTTGAACTTGTTGGCGAGCCCCAGCTCGCGCAGCTCGCCCTGCTCCTCCTTGCCGCCCTTCATCGCGCCCTTGTACTTCTCGTCGACGAACACGTTGCGGTAGCCCTCGGCGGGGTCGTACTGGCCGTGGGCGTCGTAACCGTGCAGGAACATGAAGAACTTCGAGCCCGCGTTCTCGCGCAGCCATTCCTGGGCCGCGGGGACGCTGTGGTCGAGCCCGCCGAACTTGACGTCGTCCAGGTAGACCTCGAACCCCCGGTCGTAGCCGAAACGGCCGTTGGCGCCCGCGTCGCCGGTGAACGCCACGAGCCGATAGCCGTTGCGCCCCAGCTGGTCCGGGATGGTCGGGATCGCCGGGTTGAGGCGGGTGTTCACCATCGTGGCCGGGCCGGCGACCGTGTACTTGTTGAGCACCTGGTGCACCGAGGGCCAGAGCCCGGTGAAGATCGACATCGTCGAGGGCACGGTCCACGATCCGGCAGCCACACAGCGCTCGAACACGAAGCTGTCCGCGGCCAGAGCGTCCAGGGTCGGGGTGGTGTCCTTGGGATACCCGTAGGTACCCACGTGCTTGGCCGCGATCGCGTCCAGGCTGACCAGCACCACGTTGAAGTCTGCGTACCCGCCGTGGCTCAGCGAGCCCCCCTTGTCGGCCGCCGCGCCGGCCCCTTCCCCGCCGCCGCCGGCCGTCCCGACCGGGTCCTCCACCTGGGGGTCACAGGCGGGAAGCGCGACCGATACCGCGAGAATCAGCAGGACAATCCACCACGCCCGGGTGCTGCGCATCGCGACCTCCTGGCTCGAGGGGTTGGATCAGCGGGCATCGTAGCAGAAATTGTGGTACCACATCCGCGGCGGCGCGATGGACGCGTCCCCGGTGCCAGACGGTGTCCCGATGACAGTCTCCCTCGACGACATGCGCGACTACTTCGCCCAGCGCACCCCCAAGTACGACACCTCCTCCTCGTGGGTCGGGGACGACCGGCTGGGACAGTTGATGGCGGACATGCTCGGCCTGGGCGAGGGCGAACGGGTCCTGGACGTGGCCTCCGGCACGGGCATGCTGGGCAAGACGCTGGCGCCCGCGGGGGCCCACGTGGTCGGGCTGGACTACACCCCGGCGATGATGGAGGGGACCCGCCCGCACTACGCCGAACTGGTGCTCGGCGATGCCCACGCGATGCCCTTCGAGGACGCCACCTTCGACGCGGTGGTCTGTCGCCAGGGGATCCAGTTCATGGACGCCCCGCGGGCGGCGGCCGAGATGGCCCGGGTCGTGCGGCCGGGGGGCCGGGTGGTGCTGATGCACCTGGCCTGTTACGGGGAGGACGACCGGGAGGAGACCTTCGAGATCCAGCGGCTGCGCAACCCGGTCCGGCTCAACTACTTCCTGGCCGACGACCAGCCGCGGCTCCTGCGCGACGCGGGCCTCGACGTGGACCGCATCGAGCACTTCCACACCTACGAATCGGCCCGCAACTGGCTGGGCAAGGGCTCGATCCCCGCGGAGCGCCAGCAGCAGGCCTTCGCCACCTACCGGGACGCCTCCCCGGCGTTCCGTTCGAGCCATGCCCTCGAGGAACGGGACGGCGACTACATCGACCGGATGCTGTTCGTCCTCGCCCGCGGTGTCCGGCGTCAGTAGGTCAACGGACTGTCAGCGTCGACGCCAGGCGAGCCAGCCCATCACCGCGTCCCGCTCCCAGCGGCGCCAGTGATTCCGGTCCGTGCGCAACGACCGCAGCTCGACCTCCCCCCGCCAGCGGGCGTCGGCCAGCCGGACCGCCAGCCGGGCGGTGAGACCGGCGGGCGAGGTGGCGTCCTGGTCGGTCTCCGCCGGGTAGCCCAGCTCCTCCATCAGCGGTCCCGCCACGGTCTCCACCAGCCGGATCTCCTCCGGCGACAGGTCGTCTCGGTACTTGCCCGCGTTCCCTTGCAAGACCGGCTGCGCGGCGTTGCGCCAGTCCTCGGAGAGAGCGGCGGCCGCCAGGGCGGCGTCGGTCCGGTGATACCCCAGCAGCCCCGGCTCGAAGGCCTCGCCGAGGAAGTGGCAGACCGAACGCACCGAGCCCTCCGGGTCGGCCAGCAGATCCTCGTATCGCAGCCGCAACCAGCAGCTCGCAGGCAGACGTCGCTCCAGCGCCAGGCCCAGCTGCTGCTGATCGCGCCACAAGCAGGCCGTCCGGTGGGGATGGAAGGGGCTGAAAACGGACCGCCGGGACGACGCTGCCACGTCGCGGGGATCCCTGACCAGCCACAGGAAACGGGCGTCGGGGCGATGGCGGAGGAGGCGGTCCACGTGGTGGAGCGCGAAGGTGCTCTTGCAGCCCCAGCGCGCCATGCCCTCGGCACGCCGGAACTGCTCGTAGAGTCCGAAGAAGACCCCCACCAGGTCCTGCGGGTCGGCGTCGTCGATCAGCGCCTCGCGGTCGACCGGCGGCTCCCACGGATGGATATGGACCCGCAGCAGCCAGCGCACGTCGTCGACGAGGCGCGCCCGGTTCCCCCGCCGGGACAGGTCCCCGTAGCCCGCCTCCAGCGGCGCGAAATAGCGCAACACGTGGGGCGGGTGGGGGACGGCGATTCGCGAGTGGGCGTTGAGGATCAGGCGCAGCAAATTGGAGCCCGAACGCTCGGTACCCACGATGAAAATCGGTCCAGGGGAGTGATCTGGGGCCATTTCTTTTGTCGAGGCGCGGAAGTCGCCATAGTATCACTGTGCGTGGACGACTCACACCAAGACCCAGGTGACCGATGACCGCCAGACGATCGCTGGCTCCCGAACTGTACGCCTCCGCCAATCGACCGCGGGATGCGGCGCTCATGGCGCGGATGCGCGAGCAGGATCTCACCCCGATCTCCACCGATGGCTCGCTCCCCCGCTTCACCGTGCTGGTTGGCCACTCGCCCTTCACCATGCCCCGGGGCTGGGAGTACTACCTGACCACCCCGTTCGAGGGTGCCACCTACATCGCCACGGTGGCCCACAACGCCGGCTACCCGACCCGCATCGTCGACGTGCGCTTCGCCGCCGACCCGCTGGAGGCGGCCTACCGCCAGATCGTGGCCGGCACCGACGTGCTCGGCATCTCGTCGTTCGAGGACAACTACCCGTTCACCCGCGAGCTGATCCAGCGGGTGAAAGAAGCCCAGCCCGATCTCCCGGTGGTCGTGGGCGGTTCGTTGATCACCGCGGTCCCCCACGTGTTCATGGCGGACACCCGCACCGATGTCGCCGTGATCTCCGAGGGCGAACTCACCATCCTCGAGCTGCTGGACAGCGTGGCCAACGGCAGCCTGGCCCGGGACCTCCCTCACATCCGGGGGATCTGGTACCGGGACGGCGACGGACAGGTCCAGGCCACCGCGCCGCGGGGGCAGATGCCCGACCTGGACTCCCTGCCCCGCATGCGGCTCGACCTTTGGCCCCAGGCCCGGGGGCCGGGCGGGCTGCAGCCCCAGATCATCACCTCGTACAGCCGCGGCTGCCGGATGGACTGCTCGTTCTGCTTCCGGACCACGCCGTGCGTGAGCGCCAAGTCGCCGGAGACCTTCGACCGGGACCTGCGCTGGCTGACCGAGCAGTACGGGGCCAACTTCCTGTTCATGGCCGACCTGACCTTCAACCAGGACACCCGCCAGGTGCGCCAGATGTGTGAGGTGATGGGCCAGTACGACCTGCGCTTCACCTCCATGTGCCGCTGCTCGTTCGCCGACGAGGAGCGGCTGACGGCGATGAAGGCCGCGGGCTGCGACATCATCCTGTACGGCGTGGAGTCGCTTGGCGAGCAGGCTCTCAAGGAGGTCCACAAGCCCACCACCGAGAACATCTCCCTGCGCGCGCTCCATCGCACCGGTGAGGCTGGCATCCGGTTCGGCGCGCTGTTGATCGTCGGACTGCCGGGCGAGAGCCCCGAGGTGCTGGATCACATGGCGTCGTGGGCGGAGGAGTTCCAGCACGTGGTCCGGGTCAAGTACCTGCAGGCCCTTCCCGGCACGCGGATCTACAACGAGCTGCTGGCCAAGGGCACCCTGCGCAGCGAGGTGGACCATCTGGACTGGCTGTCCACCGAGCAGTCCCTGGCCGAGGACGAGTTCCTCAACGTCAATGGCCTGCCCGAGGCGACCATGCGCCAGGCCTTCCAGCGCATGTACGACGCCTACCAGCCCGGACCGGTGATGCGCTTCGACCACTGGCCGGACCACTTCGAGTACTTCCACCCCAACGCCGACGACGGCTCGGACCACGCGCTGACCTACGCTGGCGCGGGTTGGCGAGCGGACTTCAGCTCCGCCGGACCACCCCTCTATCCAGGCAGCGAGCGCTTCACCCTCGAGCACTCCGGGGCACCCGGTGCGGCGAAGTCGGGGGGGAAGCTGGCGGTCAGCGGAGCCCAGCGGATGGGGATGGCGGGCACCCGGAATACCTGAGAGAATGCGCCGCTCCAGAGGACAATATGGCTGACTTCAAGGACCTGCCCACCCACGACGATCTCAAGGAGGCGTTTGCCGCCGAGTCGGGCGCGGTCCACCGCTACCTGTACTTCGCCAAGATCGCGGACATCGAGGGATTTCCGGACGCCGCCCAGCTGTTCCGCGAGCTGGCCGAGGGCGGGCTGCACAACGCCCACGGCAACCTGGACTACCTGACCCAGGTCGGCGATCCGGTGACCGACCTGCCCGTGGGCGAGACCGACCGCAACCTGGCCGTGGCCGTGGCCGCCGAGACGATGGCCTTCACCCAGGTCTACCCGCTGATGGCGGCCCGAGCGCGCGAGGACGGGTTCACCGACGTGGCCAGCTGGTTCGAGACGCTCACCAAGGCCAAGCGCGCCCACACGGATCGGCTGATGGCCGCCATGGACACCCTGCGCCAGGCGGCCAGAAAGAACGCACCGTGAGCGAGGGCGACGCCGACCGCAGGGGCGCCGATCTGCTCGGCAACGCCGACGATCCCGAGGCCCAGCCGCCCCAGACCGCCGAGTACGTGGCCGCCAGCATCCAGGTGCTGCCCGGACTCGAGGCCGTGCGCCAGAACCCGGCGATGTACATCGGCTCCACCGACCAGGAGGGCGTGCACCAGCTGGTGTACGAGGTGGTCGACAACTCCATCGACGAGGCGGTCGCCGGCCATTGCACCCACATCGAGGTCGTCCTGGAAGAGGACGGGTCGTGCGTGGTCGAGGACTGCGGTCGGGGGATCCCCGTGGACGTCCACCCGGACGAGGGCTTGCCCGCCGCCGAGGTGGTGATGACCCGCCTCCACGCGGGTGGGAAGTTCGCCAAGCGCGGATCCTACTACCGGCCGGGCGGGATCCACGGCGTGGGCCTGTCGTGTGTCAACGCCCTCTCCGAGTGGCTGGCGCTGGACATCTGGCGCGACGGCCGGCACTACGAACAGCAGTACGCCCGCGGCGACATCGTGACCCCGCTGACCGACGCCGGGCCGGCGTCCAAGCGCGGGACGCGGATCCGATTCCGCCCGGATCCCCAGATCTTCGAGGAGACCACCTCGTTCTCCCACCCGGTGCTGGCCCACCGGCTGCAGGAGCTGGCCTTCCTCCATCCGGGGGTGACCATCCGCTTCGACGACCGCATCCGCGGCAGCGAGCTGGTCTACCAGTACGACAGCGGGATCCTGGGGTTCATCCAGCACCTGAACGAGTCCCGCACCCCCCTGCACGATCCGCCGCTCGTCCTGCGTCACCAGGACGCCGAGCTGGAGCTCGACCTGGCGCTGCAGTGGACCGCGGACTACGGCGAGCACGTCTACAGCTACGTCAACAGCATCAACACCATCTACGGCGGCACCCACGTCTCGGGCCTGCAGACCGGGCTGACCCGCACGATCAACGACTACGCGGCCGAGACCGGGATGCTGTCGGCGGACAACGGCGAGCGGATCACCACCTTCGACATCATGGAGGGCCTGACCGCGGTCCTCTCGATCAAGATGAGCCAGCCCCGCTTCGAGGGCCAGACCAAGTCCCGGCTGACGGTGCGCAAGATCCAGCACCGGGTCGACCGGCTGGTCGCCGACCAGATCGACCAGATCCTCCACGGCGATTCCAAGCTGGCCGCGACCATCGTCGGACGCGCCCTCGACGCCTCCCGCGCCCGGCTGGCGGCGCGGCGAGCCAGCGACCGGGCCCGCTTCCAGAACGTGGCCACCGCCGTCAACGAGGAGGTCTACACCCAGCAGTTCGGCATCCGCTCGCGCAACTGGCACGACTCCGCCCTGTGGATCACCGACGAGAAGCTGCTGGCGGGCCACGCGGAGATGTGCGAGGTGGGCGAGGGGTCGGTGGCGCTGGACGTCTGCTGCGGGACCGGTGTGGTGGGCGCCTCGTTCCGCGACAAGGTGGACCGGATCGTCGGCCTCGACCTGACGCCCGAGATGGTGAACCACGCCTCCACCCGGCTCGACGAGGTGGTCAAGGGCAACGTCTACGACATCCCCTTCGACGACAACTCCTTCGACCTGGTCTGCACCCGCGAGGTGCTCCACATCCTCCCGTGGCCCGAGCGTCCCTGCGCCGAGGTGTTCCGGGTGCTCAAACCCGGCGGCCAGTTCATCACCGGTCAGATCCTCCCCTACGGCGAGGAGGACGCGGTCTGGATGTACCGCATCTTCAAGAAGAAGCAGCCGCTGATCTTCAACATGTTCCAGGAGGAGGACTTCCGGGCCCTTCTGTTCGGCGCCGGCTTCGTCGATCTGAAGATGACGGAGTACCTGCAGTGGGAGTCCATCGACACCTGGATCGACACCCACGAGACCACTCCCCTCCACCGCCACGAAATCCGGGATCTGTTCGCCAACGCGCCCCAGGAGGCGCGCCGGATCCACCCCTTCGAGATCCTGCCCACCGGCGAGATCCGCGACCTGTGGCGCTGGTGCATCTTCTCGGTCCGCAAGCCGAAGTAGGCCCCGGTGTCGACCCCGCCCAGTGACGAGTCCCTGGCGCGAATCCGCGCGCGGCTGCTGAGCCTCGGCCAGCGGGAGCCGGTGGCCGTGCCGGACCTCTGCTCGCGCATCCGCGACGTGATCGTGCTGGCGTCGTCGTCCCGCGGAGGTTCGTCGGTGGTGGCCGAGATCCTGCGCCAGAGCCAGGACATGCTGCACTTCCGCGCCGAGGTGAACCTGTTCTTCGCCCTGGCGGGGCGGATCTTCCCGGAGAGCGGGACGGGTTCCGACCGGCTGGGCGCGGACGACCTGGGGGATCCATCGACGCTGGCCGGGCTGCTGGCCCGCGACGTCGGCCGGCCGGCCGCGGGACTGCCCGACGGCGACGCGGTCGAGACCTTCGGCCGCGAACTGCACTGGCGGCTCTCTGCCCAGTGGCCGCTGGAATCGATCGCCGAGGAGCGGGTGCTGCGCTGGACCCGCCAGGTGCTGGACGAGCTGACCCGCCACCACGGCTGGGCGCCCGGCTCGTTCCCCGATCCCCAGCTGTTCCACACCCTCTTGCTGGGCCACGCCCGCCGCGCGCACCCGGCGATCCAGCCCTGGTACTACGACATCCGGCCCGAGCTGATCCGTACCCACCACCCGGGTGTGGAGCCGTCGGACGCGCCGCCATCGACCCTGGTGCTCGAGGAGCCGCCCTTCGTCACGATCACCCCCTGGCGACCGGCCACCGAGGCAGACCTGGACCGGCCGCTGGTGATCAAGACCCCGAGCAACGCCTACCGGCTCCCCTTCCTGCGCGCCCTGTTCCCCGCGGCTCGGCTGCGGGTGTTCCATCTGACCCGCAACGCCGCCGCCTCGATCAACGGGCTGCATGACGGCTGGCTGTTCCGCGGGTTCTTCGCCCACCGCCTGCCCGGCCGGCTGTCCATCGATCGGTACTCGGACAAGTACCCGCAATGGGGTGCCGACTGGTGGAAGTTCGACCTGCCTCCCGGCTGGGAGGGCTGGGCCGATCGGCCCCTGGTGGAGGTCTGCGGCTTCCAGTGGCGGTCGGCCCACGAGGCGACCCTGTCCTACCTGGAGAACACGGGCTGCGACAGCCTGCAGCTCCGGTTCGAGGACGCGGTCGGCGACCGGGAGGTCCGCCGCAATACCTTCGAGCGGCTGACCCGCTGGCTGGGCGTGCCGCTGGGGGGCGACCTGGCCCGGCTGGTGGATACCGGCCTGCCCCCGATCATGGCCACCAGCCGCCCGCGGCTGCGCCGCTGGTTCGACAGGGCGGAGCTCCTCGAACCGGTGGTCCAGACCCCCCAAACCCTCGCCCTGCTGGAGCGTCTCGGCTATGCCCTCGACCCCGACACCTGGACCTGATCTGGACCCGGCCGCGACCGATGGCGGGCCGGGCTGGCAGCCGCGCAAGGCCTCCCACGCCGAGGAGATCGCCGCGGGCGAGCTGTGGAGTCCCTACTCGGTACGATCCGAGGTGGCGCCGCTGCGAGCGGTGCTGCTCTCGTGGCCGGGCGACGAGCTGGCCGTGGAGGGCGATCCCGACGACCAGCTGATGCTCGAACGGGTGGACGTAGCGGCCATCCAGACCCAGGCGGAGGGTGTCGCCGACGCCTACCGGGCCGAGGGCGTCCAGGTCCACCTGTACCGCCCCGAGTCCCGTCCACCCCCCAACCTGATCTTCATGCGGGACCTGTTCTTCATGACACCCGAGGGGGTCATCCTGGCGCGACCGGCGGCCCGCCAGCGGGCCGGTGAGGAACGCTTCGCCGCCCAGGCGCTGACCCGCGCGGGCGTCCCGATCCTGCGCACCCTGCGCGGCCGGGCCACCTTCGAGGGCGCGGATGCGCTGTGGCTCGACGCGGACACGGTGCTGGTGGGCGTGGGCCTGCGGACCAACGACGAGGCGTTCGTGGAGCTCAAGGAGGCCCTGGCCGCCCAGGGGGTGACGGCGCGGGCGATCGCGATGCCCGCGGGCGTTCAGCACCTGCTGGGGCTGGTCAACTTCCTCGACGACGACCTGGCCGTCCTCGACGGGGGCAAGGCCCCGTCGAGGCTCAAGGTGTTCCTCGCGTCCCACGGGATCGAGACCCTGACCGTCGCCCCCGGCGACGAGCTGGACCGGGGCCGCGGGATGAACTTCGTCACCCTCGCGCCGCGGCGGGTACTGATGCCGGCGGGCTGCCCCGGCATCCGCGGGCAGCTGGAGGGGGCGGGCGTCGAGGTGGTCGAGGCGGAGGTGGGGGAGTACCTCAAGGCCGCCGGTGCCCTGGGCTGCCTGACCGGGATCCTGTCCCGCGGCTGACAGGGCCCCCGGCTTCGTGCGAAGGTCTGGCCTGCGATGACCATGTGGGACACCGGGGCGGACTCGACGGCCGGGATCGGCGACGACGGGGCGCCCGACTGGGCAGGTCGCACGGCTGTGTTCCTGCCCGCGCTGGTGGCCGTAGCGGTCATGGCGCCCCTGCTCGCGGATCCCCTGGCGCTGGTCGGCCCCGACACCTTCCGGTCCCACGACTGGCTCGAGAGCGCGAAGCTCGACGCGTTCAGCCGCGAAGCCCTGCTGCGCTGGCAAACGCTCCCCCACTGGAATCCCTGGCTCCAGGGAGGTCTACCCCAGCTGGCCCACCCGTCGGACGGCTCCCTGTCCCCCACCGTCCTGCCCAGCCTGCTGCTGGGGCCCGCCGCGGGGATGAAGCTCAGCGCCGCGCTGGCACTGGCCCTGGGCGCCGTCGGCGTCGGCCTGCTCGGCCGCGACCGTTGTGGCCTGACTCCAACCTTCGCGGCCTTCGCCGGTTCGGCCTTCGCCGTGGCCGGCTGGGTGCCGTCGCGGATGATGATCGGGTACTACGAGTCCTGCCTGTACGCCTACTTCCCGATGGTGGCGTGGCTGCTGTTGACCGCGGACCGGCGCCACCCCGGGCGGGGGGCGCTGGCGACCATCGGCGTGGCCGTGGCGGCCCTGCAGCTCCACCTGGGGCTGCTGGTCCTGCTGCTCTTGCTGACCGTGCTGGTGGCGATGGAGGTGGTCCAGGGGGCCCGCCCCCGCCGCGCCCTCGCCCTGCTCGCGGCGGTGGGTGCCGGTGGAGCTGCCCTCGCCGCCGCCAAGCTGTGGCCGATGGGGGTCTACCTGCGCGGCCTCGGGTTCCGCGAGGTCGCCGAGTACCCCGTCGCCTGGGGCGACCAGTGGTACGGATCGCTGGCGACCTATCTCGGCTGCGCGCTGCGCGGGGTGCCACTGGTCGCGGCCTACCGCGACGACGGGATGACGGTGCAGGCGGACTTCGGCTACGTGGGCCTCGGGTTGCCCCTGTTGCTGTTGCTCGCCGTGGCCATCGCCCGCCTCCACCGGCTCTCGCCGGGGCTCCGGTCGGCCTTCGTGCTGGGCCTGCTGTGTAGCTGGCTGTGCTTCGGCCCCAACGCGGGCGTGGACGCATTCCACGCCCTGTGGCAGCTCCCGGGGTTCCATTCCATGCGCGGATCGGTGCGCTACCTCAGCTTCGGGCTGGCCTGGGCCGGTTGCCTGCTGGCCGCGGGCGGACTGCAGGTCGTGTTCGGCGAGGCGCGCGCCCGCCCGGTCCGGGTGCTGGGGGTGGCGGTGGCCCTGGTGGCCCTGGCGTGGCCGGGCTGGGAGAGCGGCAGACGATACGCCGCGGCGTTCACGGCACGGGTGGAGCCCGGGGAACCGCCGGGAGCGGTGTTCGTCCAGGACGAGATCGACGGCGGGGAAGGTCAAGGGTACGCCCGGGGGGGATCGACGGACCGGGACGAGGGCAACCTGCTCGTCTATCGCAACCTGCGCCGGGGCGTCGGCACGATCTACGCACCCGCCGATCTGCCGGCGGAACCCAGCCCGGTCGGTCGCCGGATCTACGTGGTCGCCGACGAGGGTTACGTGGACAACCCCGCCTATCACGGCGAGGTCTGGTGCGCCCAGCACAGCTGCGCGGCCGCGGTCGAGGAGGTGCGGGCGGGCGGGTTCCGGCTGTCGGCGACGCCCGTGACGGCCGACACGCTGGTGCTCAACCAGGCGTACCACCCCGGCTGGTCGGCCGAACCGGGAAGTGTCGTGGACCACGATGGGTTGCTGGGGGTGGCGCTGGACGGCAGCGGACCGGTGACCGTCAGCCTCCGCTTCGCGACCCCGGGATTCCGCCCGGGTGTGGCGGTCAGCGCGGGAGCGCTGGTGATGCTGCTGGCGGTGACATGGGTCGTTCGTCGGCGGGGCCTGGCATCTCCGCCCCGACTTCCTGTATGACTGGTGGCCTCGCGGCTGGGCGAGGGAAGGGACTGGAGAGTTGGACCGCCGCTACACCGTCAACCGAATGGAGATCGCTCCGACCCTCAAGCTGGTCAACGCCGTGATCGGCATCGCCGGCTGGGTTGGCCTGCCCTTCGGCAAACTGGACGTGGACTCCGTCCTGCGGACCGCCCAGCGCAAGACCGGCCTGGAGGACTGGGGGGACGAGGCCTTCATCGACCTGACGCGCCGCCTGTTCCGCCTGGCCGACGCCGCCCGGATCACCCGGCTGGGCGAGATCGCCCTGCGCCAGACCTCCTACGCCGCCGTGACCAACCGGCTCCGCATCGAGGACTACATCAAGCGACACCCGGACACCGCCGAGATCCCCATCGAGCGGCCCGTGTTCATCGTCGGCTTCCCCCGGACAGGCACCACCCTGCTGCAGAACCTGCTGGCGCTGGAGGAGGGCAGCCGGGCGCTGGAGTTCTGGGAGCTCTACCAGCCGGTCCCGATCCACGAGGATCCAGCCGTCGACAGGCGGCTGCGGCTGCGCAAGGCCAAGGAGGTCCTGACTGTCGCCAAGACGGTGGCGCCGGAGATGCCCATCGTCCACGACATCAGGGCCACCACCCCGGAGGAAGACTGGCTGTTGATGTGCAACACCGGGGCGGTGATGAACAACGACCTGGCCAACGGCCTGGTGCGTTGGGGCGACTTCCTGATGCGTTACGACATGACCGGGCCCTACCGGGAGTTCCGGCGGATGCTCCAGGTGCTGGCCCACTGGAAGCCGACCGGGCGCTTCGTGCTCAAGTGTCCCGAGCACCTGTGGTTCCTCGACGACCTGCTCGAGGTGTTCCCCGACGCGTGTATCGTCTGGCCGCACCGGGACCCGGTGTCCTGCATCGCCTCGTACAGCTCGATGATCTCGCTGACCCGCCGCGCCTGGTACGGCCGGATCCACGCCGAGTACATCGGCGACCACATCACCGACCGCTTCCTGACCGGCGTCACCCGGGGGATGGAGGTGCGCGAGCGGGTGGGCGAGGATCGCTTCTTCGACATCAACTTCGAGCGGCTGAGCCGCGATCCGGTGGGCGCGATCCGCGACATCCACCAGCACTTCGACATGCCCCACGACGAGGGCACCGACGACCTCACCCGCAACTGGCTGGCCCAGCCTCGCTCGGACAAGCCGGGCAGGCACGTCTACAGCGCCGCCCAGTGGGGCCTGGAGGTCGAGGAGATCTACCGCCGGTTCGCCCCCTACACCGAGCGCTTCGGCGTCCACACCCATCCCTGAGGGCACGCGGGAGGTGGCGCGTTGGTTCCAGGCCAACCTGGCGCAGATGACAATGTTCGGTTTCCTCGAGCCTCTCGACGGGGTCCCCCCCGGCAAGATCTATCGGCTGGTGGGACGAAACGCATCCTCCGCCGAGGAGATGGTCTGCGGGATCGACCCGTTCGCCTACATCTCCCACCTCAGCGCCATGGCGCACTACGGCCTTACCGACCGTTTGACCAAGACCGTATTCTACTCCTCGCCACCGGGCGCCGAATGGACGCGATCCGCCAAGGAGAAGATGGCGCGAGACCTTGGAGACGGACTGACCACACTCCACGCCCTGGACTTGCCCGTGCTGAGGCGACTACTCCCGTCCAAGCTGCAGGGCACCCAGCTCTCGCGGCATACCAGCTCGCATCTGGGCGCGTACACCCGGATCCGCGCGAGCAACCTCCGCTACTCTTCGCTCGGACGGACCTTCCTGGACATGGTCAGACAGCCCGATCTCTGTGGTGGGATGCGCCATGTCGTCTCTGTCTACAGGGAGTACGCGGGAGACTACACGAGGCTGATCCTGGACGAGGCGCTGCGGAACGGCCGGAAGATCGAGCAGGTCAGGGTCGGTTACCTGCTCGACGAGGTCTGTGGGCTGTCCGAGACGCGGATCGAAGAATTGCTCGCAGCGAGCCAGCGCGGCGGTTCGAGGAAGCTGGATCCGTCGAATGAGTACGATGGAGTGAACTTCTCCGAGAAGTGGAACCTGTCGATCAATGTCTGACCGGACACCGATGGATCTGATGGCGCTCGAAGATTGGCTGGAAGCAGCACCCAGTCAGCACGAAGCTGAGTTCCGTGAGGCCATGCGCTCGGTCTTGATCACGGTCGGTCGTTCCGAGGTGCTCCGCAACCTGATGGCGTTGAAGGGCGGCATCTTGTTCGCGTTGCGGTTTGGAGGTCGTCGAAACACGAAGGACGTCGACTTCTCCACGGCCACCCTGCGTCCCGACTTCGATATCGATCAGTTCTTGGCCGTGCTGGGCGAGAGCTTGGCGAACAACACGGCTTCGCTCGATACCGACATCGACTGCCGCATCCAGGGGTACGAGATCAGGCCAGCACGGATCGATGCCAGCTTCCCTACGATTCGAGTCCGGATCGGTTACGCAAGGAGGGGAACGCTTCAGCACAAGCGACTCCGGGAGAAGCGCTCGCCCAGCGTCATCAAGCTGGAATGCAGCATGAACGAGGAAGCCATCGACCAAGGCCCCGTCATCCTGGTGAAAGGGACCGAACTCCCGTCAGAGAATCCTGGACTCGCTGATCACCAAATCACACGCCAGGTCACTCGTGATAGACAGGCGGTCGATCCTCGATCCGGAGATCCGCGAATGCTCGGCGGCCGACTACCCGACGCTGGCTGACGAGGTGCCCTACGAGTTGGCCGAGTTCGACGAGCTGTTCGCTGTCGTCACGGGGTACTTCCTGGATCTGCCCTGGCGAACTGAATAGCCCAGCGAATCCACGGCACGCCGCAAATCGGGAGCACCAAACGGAAAAGGTCGAGGTCAGGGTTGGTTCAGGGGCACCGGCGGCGGCGACTCGTGGCGAAGCTCGCGATCCTGGAACCGGGATGTGGACTCCCTGGCCAGGGTCTCGGCGCAGAGATCGGCGGGGGGCAGCCGCTCCAGGCGATCCAGGTCGAACAGGGCCAGCTGACCGTCGTCCGCCACCGGATCGCCGGCGACCGACTGGAATCCAGCCACACAGCTCGCGGCTGTCTCCGATTCATCGAACCAGTCCCGGTGCACCGCCACCCAGCGGATCCCCCCCTGGCGGATGCAGCCCGCCGACAGGGCGAAGCCGGGGGACTCGCAGCCCATCAGGACCCGCACGCCATCCCAGGGGGAGAGCCCGAAATCGATGGCGTAGGTGATCGGCCGCTCGTGGCGGGTTTGGGCCAGGAAAGCCGGACCCGGCGTCAGGTGACGGCCGGTCCAGAAACGGGGAACGTCGGCCAGCACGCCTCCGTCGCCGACGGCGTCGTAGGCGGACGATACCCGGGCGTCGGCGCGATAGGTGACCAGCGGCACCGGCAGCGCCCATAGCCGCTCGACAAGGGTCAGCGCCACGAGCGCGACCGCCGCCATTCGCCGCTGGCGGCGCGTTCCCAGGGCTCCGATGGCCAGTGCCACCCCCGCACCACCCACCGAGACCAGCACCGCCACCTGCTGCCAGGTCCCCGGCGTCTGGCCGTAGAACGGGACCAGCTCGACCAGCGCCAGGAACAGCGGTTCGGGCACCGACACGCCCCCCGAGCGCAGGGTCGGCCCGGCCGCGAGTACGCCGAACACCAGCCCGCAGCCGGCGAGGGCCGCGGACCGGCGGCGCCCGCCGCGCCAGGCCAGCGCCGCGCCAGCGAGCATTGCGAGCAGCGGCACCCAGCCGATGTAGGGCAGGAAGTAGATCTCGTCCTCGTAGTCGCTCGAGCGGGTCGTCCGCGCAGAGACCGGGTTGAGCATGTCCGCCAGGGTCGCGGCCTCGTACACGGGCCGGCTCCCGGGGGACAGCTCGACCCGCTGCATGCCCACGTCCGCCAGGAAGTCGGGCTGCCGGATCATCCACTGCAGCGCGAGCACCACCACCGCCAGACCGAGCCCCAAGGCCACGCCCGTCGGCAGCAGCCAGCGCAAACCCGGACCACCGCGGCGCGAAGGCCAGGCCAGCACGGGGACCACAAACGCCAGCAGGATGCAGGCGAACAGACCGTAGTTGGGACAGTGAATGGCCCCGGCCGCCAGGGTCGCGCCCAGGGCGGCCGGCCAGCGCCAACCGCCCCGATCCCGACAACGCAGCAGCAGCAGCACCAGCGTCGGGAACAGCCACAACGCCAGCCGCTCGTGGACCCCGCTGACCAGCGCGTAACCGACCAGGCAGGGCGCCGTCTGGACGACCAGGCCCGCGGCCGTCGCTCCGGCCACCGAGCCGCTGAGCCGGCGGCCGAGGGCATAGGTCGCCACCCCCGAGGCCAGCAACGACAGCCAGACCCAGAGGTTGGCCGCGGCCACCGGCCCGGCGATCAGGGTGACCGGGGCCATCGCCAGCGCCGGTAGCAGCATCACGTCCAGCAGCACGCCCCCGTCGGGCCCGGCGAGCATCTCGGTCCGGGGCCACTGCCCGCCGAACAGCTGGTCGAGGGTGTGCCAGTAGGGCCACGCATGCTTGTACACGTCGCCGGTGGCCAGGCCGGGCAGCGAGCCGAGAGGATCGAGGACCACCCGGGCCAGGGGCAGCAGTGCGCCAGCTGCGAGGATCGCCAGCGGCCCCCGGTGGGACCGCCAGAGCTGGCGTACTCGAGGGCCATCGACCGGCGCGGATGAGCGCGGTTCCGGCTGGGTTGTGTCGTGGGTCGGGCCGGCCATCACGTCGTCGACCTCCGCAGCCGGAGTATACTCCGACGCCGCCCCCGTGACGGCCACCGCCGCCGTCTGCGTCGTCCTGTTCTGCTAGGATGGCAGCCCATGACCCGCCAGCAGCAACTGGACGCCCAGCGCGAACGGGGTCTGCCGACCCTGGTCGTGCTGCCGATCCACTACCCTCGAGAGTTGCTCGAGGCCCTCGACATCCTGGGTCTCGAACTCTGGGGACCGCCGGGCCCCCTCCCCGACGGCCCCAGCGAGCGGATCCAGACCTACGTCTGCTCCCTGGTCCGCAACGCGATGGCCTTCGTCGACGCGGGCGGCGTGGACGGGATCGACGGGCTGCTCTTTCCGACCACCTGCGACGCGATGATGGGGCTGGCGTCCCTGGTACCGGATCTGGCCGGCTGGGAGGGCCGGATCTTCCACCTGCACCTGCCGCGCACCGCCGATCCCGAGGTCGGCACCCGGTTCTGCACGGCGGAGGTCGAACGGCTCGGCGGCGAGCTGGCCGCGGCCTTCGACCGGCCCCTGGACGACGACCGCCTGGCCGCGGCCATCGCGACCCGCCGCCGCATCGAGGCGGCCCACGCCGAGCTCCGGCGCGCCCGCCGCGAGCTGCCGCTGGGGGAGCGGGAGCTGATGGAGCTGCTGCGGGCGGACGGCTGGCAACGGGCGGAGGACCACCTGGCCGAGCTGGAGCGGGCGCTGGCGCGCCGCGGCGAGGGGACCCGCCGGGAGGGGCCCGGCGTCGTGATCTCCGGCATCGTCCCCGAGCCGATGGCCGTGCTGGACGTGCTCGACCAGGCGGGGGCGGTTGTGGTGGCCGACGACTACGCGTCCACGGGCCGGCGGCTGACCCAGCTGGCCCCGGACGTCGAGGGCCCACCGAAGGAGCTGGCCGGTCGGCGGCTGGCGACCCGCCCTCCCTGCTCCACCCTGGGTGTGCACATGCGCCCCCGGGCCGACCACCTGGTCCGGCTCGCCCGCGGGACGGGCGCGGCCGGGGTGATCCTGCACATCGTTCGCTTCTGCGAGCCGGAGCTGTTCGACGTACCGGCCCTCTCCGATCGGATGGAGGAGGAGGGTATCCCGCTGCTGGTGATCGACACCGAGGTCGAGCGCGAACTGCCGGGACCCGTGAGGACCCGGCTGGAGGCGTTCGTGGAGATGCTCTCGTGAGCGTGTTTCGCCGGGCCCAGTACGAGCTGATGCGCGGAGTGGTCGGACCGGCGCTGGCCGGGCTGCAGGACGCGCAAACGGCCCACAAGCGCAGACGTCGCAAGCCCCGGCCGAGCCCCCTCGGCCCGCCGCCCGAGACCGGCAGGCTGCTGCGCAAGGTGAGCACGAGCCACTACTTCTCGGGCCGCTACGCCGACAGAGCCGTACCCGTGGCCTGGGTGACGTCGGGGGCGCCCATCGAGATCCTGCGCCCCCTGGGGTACTACCTGGTCTACCCCGAGAACCACGGCGCCATCTGCGGCGCGGGCAAGATATCCGAGGAGCCCATCGCGGTGGCGGAGGACGCGGGCTTCTCCCAGGATCTGTGTTCCTACGCGCGCATCGACTTCGGCACGCTGCTGTCGGGGAAGACGCCGGTGGGCCGCATCCCGCCCCCCGACCTGCTGGTGTGCTGCACCAACATCTGTCAGACGGTGCTGTACTGGTACCGCGAGCTGGCGCGTCAGCTGGACGTTCCCCTGGTGCTCCTGGACACACCCTACGTCTACGGTCAGCCGGAGCCGGCCCACATCCGCTACGTGACCGAACAGCTGCGGCAGTACGCCGAGACCGCGGCCCGGGTGGCCGGCAAGCGCTTCGACGAGGCCGTGTTCACCGAGGCCGTGGTGCTGGCCCGGGACGGCTGCGTACTGTGGGGGGAATGCCTGGCGACCAACCGGCAGCGACCCGCGCCGTGGACCGCCTTCGATGGCTTCATCCACATGATCCCCATCGTGACCATGCGGGGCACCGAGGCCTGCAACGCCTACTACCGGGTGCTGCGGGACGAGCTGCAGCGCCGGGGCCGCGACGGCATCGCGGGTGTCGTCGATGAGCGATACCGCCTGCTGTGGGACAACCTGCCGGTCTGGTTCCGCATGCGCGACCTGTCCCGGCTGCTGGCGGACAACGGCTTCGCGATGGTGGCCGCGACCTACACCAACGCCTGGGCCGAGACCGCCACCCTGATGGACACCGACGATCCCTGGGAGGGGCTGGCGACGGCCTACTCGATGGTCATCCTCAACCGCGATCTGGGCCATCGGCTGGAGCTGATCCGGAACATGGCCCGGGAATACGAATGCGACGGTGTGCTTTTTCACTCCGACCGCTCATGCAAACCGTACTCCGTGGGGCAGCTGGAGCTGCGTGAGGCGCTGGCGGACGAGGGTATCCGCTCCCTGGTTCTCGACGCCGACCATGCGGATCCGCGATCCTATGCTGACGGCCCCGCCGAGACCCGGCTGCGGGCCTTCATGGAGACCTTCGAGTCCTGAGTGACCGAGACGGAGGAACCGATGACGCGAATGCTGTGGACCATCTTCTGTATCGCCGGACTGCTGGCCGGATGCCCCGGGCCCTTTGAAACCACGCGGGGTTCCGGTGGCGACGGCGGGGGCGGCGGGGGCGGCGGGGGCGGCGGCGACGGGGG
>CAYTBN010000043.1:0-59954 GCA_964436045.1 uncultured Rickettsiales bacterium | reverse complement strand
AACTGCCAGTCTAGCCTGGAATGCCCCCGCCAAAAGCCTGGAAAGGGAGGGGTCGTGTATTAATGATTAAGCATTTCCGGCGCCCGAAAAAAAGCTTAATCATTAATACACGACCCCGGTTTTCCAGCCCCTCGCCTCATCTGCGGGCATCTGCGGTCCTGGCCTCTCCCTCCCGGTCCGGCTCACTGCCGAGTGCGTCGCAGTCCATCGTTCCTGTATCCTGGGCCGATGGGACCGGACGTGCAGCGGCTGATCAACGCCCTCGGCTCACCTCTGCGATTGCGGCTGGTCGCCGAGCTGTTCTCCGCCGACCAGCTGACTGCGGACGAGGCCGTGCGCCGTACGGGCCGCCATCGGACCGATGTGGTCGCCTGTCTGGATCCGCTGGTCGCCTGGGGTGTGCTGGAGCGGGACGCGGACGGGGAGACCTTCCGCCTGCATCCCGAGCTGCCCGGCGATCTCAGGTCGGCGATGGAGGGGGTGCTCGAGCGCCGCAGCGAGTTGGTGGAGCGGGAGCAGCGCGTTCGCGGTCAGGTGTTGTGCGGGATGATCGGCGTCGATCCCAAGATGGCGGTGATCTTCGAGGGCATCCAGCTGGTGGCGCGGCTGGACATGCCGGTTCTGATCACCGGCGAGACCGGGACGGGCAAGGAGCTGGTCGCCAGGGCGATCCACGAGCTGTCCGGTCGCCGGGAGCGGGCCTTCGGCGAGGTGAACTGCGCCACCTTGAGCGAGCAGCTGTTCGCCTCGGAGATGTTTGGCCACGTCCGGGGCGCCTTCACCGGTGCGGTGCGCGATCACGTGGGCATGTTCGAGAGCGGCGACGGCGGCACCGTGTTCCTCGACGAGGTGGGCGAGCTGAGCCTGGCCAACCAGGTCAAGTTGCTGCGCGTGCTTCAACAGCGGTCGTTCTCGCGGGTGGGCGAGACGCGGATCCGACACTCGGACTTTCGGCTGATCTGCGCGACGAATCGGGATCTGGACGGCATGGTGGCCGAGGGGGGATTCCGGGAGGACCTGTTCTATCGGATCAACGTCTTCCCCATGCGGCTGCCCTCCCTCCGCGAGCGGCTGGCGGATCTGCCCTACCTGGCAGAGGAGCTGCTACGAGTCCGCTCGCCCCAGCTGGGTACGGGGGCGGAGCCGCCGACGGTGAGCGAGCGTGCGCTGGACCGCTTGCGGGCACACCCCTGGCCCGGGAACGTCCGCGAGCTGGAGAACGTGCTGGCCCGGGCCGCGGTGCTGGCCGGCGGCGAGTTGATCGAGCCCCAGCACCTGCCCGAGCTGACCGTCGCCCCCGCCGGGCGCCCGTCCGCGGCTGCGCGACCGGAGGCAGGGGAGGATCTGCGCCCCCTCGCCGACGTGGAGCGGGCCCACATCGAGCAGGTTCTGCGGACGTTGGAGTTCAACATCTCGGCCGCGGCGGCCACCCTCGGAATCTCCCGCACGACCCTGTACAAGAAGCTCCGCGATCACGGGATCCGGATCGGCCGGGGGCTGGTGGAGTAGACGGCTGAGAGCTGAGAGCTGAGAGCTGAGGGCTTCTAGAGCACGAAACCCAGGTGGGCGCTCACGGTGGGGTCGATGGTCTCGCCGAGCAGGATCCGCTGCAGGGCGTGGGGGAAGGGGTTGTCGTCTCCGCCCGCGATGCCGTCGTGCTCGAACGCGCCCTCGACGCCCAGCACCACGTGCCGGCCCATGCGTACCCGGAAGCCCAGGCCCACGGCCACTCCGCGGGTGCCTGCCGCGTGTTCGGGGCCCGACGCGTTCCAGTTCAGGTCGGTCAGCAGGTAGAGGTCGGGGTGAGACTTGCTGCTCATGAAGTGCAGCGCGAACCCGCAGCGTACGCTGGTCGCGGTCGGTCCCTCGCCCTGCTCCATCACCACGCTGCCCCGCAGGCCCGCGAAGGACAGCAACCGCACCTCGCCGGCCACCTCGAACAGGGGCACGGCCTGGTCGACCGACTTGTCGCCGCGGAACAGGTCGGTCCCGGCCAACCGCGCACCCCCGCCCGCCGCTGCGGACAGCTGGATCAGGGCGCTGGGCGGCGGGGTCTGCTGCCGGCGGACACTGTCGAATTCGGCGCTGGACTCGGAAAAATCTTCCTTCAGTGAATTCCTCGTGCGGTCGTCCCCGGCAACGGGCCTGGCCTGCGCCGGTGTCGCCATCACCAGCGCTGCCAGGACCGCTGCCAGGGTCAGGGCCGCCCGAGGCCACCAGGGAGAGGAAGAATCGCAGGCCGGAGTCGAGTGCCGCATCGTCATGTCCTTGGTCGAAATAATCGTCGTCACGCCCCTATCCATCTACAGGAACCGTGCCAGGTCGACGTTCCCCGGTTTCATTGACTTTGTGGCCTGTTGGCCGATGGCGGAGCGTTCAGATACTGGACATGCGTGCTTACAGATGTGCAGAAGCTGAACAGAGGGGAGGGGGGCGGGAACTCAGGCGCCGCGGGCGACCTTGACCTTGCGCGCCTGCTGCTGCTGCAAGGTGTCGAGCATCTGGCGGAAGGCGTTCCGGTCGGGAACGATGCGTTCCGCTTCGGCACGGGTGATCCGGCCGGCCAGGAAGGCACGCGCTGCGGAGCGTTCGAAGCTGTACTGGCCATCCGAGAGGCCGGTGGTCAGCACCTGCACCAGCTGGTGCAGCTTGTTCTCGCGAACCAGCGAAGCGACCGCGAAGTTCACCCGCAGCAGCTCCACCAGCGGCACGAGCCCCTCCCCCGACGCGTGGGTCAGCAGGCGCTGGTTGACCACCGCCTTGAGGCACTCCCCGATCTGGGCGCGGGCGGCCTGACGCTCCTGCTCCGGGAAGGAGTCCACCAGCCGGGTGATGGCGTTGGTGGTGGTGTTGACGTGCAGGGTTCCCATCACCAGGTGCCCGGTCTCGGCCGCCGCGACCGCCTGAGAGATGGTCTCCCGGTCACGCATCTCACCGACCATGATCACGTCCGGATCCTCGCGTAGCGCATCCCAGAGGCCGCGGGCGAAGTTGGGCGCGTGGATGCCGATCTCGCGCTGCTGGATCAGACAGCGGCGGCTGTGGTGGACGTACTCGATGGGCGCCTCGAGCGCGATGATGTGACGGGCCTGGGTGTCGTTCATCAACTGCAGCAGCGCGGCCTGGGTTGTGGACTTGCCCGAACCAGTGGGCCCGCAGAACAGCAACAGTCCGCTGCGCAGCTTGACCAGCTCGGTCATGTGGCCGGGTAGACCCAGCTCCTCGATCGTGCGCACGGTCTCGGGGAGGTGGCGCACGGAGATCGACGGTCCCTTCTGCTGGACAAAACAGTTGATGCGAAATCGGCCGACCCCGTCCACGCTGTAACCCAGATCCACGCTCTGGTCCTGGAGGAAGGTCTTGCGTTCCTCGCCGGTCAGCATGCGGTGGATCAGACCCCGGATCTGGTGCGAGCTGAGCGGCGGCAGGCTGCTCCAGTGGAAGGTGTTGTTGACCCGCAGCGTCGGGGTGCTCTCGGGGGTCAGGTGCAGATCGGTGGCATCGTGGTCGACCATCCACGACAGGAACGGGTCGATGCAGGCGGGCACGCCGGGCGCACTGGTCTCCTGCGGCGCGGCGCGGCGCTGGCCGCTGCTCGCTCCGTGGACGGACCCGCGGGGAGGGGAGCCCGCGGCTCGGCCGGCGGTGGTTGGCCAGCGGGGGGTGCGGAGTCGTCGACCAGGGACAGGTGCTCGGCGGTGCTCAGCTCGAGGAGAGCGTCCTGCGACAGGCGGAAGGTGACCGAGTACTCGTACTGGGTCAGGATCGAGCAGGTGAATGCCGTCCGGCCGTGGCGGTGGCGTACCTCGCAGTTGCCGTGGGACGTCAACACCTTACGATCGGCTGGCGTGGTCACTGCCTCGATGATGACGTCCACATCCGCCGTCGTCAGGATCGGCAGGTCGGAGTAGCGCGGGCCATCCTCGCCCCAGAGCACGGGCCGCCGCTCCGCCTCGATCCGGATCCCCGCCGCGTCCTTGTCCAACACGTAATCCAACATGCCCGCGAACGAAGCCATGTGCACTCCCCGGAAAACAGGTGACTGAGATATCGGCTGCTGTGACGAGATCTTGAGCCGCGGGCCGGAGAGGGGCCGTCGCTCTCAGGGCTGGGGCACCACGCTGTCGAGGGCGTCGACCACCGGCTGGGGCTGCAGCCAGACGGAGAAGGTCTGCTCCAGGTGCATGAAGCGCTCCACCGACGTGGTCGCCGCCTGGGTGCAGGGCGAGGGCGAGCCGTTGATGTGACGCCCTTGCACGTTGGTGGTACCGCAGTAGCGGACCTCCACCTGGGCGCCGGGGAAGTCGTTGCAGGCCGTCACCGGCTCCCCGGGGTAAGCGTCCGCCAGGGCGGCGGTGACCAGGGCCACTGGCTGACCACTGGCGCTGGGGTTGGTCGTCCCGTTGGACACGCTGATGCCGGCGAGCGGGAAGCCGTGAACGCTGATAATCCAGTCCTCTTCGAAGTGGGCGGCCAGCACCTCGTGGGCGACCTGGTAGACGCTGTCGACCACGTGGGCCATGTCGGACTCCCGGTAGCGGTCCGACGTGTCCGTACAGACGTTGGTGGTTCCGTCACAGTCGGCGTACGCGTCATTGGCGCAGCGGTGGGTGCCCGTGAGGACCAGCGCGCGGGCTCCGATCTGGTCGAACATCAGCTTGCACTCGTCCAGCGTGCCGTACTCGAGCCAGGCGTGGGGGTTGCCCAGAATCAGCGGGCGCGCACCCATGGCCCGGAAGACCACGTGGGCCTGTCCACCCTCGTCGCCGACCGGCCGCCAGTAGGCCAGATCGTCCTCGCCACCGGGGCCCCGGCACAGCTCGAAACCGGCGGCATCGGCGGCGATCAGCGCGTCGTCGATCCGGACCGCCAGCAGCGCCTCCACCGAATCGCGGAAGGAATCGAGGGTCGCGGTGGAGGGCGGCGCGTAGCCCTCGCTGCCCACCAGCGGCGGGTCGACGGTGTCCATGTCCAGCGAGTCGAGAATCCCGCTCCCGCAGGTCGGCAGCCCTTCGAGGGGGTCCCCGGCGGTGGTGTCATCGTCCCCGGTGGCGTCGTCGTCGCCGGGGCAGCCGGCCACGCTGGCCATCAGCAGGGCGGCGGTCAGCGCGAGCAGCCGGACGCGGGTTCGTCCGTTCATGGCGAGCCTCCTGATCGCGGCAAGCATACAGCGGCGCCAGCGAGCGCGTGCGGACCGCGGCCGACGCGTTACCATGTTGGACCATGGCTCAGCCGACGTTCCTACTCCACCGCGCCGCGTCCCTGACCGGCCTCTGCCTGCTGCTGGCGTTGACGGGCTGCCCCTACGAGGGGGATCCGGCCGGCTGGCCACCGGCAGACGACGACGCCAGCGGGGACGACGATACGAGCGGGGACGACGATACGAGCGGGGACGATGACACCGCCGATGACGACGCCAGCGGGGACGATGACAGCGCGGGCGACGACGACAGCACCGCCGCGCCCGAGCCTCCACTGTTGCTGGCCATCGCCCCGCTCCACGGCCCGCTGGCTGGGGGCACGGAGATCGAGCTGACCGGCGAGAACTTCGCAGGCGCGGGCGACGTGCGTGTCCACTTCGGCGCCCTCGACGCGACGGTCGTCAGCGTCGAGCCGCAGCGGATCGTGGCGCTGTCCCCGGCCCTCGAGCAGTGCATGACCCTGGACGCGACAGTCCTCACCGACGCGGGATACAGCGTGCTGACGGACGTCTACACGGGTTGCGACGGCTTTGCAGGGGCGACCGGGGCCATCGCCCGGCACGCCCGCGTGCAGGTCCTCGATGCGACCGTCCCGGGGCTCGCCGCCGTCGACGGTGTGGTGTCCACCGCCATCGCGATCACGCCGACCAGCTACTCGCCGGACGACGATCATCCCGGCGAGGGTTGTGTGCGTGACTTCACGCCCCCCGCACCCGTGCTCACGCCTCGCAACGCCGGTTCCCAGGTCCGGTTCACCTCGCCGACCGGCGACGTGGTACTGGCGGCGGACGGCGGCGGCGGATTTGTGGCCAACGGCGGTCTGGACACGTGGGTGTCGGCGGCCGAGTATGCCGTGGTCTTCGACGGCGGGCCCGGATTCGCCGCGGAGACGGCCACCGCCGCGCTGGCCGCTCCGGACGCCAGGCTGACGGTCACCCCCGCCCTCGACGACTGGCACGGGAACGCCATCACACTCAGTGGCAGCCTCCTGATCGAGGTCGCGGGCGGGACCCCGTCGGATCGCCTGCTCCTGTGGATCGATTTCTACGATGACGCCTCCCAGCTCGCGGGCAACCTGGTCTGCACCTTCACCGAAGACGAGATCCCCTTGGTGAGCCCGGCCTTCCTCGCCGGCCTGCCCGCGGGGCACGTGGTGGTGAGCGTCAGCCGGCAGGGTCGGCGGGATGTGGAGCTGGCCGACGGCAGCCTCCTGGCCGGCGACGCCCGGGCGACGGTGGTCGGGGGCTGGACCGTGACCCCGTGAGGATGGCGCCACCGTCCAGCGGGGGTGCTAGTCTGACGATTCGACCCGGCAAGAAGACTCGCGCGTGAGCCGCGTTTTGGAGACGGAGATCACGATGGAGAGCGGATACACCCTGGCCCAGGCCACGGCGGAGGCGGCGCGGTGCCTGCTTTGCCACGACGCGCCTTGCAGCGGTGACTGCCCGGCGACCACCGACCCCGGCAAGTTCATCCGGCAGTTGCGGATGCGCAACATCAAGGGAGCCATCGCCACGGTCAAGCGCAACAATGCCCTCGGCGGCGTCTGTGGGGCGCTCTGCCCCACCTGCGACATGTGCCAGCGGGCCTGTACCGCCACCGGGATCGGCCGGCCGATCGACATCGGTGGTCTGCAGCGATTCCTGGTGGAGTACGGCTGGGAGACGGGATTTGCGCCCCTGGCGGCGGGGGAATCCAACGGCGTGTCGGTGGCGGTGGTAGGCGCCGGCCCTGCGGGGCTGAGTTGCGCCGCCGATCTGGCCCAGGCGGGATTCGCCGTCACGATCTTCGACCGCCTCGACGAGCCCGGTGGTGTGCCGGCCCATGTGATCCCCGCCCAGCGGCTTTCCGGCGAGTTCATCCGCCGCGAGGTCCAGGAGATCCTCGACCTGGGCGTGACCTTCGTCGGCGGCCGGGAGATCGCGTCCCAGGCCGACCTCCAGGCAATACGCGACGAGGGCTTCGCCGCCATCTACCTGGGTACGGGCGCCTGGAGCCCCACCCGGCTGGCGGTGGAGGGGCGTGACGCCGAGGGGGTCTGGGATGGCATCGGCTTCCTGACGCGGGCCAGGGCAGACCACAACGGGATGCTCGCGACCGTCAGTGGCAAGACCGTTGCGGTCATCGGCGGCGGCGATACGGCCATGGACGTGGCGCTGGTGGCCAGCCGGCTCGGGGCCAAGGACGTGTACCTGCTGTATCGACGCTCCTTCCCGCAAATGCCGGCCAACGCAGAGGAGAGGCAGCGATTGCTGAACGAGGGGGTCCACGCGCTGATCCTGACCCAGCCCGTCGGCTACCGGGTCGAAGACGGCCGGGTGGTCGGCATCCGCGCCGCCCGCACCCAGCTCAATCACCGCGCGGTGCGGGGGCGCCGCCGGGCCGAGGCCATCGAGGGCTCGGAGCACGACATCCCCGCGGATCTGGTCATCGAGGCCATCGGCCTGCGCCCCGAGGACGGGATCCGCAAGCTGGGAGCGGTGCGGATCGACGAGGGCGACCGGATCCAGGTCGATACGGCGACGGGCCGCACGGCCGCCGACCGGGTCTATGCCGGCGGGGACGCAGTCCGGGGTGCGGCGCGGATCGCCGAGGCGGTCGGGGACGGCAAGCGGGCAGCCGCCGCCATCGCCGACGCGCTGGGAGAGGAGGGGGTCCGATGACCCATCTGCGTGACCTGTCCGTGGATTTCTGCGGGGTCCGTTTCGTCAATCCGGTGATGCTGTCGAGCTCGCCGGTGTCCAACACGGGCGAGATGATCGGCCGCGCCTTCGACGCCGGATTTGGCGGAGTGGCCTACAAGACCATCGGCAAGGGGGACGTGAAGATCATTCACCCGTTCCCGCGGATGGCCGGCTACGACTACATGTCGCGCAAGCTGGTCGGGCTGCAGAACGTGGAGCAGATCTCCGACCGCCCGCTGGACGACAACCTGCGCGACATCCGCTACCTCAAGCGCAACTGGCCCGACCGGATCGTGATCGCCTCGATCATGGGATTCTCCAACGACGAGTGGCGCGAGCTGGCCATCGTCTGCGAGCAGGCCGGGGCCGACATGCTCGAGCTCAACTTCAGCTGCCCCCACATGACGGTCGAGGGATCGGGCATGAAGGTCGGCCAGGCCTTCGACCTCGTCGAGCGGTTCAGTGCGACGGTCAAGGCGGCCGTCTCGATTCCGGTGCTGGCCAAGATGACGCCGAACGTCACCGACATCTGCGAGCCCGCCGTATCGGCCAAGGCCGGAGGCGCCGACGGGCTGGCGGCGATCAACACCGTGTCGGCGTTGACCAACATCGACCTGACCCGCTTCGTGCCCCTGCCCGATGTGGCCGGCAAGGGGGCGATGAGCGGCTATTCGGGCCCGGCCGTCAAGCCGATCGGACTGCGCTGCATCGCCCAGATGGCCCAGCACCCGGACCTCGGGATCCCCATCTCCGGGATGGGCGGTATCGAGACCTGGATCGACGCGGTCGAGTACATGCTCTGCGGTGCGGGTACGCTGCAGATCACCACCGGAGTGATCCACTACGGCTACCGCATCGTCGAAGATATCCTCGAGGGGATGTCCTACTTCATGGATCAGCACGGGTTCGCGTCGGTGGACGAGTTCATCGGCAAGGCCTTGCCGCAGACGGTGCCCACCGACGAGTTCGACCTGGGCCACCAGGGAATCGCGGCCTACGATCTGGACCGTTGTATCGGCTGCGGTCAGTGCCACATCGTCTGCCAGGACGCGGGCGGCCAGTGCCTGGCCTGGGACGACCACTCGCGGCGACCGGTGATGGACGAGAGCCGTTGCCTGGGCTGCATGATCTGTTCGTTCATCTGTCCGGTCAGCGATCCGCCGCTGATCTCGTCCCGGGCCGTGCCAGGCAAGCCCGAGGTCATCCCGCCCCCCTCCGAGTAGCTCTCCCCTTCGCCAAGAACCTGAGCCGGAAGATCCCCCGACCCGGTTGGCTCTGATCGAACCCGTCGCTGGCCGAACAAACGGCGGCGGACAACCGATCGGAGTTGGACATGGGTACGATGTGGAATCTCGATGTATGGGCGAAGGACCGGCGACGAGGATTGCTCCGGGCGAGGCGCGGACTGCCGATCGCGGTCCTCGCGTCCCTCGCGGCGCTGACGGCCTGCGAGGACGCGGGAGAGGAGGGGGACACGCTGCTGACCGACGTGGTGGCGGAGTACAACGCTCACGGTCGACGCGTTCGGCCTGCCGTTGGGCCTGGACGGGACCGTCTCTGTGATCGGTGTGCCCGCGCCGGGCGAGGACGGCCAGGCCGCGCTGAGGCTGGACCTGCAGGTGGACGAGTTCGTACTGCCCTTGCCGGTCGGCGCGCTGACGGTCGAGGACATCACCGTCGTCGGCACCTCGGCGATCAACGCCATCGAACTGGACGCCTCGGGGTACGGCGAGGTGCCGCCCGGGGATCTGGTCGCCGCAGTCCGCTTCGACGTGGACGCCGAGCTGTTCGTACCCCCGTTCAGCCTGCAGCAGACCGAGGCCTTCCTGGTCACCAACGCCGAGCCGATCGCCGTGGACGTGGACTGGGCCGGGGGTGAGGCGGCCGCCTATGGCGCCCTGACGGGCGTGGTGAACGACGGCCTGCTCGACCACGACTTCGAGCTGGCGTTCGACCTGGTGAGCTAGCTCGGCCCCATCGGCCCGACCCTGGGCGTGGTCGCCATCCCGACCTTCATCCAGTGCAACATCACCGACGGCGCGCTGGTCGAGGTCGAAGCCGAGGCCATCGACCTGGACCAGACCGGCGGCTTCACCACCCGCTGGTGGACCGAAGACGACCTGTTCTCGTCCGAGCCCGCCCTGGACGAGGCGGCTGGCGAGCTGTTCCTGCCCTTCGGCGACTCGGTGGTGACCACCTTCGTGGGCGATTCCTCCGGTCGCGGCACGTTCCTGCGCACGGAGGTCGAGGTCTACGACCTGGTGATCGCCGCGGTGGCCGACCTGTACGACCACGCTGGCGGCGTGTCGATCCAGGTGGCGCGCCTGGATGGCCCGGCCGTCATCCCGGTGGCCCAGCTGATGCCCCTGTTCGAGGACGACTGCGACTCCGCGCCGACCGTGGTGGTGGACGACGTCGAGTCCGCGGGCGGCAAGGGCGAGGAGCCCGTGCTCTTCGCCTGTGACGGCACCTTGTGCCTGGGCGAGGCACCACGCGACGGCGGGATTGCGACGGACTACAAGGTCTTCGTCCAGGCCGCTGATCGCGGCGGCAACACCCTGGAGACCCATCTCCACGTCACGATCTGTGGCCAGGGGGAGACCTGCCGGTTCCCGGTCCTCGAGACGTGGCCGGAGCCCATCGACAAGGGCAAGGAGGATGGCAAGTGAGCGGGTGGAGTGGGTCGGTGCGGGGGACCGCTCAGCCGGTCAGCGCGCCGGCCCACTCCCGGCTCTGCACGCCGAACTTGCGGAAAGTCTTGTCGACACCCATCAGCACGTCGCCACCGAGATCGGCGGCGTCGTCGTAGAACCGGGCGGCGGTCTGCTCAGCCTCCGCGAGGATCGCGAGGGCGGCCGTGGGGTCGGCAGGGAGCTCCCCGGGGGGCAGGTAGACCTCGCGGTCCATCCCGGCCAGGGGCTGGAGGACGACCTCGTTCAGCCGTTCCCTGCGCATGTTAGCCAGCTGGGTCGCGCGCTTGCCGTGCTTGCGGATGGCGGTCTTCAGGGTCTTCGCGGCGGTGTCGGGCACCGCCGCCCCCGCGGCCGCGGTCGCCAAGGACTCGAGGGCCTTCTCCAGCGCCCCCGCATAGATGAACAGGGTGCCGAAGGAGGTCAGCTCGGGGAACTCGGAACTCATCGCGGACCTCCGGTGGCCTCGGTCTCGGCCTCGGTCTCGGTCACACCCACCGCGTGATCACCACCTTGCGGTCGGTGAAGAAGTTGATCCCGTCCTTGGCCTGCCCGTGCAGGTCGCCGAGGAAGGACTCGCCCATGCCGCCGAAGGGGAAGTAGGCCATCGGCGCGGGCACGCCGATGTTGATCCCCACGTTGCCGCCCTTGATCCGCACCTTGTACTCCCGGGCGGCCTTGCCCGACGCGGTGTAGATCGACGACGCGTTGCCGTAGCGGCTGCGGTTGGCCCAGTCGATGGCCTGGTTCAGATCCTTCGCCCGCAGCACGGACACCACCGGACCGAAGACCTCGTCGCGGGCGATGGCCATCTCCGGATCGACGCCGTCGAACACAGTCGGGCCGACGAAGAAGCCGTTGGGGCGCTCCGGGACCTCGACGCCGCGGCCGTCCAGCAGCATCTTGACGCCGTCGTCGACGGCCTGGCCGATCATCGCAACCACCCGGTCGTAGTGTTTCTTGGCCGCCAGCGGGCCGACCTGGACGTTCTCGTCCATGCCGTCGCCGACCCGCAGCTGCTTGGCCGCGGCCAGGAACCGCTCCACCACCTCGTCCTGGCGGGCCTCGTCGCCCACGCACACCAGGTTGGCGCCAGCGAGGCACCGCTGGCCGGTGTTGCCAAAGAAGCTGGCGATGAGGTTGGGGATGCAGGCGTCCAGGTCGGCGTCGGGCATGACGGTGAGGAAGTTCTTGGCCGCGCCTTGGCACTGGACCCGCTTCCCGTGGGCCGCCGCCGTCGAGTACACGTACTTCGCGATCTGGGTCGAGCCGACGAAGGACACGCCGCGCACCCGCGGGTCGACCAGCAGCTTGTCCACGGCCTCCTTGTCGCCATTGACCAGGTTGACGACCCCGTCGGGGAAACCCGCCTCCTCGATCAGCTCGAAGATCATGTTCTGGGTGACCGGGACCTGCTCGGAGGCCTTGAGCACGAAGGTGTTGCCGCAGGCCACCGCGGCGGGCCAGAACCAGAAGGGCACCATTGCCGGGAAGTTGAACGGCACGATGGCCGCAAACACCCCCAGGGGCTGGCGGATGGTCTCCTCGTCGATGCCCGCGGCGGCGCCGTCCTCGAGGAACTCGCCCATCATCAGCGTGGGGATGCCGCAGGCGAACTCGATGTTGTCCAGGGTCCGCCGCACCGAACCACGGGCCTCGTCGATCACCTTGCCGTGCTCGCGGACCAGCGCCTGGGCGACCTCCTCGTAGTTCTCCTCCATCAGCGTCTTGAGCCGGAACAGGGGCTGGACGCGGATGTTGGGCGGGGTCTCCCGCCACTCCTCGTACGCCTCCTGGGCCGCGTCGATGGCCTCGCCCACCTCGTCGGCGGTGGACAGGGGAACCTCGGCGATCTCCTCGGCGGTGGCCGGATTGATCACCGGCAGCGACCGCTCCGACTCCGAGTCCACGAACTCCCCGTCGACGTAATTCTTGACCCGCCCGAAGTAGTTTTCCGCCTTCGGCCAGTTGTGGTTGCTCATTTTCGTCACCGGTTGCCCCGTCGGGTGCCCCGGTCGGCTGGTCCGGCCGTGTCCTCGGGGAAGCACGGCCGGACAAGCCGACCGTGGCACCCAGCTCCGGGGCGACTGCGGGGCCGTCAGACCCTGGCCATCGCCCTCTCGAGCCGTCGCAGGCCGTCGTCGAGTTCGTCCTCGCCGATCAGCATCGGCGGCGCGATGCGCAGCACGTTGCCGTAGAGGCCGCCCTTGCCCAGCAGCAGCCGCTCCTTCTTGGCCTCTTCCATCAGCGCGCCGGCCCTCGCGGTCGACGGCTCCTTGGTCTTCGGATCCTCGACCAGCTCCACGGCCTGCATCAGCCCCATGCCCCGGACCTCGCCGATCCACGGGTGGACGAAGGCCAGCTCCTCGAGCTTCTCGCGGAGCCTGGCTCCCAGCACCGCGCTGCGCTCGACCACTCCCTCGGTCTCGATGGTCTCGATGGTGGCCAGCGCCGCAGTGGCACTCACCGGGTTGCCGCCGAAGGTCGAGATGGTCAGCCCCGACAGGGCGTCGGCCACCTCGTCGGTGGTGACCGTGGCGCCGATGGGGAAGCCATTGGCCATACCCTTGGCATAGGTCACCACGTCCGGCGTGACCCCCCAGTGCTCGATGCCGTTCATCTTGCCGCCCGTGCGGCCGAAGCCGGTCTGCACCTCGTCGGCGATGAACAGCCCGCCGTGACGCCGCACGATCTCCGCCGCGATCGGGAAGTACTCGGGGGGCGGCACGATGAATCCGCCGACGCCGAGGATCGGCTCGGCGATGAAGGCCGCGAGCGTGCCGCAGGTCTCCGTGGCGATCAGCTCCTCGATGTCGTACGCGCAGCGCATGTCGCACTCGGGGTAGGTCAGCCCCATCGCGCAGCGATAGCAGTACGGCGCGAGGGCGTGCTTGATCCCCGGGATCGCGCTGGGCAGCACCCGCCACGAGGAGTGGGCGCACAGGTTGATCGCGAGCATGCTGCGACCCGAGTAGCAGTGCCGCAGCGCCAGCAGGTCACCCGCGCCCCCGGCCCGCGCCCGGGCGACCATCACCGCGGTCTCGTCGGCCTCGGTGCCCGAGTTGGTGAAGAACGAGCGGGTCAACCCGTCGGGGGTGATGTCCGCCATCTTCTGGGCCAGCTCGACGATCTGGCGGTTGGGGTACAGGGTCGAGGTGTGCTGCAGGGTCCGCAGCTGCTCGGCCACCCTGTCGGCGATGGGCTCGTGGCAGTGGCCCAGGCTGACGGTCAGGATGCCGCCGAAGAAGTCCAGGTACTCGGTGCCCTCGGTGTCGGTCAGCCATGCACCCTTGCCGCTGACGAAGGCCAGCGGCTCGGCGTAGTAGTTGATCGTTCCGAAGAGCAGGGAGCCCTGCTTGTCCAGGATGGTCTGTCGGTCCAAGGTGGATCTACTCCTCGTTGCCGTCGTCGTCGTCAGGTGTGTGGGGCTCGCGGGCGATGAATTTGCCGCCGCCGATCTCGCCGACGAACTTCCGGTCCCGCACGATGACCTTGCCTCGCAGCAGGGTGTGGGTCGGCCAGCCGGTGATCTCGGTGCCGTCGAAGGGGCTGTAGTCGCAGTTGGTCGCCAGTGCGTCCGGGGTGATGGTCAGCGACAGGTCGGGGTCGAAGACGACCACGTCGGCGTCCTTGCCCACGTCCAGCGATCCCTTGCGTCCCCACATGCCGAACAGGATCGCGGGGTTCTCGCACAGCACCTTGATCATCCGGCCCAGGCTGATCCGTCCCCGGCCGACGCCGTAGCTGTAGGTCAGCGGCAGCAGGGTCTCGATGCCGGGCATGCCGAAGGGGATCTTGGTGTAGTCCCCCTCCCACATCGCCTTCTGCTGGCTGTTGAAGGTGCAGGTGTCGGTGGCCAGCACCTCGATCACCGAGGAGGCGAGGCCCATCCACAGCCCCTCCTGGTCCTCCGGCTTGCGGATCGGAGGGCAGGTCGCGAAGTGGTGGCCGTCGTCGCGCTTGAACAGCTCGTCGTCCAGCAGCAGATAGTGGGGACCGGTCTCGGCGTGGACATCCACACCCCGGTTCTGCCCCTCCCAGACCGCCTCGGTGCCGCGGCTGGTGGACATGTGGAAGATGTACAGCCGCCCACCCGTGGCTTCCGCCAGGTTGATGGCCCTGGAGATGGCCTCGAATTCGGTGACCGCCGGGCGGGTCAATGTGTGGGCGTAGCAGCCCGGGGTCCGGCTGGCGTCGAACTCACCCTGGAGCAGCTCGATCAGGTCGTTGGACTCGGCGTGGACGCCGACCATCCCGCCGTGCTTGGCCGTCTCGCGCAGGGCGGCGTACAGGTCACTGTCCGTGCTCTGCCAGCCCTGGGCCTTGTAGATCATGAACATCTTGAAGGTCGGGTAGCCGGCCTTGATGATCTCGGGGATCTCCGCCACCCGGTCCGCGTTCCACTCGGTGATGCCGGGGTGGAGGCCGTAGTCGATGCAGACCTTGGGGTCCGCCTCGTCCCGCCGGGCGGCGATCGCCTCCATCACCGACTGGGGCCGCGCCTGGATCGCGAAGTCCAGGAAGCTGGTCACCCCGCCCAGGGCCGCTGCCCGGCTGCCGCTGACGAAGTCGTCGGCGGACACGGTGCCGCAGAACGGCAACTGGAAGTGGTTGTGCACGTCGATGGCGCCGGGCAGCACGAGCTTGCCGGTGGCATCGATCACCTCGCGGCCCTCGAGGTCGAGGCCGCTGGCGGCGATGGTCTCACCCCGGATCCCCAGGTCGGCCCGGGTCGTGCCCTTGGAGGAGGCGAGCATGCCCCCCTTGATGACGATGTCGTAGCTCATCGCGGTGTTCCCTTCTTGGTCAGGGGAGCTGCTTGACCATGTTGCCGTAGGTCTCGGGGCGGCGGTCCCGGTAGAACTGCCAGGTGTCGCGGACCTCGCGGATCATGTCCATGGGCAGGTCGGCAACCACCAGCTCGTCGTTGTCCTCGGAGCCCTCGGCGACGATCTGGCCGCGGGGGTTCACGAAGTAGGACGTGCCGTAGAACTTGCCGATGTTCCAGGGGGCCTCGGTGCCCACCCGGTTGATGTTGCCCATGAAGTAGCCGTTGGCCACCGCGTGGGCTGGCTGCTCGAGCTTCCACAGGTACTGGGACAGGCCGGCGACCGTGGCCGACGGGTTGAAGACGATCTCGGCGCCGTTGAGCCCCAGCAACCGCGCGCCCTCGGGGAAGTGGCGGTCGTAGCAGATGTACACGCCGACCTTGCCGAACTGGGTGTCGAAGACGGGGAAACCCTCGTTGCCCGGCTTGAAGAAGAACTTCTCCCAGAAGCCCGCGACCTGGGGGATGTGCTTCTTGCGGTAGCGGCCCATGTAGGTCCCGTCGGCGTCGATCACCGCGGCGGTGTTGTAGTACACGCCGGGCATCGCCTCCTCGTAGATCGGGACCACGAGGACCATGCCGTGCTTCTTGGCCAGCTCCTGCATCAGGTCGGTGGTGTAGCCACCCGGGATCGCCTCGGCCAGGCCATACCACTTGCTGTCCTGGCTGGGGCAGAAGTAGGGGCCGGTGAAGACCTCCTGGAAGCACAGGATCTGAACCCCCTGGGCGGCCGCTTGCTCGATGAGCGGGATGTGTTTCTCGATCATCGCGTCGCGGATCTTCTCCACCGGTTCGCCGGTGTCGATGGCGTTGGCGCACTGGATCAGGCCGCTTCGGACGATTCTGGACATGCGACCCTCCCGGTCGTGGATTTCCGTCGATTTCTCCCCGGGGGTTTCTATCGCACGCGGGGAAAGATCGTCAAAGAGATTGATCACGCGTGAGGGGAGAGGGCACGGCTGGGCAAGCCGACCGCGGGACCCACGGAGCATTCGATCAGCGGGCCAGTTCGGGGATGTCAGACAGCCGGCTGAAGTCAAAGCGCTGGGGGGCGAACGTGTGGGGCAGGTCCGCCCCGCAGACCTTGCCATCCACCAGATACTCGCGGTCCATCGCTGCCTGGGCCCAGGTGAGAACGGTGTCGATCTGGGGGGTCTCGACGCCGGCCAGCTCCGCCACTCCCCTCACCGCCAGCAGGTTGTACGGCACGTCCTCGGACACGTAGCGCGAGGTGAAGTCGGGCGCGAAGCCCCCCTCGACCTCGATCATCGGGCAGGTCAGTCCGGCGTAGGCCCGGTTCGTGGCGAAGCGGGTGCGCAAGGTCGAGTCATCGTCGATGTACTTGGCGTAGGCCCGCAGGCACCACGGGAAGATGTGGCGGACCACCGACAGGTCGAGCCCGGGCACCTGGCGCTCGAGCTCGGCGCGCAGCGCCGCGATCTCGTCCGACACGGCGTACATGCTGTCGGCGATCGCCTGGGACATGCCCTCGTAGAACAACGGCGGCTCGCGGTAGGGGGTGACCCCGTCCCAGTCGGCGAAGTTCCCGTGCATCACGCAGGGGTGGATGATCTGGGCGATGTTGGACAGGCCGAAGCCCAGGAACCCCCCGGGCTCGTGGGGCATCGGCACCCGCACCAGCCGGCCCATCACCTCGCCGATCTCCCCGACCCGCTCGATGGGCCGCGAGGTGATCTCCATGAAGGGTTTGGTGCCCATCACGTCGATGGCGACGCCGTAGTCCGCCACCCGGCAGGCCCACGGGAGGTTCTGCAGCGAGAACACCCCGTAGCTGTCCGACGCCCGGCCCACCGCCGCCATCGCCTCGTCCACGCACCAATCGAAGCCGTTGGCGGCACAGATGGTGCCGATCCAGGCGCCTTCGTCGGCGTGGGGGGCGATGGCACGCAGGTGATCGTCGTAGGCCATCGCGGGAAGGCAGAGGATCAGGACCTCACAGCCCGGGACCACGTCCTTGGCGTGCTTGCTCACCGCCACCGGGCGACCTCGGAGCACGCGGTGGTCGTCGTCGGCGCCGTAGCGGACGTGGATCCCGCCCCGGGCGATGCCGTCTCGCCAGAGCTGGGCCCGGTCCTTGCGTGGAGCGAAGACGTGGCACTCCCAGTCGGGGAGCGCAGCCACGAGCCCCGCGACGGTGTGCGCCGAGTTGCCGGCGCCCACCACGCAGGCGCGGCGGGTCACTGCGAATCCCCCGCCAGCCCCCTCTCCCAGCGGGCTCCGACCAGGACCGTCTGGGTGCCGCCCGCCGTTCCCTGGGAGATGGCGCCGTCCTTGGAGACCTGGGCCACGGGCAGGTACTCCATCTCCACCAGCCGGCCCGTGGCGATCACGGCCTGGCCGTGGAGGTCGTCGGGCCAGGAGTCCAGCCCCTCGATGTAGACCACCCGGCCGTCGTCCGCGACGATGATCGCGCCGCCCTTGGCGTTCTCGGCGGTCCCGGCCACCCGGTCACCGGGGAGCAAGGGGAACGCCAGCTGCCCCTTGCCCACCCACCAGGTCATGGCCTCGACCCGCAGCCGTCCGGCCACGACCGAGGGATCTGCCTCGGCGAGCGCCCGGGCCTCGGCCAGGGGCGCCCGGTAGAGGCAAAGGCCACGGAGGTTGGCGTCGTCCTGCTCGTCGAAGGGCCCGGCCACCACCAGCTTGCCCGAATTCCACATGGCCTCGAGGTGGGCCAGGTGATCGGCCTGGAGCGCGTCGGACTCCGGTGTGGACTCCGCTGTCCACGCGTCGCCCCCGCGCAGCAGCACGAGGGTGTAGGCTTCGAATTCGTCGGGCATGAAGCCGGGTTCCCCTCCATCGCCGGCCGCGGCGACGCCCGCCAGGGTGGCGAGCAACAGGGTAGTCGCCCAGGGAAGGTGTCTGCGCATCTGCGTACTCCTCGATCGGTCCATTGTGGCCCAAGCCATCGCGCCCGTGTGGAATGATGCCGCCATCGCCCAGGAGGTTCCCGTGCGCCACCCTTTCCCCACCCCAGCCCTCGCCCTGGCCCTTGCCCTTGCCCTTGCGCTGGCCCTTCCTCCCTCTTCCGCGTCCGCCGACGAGCCACGCTTCGGCATCGTCGTGCACGGCGGCGCCGGGACCATCTCCCGCGAGAAGCTGACCCCCGAACTCGAGCAGCAGTATCGCGAGACCCTCGATGCGGCGATGGGCGCCGGCTACGCGGTGCTCGAGGGGGGCGGCAGCAGTCTGGACGCCGTCGAGGTGACCCTGGTCATCCTGGAGGATTCCCCGCTGTTCAACGCGGGCAAGGGCGCGGTGTTCACCAACGCGGGTACCAACGAGATGGACGCCTCGATCATGGACGGCGCGACCGGCGCGGCCGGTGCGGTCGGCGGCGTGACGCGGATCCGCAACCCGATCCGGGCGGCGCGGGCGGTCATGGCTCGCACGCGCCATGTATTGCTGGTGGGGCCCGGCGCCGATCACTTCGCCGAGGAGGCCGGTCTGGAGCTGGAGCCCCCGGAGTATTTCCGCACCGATCGGCGCTGGGAGCAGTTGCAGCGCGCCATCGAGCGGGAAGGGATCGAGCTGGATCACGGCTCGGACACGCCGGACGCTCCGCCCGCGACGGACAAGCACGGCACGGTGGGGGCGGTGGCGCTGGATCGGGAGGGCAACCTGGCGGCTGCGACGTCGACCGGCGGGCTGACGAACAAGCGCTGGGGCCGGGTGGGGGACTCGCCCATCGTCGGCGCGGGCACCTACGCGAACAATGACACCTGCGCCGTGTCCTGCACGGGCCACGGGGAGTACTTCATTCGCGAGGCTGCCGCCCACTCCGTGTCTGCCCGCATGGAGTTCGCCGGTCAGAGTCTGGCGGACGCCGCGGCGGCCGTGATCGGCGAGCAGCTCGATCCCATCGGCGGGACCGGCGGCCTGATCGCCCTCGATCGTGAGCTGAACGTGGCGATGCCCTACAACACAGGTGGAATGTATCGCGGACTCTACCTCTCCGACGGTCGCCGCGAGGTGCGTATCTGGGAGGATTGAGACCCCTGGACTGCACTGTCGTGGGCGTATTTTCGCCCCCCAAATGCGGAATGCAATTGACGCTCGCGGTTCGGCGCGTATGGTAGGCCATTCATCACGACGTCGTTTCGCGTCCGTGGCCGCCGAGGTGCGAGGGTCGGTCAAGGAAGTGGAGCGTGCGCCGCACAGCGGCAGGAATGGCAGGCTGAATGGCGAAGCGGTACCCGGTCGCGCACACCAGCGGCGTGGGCTCCAGTGGCCCCGCGGCCCAGGGTGAGAATCAGGCGGCCGACGACAAGCCTGGACTGACGACGGATCAGCTGGACGACGTGATGTTCCTGCTGTCCGAGATGGACCTACGCCCCGGCGACGCCAACAACCTGGCGAAGCGCGTGGCACAGAAGCGCTTCGCAGCCGAAGCGGACCGCCTGTTCGAGGACCGGCGTGCTGCGGCTGCGGCGGATGACGAACCCGCTTCGGGTCGCGACCCGGTGCGCAGCTACCTGCGACGGATGGGCGCGGTCTCCCTGCTCAGCCGCGAGGGAGAGATCGCGCTGGCTCGGCGAATCGAGGAGGCCGACATCGACGCGCGGCTGGCCGTGCTCGACTCCCCGATCAGCCTGGCCTTTGCCCTCTGCCTGGGCGGCAGTGTCGAGCGGCGTCGGGGCGACATCGACCCCGCCGAGCTCCCCGACGAGGCCCTGGAGCGGATGGAGCGCCAGCGGACCGAGATCGTGGCCATGGGCCGCGAGCGGGGCGCGCTGCTCGCGAAGCTGCAGGCGGCGCCGTCGCCGGATCCCGAGGAGATCGAGCGCATCGAGGCGCTGCAGACCAAGCTCTACGAGACCAACCAGACCTTCCCCGTCGGCCCGCACCAGTTCCGCGCCATCGAGGCTGTGCTGCTGCAGCTCGGTGACGATGCCAAGCAGCAGGCCAACTACGTGGAGCGGTGCACCTCGGCTGCGGGGATGGACCTGGCCACCCTGCTGAAGACCCTGCGCCGGGTGCGGTCGATGTCCAGGGGTAAGGGCAACGGCAACGGCACCAAGATCGCCGCTGGCGACGTCGGCGCCCTCGAGCGGCTGGTCGGCCGAGCGGCCTCGGCGCTGTCGCTGATCGAGAGCCGTTGCGGCATGCCCATCGAGCACCTGCTCCGGGTCCGTGAGGCACTGCAGGACGCGGACACCCGCGGCGAGGCGGCCCGCACGGAGCTGGTCGAGGCCAACCTGCGGCTCGTCGTCTCCATCGCCAAGAAGTACGTCAACCGTGGACTGCCGTTCCTGGACCTGATCCAGGAGGGCAACATCGGCCTGATGCGCGCCGTCGAGAAGTTCGAGTACCGGCGCGGGTACAAGTTCTCCACTTACGCCCACTGGTGGATCCGCCAGGCCATCACCCGTGCCATCGCAGACCAGGCACGCACGATCCGCGTACCGGTTCACATGATCGAATCGATCAACAAGCTGATGCGCACCAGCCGCTATCTGGTGCAGCAGCTGGGCCGCGAGCCCACCGTCGAGGAGCTCGCCGAGCTGCTGGAGCTGCCCGCGGACAAGGTCCGGGTGATCCTGCGCAGCGCCAAGCTGCCCCTGAGCCTCGAGACCCCGGTGGGTGAGGAGGACGACTCCACGCTGGGCAACTTCATCGCCGACCGTGATGCCGTCGATCCGATGGAGGCCGCGGAGATCCGCAACCTCTCGGACTGCACCCAGCGGGCGCTGTCGACTCTGACCCCCCGGGAGGAGCGTGTGCTCCGCCTGCGGTTCGGCATCGACGAGGACAGCTCCCACACCCTCGAAGAGGTGGGTCAGGAGTTCGCGGTCACCCGCGAGCGAATCCGGCAGATCGAGGCCAAGGCCCTGCGCAAGCTGCGCCGCCCCGAGATCTGTGACGGCCTGAGCACCTTCTTCGACGCCTAGGGACGCGCCCCTCCGGCGCGCACGGCGTTGAGCCTTCCATTCCGCGCCCTGCTCCGTTTCCTTGCCCGCTGGATCGCGTGTGGCGCGGCCCTGTGGGGGGGGGATGCTGGGCCTGCACCTCGATGCCTCGCGCCTGGGACTGCGCGCGGTATCGAACGGTCCCGGCTCGGGTCAGTCTCCTGGCGTGACCGACAGTACCCGAACCAGCGATGAGGAGTTAGTGGGAATCCCTGCTATTCTCCAGGCGAAAGGTCGATGGAGCGTGACTCGGGAACCGACCGACACCGAAGGCTGCGAGGTCTCGTTGATGTTCTCGGGTGGGGTGGATTCGACCACCGCCGCCCTGACGCTGGCGCGTAGCTACGGGACGGTCCACCTGCTGACCTACCGCAACGGCTACGGCCACTACAAGCTCGAACGGACCCGGAAACGGGTCCGCGAGCTGCGCCGGGTGGCCGGAGATCGGTTCGTCCACACCCTCGAACCGGTCAAGGAGCTGTTCGAATTGCTGGTGGTCGATCAGCTGCGTGAGGAGTATCGCCGCTATGGATCGGGGTTCATCTGGTGCCTGGGGTGCAAGCTGGCGATGCACACCCGCAGCGTGCTGTACAACCTGGAGCACGGCATCCGGGTGATGTCCGACGGCTCGTCGAGTTCCACAGGCGAGATGGTGGAGCAGTCCCTGCTCAGCCTGTACATGTTCCGCGAGTTCTACGGGGAGTTCGGCATCGAGTTCAAGACACCGGTCTACACCATCCCGCGGGAGGAGGAGATCGCCCGGCTCAAGGCCCAGGGATTCCGCATGGGCCTGCGGATCCGGGACCGTTTCCTGGGCGTGCAGCCCAAGTGCCGGCCCGGTGAGCTGTACTACCTGCCGTTCCTGCTGTTCGATCAACCGCCACGTCACGACGAGGAGCGGGTGGCAGAATTCATCGACGCCAAGCGGGTGGTGGCCCGCGAGTACATCGAGCGGACCTGCCGTGAGCGGGGACTGCCGACCAGCCTGGCGCCGGAGGCCCGCTGATGGGCTGCTGCAACAAGACGCCGGATGGTCGTCCCATCGGCCGGACGCGCTACTACGGCGGGATGGCGCTGATGGCCGGGGTCCAGCTGGGCACCCTCGGCGCGATCTGCGCTCTGTCACTCCCGCTCCCCCATTACCGCAAGGTATTGCCGTTCTACGTCGAGTTCGCGCGCGAGACGCTGGACAGCGTGCGGCGTCGCGAGCGAATCTGCCTGGACTTCGGTCCGGACCGCGCCGAGTGCGCGTTGCCCGATCTAACCTGAGGAGAACACGATGGCGGCCCCGGAAGTCGAGGAGATCCGTTCCGACTTCCCCCTGCTGCGGCCCCCAGCGGGCGGCAAGCCGCCGATCTACCTGGACAGTGCCTGCACGACCCTCCGCCCCGAACCGGTGATCACCGCGGTCGCGGAGTTCCAGCGTCGGTCGGTGTCCTGCCACGGTCGCACCTCGCACCGGCTGGGCCGGGAAGCCACCGAGGCCTACGAGGGATCCCGGGCTGCCGTGGCCCGTTTCCTGGGCGCCCGCGATGCCAGTGAGGTGGTGTTCGTGCGCAACGCCACCGAAGGGATCAACCTGGTCGCCAGCTGCGGTCCGCTGGCGGCGGGTGACGCCGTGCTGACGACCGGCATCGAGCACAACTCCAACCGGCTGCCCTGGCAGCGGCTGGACGGCTCACGGGGGATCCGGCACAGGGTCCACCGCCTGCAGCTCGACCAGCCCTTCGACCTGGACGCGTTCGAGCGGGACCTGACCGCCGACGTGCGGCTGGTCGCCGTGCCGCTGGTCTCCAACCTGTGCGGCATCACCCTGCCGGTCGCGCGGATCGCCCGCCGGGTCCACGCCCGCGGAGCCCTGCTGCTGGTGGACGCGGCCCAGGCGCCGACGACCCACGAGCTGGACGTGGGGCGGCTCGGCGCCGACTTCCTGACGTTCTCGTTTCACAAGATGTTCGGGCCGGCGTCCATCGGGGCTCTCTGGGCGCGGCGGGAACTGCTGGCGGAGATGCCCCCCTTCCTGGCTGGCGGTGGCACGGTCGACGACGTGACGGCGGCCGGAGTGGAGTGGGCGGCCCTGCCCGAACGGTTCGACGCCGGAGTGGCCAACGTGGAGGGCGCCGTGGGGGCTCGCGCCGCCATCGACTACCTGGCTCACGTGGGCGGCCCCTCCCGGATCCGCCGCCATGTGGAGGAGCTCAACACCCTCGCCACCGAGGCGCTCCGGGGCCATCGCCGGCTGCACCTGATCGGCCCGTCGGATCCGGCGTCGCGGGGGTCGATCTTCGCGTTCTACGTCGACGGCCTGGAGTCCGAGGCGCTCTCCCGGCTGCTGGACACCCGCGAGGGCATCATGGTCCGACACGGCAAGCTCTGCGTCCACGCCTGGTTCCACGAAGAGGGGATCCCGGATTCGGTGCGGGCGTCGTTCTCGGTGTACAACACGGCGGACGAGGTGCGCCGCTTCGTGCGCATCGTGGAAAACGCACTGGCTCTGCTGGAATGAACGGCTCCGGTCCCGATCCTGCTGCGCTCTCCCGCTGGCTGTGCTCCGGTCAGGTGGTCGATCACGCCGGCCACGTGATCTCGTGGCACAACGAGCGGCATGGCGGATTCCCCTACCCGGAGGCCGCCGCGTTGTGGCTGTCCTGGTCCGCCTGGCGGCGGGGCGGCGGCGTCAGCCCCGTACCCCGGGAAGCCGAGGCGATCGTCGCCGACCGGCTGGCGTCGGAGCTTGGATCTGCGGGCGCCGTCGGCCGCGGCGGTATCACCTATCTGTTCGACTCCTGCGTGGCACTCGACGCCCTGGTCCGCGCATCGAGTGCGGCGGAGTTCGCCCTCGACGACGAGGCCTGGGTCCGGGCCTGTGCAGGATTGGGACGGTTCCTCGAGGCTGACTCCCCGGTGCTGCCGCCGGCCGGGGCCGCTCCCCGCTGGTCCGAGGAGTGGGGTCCCCACCTGAACCGGGCCGCGGCACTGCTGGCGCGGGCGGCCGGCACCGCCCGTCGGCCCGAGGCCCTCGCAATCGCCCGTGCCATCCGCGAGCGCTGTGCCCGGACCAACGGGCGAGGCGGTCGCCGGTACCTGCACGCGGTGGCGTACGCGGTCGAGGGTGAGCTGCTGGCCCGCGCCCTGGGGGAGCCGCCGGGATCGGTGGCGCCCGGGGAGGAGGCGGAGGCGCTGGCTCGCCTGCAACGCTCCGATGGGGGGCTTCCGGCCTGGTCCGACGGCAGCGGCGGAGCCCGCACCGATGTGACCGCCCAGGCGATCCGGCTGTGGACAGCGCTGGACAGGCGCGGGTTCGCCGGCGTACTCACCCGGGGGCTGGGTTTCCTGGCGCGCAATCAGTCCCCCGAGGGGGGCCTGCTCTACGAGTCCGGCGGTGGTGACCGCAACACGTGGGCCAGCATCTTCGCCGACCAGGCGCTGGCGTGGGCTGGCGGCGATGTGGACCTGCGGGGGTTGATCTGAGGTCCGGTCCGGGGGCCGTCCTGGGCCTATGGGACGGACACGACGCCGGGGTGGCGTTGATCGCCGCCGGCCGGGTGCTGTTTGCCCTGTCCGAGGAGCGCCCGGGCCGCCGCAAGCGCGCCTCCGGATTCCCCCGGCTCGCGCTCCGCGAGTGTCTGGCCTGGGCCCGGTCGCACGAGGTCATACCGGCCCACGTGGCCCTGGCGGGCTGCTGGGGTCGGGCACCGCAGCGGCTGGCCGAGACGCTTTATCGTGGCAGCGATCCCCACCGCGAGCCCCTGGGGCCCGCCAGCCTGGCCGCGATGGCCTGGGAGAGCGCCGCCGCCAGGCTCGTCGGGCTACGCCGTGTGGAACGCGCCATCGGCCGGCTCACGGTCCGCGCCCGCCTGGGCGGTCACGGCGCCTCGAACCTCCCCCTGCAGCTGATCGACCACCACGAGGCCCACGCCCTCTCCGCGCTGCTCGGCCCCCGGCCGGACGGGGCGCTGGCGGTGACCTGCGACGCGTACGGAGACGGCACGAGCGCCACGGTCCGGCGCCTCGGCCGGCCGCTGGAGGCCACCGTCCGGCTCCCCGCGCCCGGGGGACCGGCCCTGCTGTACGGCGCGGTGACCGTGGCGCTGGGCTTCCGAGAGGGGGACGAGGGCAAGGTGACCGGACTGGCGGCCAGGGGAGATCCGGGACAGCTGGTCGGACCCCTCCGCGCTCTCTTCCGCTCGGACAGCACGGCGCCACGGCTGTGCCAGCCCCTGCGGAGGCGGCAGGTGGAGGCGCTGATCGCCGGAGTTCCCCGGGAGGACGTGGCCGCGGCGCTGCAGGTCGTGACCGAGGAGATCCTCTGTGGCTGGATCGGGCGGCTGCTGGAGGGGGAGGGGGGATCCGCCCCGCTGCTGGTGGCGGGCGGCCTGTTCGCCAACGTGGCCCTCAACCGCACGCTGGCCACGCTACCGGGCGTCGATGGGCTGTACGTCTTCCCCCACATGGGCGACGGAGGGCTCGCCGTCGGCGCGGCCCACGCCCTCTGGTTTCGCCTGACAGGGCGCCTGTGCACGCCGTTGAGGGACGTGGCTCTCGGCTCCGAGTTCGACCGCGAGGCCGCGCGGGCCGCCGCCCGGGCGGGCGACCTGTCCGTCCGCGAGCAGGCCACACCCGCCGCCGCCATCGCCGCCCACCTCCGCGAGGGCCGGGTCGTGTGCCGCTTCGCCGGGCGCGACGAGCTCGGCCCGCGGGCGCTGGGCAACCGCTCGATCCTGTTCTCCGCCAGGGATCCCGCCCTCGGTGCGCGGGTCAACCGGGCGCTGGGAAGGGACGACTGCATGCCCTTCGGCCCCGTGATCGCCGCGGACGACGTGAAGGCCAGTCTGCGGACGCCGCCCGCGGGGGTGGATCTGGCCCACATGACCATCGCCCTGGACACGACCGCCGGCTTCCGCAGCGAGTGCCCGGGTGCAGTACACGTCGACGGATCGGCCCGGGTGCAGGCGGTCGAACGCCAGTCGGCCCCGGAGCTCCACGCAGTCCTGAGCGCCCACCGCCGGGCCGGTGGCACGCGGGCGCTGATCAACACCAGCTTCAATCTCCACGGCGAACCCATCGTCCACGATCCGCCCGCCGCGGTCCGCACCTTCCTGGCCTCCGGTCTGGACGTGCTCTACCTGGGGGACCTGGAGTGCACGGCCAGCCGGCCGAGGGTGAACAGCGCGGAGCGCAGCGGAGAGCCGACGACCATCGGGTAGGCCTCACAGGGGGTGAAGCAGCCCCCGCACTCCCGCCGGGTGACCGCCCGGCGCGCGGCGCGGACCTCGGGGGACGACCAGACCGCGCCCACGTCCATTCCAACCGTGCGCAGGTCGGCCAGCGGTCGATCGAACACGTGGCAGGGGTAGAGTCGGGCGTCGGCGGACACGAAGCAGGTGGAATGCAGCGCCGCGCAGGGTATGCCCACCGGCTTCCCCTCGACGTGGGCCAGCAGATTGACCAGGAACACGAGCTCCATGGCGTCCACCGCGGTGCGGGGCGGCCAGCGGCGGCGGAGCTGGCGGCGGACCAGCTCGCCGTCCTCCGCGGTGGAATCATCGTCCGCCAGCTCGCCGTTGGCGAAGAAGTGGTCGGAGAGCTGCCGCAGGTTCCAGTGCCAGTTCCGGTCGTCGAAGCCCGGCAATTCCCGATCCAGCGCGGCGCGGAGCTCCTCGAGGGCGTCGCGATTGCCAGGCCCCACGGTGGTGCCGATGTAGGTCTCGACGCCCTCGACACGCCGCAGCGCGCGGTAGCAGTCCACGGCCGCGGCGAAGGCACCGCGGCGCCCGCGCAGCGCCTCGTCGAGCGCGGGTGGGCCGTCGATGCTGACGGTGACGATCGTCGCCACCTCGGGCCTCCGCTGGCGGATGAGCCGCGCGCAGGCCAGCGCCCGGTCGGGGAAGCTGCCGTTGGTCGGAAAGTGGAGCACGGCCAGGCGGGGCGTGGCCTCCAGCACCTGGTCGAAGACCTCGACGGAGTCGGGCCGCAGCATCGGTTCGCCCCCGGTGAGGTCGAGCCAGGTCAGGTCCGGCATGCTCCGGCACAGCCGGCCCACCTCGCCGGGGGTCATCTCTTTGCCGGGGGGCAGATCGGAGGAGCGGCAGTTTGCGCAGCGCTGGTTGCAGCGGCGGGTGAGGGCGATCACCGCCCGGACCGGGGCTCGAGGCCTGCGGATCCAGCCCGGCGCGTGGATCCGGGTCAGCCGCGCCAGCGCTCTCGGATGCACCGCGCTTCCTCAGCCGGGCCCGGGCCGCAGCCGGCCGGCCACCATCTTGGCCAGCACCCGCGTGCCGTCGTACAGGGTGGCGAAGCCCGACGCCCCCGATGGGCGCGGGGCGCGGGTCACCGGGACCTCGACGATGGCGCCGCCGCGGCGGGCCACGTGCAACGTCAACTCGGTCTCGATCTCGTAGCGCACCGCGCGCAGCAGCTCCAGGTCGAGGCACGTCCGGCGCAGCAGGCGGAAGCCGGCCTGGGTGTCGGTCAGGTGGGTTCCGTACAGACGGTTGAACACCCCGGTCAGCGCGCGATTGCCCAGCCGGTGCCCCGGCGTGATCGAGCCCGCCAGCAGGGTGCCGAGGAAGCGTGAGCCGATGACCATGTCCACGCCCGGGCCCATCGCGCCGAGCAGGCGGGGGATCTCCGCCGGGTCGTCCTGACCGTCGGCGTCGATGAACAGCAGGAGATCCCCTGTCGCCGCGCCGATACCCCGGCGCAGGGCGACCCCCTTGCCCCGGTTGGGCCGCAGCCGCAGCACGGGTACTCCTGCCGCCTCGGCCGCCTCGGCGGTGCCGTCGGTGGAGCCATCGTCGACCACCAGCACCTCTGCACTCGGGGGCAGCACGCCCCGGGCATCGTGGACCACCTGGGCGATGGTCCGCACCTCGTCGTGGGCCGGTATCACCAGGCTGATCCGCTGTTCCGATCCCGCCGACCCCATCCCGTCCTCCACGAACGCTGCTAAATTGTCACCGTTCACCATGAGCACGCCAACCCCCGAGTTCCAGTCCCCCGCGGATCCCGGCTCCTCACTGGATCCGGCCCACCGCTGGCTGGTGCTCGCCCTGACCATGGCGATCTTCGTGTTCTCGGGGCTGCGCTTCGACGGCCCCAGCCGCGGCTACTGGGACACCTACATCACCCTGCCGGCGATCTTCATGACCGGCCAGGCGGTGGACCTGCACTGGATCGACGGCACCCCGCGTTACCAGTACGAGCTCGTCGGCCGGGTTCCGGACGACACCTTCGACCCCAGCCCCGGTAGCTTCGGCATCGCCTCGGCGGACCAGCGGATCGGGACCGGGATCCTGTTCGCGGCCCCCTTCGCCCTGTTCAACATGGCGGCGTTTCGCTGGGGGTACGCCGCCTGCTGGGCGCTGACCTTCGGGTTCGGTCTGCTGTCCCTGCGGCGGCTGATGGCGGGGTTCTGGGTGCCCCTGGCCGGCGCGCTGCTGCTGATCCTCAACCCGTTCTCGTTGTACCTCGACCGGCTCAACGGCAACCTGTTCGGCCTGGCCGCGATGGTCTTCCTGTGGTTCCTGATGTCCGGACGGCGTCCCACCTGGTGGCTGGTGGGCCTGCTGTACGGGATCACCGGCGGGATCCGCAACGAGGCCATCATCTTCGGCCCGCTGTTCCTGGGCTGGCTGGCGCTGCGCGAACCGGGGGTGGGCCGCTTCGTCCGGCGGCTGGCGGTGTTCACCGCCGGGGCGGCAGCCGGGATCGCGCCTGTGCTGGCGTGGAACCGGTTCGCCTACGGCCAGATGTTGATCCACCCCTCCCAGGTGGCCCACCTGGAGGGATTCCGGCCCACCTTCCCCCACACCTTCTGGGGCAGCGAGTTCGAGTTCAACGGCCTGCTCAACGTGCCCTTCCACGACGAGCTGGTGCGTACCCCCCACTTCGCGTTCCCGACCTTCGTCACCTGGCCGCTGGTGACCGTGGGCAGCCTGGGCCTGGTGCTGGCGGCCGCCGCGGTGATCGGCGTCTGGGCCCTCTCCCGCCGGCGGGCGGCGGAGTGGGTGTTGCTGTCCTACTGGTACGGGATCGTGGCGCTGCTGTTCGCGTTCCAGGAGAACTGGGAGGAGCTGAAGCAGACCTTCATGGCGCTGCAGCTGTTCCCGTTGATGGCCTTTGTCGCCGCCGGCCTGCGCTGGCTGGCGGACCGGCGCCGGGAGGTCACCGCCTGGGCCGTGCTGGCGGGTCTCGTCATGCTGTTGTCCGCCGGCCTGCTGGCGGCACGCCAGTGGCGGATCGAGCCGGACATGCGCTGGTACGAGCGCTTCCCCCACGCCCGCAACAACGACTCGCTGCTGGACGAACTGCCCGCCGAGCTGCGCAAGGACTGGCACTACTTCTACACCCGCGAGACGCCGGCCGAGGTGGAGCGCGAGCGGCTCCACATGACCCGCCTGCGGCCGTGGCCGGTGCTCTACCGGCCGCCCCACGTCCCGGATGGCGACGACCTGCGGCGGATCGTGGGCGAACCCTCCCAGCGGGAGCTGCGGACCCTGGCGATCTGGAGCTACATCTATGAGTGAGCCGGCGGCGGATGACCCTTTGCTGACGGTCACCATGATCCGTTGCTCGACCCTGCTGCTGTCCTGCGGTCCCGCCCGGCTCCTGACCGATCCCTGGTTCGCCATGCACCTGCGGGGGTTACCCTGCTTCCGCCGCCCAGGCCTCCGGGCCGAAGACCTCCCCCCCCTCGATGGGCTGCTGGTCTCCCACCTGCACCCGGATCACTTCGATCGAGCCGCCGTCGGGAGGATGACGCCGCCCCCTCGCTCCGCTCTGTTCCCCCCCGGTGCGCTGGCCCTCTTGCGGGTGCCCGTGGGCGCCGACTGGCGCGAGCTGCCGCCCTGGGAGACCACCAGGATCGGCCCGATCGGCGTGACCGCCGTGCCTGGACCCCACACCCTGCCCGGTCCCGAGGAGGTGAACTTCGTCGTGGACTTCCCGGGCTTCGGGGCGGTGTTCTTCGGCGGCGATGCCCGGCTGGACCCCGATGTGCTGAGGCGCGTGAAGGAGGGGCTGGCACCCATCCGGGTGGCCCTGCTGCCCGTGGGCGGCACCCGCATCTTCGGCCGGCGGACGGTGATGGGGCCCGGGGACGCCGAGCGGGCGGCGGACCTGCTGGGAGCCGAGCGGGTGGTCCCGATCCACGAGGGGGGCATCTGGCTGAGCGTGCCACCCGCCTCGCTCCACAGGGGACGGGCACACCACCTGGCCCGGGCCTTCGACCGCCGCGGTGAGGCCGGCCGGGTGGTGGTGCTGCGGGAGGGGGAGTCCGCCAGCTTCCGCTGAGCGGTCAGTGGATCAACAGGAAGGGACCGAGCGCCAGCGCGTCCACCCGCCGCTGCTGGAAAAGCCGCAGGGCGTCGGCGGGCGTGCAGACGATGGGCTCGCCGTGGGTGTTGAACGAGGTGTTGATCACGCTGGGTACGCCGGTCCGCTCGAGCACCTCGCGCAGGATCCGATGCAGCCCGGGCGAGGTCTCCCGGTCCACCACGTGGGGCCGTGCCGTGCCATCGCAATGGACCACCGCTGGCGACGCCTTCTTCATCGCCTCCGAACAGCGCAGGGTGATGGTCATGAATCGGGCCGTGTGCTCCACCCCGGGACCGTAGTCCTCGTAACAGTCCGCGGCGTGCTCGGCCAGGGTTGCGGGGGCGAAGGGCATGAACTCGGAGCGGTCGAGGCGGTGGTTGAGCCAGTCGTTGACGCTCGGATCGGCGGTGTGGACCAGGATGCTGCGGTGGCCCAGGGCCCGGGGACCGTACTCCATCCGGCCGGCGAAGCGGGCCACGACCTTGTGGTCGGCGATCAGGTCCGCGATCCGGCCCGCCAGATCGCCGGGGCGCTCGGCCCCGATCCCCCCTCGTTCCAGCAGGTCACCGATCTCGTCGTCGACGTACCCCGGCCCCAGGTAGGCGTCGCGGATGGGTGACGGCGAGAGGCCCCCTGTCTCGGCCTGGTGGGCCAGCGCGGCCCCGACCGCGATTCCCTGGTCGCTCATCGCCGGGTGCACGAACACCCCGTCGACCGCGTCGAGCTGCCACAACCGATGGTTGAGCAACACGTTGGCGAACACCCCCCCGGCCAGCACCAGGTGGCGGTCGCCGGTCTCCCGGAGCCCCCGCCCGACATAGGCCAGGACCAGGTCCTCGAGGCGGCGCTGGGCGGCGGCGGAGACGTCCTCGCGCGTGAAAGACCGCAGCTCGCGGAACCGGCCGCGGGTGCGGGACTTGCTCCACAGGGGCGCCAGCCGGAAGTCCGTGTCGTCCCGCTCCAGGCGGAAGAGGCGCTCCATCAGCGGGTAGGCCGGTCGTGGGTCGCCGCGGGCAGCCAGCCCCGTGACCTTGCCCGCGCCGAGCAGGTGGAACCCGAGGAACTGGGAGATCTCGCCGTAGAACTGCCCCGGAGAGTCGGTGGCGCGGGATCCCCAGAGGAACTCGCAGCGCCCGTCCCGGCAGCGGAAGACCTTGGCGGCGTAGCCGTCGCCCATGTTGTCGATGGAGACCGCCAGCGCCTCGGGGAAGCCCGACGTCAGGTAGGCCGAGTAGGCGTGGGCGGTGTGGTGGTCCACGAGCTCGTCGACCGGGCGGCCGAAGCGGCGGCGCAGCAGCCGGCGGTTGCCGCGCTCGATGGCCCGGGGGAGGGGACCGCCGCGGGCCAGCAGGGACTGGGCCGAGAGCCACGCCTTGTGGGCCGGCCCGAACATGTCGTGTTCGCCCTCGATGGGCGCGCTGCCCAGCAGCCGAGGCAGGAAGTGGTAGCGGTTGCCGGCCACCAGCCGGTCCACCTGCTCCAGCTCCACCCCGGCGACACGCAGCACCTCGGCGACGGCACGCTCCGGGAACCCGGACTGGTACTTGGTGCGGGTCAGCCGTTCCTCGGCCACAGCCGCGAGGATCGTGCCGCCCCGGAGCAGGGCGGCGTTGGCGTTGGTGTCCTCGTGGATCGCGAGCACCAGCGGCGGGGTCACGGCGCCTCCACCCGCCCGCCTCCCGGGGGGCGGCGGATGGCGTACACCGCCAGGGCCGCGGCGTTCAGCGCGGTGGCCACACCGACCACCAGCAGGGGCTGGACGCTCGTTCGCAACAACCAGGCCGCCACGAAGCAGACCGTGGGCACGATCAGCAGCCCCAGGGCGAGGCCGACGGCCAGCCGGACGACCCGCGACCATGACTCGTCCAGCTGGATCGCGATCAGCCAGCCCGGCAGCGCAAAGCAGTAGGCGAGGCCGAGGAGCTGCAGCAGGGGGAGCAGGGGGTCCACGTGGAACTTGTCCCACGGAACCGGTGCGGGGGCAAGCGCCCGCGACGCCCGGGACGGGGTGTCACTACAATGGGCCCATGACTCGGGTCGTCCTCGTCAACCTTCCGTTCCAGGGGCGGATCGCCGCGGTGGCGCAGACCTCCGTGGGTCCGCCGATGGGGCTGGCCTACGTCGCGGCGGTGCTCGAAGAGGCCGGGCACCGGGTCGACATCCTGGACGCCAACGCGATCCGGTTGGATCAGGACCAGATCCTCGAGCGGCTCGGGAGCCTGCGGCCGGAGGTGGTCGGCACCACCGCGGCCACACCCAGCATCGGTCTGGCCGCGGAGCTGGCGGAGGGTGTGCGGGAGCGGCTCGGCGTGCCGTTCGTGGTGGGCGGCCCCCATGTGGCCGCGCTGCCCCTGGAGACCCTGGCCGCCCACCCGGCGTTCGACGTGGCGGTGGTGGGGGAGGGCGAGGCCATCGCCGATCGGCTGGTGCGCGCGCTCGCGGGAGGGGGCTCGCTGGGCGGGGTGCCCGGCATCGCCCACCGCGAGGGTGGCCAGCCGACCCTCACCGGGCCCGCCCCGGCATTGGAGGAACTGGACGAGCTACCCTGGCCAGCTCGCCACCTGCTGCCCAACGACCGCTACCACACCGTCGATGCCTGGCCGATGACCTGCGTGATCGCCATGCGCGGCTGTCCGGCCCGCTGCACCTACTGCAACGTGCCCGCCCTGGCCGGGCGCCGGATGCGGCGGCGCTCCCCCGCGGATGTGGTGGGGGAGATCCTGGAGGCCCACCAGCGCTACGGCGTGGGATACGTGTCCTTCCTGGACGACACATTCACCACCTCGCGCCGCTGGGTCGTCCAGCTGTGCGAGGCCCTGTGCGATGCCGGGCTGCCGGGGCGGGTGGCCTGGTCCTGCCTGACCCGCCCCGACCTGGTCGATCCCGAGCTGCTGGCCACCATGCGGGCCGCGGGTCTGAGTCGGGTGGAGTTCGGCATCGAGAGCGGCTCGCCGCGGGTCCTGGAACGGCTGGGCAAGGGGGTCGAGCTGCCCCGCATCAGGGCGGCGTTCCGCGCGGCGCGCGCAGCCGGCCTGGTGACCATGGGTTTTGCCATGATCAACACGCCGGACGAGACCCCCGAGGAGCTGGCGCAGACCGAGGCGGAGGTGCTGAGTATCGATCCGGATTTCCTCCAGCTGAGCTTCTGCACGCCGTACCCGGGCACACCGCTGTTCGAGTACTGTCGAGACCACGACCTGATGGCGACCACCGACTGGAACGACTTCCGCTTTCTGCGCACGCCCGTGATCCACAACCGCTGGCTGACCCCGGAGCAGCTGCGCGCCCGTCACGGCCAGATCCTCCGGCGCTTCTACCTGCGCCCGCGCAAGGCCGCGCGGCTGGCACGGCTGATGCTGGCGCGGCCCGGCGCCGCCCGCTCCCTGGCAGCCACCGCCGCGCGGGGGCTGGGGCATCTGGCACGGGGCAGCGATGGGTGAGCCCGGCAGGCGGCGCTGGCTGGCCGCGGCGATGGGCGTCGCCGTGGGCGGCGGGCTGCTGTTCCTGATCACCCGCTCCCTGGACTGGCGTGAGGTGGGGCGGACGCTGGAGACGAGCCGCCCCGCGCTGCTGCTGCCCATCACATTGGCGCTGGCGGCCCACTACCTGCTCAAGGGGCTGCGCTGGCACGCCCTGCTGGCCCGGCGGGTCGCCGTGGGACGCCCGCTGGCGATCCGTCTGACCATGGTGGGGTTCCTGATGAACAACGTGGTGCCCTTCCGGCTCGGCGAGCTGGGGCGGCCCTACCTGCTCAGCGCCAACCACTCCGCAGCGCCATTGCCCTTCGCGGTCGCCACCGTGTTCGGCGACAAGTTGTTCGATCTGGCCGCGGTGATCGCCTGCCTGCTGGTGGCGTCGCTGGCCCTGGAGCTGCCCCCCTACGCCGCCCGCGGCATCCTGCTGCTGTCGACGATCTGCGTGACCGCGGGCGTGGGGGCCTTGGTGGCAGCCCGCTGGCGGCCGCGTTGGCTGGAGCGCGGGCCGCTGGGCGGTGCCCTGTCCAGTTTTGCAGACGGGCTGGCCACCGTGTCCTCCCCGCGGACCGCGGCGCTGGCGCTGGCCTGGACCCTCGGATCGTTCGTGCTGCTGGCGCTGGCGATGCTGCTGACCTTGCGGATGCTGGGGTTACCCGCGGACCCGATGGCCTGTGTGTTCGTGCTCGGCATGATCGGGATCGGATTCATGATCCCCTCGGCCCCCACCAACGCCGGCAACTACCACTACTTCGCCGCCCAGGCGCTGGTCCTGAGCGGCCTCGCCACCGGGGACCCCGCCTTCGCCTTTGCGGTCGTGGCCCACGGGAGCCAGGTGGCGGTGGTCACAGTGCTGGGGCTGCTGTCGCTGGTCGGGCTGGACTGGCGCCCGTCGCGGATCAGGACCCAGTAGGTCGATCGACCTGGGTCGACACGACCGGGTTTGGTTCTTGGCGACAATAGGTAAAGTGTGCACCTGGGCACCTTCTTGATCTCGCTGGGTTGATCGCCGCGGTCGCTGCGTCGGTCAGGTCCCGTCGACCGCGGGGATGACGTGGTCGCGGAGGATGTCGAAGCCATCGTAGTCCGGGGCGAAGTCGCGGGTGTTGGTGGTGAAGACGACCACCAGGTCCAGGTCCCGGACCACGTAGACCAGCTGCCCGCCCCAACCCCAGGCGATGGCCACCGCGTGGCCCCGGATGGTGGTGAGCCAGAACAGGTAGCCGTAGCTGTACCCATAGCCGGCGTCAGCCTGGGCGCTGACGGCCGCGTCGACCCAGTCGGCGGGGATCAGCTGCGCGCCGCGCCACTGACCGCCGTCGCCGACCAGCAGTCCGAACCGGGCCAGCTCCCGCGGGGTCATGTAGACGTTGCAGCCCCCCGAGAAGTATCCCTGGGGATCGCGGCCCCAGTGCTCGGCCACGTTACCCAGCGGCCCCAGCAAGGCCTGGTGGGCGTACTGGCAGGTGCTCATGCCAGTGGCCTCGGCCAGGGCCGCCCCGAGCACGTGGGTCTGGCCCGTGCTGTAGTTGAAGACCTCGCCGGGCGTCTGGGCAAGCGGCAGGTCCAGGATCGCCTGGACCCAATCCGGTTCGTTCTCGATCTGGTACTCGGTCGCGTCTTCGGTCCACTCGAACCCGGCGGTCATCGTCAGCAGGTGGCCCACGGTGATCGACGCCTTGGCCGGGTCGTCGATGGCGTCGAAGTGGCCGGGCAACAGCTCGCTGAGCGCCTGATCGATCCCCGCCACGTGGCCCTCCTCGATGGCGATCCCGGTCAGGACGCCGAGCAGGCTCTTGGACGACGAGTGCACGTTGTTGCTGTGGCCGGCCTCGGCGCCGTTGAAGTAGTGCTCGGCGACGATGACCCCGTGGCGCAGGACGAGGAAGCTCCAGAAGTAGGGGAGCGCCTCGAGCTGCCCCGCGGCCTGGTCCAGGCGCGCGCCGTCCATGCCCTGGTCCTCGGGGGCGGAGAACGTCCAGTCGTCGCTGTCGTCGACCGGGTCTTCGTAGGTCGGATTCTGCTCGTAGAATGTCCCTCCGCCGCCGGGTACCTCCCACAGGGTCTCGCAGTCCACCACCGGATCGTCATCGTCGTCGCCCATGGCCGTGGAGTCGTCGTCATCGCCCGTCGGGGTGGGACAGCCCATCAGCCCGACCAACAGCAGTGAGAGGGAGGCCGGGATCCCGGGACAGCCAGGGTACGTAGCGCGCATTGCCCCATGCTACCGCCACCGCCCTGTCCCGCGCTGCCAGCGCCGCGCAGGCCGTGGTTCCGTGGTCAGGCCCCGCGGCGGACTGTTACGCTGGGTTCGGAGGAATGGGAGGAGCGGATCGTGCGCCAACATCGGGCCCGTGGATGGAGTTCGTTGCATCTGTCGTTGCCCACCATCGCGGCGGTGATCCTGCTGGGGAGCTGCTGCAAGCGGGTGGGGCAGCAACCCATCGAGGCGACAGCGGACGCGGCGGTCCAGGCCGTCGCCGAGGACCCGGTCGTGGCCGAACCGGCGGTCTTCGACTGGGCGCCGCCCGTCTTGATCAGCGACGAGGGTAGCCGGCGGGCGCGAAGCACCTCCAAGGGGCACGGCATCTCGGTGGACGGGGACTCGGTGAACCTGGTTTGGTCGTCGGGAGAGAAGAAGGGTGACTCCGATATCTACTACAAGAAGTCCACAGACCGGGGGCGGTCGTGGTCCTCGCCGCAGAGGCTGACCGACGCCCCGGAGGAATCGATGGTGCCCGTGGTCACGGCCGTCGACGGCCGGGTGCACGTGGCGTGGAAGGACCGCCGGGATCAGAAGGACGGCGAGGTCTACTACAAGGGATCGCGGGACGGCGGCGACACCTGGAGCGTGGACAAGCGGCTGACCCACGACGAGGTCAAGTCGGGGGCGGCCACGATGGTGGTGGCCAACGAGCAGGTCCACCTGGCCTGGGAGAACGCCAACTACCACAACCGCCGCGCGGCCATCGAGTACAGCCGCTCCCTGGACCGGGGCGAGGGCTGGGAGGATGTGCGCAGCCTCGAAGAACCGATCAATGGCTGCCCGTCGCTGGCGGTGGGCGAGGGCGACGTGATCGACGCGGTCTACTGCTCATCGGCCCACTCCGAGGCCACCCGGGGCTACAACTTCGAGGTGTATTTCAAGCAGTCCCGCGACGGAGGGCAGACCTGGCCGCTCAACGAGCGGCTGACCTTCGACGAGGTCGGCGATTCCCGCTTTCCGATCATCGCCGCCGCCGGCCGGGATCTGCACGTGGTGTGGTGGGACGATCGCCAGGACACGACCCACGAGCACATGGGCTATCCGCCGCGGGAGCCGGAGCACAACTTCGAGATCTACTACAAACGTTCCCTGGACCACGGGGCGACCTGGGAGGAAGACGCGCGGTTGACCCACGACGACGGCGTCAGCTCGGATCCTACCCTCGACGCCCGCGGCACCGGAGTCTACGTGGTGTGGGTCGACGACCGGTCGGGCAAGGAGAACATCTACTTCAAGAATTCCCGGGACCGCGGCGCCACCTGGGGCCCCGACACCGCACTGACCACGCACCAGGGCAGGACCTACGCCCGCCGTCCGTCGGTGGCTGTGGACGATCAGGGCACGGTGTACGTGATGTGGACCAGCAACAGCCCCGGTGCCCCCCAGGTGTTCCTGTCCCGAGGCGTGCCGCGCTAGGCTCCTAGTCGCTACGCCATTCCGCGCCGTGCTCGTACCGGCGCCAGAGCAGGTAGATCGCCGGCAGGATGACCAGGGTCAGGATGGTCGACGACACGAGCCCGCCGACCATCGGCGCGGCGATCCGCTTCATCACCCGGGTGCCGGTCTCGGTGCCGAACATCACCGGCAGCAGGCCGATGGTGGTGGTGGCCACGGTCATCAGCTTGGGCCGCACGCGATCCACGGCGCCCTCGATGATCGCAGCCTTCAGCTGCGCCACCGACGTCAGCCGCCCCTCGTCCCGGAAGCGGTGCAGCGCCTCGTCGAGGTAGACCAGCATCAACACGCCGGTCTCGGCCGCCAGGCCGGCGAGGGCGATGAACCCCACGCCGACGGCCACCGACAGGTTGTAGTCGAACACGGACAGCAGCCAGATCCCGCCGACGAGGGCGAAGGGCAGCGAGAGCATGACGATCGTGCTCTCGGCGACGTTGCGGAAGTGCACGTAGAGCAGCAAGAAGATCAGCGCCAGGGTCAGCGGCACCATGACCGACAGCCGCTTGTTGGCGCGCTGCATGTACTCGTACTGGCCGGACCAGACGATGGACACACCGGGTGGCAGATCGACGTGTTCGTCCACGACCCGCTTGGCGTCCTGGACGTAACCGCCGATGTCCGAGGTCTTGAGGTCGACGTAGATCCAGGCGGTGCGTTTGGCGTTCTCGCTCTTGATCGCTGGCGGGCCCTCGCTGATGCCGATGGTCGCGACCTGGGCCAGCGGGACGGTGTGGCCCGTCGGCGTGGGCACGGCGACACGCTCCAGCGCCTGGATGTCGTTGCGCAGGTCCCGGGGGAAGCGGACGTTGACCGGGTAGCGCTCCAGCCCCTCGACGGTCCAGGTGACGTTCATGCCGCCGATGGCGGACTTGATCACGTCCTGGACGTCCTCCACGGTCAACCCGAAGCGCGCCGCGTCTCCGCGCCGCACCTCGATGTCCACGTAGTGGCCGCCCATCACCCGCTCCGAATAGACCGACAGGGTGTCGGGCATGTCCCGCACCGCCGCCTCGATCTGCTGGCCGACCTCGCTCAGCTGCGCCAGGTCGTCCCCCATCAGCTTGATGCCGATGGGGGTCTTGATGCCGGTCGCGAGCATGTCGATGCGGGTCTTGATCGGCATCGTCCAGGCGTTGGTCAGCCCGGGGAACTGCACCATCCCGTCCAGCTCGGTGATGATGTCCTCGATGGTCTTGGCGCGCGTCTTCTCCACGGTCTTGCCGTGGCGCATGACCGTGTAGGTGACGTCCGGCCAGGTGTCCTGGGGCTTCAGGATGATCGTCGTCTCGATCATCGACAGCGGCGCGGGATCGGTGGCCGTCTCGGCGCGGCCGACCTTGCCCAGCACGTGCGCGACCTCGGGGTGCTCGGCGATGATCTTGTCGGTCTGCTGCAACAGCTCCTTGGCCTTGGTGATGGAGATCCCAGGCGGCGTGGTCGGCATGTACAGCAGGTCGCCCTCGTTGAGCGGGGGCATGAACTCGTTGCCGATGTGGACGGCTTTGACCACCTTCTTGAACGGTCGCGCGACACGTTCCCAGGCCGTCGGAGGCGGTCCGGCCTTGATCTCCGGCTCCGGCAGCAGGGGGATCACGGACAGCGCGGCCAGCACCACCGCGATGGCCACGGTCGCACGGGGCCAGCGCAGGACCCACCGGATCACCGGCAGGTAAACCCAGATGAAAAGCCGGCTGAGGGGATTCTTCCGCTCCGGCCGGATATCCCCGCGGACGAAGTAGTACATCAGCACCGGCACGATGGTGATCGCCAGCAGCGCCGACGAGGCCATGGCGAAGGTCTTGGTGTACGCCAGCGGCGTGAACAGCCGCCCCTCCTGCTGCTCCAGGGTGAAGACCGGCAGGAAGCTGACCGTGATGATCAGCAACGAGAAGAACAGGGCGGGACCCACCTCCCGGGCCGACAGGATCACGAGATCCAGGTGGCTCAGCCCCGAGTCGCGCTCCTTGTGTTTGTGGAGGTTTTCGACCATCACCACCGACGCATCGACCATCACCCCGATGGCGATGGCGATCCCCCCCAGGCTCATGATGTTGGCGTTGAGCCCCATCAGGCGCATCACCAGCAGGCTCATCAGCACCCCGGTGGGGATGGTCAGGATCGCCACCAGCGACGAGCGGAAGTGCAGCAGGAACAGGATGATGATCAGTGCGACGACCAGCATCTCCTCCAGCAGCTTGTGCTGCAGGGTCCTGATGGCGCGCTCGATCAGCCCCGAGCGGTCGTAGGAGACGTGGATCTCGACGCCGGGGGGCAGCCCTGCCTGGAGTTCCTCCAGCCGTACCTTGGTCCGATCGATGACCTCCAGGGCGTTCTCGCCGAAGCGGATCACCACCACCCCGGTGACCACCTCGCCCTCGCCGTTCATCTCCACCAGCCCGCGCCGAAGCTCCGGACCGATGTGGATGTTCGCCACCTGCTGCAACAGGATCGGTGCGTGGGTGTCGACGTCGATCCCCAGCGGGATGGTCTCCAGGTCCTCGATGGAGTGGATGTACCCCTCGCCGCGGACCATGAACTCGGTCTCGGCCATCTCGATCAGCCGGCCGCCGACGTCGGTGTTGCTGCGCTTGATCGCCCGCTTGACCTGGCCCAGGGTCACGCCGTAGGAGCGCAGCTTCTCCGGATCGACCTCGACCTGGTACTGCTTGACGAAGCCGCCGACCGACGCGACCTCGGCGACCCCCTCCAGCGCCATCAGCTCGTAGCGCAGGTACCAGTCCTGCAGGGAGCGCAGCTGCTGCAGATCGATGCCGCGAAAGTTGGCGGCGGCGTGGAGCTCGACCTTGGATATCCGCTTGTCCCGGTCCTCGTCGAACGCCGGGACGATGAAGTGCAGGGAGTCCTCGACGAAGGTCTCGGGCTCGGCGATCCCAGGTGGATCGTCGACCCGGAACAGCTCGGCCAGCTGACTCGATGAGTAGACCGGGACCTCCTCGTCACCGATCTCCGACATCTCCGCGGGGGATGGCAGCTCGCCGAGCTCGACCGTCCGCGAGTCGTCGGCGTCGAGCTGGCTCCGCAGGACATCGGAGCGCGGGCTGAAGTCGCTCAGGGTGTACTCGTAGACCCAGCCGACCCCGGTGGCGTCCGGGCCCAGCTGGGGTGTGACGCCCTCCGGGAGCCGGCTCTGGACGAAGTTGAGGTACTCCAGCACCCGTGAACGCGCCCAGTACAAGTCCGTGCCGTCCTCGAAGATGATGTAGACCATCGAGAAACCGAAGAACGAGTACCCGCGCACGGTCTTGGCGTGGGGCACCGACAGCATGGCCGTCGACAGGGGATAGGTGACCTGGTCCTCGACCACCTGGGGCTCCTGGCCCGTGTACTCGGTGAACACGATCACCTGCACGTCGCTCAGGTCGGGGATGGCGTCGATCGGGGTGGTCAGGGCCGCCCATGATCCGGCGACGATCACCATCCCGGTCAGGATGACGACCATGAACCGATTGCGGACGCTGGCCTCGATCACCCACGAGACGATTCCCCCGTGGCGGTCCTCGCTCTTTGACGCCTCCTCGGCGCTCATCGGTCCTTCTCCACCAGTTCCATTCCGCAGATCGGGCAGTCCCCGGGGTCGTCCTGGACCACGCCGGGGCGCATCGGACAGGTCCAGTAGCTCGTCGGGTCGGCGTCAACGGGGTCGTGGTCGTTCTCCCCGGCGGCCTCGTCCTGCTTCTGGTTTGCCTCCAGCCTGGCGGCCAGCAGCTTGGCGACGGCCTCCTGCAGCTGGCTCTCGGAGTCCAGCAGGAACTGACCCGAGACCGCCACCTGCTCGCCCTCGCCCAGGCCCGACAGCACCTCGGTGTGCCGGTTGTCGCCGGAGATGCCCGTGGTGATCGACTGGGCCCGGTAGCTGCCGCCGCCCTGGGCGACGAACACGGTCTGGCGGTCGCCGCCGTGGAGGATCGCCTCGGAGGGCACCATCAGCACGTCGTCCCGCCGCTGCGCCTCGATCCAGACCGTGGCGAACATCCCCGGTCGCAGCGCCAGACCAGGATTCTCGAATTCCAGGCGGACCTTGAGCGTCCGGCTCTTCTCGCTGAGGGTCGGATAGACGTAGGACACGTGGCCGGCGTAGGTCTCGCCGGGCGCGAACGACAGCTCCATGGTCGCCGCCTGTCCCTCGGCGACCCACGGGGCGTCGAACTCGTAGACCTCGGCCAGCGCCCAGATCGACGCCAGATCGCCGATCCGGTACAGATCGTGGCCAGCGCTGACGCGGCCGCCCTCGACCACGTTCTTGTGCAACACGTAGCCCGCGCGCGGTGCGTAGATGGTCACGGTCCGCTGGGCCTCGCCGGCGTCGGCGATGGTCTGGATCTGCTTGTCGGACAGCTCCCACAGCTCGAGACGTTTGCGGCTCGACCGGGCGAGGGGGCCGTCCTGACCGCCGGCGCGCAACGCCAGCAGGTATTCGTCCTGGGCCGAGACCAGCTCGGGGCTGTAGATGTCGAACAGCCGCTGCCCCTTGCGGACCTCCTCGCCCGTCTCCTCGACGTAGATCGTCTCGATCCAGCCCGAGTACCGCAGGTTGACCACCGAGAGGCTGTCCTCGGCGACCTCGATCTCGCCGATGGTGCGGACGTGGCGGGACAGGGAACCCCTGACCACCGGGGCGATGCGGACGCCCATGTTCTGGACGACCACCGGGTTCACGATCACCGCCGAACCTCCGGCCGGGGCGCTTCCGTCGGCGATCTCGTCTTCGTGGACCGGCACCAGGTCCATGCCCATCGGCGACTTGCCCGGCACATCGCGGATGTAGGTCGGATCCATCGGCGCGACCCAGTAGGCGATCGTCCGTTCCGCGGAGTCCGCCTCCGCGCTGGCGGTGTCGCCGCCGCCGTGATCGTGGCCACCGTGCTTGCTCGCGGTGCTGTCCTTCATCGGGGTCAGGTTCATCCCGCAGATCGGGCAGGTCCCGGGGCCCTCCTGGACCACCTGGAGGCACATACCACACGTGTACAGCTGAACCTCCTCGGTCTCCGCGGCGCTGCCATCGCTGCGGTCGCACCCCGCGGCCATGCCCAGGGTCAGCATCAGCGCGACGGCGATCCCCATCCAGATGCCAGTCCGGCGGATATTCATCGCTCCACTCCTTCCACCGTCCGCTCGGCGGTGCCCAGCGTCATCGCCACGTCGACCTCAGCGAGGGCCGCGTCGGTCTCGGCGGTCCGTGCCGCCCGCTCCAGGTCCAGCAGCTGGACCTCGGCCTGGAACAGCGACGCGTAGTCGGCTCGTCCGACCTGGTAGGCCACGAGGGTGGCTTCGAGGGTCGTCCGGGCGTCCGGGATCAGCTGCTCGCGATAGGTCACGGCCTTGTCCGTGGCCCGCTCCCAGCGCGCCAGCGCGGCGTCCAGGGCCGCACGGAGATCGTCGACGAACGCCGCGGAGCTGGACTGCGCTGCCCGGGCCAGCGCCTCGTGCTCGGCCTCGGCTCCTCCCCAGCGCTTCGAGGCCGCGGTCGGGAGCGGAATCGACAGGCCGAGGGAGGCCTGGTTGGTCCCGTCGTCGCCGCCGTCGATGGGCGCCCGCACCCGGTATCCGGCCCACAGGGTCACATCGGGCCAGGCCTCGCGCCGGGCCATCTCGGCGGCGGCCGTCTCCGCGGCCTCGGTGGCGCTCAGCCTCGCGAGGGTCGGGTTGTGCGTTGTGGCGGTCTCGAGGAGAGCGTCCAGGGACCCGGGGTGCGGCGGCATGGGCGTCTGGCTCGGGGTCTGGACCGGCGATGTTCCCTCGGCGTGGATCGCCGCCGTCAGCCCGGCCGTGAGCTCCCGATCCACCCGGTCGTATTCCTGCAGATCGTCGTCGAGACGGTCCCGCAGGAGCTGGAGGTTCAGCAGGTCGTGCTGGCCAGCCTTGCCGACCTCGTATCCGGCGCGCACGGCGTCGATGAGCTGGTCGACCTGGGCCAGGTGATCCTCGGTCACCGCCCGTAGCTGACGTGTCAGCGTCAGCCGCCAGAACCCGCGCCGGACGGCCGCAGCCAGCGCCACCCGGCCTTCCCCGTACGAGGCCTCGCCGATCTGGACCCGCGCCTCGGCGCTGGCGACGCGGCGCGGGACGGTACCGGGGAACAGCAGGGTCCGCTGCAGCTTCAACTGCAGGCCGCTCATGGGGTGGTTCCCGGGTACCGGCGTGGTCACCGGCACGTTGGAGTATTCGATGCCGACCATGGGCTCGGGCCGGGCGCTGGCCTGGATCGTGCGGCTCTGGAGCGCGGCGACGCGCTCGCGCAGCGACTCCATCGTCGGGTTGCTATCCAGCGCCTGGCGTACCAGGTCCTCACCCGGATCCTGGGCGTCGTCCGAGGCAACGGCCACCCGGGCCGGCCCCACGAGCACGAACATCAAGGGGAGCCAGCGCAGCATCGCACAGTCCTCCAAACATACTCATCCAGGGCCCCCGCCGACTTGGGGGCGCCCGCCAGTGACCTCGTTGCCGCCGGGGCTGCAAGCTACCCTTCGGTCGTCTTGACCGCAAACTCCGCCGGGTTGGCGTCGAACTTCGCCTTGCAGCCGGGACAGCAGTAGCCGTAGTGCCTGCCTTCGTGCTCCGAGGTCGCCGTGGTGTCGCTGGCGATGAAGACCTCGCCGCTGATGGGGCAGATGGCCTTGTCCCCTGCCTTCAGAGGCTGGTCGAACGCCTCGACGACCCCCTCGGGATCGATCTTCTCGCCGCCCATGGCGCTCATCCCCGCGCCGGCATCAGGGCTGGCCTCGGCGTGGGCCCCGTGGTCCTTGTGCTCCGCATGGTCGGCGTGGTCGGCATGGTCGTGACCCGCGTGGTCCCCCGGATCGGCCGTCGCGCCCGTGTCGCCTCCACCGCCGCAGGCGGCCAGCGCGATGGGGGTGAGGATCACGAGGACCAGGGTCAGGACCGTCTTCGTCTCGATGTTCGGCATCTTCGTTTCCTCCTGATTACTGTTGCCCTGGGATGCGCTTTGTTTCGTCGACGACTGCCGATTGTGCAAGCGTCGGGCCAGGGACGTCAGCCGCGTCGACATTGCGCCACCGCAAGCGTTGGGATCCAGTCGCTCGGGTTCGCCGTGGGGGTCGTGGACGTACCGCTGGAGACTATTCGCCAATCGACCGGAGGATATTGCCCACTTCCGCCCCCACGCCGCCGTGGAGAAAAAGGCCCTCGACCCTTGATCTTCCAGTGACTGGGACCTTTAAGAAGAGGGGAGAGGTGAACGCGATGACGATGGAACCGAGGTCATTCGAGAAGGCCGGTCGCCGGGTCTCGGCCGAGGCGGTCCGGCTGTCTCTCGGGGGCATGAACTGCGCCTCGTGTTCGCAACGGATCGAGAAGTCCCTGCGCGAGGTCGAGGGGGTCGCCTCGGCCCAGGTCAACCTGGCCACCGAGGTCGCAACCATTGCCTTCACGCCGGGCGCGGCCACGGTCGGCGGGCTGATCGAGGCGGTCGAGCGGGCAGGCTACACCGCTTCGCGGGCACCGAGCGACGCCGACGAGTGGGCGGCGGCGGAGGGGGCGGAGCAGGCCAAGGCGCGCCAAGAGCTTTATCTGCTGGCGGGGGCGGCCGCGCTCACCGCACCGCTGGTGGCGCCCATGCTGCTGCTGCCGCTTGGCATCGAGTGGATGCTCCCGGGGCCGGTCCAGGCGCTGCTGGCCACGCCGGTCCAGTTCCTGGCCGGGTACCGGTTCTACCGCGGCGCGTGGGGCGCGCTGCGATCGGGTGCCGCCAACATGGACGTCCTGGTTGCGTTGGGCACGTCGGCGGCCTGGGGGCTGTCCACGGTGCTGCTGTTCACCGGGGGCCACCTGTACTACGAGGGCGCCGCGGCGGTGATCACCCTGGTGCTGCTGGGCAAGTGGCTCGAGGCCCGGGCCAAACGCAGCACCTCGACCGCCATCCGGGCGCTGATGGAGCTGCGGCCGCAGACGGCCAAGGTGCTGCGCGAGGACAGGGAGATCGAGGTCCCGGTCGAGGCGGTGGGCGCGGGTGAGGTGGTGGTCGTCCGACCCGGCGAACGGATCCCGGTGGACGGTCGCATCGTCCACGGCGAGAGCCATCTGGACGAGTCCCTGCTCACGGGCGAGAGCCAGCCGGTGCAGCGGGGGGTCGATTCCAGGGTCATCGGGGGTTCGATCAACGGCGACGGCCTGCTGCGGATCGAGGCCACGGACGTCGGCGAGAACTCGCGGCTGGCGCGGATCATCTCGCTGGTGGAGCAGGCCCAGGCCTCCAAGGCGCCGATCCAGCGGACCGTGGACCGGATCGCCTCGGTGTTCGTCCCGGTCGTGATCGGCATCGCGGCGATCGCCTTCGCCGGGTGGTGGATCGCGGGCGCCGGGATCGAGGTGGCGCTGCTCAATGCCGTCAGCGTCCTGGTCATCGCCTGTCCCTGCGCCCTGGGCCTGGCGACCCCGGCGGCGTTGATGGTCGGCACCGGGGCCGCGGCCCGGGCCGGCATCCTGATCAAGGACGCGCCTGCCCTGGAGCGGGCGCACGCGATCCAGACGGTGGTCTTCGACAAGACCGGGACGCTGACCGAGGGGCGGCCCGTGGTGCAGGACATCACCGCGACGAGTGGAGACGAGCAGGAACTGCTGGCCCTGACCGCCGCGGCCCAGGCCGGCAGCGAGCACCCGCTGGCGCGGGCGGTGACCCGGGCCGCCGCGGAACAGGAGCTGGAGATCCCACCCGTCGAGTCCTTCCGCGCGCTGGCTGGGCGGGGGATCGAGGCCGCGCTCGGAGAACACACGCTGCAGGTGGGTTCGCGGCGGCTGATGGAGGAACTCGGGGTCGGGACCGCCGTCCTCGAGGCGGACGCGCAGGAGCGGGAGGCGCAGGGCGCGACGGTGATGTGGATCGCGCGGGATGCCGAGCTGTTGGGCGCCATCGCGGTCGGGGACGAGGTCCGTGAGTCCGCTCCCGCGGCCATCCGGCGGCTCGAGGCGCTCGGGGTCGAGACGGTCATGCTCACCGGCGACAATCGCCGGACGGCCCAGGTGGTCGCCGACCAGCTGGGGATCCGCCGCGTCGTCGCCGAAGTGTTGCCCGAGGACAAGGCTCGGGAGGTCGAAGGCTTGCGGGCTGGGGGCCGGGTCGTGGCGATGGTCGGGGACGGCGTCAACGACGCCCCGGCGCTGGCCGCCGCCGACATCGGACTGGCGATGAGCTCGGGCACCGACGTGGCGATGCACACCGCGGGCGTGACCCTGATGCGCCCCGAGCCGACCCTGATCGCCGACGCCATCGACGTGTCCCGGGCGACGACCCGCAAGATCCGCCAGAACCTGTTCTGGGCCTTCATCTACAACGTGGTCGGGATCCCGCTGGCCGCGCTGGGATTCCTCACGCCGATCATCGCGGGCGGCGCAATGGCGATGTCCAGCGTCAGCGTGGTGACCAACGCCTTGCTGCTCAAGCGATGGAGGGCCCGATGACCGGGGGTACGAGGACCAGGAGACCTTCCGCTCCGGCTGGGATTGGGAGGGCGTGGGCACCGACGAGCTGGCTCCTCGACGGGGCCAACGCCAGTTCACACCCCGCGGAAGCCTCCCCGATCTGGGAGGTGAACCTGTGCAGTCGACGGAGTACCTCGAGCCCTTGCTGGGCGGTTTCGAGGCCTGCTACCGGTTTCTGGTGGCCCACCGGCAGGACCTCGCGGACCCGCGCGGCCCACTCGCGCTGCTGGAGGACTGCCCGATCCGCGTCCTGTTCCAGCCCACCTGGCACTACATGATGGTCTCGCCTGCGCAGCTGCCCGCGGAGTGCTTCAGGGACGGCGCCCTGTGGGAGGCCGCCATCCTGTCGTTGAACCGGAACCTGTCGGATGACTCCGAGCTCTGGTCGGTGCTGCCCGCCGAGCGGCGATCGATGATCCAGCTGGACGTCCCGCTCTTCCGGACGCGCTCTTGTTCGACCGACGTCGAGAGCGGGGTGGCGGAGCGGCTCTCGGGGTTGCTTCCCGAGCCTCCCCTTGGCCGGACGCGGCGGCGGATCGAGCAGCTCGGTGACGCCGACCTCTCGCTGCAGCTCGGCCTGATCCGGGCGGCCTTCCACGCCCGGGTCGGTGACGCGAATCACGACGAGCCGGCAGCGGACACCTCCTCGACCTCGCCCGCGCCGCTTTCCCCTGCCGCCGCCTCTTTCGACGCCCCTGCCGAACAGCTGGTGGAGCGGGCGCGGTCCATCGGGGAGATGCTGATCGCCCGCGCGATCCGGGGAGATGACGGCGCCGTGACCTGGATCGCCGTCCAGCCCCTCGCCGGCACCGAGCGATTCCAGATCCAGCCCGTGGCGGACGACTTGTATAGCGGTCGCGTGGGGATCGCGGTGTTCCTGGCGGCTCTGTATCGGGTGACGGGCGAGTCACGGTTCGCCGAGATCGCCAGGCTGGCGCTTTCCGACGCGGGGCCGCTGGTGGAGCGCGGGCCATGGCTGGGGATCGGGGGGACCAGCGGAGCACCCGCGATCACCGAATCGAGCCGTTGCGGGAGGGCCAGCCGTGCTACTCCACGTAGGCATCGGCCTATTACGTTGCCTGGCTTCTGCCCCACAATCGCTGCAGGGAAGGAGTCGGCCATCCAGGGATCGACGACGCGGGCGCCGACGGGGTGGCGGCGTGGTATCGTGCCGGGGAGGAAGAGCGGATCAATGGGGGCCGCCGAACATGCCTGTTACCCCCTCGACTGGGCCGATTGCCGCGTACCGCTGGCTGGCGTTGTGGGGGTTGATGTTGGCCGCCGTGGGCTGCCGAGAGGGCCTCGATCTAGCCCCGGAGGCGGTGGACGACCCGATCCTGCACTTCTTCCTGCACTTCGAGGATGACGAGAGCACCGAGCTGGAGCGCGCCAGCTGGACCTATGCGACCTTCCTCGAGGAGTGCGAGCTGACCGCACAAGCCGACGGCAGCAACACCCGCCCCGAGTGCGACCTGGAGCAGGGGCTGTCGACGACCATGTTCACCGACGCCGAGCTCACGCCGCTGATCGACGAGGGCCGGCTGGCGGACTATCCCACCGAGGAGCAGTGGGATCAGGCCGTCTCGCTGGTGGTCGCCCGGCGCATGCCGTTCTCGGCGGACGTGGTGGAGGATGTGCTGGCGCTGCCGAACCAGGCGGACGTCTTTCCCCACTTCGAGTGGTACGTGCGCAACTACCTCACCTCCCTCGACGACTACCAGGCGGGGACCGTGGAGTTCCTGCGCACCGAGAACGACGTGCGGACCGAGTACATCCTCAGCGCGTGGGGGGAGTACACGCTGCTGCTCGACTTCCGATCGGTGCACTGGGATGACGGGGATTCCGTCAGGCGCGTGGTGCTCATCCGCAGCTGGCTGTACGCCGCCGCCGTGGTCGGCGTCGAGGGCGGCAGTGTGGGATTCACCTTCAGCATCGAGGTCAACATCCCCTGCACCGACGATCAAGACCAGGTGTGGCGAACCCAGGGGGTCTGGAGCCACGCCGACATCCCCGGAACCCTGGACGACCACGACTTCTGGGAGAACCAGCTCCGGGACGGCACCATCGACGGGTTCGACCAGCTCCAGGACTGGGCCGACGGACACAACTGACGCGAGAGAGATGGCGGATCATGGCGGAGAGGCTGAACCTGGTCACCGGCGCGCTGGGTTTCACGGGCTCGTACGTGGTCAGGGAGCTGCTGCGGGCGGGGCAGTGCGTCGTCGGTACCGATCTGCCCGGCGCGCTGGCGAACCAGGAGCTCCGCGCGGTGGCCCGGAGCGTCGGCGTGGACACCTCACACCCGGAGTTGGAACTGGTCCCTGCGGATCTCCTCGATCCCGGGAGCCTCGACGCCCTGTTCCGCCGCCCGGTCACCCATGTCTTCCACCCGGCGTCGCTGTACGACTACAGCGCGTCCCTGGAGCGGCTGCGGCGGATCAATGTCCAGGGGACCCGCAATCTGGTGCAGGCCCTGTCCGGCGCTGATCTCGAGCGGTTCGTGCACTGGAGCACTTGCGGCGTGTTCGGCAAACCGTACACCGCGGCCGACGGGCAGCGGGTCAACGTGCCGTTCTCCGAAGAATCGTCGTCGCCCAAGACCGAGCCCCCGGGATCCCCGGGGCCGGCCGGGACCCACCTGGTCAACGAGTACTCGCAGTCCAAGTGGGAGCAGGAGCAGGTGATGTGGGCGGCCCACCGCGAGGACGGGCTGCCCCTGACGGTGGTCCGGCCCGCGCCGATCTATGGCCCGGGGAGCGACTACGGCCACGGGGGCATCATCCTGGCGATCGCCCAGGGTTTCTTGCCCGCCATCCCGGCTGACGCCAAGAACTTCATCACCACATCGGTGCATGTGGCGGACACGGCGCGGCTCGCCGTGTTCCTCGCCGACCGGGACGATACCCTGGGTGAGGACTATGACGCGGTCGATTCCAGCATCATCTCGTACCACGAATTCCTTCACTACATCGCCCTGCTCACCGGCCGTAAGATGCGAGACGTCCCCGTCGTGCCCATGGAGTCGCTGCGCCTGGTGATGATGGGGGGCGCGTCTGCCTGGACCTGGCTCGAGAGGCGTCTGCGCGTGCCCCGCGTCCGTGTGTTCGAGGTGCAGTCCACGCCCTACATCTGCTCGAGCTACTGGCTGGACAACGCCAAGTCACGGTCCACGGGTTTCGAGTACAGCTACCCCGACGTCAGGGAGGGCCTCAAGGAGACGGTCGCGTGGTACCGCGAGCGGGGCTGGCTGACCGACCGCCGTCGATCCCTGTACGTGGGGCGGGAGGGGTCGAAGGACACCCCCACGGCGCCATGATCGACGTCATCGTGATCGGCGCAGGGCCCGGCGGTTCCGTGGCGGCGAGGGAACTGGCGCGACGGTAACCCACGACGCGCCGGTCGAGCGCGTCTCGTTCCCCGTCAGCACAACCGCCGACCTGAGGGCCGGGGCCGGAGGAAGGTGTGTAGATTTCCGCCTGCGCAGGAGAGGGTCGATGGTCACACTCCCGTTCCCCCCCAACGAGGTCCGCTGGCCCAGGGATCGCGGCGGTCACTACGAGTCGTTCTACCTCAAGGCCAACGCGCCGGACCGGCCGCTGGGCCTGTGGATCAAGCACAACCTGCTGGCGCCCCGGGGCTCGGACGCGCCGCCTTTCGGCGAGAGCTGGGCCGTGCTGATGGACGGCGAGCGGGGGGTCCACCGGGTGGCCAAGCGGGTGGTACCGTCCCGCGAACTCGACCTGGCGCCCGCCGACGGCATCGTGCGGCTGGGCGAGGCAGTCCTGACCGAGGACGCGGCCCGGGGGACGATCCCCGCGGAGGGCGGGCTCCCGGACGCCGCCTGGGAGCTGGAGCTGACCGGCGACGAGCCCCCGATCATCCACTACCCCCACGCGTGGATGTACACGGCCGCGTTCCCCAAGAAGAAGGTCCTCACCCCCCGGCCGGGGTTGGTCTTCCGCGGGAACATGCGGGTGGGCGACACCGAAGTCGACGTGGACGGCTGGACCGGGCTGCAGGGCCACAACTGGGGCCGGAGCCACGCCCACGACTATGCGTATGGGAACGCCGGTCGTTTCCGCGAGCGGGAAGACGCCCGCTTCGACGGATTCACCGCCCGCATCCAGCTGGGCCCGCTGACCACGCCGCAGCTGACCGCCTGCATCCTGCGCCTGGGTAGCACCGATTACGCCTTCAACTCCAAGCGGCGCTCGATCGGTGCCGGCCACCACAACTTCCCCCGCTGGTCGTTCCAGGTCGAGGGCAAGGGCGGCTACCGACTCAGCGGCCACGTGGAGGCCGAACCGTCCCGGTACGTGGGCCTGTGCTACGCCGATCCCACCGGCTCCCTGGCCGACTGCCTGAACACCAAGTTCGGCCGCGGGGAGCTGCTGCTCGAGCGCAAGGTCGTGGGGCGCTGGGAGGAGGTCCAAAGGCTGACCGGCGACGCGTTCGAGCTGGAGTTCCTGTTCCGGGACATGGATCATGGGGTGCCGGTTCTGGGCGGCGATCCCTTCGAGTCCATCTCCTGATCCTCGCCCCCCTCCAGCGCTCGAGTGCGGCGCTTCGCCGCCCCGACCCTGCGGAGGCGGCCGCGGTGATACCCTTCGTCGGTCCGGAGGGAGCGTCGAGACCATGTGTGGAATCCTTGCCGTCCTGGGGGCCGCGCCGGCCGAGGTGCCAGCGTTGCGCAAGCGGGTCCTGCGGCTACAGCGCCGGCTGCGGCACCGGGGACCCGACTGGAGCGGCCTGCACGTCCGCGGGACCGCGGTGCTGGCGCACGAGCGGCTGGCCATCGTCGATCCGGAGAGCGGCCAGCAGCCGCTGCTGAGCCCCGACGGCAAAACCGCCCTGACCGTGAATGGCGAGATCTACAACCACCGGGCACTGCGCGCTTCGTTGTCGCAGGGGTACCGCTTCCAGACGGCTTCGGACTGCGAGGTGATCCTGCCCCTCCAAGCGCAGCTGGGCGAGGCATGCGTCCACGAGCTGGACGGGATGTTCGCGTTCGTGCTCGCCGATGAGCGGACCGGGACGTTCCTCGCGGCCCGCGACCCCATCGGCGTCCTGCCGCTGTACATCGGGTACGGCCGGGGCGGAACCCTGTGGTTCGCGTCCGAATTCAAGGCGCTCCAGGACGACTGCGATCGCATCGAGGTGTTCCCGCCGGGACACCTCTGTTCCAGCCTCGACGGGGAACAGCGGCGCTGGTTCCGGCCGGATTGGCTCGGTGGCGGGACGCCGGATCGATCTCCGGATCTGGACCGTCTGCGGACGGCGGCGGAGCGCGCCGTGGTCAAGCGCATGATGTCCGATGTCCCCTGGGGGGTCCTGCTCTCGGGGGGGCTCGACTCCTCGCTGGTGGCGTCCATCGCGTCGAGGCACGCCGACCGCCGGGTGGAGGAAGATGGGCGTTCCGCCGCCTGGTGGCCGCGGATGCACACCTTCAGCATCGGCCTGCCGGGGTGCGCGGACCACGCAGCCGCGCAGCTGGTGGCCGATCACCTGGGGACCGTACACCACCCGCTCACCTTCACGATCCAGGAGGGCCTCGACGCGCTGTCCGACGTCGTGTTCCATCTGGAGACCTACGATGTGACGACGATCAGGGCCTCGGTCCCGATGTACCTGATGGCCCGCAAGATCCGGGCCCTGGGCGTTAAGATGGTCCTCTCGGGGGAGGGGGCCGACGAGGCGCTCGGCGGGTATCTCTACTTCCACAGAGCACCCGACCGGGCGGAACTCCACCGCGAGACGTTGCGCAAGCTGCGGGCGCTGCACCTGTACGATTGCCTGAGGGCCAACAAGGCCACGGCGGCCTGGGGTGTGGAGACCCGTGTACCGTTCCTGGACCTTGGCTTCCTCCAGGAGGTCATGACCATCGACCCGCTCCACAAGATGTCGTCGTCCCACCCGGAGGGACCGAGGATGGAGAAGCAACTGCTGAGGCAGGCGTTCGACGTCCCCGACTCACCGTATCTCCCCGCCGAGGTCCTGTGGCGCCAGAAGGAGCAGTTCTCCGACGGAGTCGGCTACGGCTGGATCGACGCCCTGCGGCAGTTCGCCCGCGATGAGGTCGGAGACGCGTTACCGGCCGACGCGGCGTCTCGGTTCCCCCGCAACACGCCCGCATCCCCCGAGGAATACCTCTACCGCTGCCTCTTCGAGGAGCATTTCCCGCACCGCAGCGCGGCCGCCACGGTCCCCGGCGGGGCCAGCATCGCGTGCAGCTGCCCCGAGGCCATCGGCTGGGATCCAGCCTTTGCCCGGTCGCCCGACCCCTCGGGCAGGGCCGTGACCGGCATCCATCGCGACTCCCGCTGAGAGGACAGTCGCCACCGGACACGAGGCGAACCCCAGCCGCCGCTGGTACCCCGCCCCGCCCCCTCGCCCCCTGCACCGGGTGGCCACGGAACGGAAGGTCCGGTCAGGCACGACCGTCGCTACCACGCGCCGTCCTGACCGCCGTACGCTCCCATGTCGTTGCGCGAGCCGTCGAGGTCGTCGTAACCCGGCAGCGGGCTCCCGGCGTCGACACAGGGCGAGAAGCCCGGGTCGAGGTGATAGTCGCCGTTCTCCGGATCGACGAAGTGAGGGTTCGCCTCCAGGTTGTTCTCGCCGTCGACCTGGTCGTAGAAGTTGTCGCCCGCGTGTCCCCAGGAGTCGTTGTAGTCGTTGATGGACGAGGAGTAGGCGTGGACGCCCTGGGCGTTGCTGTCGACCACGATGTTGTTGATGAACTCCGCCAGCTCCGAGTTCACCTGGACCACCCAGTCGTCGGGATCGACCATGGTCGATTCGGCGATGGTGTTGTTGTAGATTCACAGCACGGCGGTGTTCATCGACAGGTTCACGCACGCGATGTCGCAGCTGTTGTCGACGATCAGGTTGTTGTGGATCGTGGCGTCGGGGCCGCCCACGTTGAGCACGATGCTGCCGTTGCGCTGGAACAGGCAGTGCACGATCTCCAGATATCCCCCGTCGAAGGCGCCCAGTGCACCGTTGCTGACCGAGTTGTCCTCGAACACCACCCGCTCCCAGGTGGAGTCGGTGAGGCTGAGGTAGGCCCCGTAGGACGGGTGCGCCGCCGAGGTCGCCCCGGAGATCACGCTGTCGTGCACCGCGAGCGTGGAGGACAGGGCCGACACCCCGGCGCCGGTCCACGCGGACGCGCGACCGGTCAGCGTCAACCCGGTCAGCTCCACGGTGGAGCCTTCGATGTGGAGGGCTCCGCCCTCCCCGCCGTCGATGATCGTCACCGCCGCGCCGTCCACGCCCAGCAGCGAGACCGACCGCTCGACGACCTCGACCGGATCGTAGGTGCCCGGACAGATCCGGACCGTGTCCCCGTCCGCGGCCGCGTCGACCGCCTCCTGGATCCCCTCGAAGGGCGCGCTCCCATCGCCGCAGACATCGTAGTCGTCGTCGCCCGTGTCGTCGTCGCCCGTGTCGTCGTCGGCCGTGTCGTCGGCGGCGGAGCCACAGGCGGACGTAGGCCGGTAGGCGCATCTTCGTGAAACCGGCCTGAAACACCGTCCAGTACGGGATCGTTACACAATGGTTGCCAGGACCGAGACCGTCGTTTCGGACCTCGAAACGGAGGGAGCGAGATGATGAACACGCGCCACACGATCCTGGCCCTGCTGGCCTTCGGTCTCCTCGCTGCGGGTTGCCAGACAGGCTTCCCCGCGACTGAGTGGAGTGCTGATGACGACGACACCAGCGCCGCGGAAGAGACCCCGAGCGACGACGACACCACCGACGGCGCCACCGACGACGACACCACCGACGGCGCCACCGACGACGACACCGGCGACAACTACGAAGGAGACGAACCCGGCGAGTGCTCCGACGGCGCGGACAACGACCAGGACGGTTGGTATGACTGCGACGACATCGACTGCATGAACGCTCCGGATTGCACCGGTGACGACGACGACGACGATGACGACGACGATGACGACGACGATGACGACGACGACGATGACGACAACGACACCACTCCTCCACCGCCGGGATAGGGGGTCAGATAGAGAACGGGGAGAACGGGAACGGGGTCATGTATGGCCACCCGTTCGCGGATCAGTCGTGGGTGTGGATGTAGAACGTGCTGTAGCTGTTGGTGGTGGTCTGCCGGGTGTAGTCGGGCTGGCCGTCCTCGTTGAGGTCGCCTGCGGCCGTGCCGGTGGCTTCCAGCGAGCTGGCGACCAGGCACTCGTAGAAGCTCCCTGCCCCGTCGTTGATGTACTTGGCGATGCCCGCCGTTCCATCGGACTCCAGCGTGCCGAAGGCGATCAGATCGGGATCTCCGTCCCTGTCGATGTCGGCGGGGAGGAGGTTGCCGACCGACGAGAAGCCAGGGTGGTCGAGCGTGTCCACGACGTCCACGTCGCCATCCTCGTCGAAGCCGTAGATCGTGCCGGTGTTGGACTGGACCAGCTCTTGCCAGCCGTCACCGTCGATGTCGAGGGTGTAGAACCGGTGGGCGTCCGTGTCGATCGTGCAGTTGGCGCCGTCGAAGGTGCCGTCCCCGTTGCCCATCCGGAGCGCCACGCAGCCCTGGTCGCTGAGCGAGACGAACACGTCGAGGTTGCCGTCGTGGTCGGTGTCGATCAGCTGCACGAACGTCGGGAAGCTGCCCTGGCCGATGTCGCTGGTTTCGCCCCCGAAGCTGCGGTCCCCGTCGCCGCGCACCAGGACGAGGCGGGAGTAGTCCTGGTTGCTGGCGATCGCGTCCACGTACCCGTCGTTGTCCACGTCGCCGAAGTCGACGTAGCCCCCGCTTCGCCCGATCCCGACCGTGCTGGTGTCGAAGCCGCCCATCCCATCGCCCCACCACAGGCGCATTTCAGCGTCCAGCTGGTGCGGCCAGATGATGTCGTCGTGGCCATCGCCGTCCACGTCCTCGACGAACGAATTCTCACATTCCATACCGCCCGCGTAGGTCTCCACCGTGTACGTGCCGTCTCCGGGGCAGTCGATCGCGTCGTCGTCGTCGTCGCCAGGGCAGTCGCCCAGGGAGCCGTCGAAGTCCGGGAGGCAGCCCACAGCGACGAGCCCGGCCACGGCAAACCAACCCCACGCGACCGGGCCCCTCCTGGCGTCTTGCCTCACCATCGCCCGCTCAGCCGGAATCCCGCGTCGGCGGTCGTTGACGGTCCCGGGGTCCACCACACGGACACCGAGGCGCCCCGGTCCTGGGCCTTGCGGCCGTGGTGGATGCCAATCGGGATCCCGACGACCACGGCCGCGCCGCCGATACCCGCGATCACGAAACCCGCGGTCATCTGGCCGCTCGCCCGGTGGTAGTCCTCGCTGCGCCGGTCTCGATCCGTCGCACAAGCGTCCGTGTCCGCCAGGATGGAGAGCGCGTGGGACCGCTGGGCCAGGCCCATGGCGAGCCCGATACCGGCGACCACGCCTCCTGCGATGGCGATCGGCGCTCCAGGGGAGGCGCCCCGACCTTCGCGCTTCAACGGCTTGGTCGCCTGCGGCGTCCTGGCGATCTCCATCACCTGGCCAGCGCCGGGGCGGACCAGTACGATCCGGTCGGAGACGGGATCGACCACATAGGCCTCCGTGGCATCGACCCGTGCCAGTGCATCCGCGAGGGCGATGGCCGCGGTACCTGCCTCGCGCGGCGGTCCGAACCAGCCCCGGACGAGCTGGTCGACCGGGACGAGCTGGATCGTTTCGCCTTGTGGCAGGTCCACGGCGATGAGGCGCGGGAGTCCATCCGATCCGGGCAAGGTGATCCGGTGCAGCCCGGGGGGAACGGTGGCCGGCAGTGCGATGGGTGCACCGTCCAGCGCGATCGGCGACTCCGCGCCCGCCGCCGTCTCCGGATCGGCCAGCTCGAGCCGCGCGTCCGGCCGCCGCAGTGCCTCCAGGATCGCGTTGTTGAAGGTCTGCTGCGGTTCGGGGGGGAAGTCGTTGTCCCATCGGACGCCGGGGTCGAAGACCGCGGCTTGGGCGAATGCAGCCACGGCTGCTGGCTCGTCGCCCGACTGGTAGTGCGCGTATCCGAGCAGGAACGCCGCGCGGGCGAGAGCTGGCCCGTCGAGGGGGTCCTGTACATCGGCGAGTCGTTCGGTGACGACGGAGAGCTGGGCTATGGTCTCCTCGTAGTCCACCAGTACGATGGCCGCCTCACCCCAGGCGATGATTCGGTGGAGCCTCAGGATCGAATCGCCGCCGGTCGAGGAGGTGACCTCGATGCCGTGCGGCCAGACCGCGGCCCCGCCGAACGCGAACTCCGTGGCTGGTCGTGCCGTCAGGGCGTCCGTCGAAGGCAGGCCGAGCCTGCGGGCCACATCCTCGACCCACCGATCTTCGAGCGCGCTGACAGCCGTGTCGTCGAACAGGATGATCGGCGACTCTTCCGCGGAGACTCCCGCCGGCGCGCCGTACGACACGAGCACCGTGAGCCAGAGAATCGGCAGCGTCGGCGAGCGTCGGCTCGGCGGGTTCGTGGGCATCGCAGTCCCCTCTGGAATGCGCGGCGACAGTCAGCCTCCGATGGATCGTCTCACGGTGGATTCTATCGGAACGCCGGAAGCCGGGAAACCGCCCGGCGCCCTCGCGGGATCTTACGGAAGGAATGTACGTCCGAGCCGAAGATAGGGAAGATAGGGGGTCATGTATTGCAGATTGCATGTTTCCCGCGGCGCCCGGATGGGCGGCGGTCGAAGCAAGTGCTGCGGTGATCTCGGGAGATGGGGTGAGAGTGGACTACTCCACGTAGCCCAGGACCGTCGTGATTTCGGTCAGTTGCCATGGTTGTGCCCGGATTCTGTGCCCCGACCGGGACCGGAACCGCCGCTCGCGGCGGCCTGCTCCTGCCCGTCCCAGGGGCCCTCGATCACCTGGCCGGGGAGGGGGAAGTGGCCGAGACCGGCCTTGAGCACCGCCTGGCGGCGGTCGTCATCGGTGACTTTGCGGTAGCAACGGAGCATGACCTCGACGCTGTGGCCGGTCAGGGAGGCGGCCGTGGCCGGGTCGATCCCGCCGCGGATCATCCGGTCGACCACCATCCGGCGGAAGCCGTGGGGCGTGAACGGCTTCACGCCGGCGGCCGTGCACGCGCGCTTCAATCGATCTCGGACGATCTGGGGGGCGACCGCGGAGCTTCTGGCGACCAGCGGACCTTCGTTTTCGGCGAAGTGCTCCTTCAGGGACGAGACGAGATCAGCGGGGACGGGGAACCACCGGGGACCGGTCTTGGTGTCGGGGATCCGCAGCCCGCGGATTTCGTCCAGATCCCCCTCGCGGACCGCGCAGATCGAAGCGACGCGAGCGCCGGTGATCGCGAGCAGCTGGAGGACGATCAGCATCAGCCCGTCGAGGAGAGCGAGAACGGATGCGACCTCCTCCGGGGCCGGGGTGCGGTGGTTGATCACGTACCCGTCGACCTTCACCCGCACCTACGGCAGATCCCGCGCCGGCACGAGCCCCCGCTCGCGGCTCCATCGCCAGATCATGTGCAGGACCTTCAACTCCAGCTTCACGGTCCGCGGAGCCGCCTTCTCCCTCAGGCGGTCATTCCGGTACCCCTCGACCACGGCCCGATCGACCTTGAAGACGGCCACCGGAGCGAGCCAGGCGAGCAAGTGCCGTGCGGCCTTGCTGTAGTTCGCGACCGTGGACGGCTGGAGGTCGGGGCGGTCCTGCTGGACCTCGTACCAGGCTTCGATGGCCTCGCCGAGGGTGCCGATCTCGGGATCGTCCCTGGTCTTCGCCGCCGCTCCCGTGCGTCCCGCCGCGACCATCCGGGCCATCTGCCTCTCGATGGTCTCGCGCGTTCCGTAACCGGTCCAGACGTATCCGCGAACCCCCTGGCGGCGAATTCGCCAGTAGAACTCGGTGTCGCCGTTCTCATTGGTTCGCCAGCGGTTCACCGCGCTGGCGCGAAGCACGCCGACCCGGACGGGCCGGGGGCGTGGGGGAGTACGACGGCGTGACATGGGTCACCGCCTCCCAGGTCCGCCGAGCGGTCGCAGGTGCCCCGGCCGGTGCCGACGTCGAGCGGACGGGCTCGAGGGTCCCTCGGAGGGCGCCTCAAGTTCATCGGGCCACGCGGGGACCAAGCCGGCGCGCTGAAGTGTCACGAGCCAATGGCCGAAAGGCGCGAGCAGGGCTCGCCCGACCCTCCTCGCCGACGGTGGCCGGGCCGAGCGAACGTCCGTCTCCCTCAACCCGAACACCCGCGCTACCTGCGGCGTGCTGCAGGGGGCTTCGGGATTCGCGTACAGCAGCGCCATCACCCGCACCCTCAGCAGAGGATCATCACAGCCGCGCCTCCGCGGGCCACCGTCCTCCTCCGATCTGCCGTCCTCCACTCCACCGAACACCGGCTGCCCGGCCGTGGGCCAGGGCACTCGCCGCCGGACCCGACCGCGCTTCGCGGCCGCGGCGATTGCCAGGGGGGGCCTCGGAGCCGTGCCCCGCCGCCGGTGGACTGTGGCGATGTTGGTGAGCACGATTCCCAACTCCAGGGACCAGAACCCCTCGTCCTCGGTGATGAACATCCTCTTGCACTCCGTCCTTGCTACCGGCACGATGGCCATATCCAGCGAACAGCTAGGTATTGAACAAGGCATCCATAGCGATAGAAGAATACAGGAAGCGCCATTGCCGATCAAGCATCCTGTCGC
>CAYTBN010000042.1:0-60195 GCA_964436045.1 uncultured Rickettsiales bacterium | reverse complement strand
ATCGACTTTCTTGGTGCTCCGCGCCACGATCCCTCCGTCGCTGGGAGGGTTTTAGTAGAGAGTGTTCTTTATGGGAACACATTCTCAGGTCAAGGACCGGCCTGGCCGGTGCACTGGTAGACGATGCCGAAGGTGTCCTCGAGGGTGGTGGACTCGCCCATGCAGTCGGTGACGGTCAGCTGGAACTCGTACTGGTGCTGGGTCGCCTGGCCGTAGACGGCGGTGGCGTCGTCGAGGCGGACGGTGGCGATGGGTCCGTCGTCGGCGACCATGGTGGCGGAGCTGAAGTTGGGATAGACGTCGGGGTCGTAGATGTTCTCCCACTCGAACGCCAGGGTGTCGCCGTCGCTGTCGGAGCTGCCGGAGCCGTCGATCTCGACCTCGAGGGCGTCGCAGGCCTGGCACCACCATGCCTGGCCGCTCTGGGTGCACTTGGAGTAGCCGGAGTACCACTGCGTGCCCGAGGCCGTCGCCACCGGTGCGTCGTTGGTCGGACGTACCGAGATCACCAGGTCGAACTGATAGGGGGTGCTCTCGCACTCGCCGTCGTTGACCGATACCTGCAGGGTGTAGGTCCCGGGGACGTCGGCGAAGAAGGAGGTCTGCTCGCCCGCGGGATCGACGAAGTCGTCCTCCACCAGTCCGGAGCCGAAGGGCGGCAGCAGGTGTCGCCAGCTGTAGGCCAGCGAGTCACCGTCCGGATCGGACGAGTCGGACGCGGTGACGTCGATGTCGGTACAGCTGTGCAGGTCGCCGGAGGTGTCGCCGGACGCGTCGGGACAGGAGTTGGTCGAGCTGACCTCCACCGAGACGAAATCGGGGACGCTGTCGACGGTGCCGTTGTTGACCTGCAAGCCGATCAGGAAGACCCCGGGAGCGTCGGGGACGAAGCTGGCATCGGCCTGGTCGCCGTCGGCGATGTCGTCCGACGTCAAGCTGCTGTTTCCTGGTGCGCTGACCAGGTACCAGGCGTATCCGAGCTCGTTGCCCAGCGGGTCGGTGCTCGCCGAGCCGTCCAGATCGACGGTGTCGCCCTCGGTGACCGAAGCGTCCTCGCCCGCGTCCGCCACCGGCAGGCTGCCCTCGATGTCGGCCATCACGTGGACAAAATCGCTCTGGCTGTCCAGCTCGCCGTCGTTGACCCGCAACCGCACCACGTACAGCCCCTGCTCGTCGGCGACGAACACCGGCGCCATCGCATCGGCGTTGCCATTGGGGCTGATATCCGCCTCGGTGAGGCCGCTGTCCTCCGGAACCGATTCGAAGGACCAGGTGTAGGTCAGCCCGTCGCCCTCGTCCGGGTCGTAGCTTCCCGAACCGTCCAGCGTCGTCTCCAGCGCCACCGAGGTGGTGACGTCGTCGCCGGCGTCGGCCCACGGGGCGCTGTTGGTGACGACCTCCTCGGGCTCACAGGCGCCGAGGGCGAGGCCCAGCAGGGAAAAACTCAGGACAACGATGAGGAATCCGCGTTGTGTCATTTCCCCATCCTCCTCAGTACACGTTTCCGGTGCAGCGGAAGGTGACGGTGACTTCCTGGGAGTCCGCGAGCGGTTCTCCCTGGCAATCCATCACCGTCAGCTCGACGGTGGTCACCGAGACGCTGGTGTTGTTGGGCGTCGTCTCGAGGGATGGGATCACCAGCTCGGCCTGCTCAGCGTGCTCACCGTTGACCTCGCCGGGGCCGCTGGTGATGTCCCAGGTGTAGTCCAGGCTGTCGTTGTCCGGGTCCCAGGAGTCCGAGCCGTCCAGAAGTTCCTCCCGCTCGCCGCAGGGGCTGCAGGAGCCGGAGCAGTACGCGCTGGCCTCGATCAGGATGTTGCCGCCCGCATCCGCGACGGGCCCGTCGTTGGGCTCGTGATCCACGGTTCGGATCGCCACGTAGTCCGGTGTGCTGTCGAGGTTGCCATCGCTGACCACGAGTCGCGCCGTGTAGAGCCCGACCAGGTCCCAGGTGAAGCTCGGGGAGCCGGTGTCCTCCCCGTCCATGGTCTGGGTGGAGACCTGGCTACCCGCCGGAACGGAGACCATCTCCCAGTTGTAGGTCACGTCCGCGCCTTCGGGGTCGTAGCTGGCGCGACCATCCAGGTCGACCGTCTCGCTGGAACACGGGGTCAACTCGAAGCTCTCGTCCGCGTTGGCGATGGGTGGCTGATTGCTCTCCACTGCCGAGACGGTGACAAAATCCGGGGTGCTCCAGAATTCGCCGTCATAGACCCGCAGCCGCAGCACGAACTGACCGACCACGTCCGGCACAACCGCCGCCTCGGGCGAGCCCTGGTTGAACAGGTCGCTCTCGGTCAGGGCGCTGTCCGCGGGGACCAGGTCGAAGGACCATTCGTATTGCAACGCCGCACCCTCGGGGTCGGAGCTGGCGGAACCATCCAGGTAGGCGACCTCGTCGACTCCGGCTTCGACGTCGACGCCGGCGTCGGCGACGGGCAGGGTATTGGTCGATCCTGCGATGACGACCACGTAGTCCAGATCCGAGGAGTGCTCGCCCTCGTTTGCCACGTAGAGGCTGACGCCGTAGGTCCCCGGCACGTCGGGGACAAAACTGGTCTGTGACGCGTCCGCAGACGTGTTCTTGCTGAAGCTGGAGTTCGCCATCGCGCTGGTGACGGGCTTGGACTCCAGGTTCCAGTGGAACACCAACGAGCCCGCGTCCGGGTCGGTGCTGGCGCTGCCGTCCAGCTGGGCCGGCTGGCCTAGATCGATGGTGAGATCGGCGCCGGCGTCTGCCACCGGTGTCCCGCTTTCCTCCTCGCAGCTTTCGTTGCCGAGGAGGAGGGCGAGGACGCACAGCGCCAGGACATCGCGGATCCGCTGGTTGCGTGGACGCATGTGGTGGACTCCCTGTGTGCGCATTCGCGCGCACGACACCCGAGGTGCCGTGTTTTTGCTAGATATCACAGCGCTTTGGAGGTCAGCAACCGGCATGGCTCGCTCCCTGCGGTACCATGAGCCGATGTCGTCCCCCCCCAACAGGGACCGAGGTTTTGTTCCGCCCGCCGTCCACTTCCTCGCGTGGGCACTCACGCTGGCGAGCCTGCTGGCGGCCGCTCGGCCCGCGCGCGCGGAGGTTCCGGGGCCGGTGTGGACCCGTCCCGCGCGGGCTGGCGCGATGGACCTGCGCGCGGTGGTTGGCGCAGCGGTGAACGTCGGCGAACAGCGGTTGTTCTTCGACCAGGTTCGCGACCGTTACCAGCTCCCCCACTTCCAGGTGGAGATCGCGTTGCTGGAGCGGGTGGCCATCGAACTGGACTATTCGTTGCTCCTGGTCCGTTTCGACACTCCGGCCAGCGGACACGAGCCCACCGAGGATGGTTACGGGTCGGGTGATCTGCGGATTCGAAGTCGCTTCGTCGCGCTCACCGAGGGCCCGCGCCGGCCGGGTATCGCCGTGGAGCTGGGGGTCAAGCTGCCCAACGCTCGCGCCCGGGCTGGTTACGGGACCGACGAGACCGACGTCCACGGCGGGCTGATCGTCGGCAAGCGGCTCGGACCGGTCGATCTGGCCGGAGCGGCTTCGTTGGCGATCCTGGGCGATCCCACGAAGTTCGCGGCGCAGGACGACGTGGTGTGGCTGTCGGGACTGGTCGTCGTCCACCCGTCACCGTGGCTGAGACTGCTGGCCGAGGTCTGGGGGATGCCCCGCTCGCCGGCCAACGCGGGCCGTGCCGTGGCCCGCGGCGGCGTGGGCTTCCACCTCGGGGCCATTGACCTTTCGGTGACCGCTGGCGTAGGCATGACATCCAGTTCGCCGCGTTTCGTCGCTGGCCTCGACCTGGGCTTCGACGGACCGCTCCGGCGGACGGACACGGGAGAGTGACCATGGGACTGCTCGACTACTTCTCGAAGGACAAGCGCGTCGAGCGCGGCTTCGACAGGGCGGTCCGCAACGTGCTGCGCAAGACCCGGGCCAAGGACGAACGGATGGACGAGCCGATCTCCTATCTGGCGGAGATCGGCACCGACGAGGCCTTGCTGGCCCTGTTGCGGCGCTACGATATCATCATCCGCTCCGATTCCATGGATCGCTTCGAGAAGGAGCTGATCTGCAGCTTGCTGGTCGAGAAGGGCGCCCGCGCGATCCCGCCCATCCGTACCTTCCTCGGCGAGTCGGAGAACGTCACCTGGCCGATCCAGGCCCTGCGGTCGATTACCACCGAGGACCAGGTGATCGAGATCTTGCTCGACGTACTCTCCCGCGAGGTGGGCAAGGACAGCTTCAAGCCGGACAAGAAGGTGCGGCTTCTCGAGTTGCTCGAGGACCACATCGACTCCCGGGTGCCCCCGGTGGTCGTCGGCGCGCTCGTGGACTTCGACGAGACCGTGCGCTTCCGTGCCGTCGAACTGCTGTTCGCCCAGGGCGGGGAGGCCGCGGCCCGCGAGCCCTTGCTGGCGCTGCTGACCGACGAGGAGGAGGAGAGCCAGCGGATCCGCAACCGGATCCTGACCGGCTTCGTCGAGACGGGCTGGACCGTGAAGGGATTCCGCAAGGCCGTCGAGGCTGTGATCGGCAAGACCCAGTGGATCGACCGTCAGGGCCGGATCAAGCAGCGGGGCGCCTGACCATCAACCGCAGCCCCTCTGCGGCCAGCCAGCGAGAGACCGCGCTGCCCGCCTCCCACAGGGGTCGCAGCGGCGCCCCGGCCACGGCCCCCCGCGCCAGCGAGAAGGCGAATCCCGGCCGCAAGTAGAAGCGCGCATGCGCCCGCCACAGCGCCTCGCGCAGGCTGTGTTCCGTCCAGGGCGGCGCCAGCAGGGTCGGGCGGTGGCGTTCGGCGTCCACCGGATTGCGCGGGCCGCGGTCCGCCAGCCAGCCCCGGCGGCGGGCGTCGGTGTGCAGGGCGGTGCCCGGGTAGGGGGACAGGGTGCTGAATTGCACCCAGCGGGCGCCGACGTCTCGGCAGAAATCCGCCGTGGCCAGTACATCGGCGACGGTCTCGCCCGGGATGCCGACCAGCACGTAGGCCAGGGTGTCGACGCCAGCGCGGCGGGCGGCCTCGAAGGCGGCGCGGATCTGGCCCGGCTCCAGTCCCTTGCCCAGCGCATCCAGGGAGCGGGCGTGGCACGATTCGACCCCCATCGCCACCAGCCGACAGCCCGCCCGCGCCATCTGCTCGAGCAGGTGGCCGTCCAGTTCATCGGCCCGGGCCTCGCTCTTCCACGACAGGTCGAGTGCGGCGGTCGAGATGCCCTCGCAGATGGCCGAGACCCGATCCCGATCGGCGGCAAAGTCGTCGTCGAACAGCACGGCATACCCCACCCGGCGGTCGCGGGCGACCTCGGTCAGCTCGGCGAGCACGCGCCCGGGCGAGTGGAGCCGGGCGCGAACACCGGTCACCGTCTTGTCGCAGAACACGCACCCACGCGGACAGCCGCGGCCCGTCATCAACGTGGCCAGACCCGGGCGGGTGGCCATCGGATAGCGGTACGAGCGCGGATCGACCAGGTCCCGGGCCGGCGGCGGCAAACGGTCGAGCTTCGACTCCCGCGGGCGCCGACGCAGGGCGTGGCCCCTGGCCACCACCCCGGCCGGGGGCGCCCCGCGGGCACCCCTGTCGAGCCACCGCAGCAGGGGCCCGACGGTGGTCTCGGCTTCGCCCACGACGGTCGCGTCGACCTCGGGTAGCTGATCGAGCACCGCTTCGGCGTGGCCGGACGCGTGGGATCCGCCGATGACCAGCCGATCGGCCAGCCCACCCAGCGCACGGGTGGCCACCGCGGTCTCGTCGAAGGTGGGGCTGAAACCGCCGAGTCCGAGCACCGCCGGACGGGCGCGTCTACACCGCTCGACCAACGCCTCCAATCGCAACTGCTCGGCAGGTGCGTCGATCAGGCCGACCCGGAAACCCTGCTGGCGTGCGGCGGCGGCCACGTAGAGCAGTCCCAGCGGTGGGACCAGCGAGGGCGGCCGGACCACGCGGCCGGGGGGGCGGACCAGCAGCAGGTCGAGGTCCGCCATCTACCAGCCGAGCTCTTCGATGGTCTCCAGCAGGCGCTTGCTGGTGGCGTGGCCCGGCTGCAAACGGACGGCCTTGCGGTAGTGGAAGACGGCCCGGCTGCGGTCCTCCAGCGGACCCTCGTAGAGCTCGCCGAGGCCCACGTGGGTCACGTAGTCGTCCTCGTCGCAGGCCAGCGCGCGCAGATAGCTGCTCTCCGCCTCCATGTAGGAGCGGTTGCGGACCAGCACGTGTGCGACGTTGTTCAGGGCCGGCGCGCTGCATCGACCCCGGGCAGCGGCGATGTCGGCGGCTCGCAGGAATTCGGCGTGGGCGCCGGGCATGTCGCCCATCTCGACCCGGACCAGCCCCAGGTTGTTGGCCGCGTCATGGAAGCCTGGATCGGCCTCGAGGCAGCGCTCGTACCGCTCGGCGGCCGCGGTCAGCCTGCGTTCCGAGCGCGCGATGTCCCCCAGCATGTACCAGGCGGGCGAAGCGTCCGGGTTGAGTTCCACCGCCCGGGACCACAGCTCCTCCTCGCTCTGCCACAGGCGCGTGTAGCTATGGGTGCGGACGGCGAGCGCCCCCACGGCCACGGCGATCAACAACGGCAGCACCCAGGGGGGGGATTGCATCCTCGGGATTCTGCCCAGCGCGAGCACTGGCAGCAGACACCAGGCCGCCATCGGCAGGTAGACCCGGTGCTCCGCCATGGTCTCCTTGAGTGGAATGATGCTGGAACTGGGCAGCAGGGCCAGCAACGACCACAGGATCACGAAACCCAGCCCGGGCCAGCGCCTGAGTCCCACGGCGATCACCGCCACCAGCGCGATCCAGCCAGCCACCGCAGCAGCCGCGGGCCAGGACATCAGCGTGGCGGACTCGGGATGGTGGTGGAAGAGGGACAGGTCGGCAGGCCACAGGGCCAGCCCCACGTATCGCCAGAGCACCACCGCCTCGGTCCACAGGTTGACCAGGTAGGGCCGGACGAGCGCGGTGTCCCGCAGGGTTCCGTAGTAGGCAAAACGGAACAGGGCCAGGCCGACGGGCCCGGCGATCAGCGGCAGGTAGATCCCGAGCCCGCGCCGCAGCCCCTTTCGCCAGTCCCCGCGGCGATGGACGCACAGGTCCCAGAGCCACAGCCCCACCGGCAGGGTGACCACGATCTCCTTGACCATCGCGCCGACCACGAACAGCACCGCCAGCAGGGCCCAGCGCGAGGTCAGGGGGCCGCTGGGCGGTCCCACTGGCAGCGGAGTGCTCAGCTGGCGGTGCACCACCCCCGACAGGGCACCCGCCGCCAGCAGCGAGGCGCCGAGTCCCAGCGGAATCGCTCGACTGCCGGGCAGAATGCCAGTTCGCCACAGCTGCGCGGCCACCACCGCTCCCACCGCGACCGCCACGATCCCCAGGGTCAGCAGCCGGCTGACCCGCTCGGCCACCGCGCGGAAACGGGCGCCGCCGTCCGATGAGGCGGCCTCCCGGCGCAGCAACCCATCCAGGGCCACGAAGGCCAGCAGGTAGAAGGTCGTCGCCAGGCTGGAGCTGCGACCCGAGATGTAGGTCACGCCTTCCACCAGCAGGGGGTGGACGGCGAACAGCGCACTGGTCGCCAGCGCCGCCAGCGACAACCCCCAGCCCACCCGGTAGGCGGCGGGCCCGACCCGGGAGAGCAGGCGGCGCGCCAGCGACGCCACCAGCAGGGTGTTGAGCAGATGGATCGCCAGGTTGGCCAGGTGGAACGGCACCGGGTCGTCGCCGGTGGTGTTGTACTGCAGGCTGAAGGTACACAGCAGGAGGAAGCGGAAGGGGTTGTACGTCCAGATCTCGGCCCAGTGGCCGAATCCCTGGAAGTTGGGATTGATCAGGATCTCCACCTTGTCGTCGTACTGGAAGGTCCCTCGCAGGCCTCCGCCATGCGCCGCAGCGCACGCGCCCGCCAGAACGAGCGTCGAGATGGCCGGCAACAGGCGCTGGATCAGGGGCCGGCGGGCCTCGGCAGCCTCACTCATCTTCGGCACGCAGCTCCTCGATCGCCCGTCGCAGCAGGGCCACCTCCTGGGCCAGGTTCTTGACGCGGTTCGACTGGGACGAGATCTGGATGCTGAAGTCCAGGCACAGGGCCACCAGGAACAGGCACATGAACAGGAGCACCAGCTGGAGACCGCCGGAATCCGGCATGAGCTGGGCGAGCTGGTCGCGCACCGGCGGGATCGCCGCCAGCGCCAGCAGCAGCAGGCAGGCCCCGATCCACAGCCAGCTGAACTCCTCCCGCAACAGGCGGCGTCGCACGAGCTCGAGCACGGCGGCGAGCAGCAGGATCAGACAGACGACGAAGGGCAGCATTCGAGACCTGGAGGTGGGAGGTTTTCCTAATGATAGCCGGGACCGCTGCGCCGGTCCGCTGCCTGGGCACGGCGCTCCCGGGCGAGGGCGTAGGCTTCCTCGGTCCGGCGCGCCACCTCGGGCCAGGCGAAGTGGCGGCGAATGTGGTCGCGTCCCCGGGCCACCATGGCGGCGCCCGCCGCCCGGTCGGTGAGCAAGACCTCCATCTGGCGGGCCAGCGAGGTCGCGTCGCCGAAGGGGACCAGGAAGCCGGCGCGAGCCCGGGCGACCAGCTCCCCACAGCCGCAGTCGTCACCCACGATCACCGGCGCGCCGCTGAGCAGCCCTTCGAAGGGCACCAGACCGAAGATCTCGTGCTCGGACGGATAGACCAGCACGTCGGCGTCGCTCAACACACGGAGCCGGTCCTCCCCCCGCAGCAGGCCCACAAAATGTACCCGGCCGCCCACGCCCAGCCGGTCCGCCAGCCTCCGCAGCCGGGGGAGCTCGCCCGTCATGTCGTTGCCTGCGATCACCAGCTGCGCCGCCGGGATGTTCAGTTGCCCGAACGCCTCCAGCAGGTGGCCGACTCCCTTGCGAGGGGTGATCTTGCCCAGGTAGAGCACCATCGGCGCGTCGTCGATGGCGAATCGTCGCCGAAACTCCCCCCGGGGTGGGCGTTCCTCGAACTCGGCCAGATCGATGCCGTTCGGCACCGACCGGATCCGGTCGCGGCCGATCCCCGCGCGCTGCAGCTGGGCCGTCTCGGCCTGCGAGACGGCGATGAACAGGTCGCAGCGCCGCAGCACCGCGTCGCCCAGCGCGACGTCCCACAGCCGCTTGACGGTCTGCTTGCGTTCCAGGGGGGGCAGGGTTCCGTTGGGGGTCATCAACAGCGGCCGGTCGATCCGTCGCAGGGCGCGGAGCGCCAGGTTGTTGAGCAGGTGGCGGTGGCCGTGGAGGTGGACCACGTCGTGATCCGCCAGGTGGTCCGCCAGGAAGGTGCCCGCGCCCGTGGGGAGGAACAGCTGGTGCCGGTAGGCGAGCCAGTTGGACAGGTTGGGGAACCGCGCCACGCGGATCCCGTGCAGCTCCCCGACCCAGCCGGTCCCGCCCGTGCGGCGGCGGGCGTCCCACGCGTCGGTGGTCACCACGGTGACGCGGGCTCCGGCGCGCGATTGCTGACGCGCCAATCCGTAGACCAGGCGCGGGATGCCGCCGTAGGCCCAGGCGGGGTAGAAGTACGGCACCACGTGGAGGACGTCGAAGGCCACGGCCTCAGGGTCGCCAGCCGACCCCCCGGATGTCAACGGCGTTGGCGCACCTCATTGACCGCCATCGGGGGCGCGCATATCATCCTGTCGGCCTCCGGGACCGACGCGAGCCCGGAGCGAAGGGTCAGTCATGGGCAAGTTCTCAGCCGCGCTCTGGCTTCTGCTGGTCGCCATCCCGCTGGTCGTGCTGGCCGGCTGCGAGACCTACACCTGTCGCTCCGCATGCACCCGCGTGTATTCGGACTGCGGGGTGCCCGCGAACTTGCCCTGTGAGAGTTCGGAGTCCAACGTGGACTGCTCCGCCGCCGGGGCGTGGGAGGCGCACCAGGAGGGCCTGTGCATCCAGGACTGCCAGTCCGCGCTGTACACCCTCAAGGCCGGGACCGACGACGGCACCAGCCGAGGCCTGTTCGACGAGGAGGATGCCACCCGCTTCATCCAGTGTGTGGTGAACACCGAATGCGACGAACTGCTGCGGGACGCCCAGGGCTGCGGAATCATCTGGTGAGCCGTGTCTTGCTTCCCGGCGCGATACTCGCGCTGCTGCCCTTGATCCTCGGCTGCCCGCCCAACTGCCGCTACGTGTGCGAGAAGCTGGTGGAGGAGTGCGAACTGCCCTGGGAGCCGGACTACGTGACCAAGGACTGCCGGACCCAGTGTGAGATCCAGGAGGAGCACTACGAGGACGACGAGGTCGCGGCCGTTGCGTACCAAGACCACCTGGAGTGCCTGATGGGCACCGACTGCGCGGACCTCGAGGCCGATCCACAGGCGTGCTGCGATGGGGAGATCTACGTCCACGATTTCTGTCCCTGACCATCGGCGGGTGCCGCTCCTCGCGTTGGGCGCTCTGCTGCTGGCCGGTTGCGGCGCGCCGCCACCCCCCGACCAGGCTCCCGAACCGTTCCGGGATGTGATCCGGGCCCAGGGACTCTTGCGGCTGGGGGATCCCATGGGCGCCCTGGAGCTGGCCACGACCCGGCTGGATGGGGAGACCGCGTTGTGGGCCCACCGCGTGACCCAGGACGCGCGCATCGCCCTCGGCGACGAAGGCGCCGTCCAGCGTGAATACCGGGAGCTGGCCGATGCGGATCCGGATTCCGCGTTGCTCGCCTACCTGGCGGGGCGCGCCCTGCTGCCCGACGACGACCTGGCCCGGCCCTACTTCGAGCGCGCGGTGGAGGCTGATCCCGGCTTCGCCTGGGGCCATATCGGCCTGGCGCGTCTCGAGGTGCTGCGCGGGGACATGTTCCGGGCGATCGTGCAACATCGCGAGCAGCTCGAGTCGAACCCCCGGGATCCCGACCTGCAGATGAGCCTGGGATTTCTCTGCCTCGACCTGCGGCTGCTGCGGGACGCCAACAAGGCGTTCCGCGTGGCGCTGGACGGCCGCCCCTGGGATCCGCGGATCCTCGGTGGGCTCGGGCAGACCCTGGGGCAACTCGACCGGGGCGACGAGGCGTTGACCCACCTTCGCCGCGCCCTGGACATCGATCCCAGTCGAACGGATCTGATGGCCGCCGAGGCGTACGTGCTCTTCCGCGAGGGGAACTACGAGGACGCCTGGTCGACGGTGATCCGGCAACAGGAGGTGGATGGAAGCGCCGACGAGCTGCTGGTCGCGCGCCTGTCGGCCAAGCTCGACCGGTCCCTGCCCCACGTGGCGCCCTTGGGCCCGGTGCACCTGCGCGCCGGGGTGGGTGTGCCGTGAGCGGATCTTCACAGTGTATCTACCAGTACTTCGTCGACCGGGAGGGGGATTGGTGGTGCGAGGGCTGGCCCGTGGACGACCTGGACCTGCGCGACCAGCTCAGCCGGTCCCTGTTCACCGACGGTGGCCGGCTGCTGCTGCGCTGCGACGGCGAGGTGCACCCGGTGGCCGTGGAGCTCGCGCCGCTGTTCGTCGTGGACGTGGAGCCGCAGCTCGGCTCCGATGGGGAGATCGAGGCGGTGGTCATCCAGCTGCACGATGGCCGCCGCCAACCGCTACAGGCCGACACCCTGCGCGTCGACGAGCAACAGCGGCTGTACTGCGACGCGGGCGCTCCGCCGCTAGAATCTCTGTTCTTCCGCCCCGCCTTCTACCGCCTGATGCGATACTTGAACGAGGACGACGGACGCTATTACGTCCGTATCGCCGGGCACGACTGGACGATCAGGCAGGCCGAGAGCCCGGCCGTGGAGGAGTGAAATGACCTGGCACACCAGCACGACGGTTCTCGCCGGCGTGATCTGTCTCGCGCTGGGGACGTCCCTGGCAGGCTGCGACGATCTTGTGCTCGACGACGACGACGACTGGCCGGACTACGAGGGAGAACTGAACCTCAACGATCCGGCCGTCTTCATCGAGTGCATCGAGGACGTGCCCGACGGATCGCCGGAAGGGGAGGGCACCTGGGAGATCTCCCTGCTGATCGACGGCTGGGCGTCCTACACCTGGGTCGAGCTGTGGAGCGGCGACTACTGCGAGGGACACGACTCGGCCACCGGCGATCCCTGCACGGAGGGCGGGCAGGACCGACCCGGCTGGGCGATGGATCCCTGGGACCACGGCTGGGATGCGGAGCTGGGATTCTGGGACGAGTGGATCCTCGACCTGCCCTACCACGTGGACATCGGCTCCCCCGAGAGCGGCGCCTCGTGGTTCTCGTGCGACATGGTCGACGGCATCGAGTTCTATTTCTGCGCCTGTGACGACTACACCGACGACTGCTACTGTTCGGATCCCTTCAGCGGCTGACCGCTCGCGTCCTTCCCCATCTGCCCCCCCCTGTGCCATCCTAGGCGGCCTCAAAACCGGCGAGGAGGTTGTCCCGATGGAGCTTTCCGATGTGGTGGTCGTCTCGGCAGTCCGCACCCCGATGGGTCGCTTTGGCGGCACCCTACACAAGGTCGCGTCCTACGATCTGGGCGCCACCGCGATCCGCGCCGCAAGTGCGCGCATCGGACTCGATCCGGCCGGCGTGGACGAGGTGATCTACGGCAGCTGTCGGCAGGCGGGCAACGGCCCGAATCCGGCCCGCACGGCGGGCGTGCGCGGCGGGCTCGACATCTCGGTGCCGGTGCAGACCATCAACATGGCCTGCCCGTCGGGGATGATCACCGTGATCCATGCCACCCGGGCCCTGCGAACCGGCGACATGACCGCGGTGATGACCGGCGGCATGGACTCGATGAGCACCATCCCCTACCTGCTCAAGAACGTGCGTTTCGAGGGGTTCAAGATGGGGGACAAGACCCTCGAGGACGGCTGGAGCGACAGCATCGATCCCCTGTGCGGGTTCGGCATGGGCGTGACCGCCGAGAACCTGGTCGAGAAGTACGACATCCCCCGCGAGGAGATGGACGAGTTCGCCGTCGGCAGCCACGCCAAGGCCGCGGCGGCCCGGGCCAACGGCTGGTTCGACGGCGAGATCGTCCCCGTCGAGGTACCGCCGGCCCACCGCAAGGCCGAGGCGGTGACCTTCACCACCGACGAGACCATCCGCGAGCACACCACGGTCGAGAAGCTGGGCAAGCTGCGGCCGGTGTTCAAGAAGGGCGGCCGCGTGACCGCCGGCAACGCCTGCGGCATGTCCGACGGTGCCACCGCCCTGGTGGTCACCACCCGCGAGCGGGCCGCCGCCGAGGGCTGGCCGGTCCTGTTCTCGGTCGTCTCCCACGCCACCGCCGCCTGCGCCCCCGAGACCATGGGCGAGGGCCCCGGGATCGCCATCCCCCAGGCCCTCGATCGGGCCGGGATGACCCTGGGTGACATGGCCGCCTACGAGGTCAACGAGGCCTTCGCCGCCCAGGTCTTGACCAACGAGCGTCAGCTGAACTGGGACCGTGACAAGCTCAACCAGCACGGCGGCGCCATCGCCCTGGGCCACCCCACCGGCATCAGCGGTGCCCGGATCCTGGTCACGCTGCACGGCGTCCTCGGGCGCGTCGGCGGAGAGCTCGGCGTGGCGTCGATCTGCGGGGGCGGCGGCGTCACCACCGCGATGGTCATCCGGCGCGAGAACTGATCCCGGGCGCCTACTCCTCGCCCCTGAGCCCGCACCGGTCCTGGCTGGGCAACATACCTTCGAGTAGCTGGGTGTTGCGCATCGAACAGAACTTGGGACCGCACATGGTGCAGAAGTCCTCGTCCCCCCCGTCCCCGTCCTTCAGCTCTGCCCCCCGCAACTCCCGGGCCTTGTCGCCGTCCAGCGCGAGGGAGAACATCGCCTCCCAATCGAAGCGGTAGCGGGCGCGGCTCATCTCGTCGTCCAGGTCCCGGGCGCCGGGGATACCCCGCGCCACGTCCGCGGCGTGGGCGGCGATGCGGTGGGCGATGATCCCGGCGCGCACGTCATCCAGGTCCGGGAGCCCCAGGTGCTCGCGGGGGGTGACGTAGCACAACATCGCCGCCCCGTGGAACGCCGCCATGGTGCCGCCGATGGCGCTGTTGATGTGGTCGTAGCCCGCTGCCACGTCGGTCACCAGCGGCCCCAGCACGTAGAACGGCGCGCCGTCGCAGCGCTCGGCCTGGACCTTCATGTTCATCTCGATCTCGTGGAACGGGATGTGCCCCGGACCCTCCACCATCACCTGTACCTCTGCCTCGCGGGCGCGCCGGGTCAACTCGGCCAGGGTGTCCAGCTCGGCGAACTGGGCGGCGTCGCTGGCGTCGGCCAGCGAGCCCGGCCGGAGGCCGTCGCCCAGGGACAGCGCGACGTCGTACTCCCGGCAGATCTCCAGGATCCGGTCGTAGCCGGTGTAGAGCGGGTTCTGCTCCCCGTGGGCCAGCATCCAGCGGGCCAGCAGGGCGCCACCGCGGCTGACGATGCCGGTCACCCGCCCCCTGACCAACGGGAGGTGCTCGGCCACCAGCCCGCAATGGACGGTCAGATAGTCCACCCCCTGTCGGGCGTGCAGGGCGATGACGTCCAGCAGCAGATCTTCGGACAGGTCTTCGATCCGGTCGATGCGCTCGGTGGCCTCGTAGACCGGCACGGTACCCACCGGCACGTGGCTGGCGCGAAGGATCCGCTCGCGGATCTCGACGATGTCGCCCCCCGTGCTCAGGTCCATCACCGTGTCGGCGCCAAAGGTCAGCGAGGCCTGGAGTTTGGCCAGCTCCTGGTCGACACCCGACCCGAGGGCCGAGTTGCCGATGTTCGCGTTGATCTTGCAGCGGGTCGGTCCGCCGATGGCCAGCGGCTCCAGCTCGGGATGGCGCACGTTGGCCGGGATGATCATCAACCCGCGGGCCACGTGGACGCGAACGGTCTCCGGATCCAACCCCTCGGCGCGGGCCACGTGCTCCATCTCGGGCGTGGTCTCGCCCCGGCGGGCGTAGTGCAGCTGGGTCTTGACCGGATCGTCACAGCGACGCGCGATCCATTCGGCGCGGAAGGTCATGTCAGGTTCTCCTCGTCGGGGACGCGCGGGGCGGATTCGGCGGATCAGCGCCTGCCGCGCATGCGGGCGGTCTCGTTGGCCATGATCTCCTCGACCTTCTCGAGGACCGACGGATCGTTGGACCGCTTGAGCACCATGTCCTTGGTGATCACGCCATTGCGGAACAGGTTCAGCAGGCTCTGCTCCATGGTGACCATGCCCGCCGTGGTCTGGGTCTGCATCATCGACGGGATCTGGAACACCTTGTTCTCGCGAATCAGATTACGGACGGCGAAGTTGATCAGCAACACCTCGGTCGCACAGACTCGCCCTCCACGCTTGCGCGGCACCAGCTGCTGACAGACGACGGCCTCCAGCGAGTTGGCGATCATGTTGCGCACGTGGGACTGCTGGTCGGTCGGGAACGCGTCGATCACCCGGCTGACCGTATCTGCGGCGGACCGGGTGTGGAGGGTGGACAGTACGAGGTGGCCGGTCTCGGCGGCGGTCAGAGCCAACGAGATGGTCTCCAGGTCCCGCATCTCTCCCAGCAGGATCACGTCCGGATCCTCGCGCAGCGCCGAGCGCAGGGCAGCGGTGAACGAGCGGGTGTGGGTCGTAAGCTCCCGCTGGCTGATGATGCAGCGGGCCGGCCGGAAGCTGTACTCGATGGGGTCCTCGATGGTGACCACGTGCTCGTGGCGCGTTTGATTGATTTCGTGGATCAACGCCGCCAGCGTCGTCGTCTTGCCGCTGCCCGTGGGGCCGGTCACCAGCACCAGCCCCCGGCGCAGGCGGGCCACGTCCTTGATCACGGGCGGCAGCCCCAGGTCGTCGAGGGCCATGACCTCGTCGGGCAGCGCCCGGAAGGCCGCCGACAGACCGTGCAGCTGGTGGAACGCGTTGACGCGGAAGCGACCGATACCCGGCAAGCCGAACGAGAAGTCCAGCTCCAGCTGTTCGTCGAACGTGGTCTTCTGTCGCTCGGTCATGATCGAGTAGATCAGCCGTTCCGCCATCTCCGCGGATACCGGCGGAGTGGTGACCCGGCGAATCGACCCATCGACGCGCAGCGCGGGCACCTCGCCGGTGGCGATGTGCAGGTCGGACGCCTTCGCCTTGACCGTGTGGGCCAGCAACTCGTGGATATGCATGGTCCGTCATTCTACCAACCGCGGGCCGCGTTGGCTCCCTCGGCGCGCGTGAATCTGCGGCCGGTGGCGTATGATGCGCCGCCATGTCCCACGACACGGCCCCGACCCGCGCGATATTGCCGCCCGAACTCGATGGCGAACGCCTGGATCGGGCCCTGGCCGCCCTGCTCGGAATATCCCGCGGCGCCGCCCGTCGGGCCATCGCAGCGGGGGGCGCCTACCTGGATGGCCGGCGGTGCAAGGTCGCGTCCCGCGTCTGCCATACCGGCGCGCGCCTGGAGTGCCATCCGCCGTCCGTTCCAGCGGGGCCGCCTGCCCACCCGCCGCCGCGGGTCGTGTGGGAGGACGGCGCGCTGGCCGTGGTCGACAAACCCGCGGACATGCCCACCGGGGCGATCCGCGAGACCGATCGTGGCACCCTCGAGGCCTGGATCCGCCGCCGGTTCGGCGGCCGCCCGCACCTGCCACAACGGCTCGATCGCCGCGCCAGTGGTCTCCTGCTGGTGGTCCTCGATCCCTCGCTCAACCGGGCCATCTCCGAGGCGCTCCGCCAGCGGCGGGTGACCCGGATCTACCGGGCCCGGATCGATGGGGAGCCTCCGCGGGAAGCCGATCGGCTGGTGGGCCAGGTGGACGGCAAGCGCGCGTCGTTGCGGTACCGCCTGCTGGCCCCCGGCGTGATGGAGGTGCAGCTGGAGACCGGCCGCACCCACCAGATCCGTCGCCAGCTGGCGGAGATCGGCTGCCCGCTGCTGGGGGATCCGCGCTACGGCGGACCGCGGGGACCTCTGGCGCTGCGAGCCGAGCGGTTGGCCTTCGACCACCCCCGCTCCGGCCAGCGGGTGGATTTGCGGGTGGCCGAGTTCGGCGACGATCCTCAGAAGACGGAGGCGGTGTAGAGCCCGATCAGCAGGTCGCCGGCCAGGAAGTGGATGAACGCCGCGGCCACCAGGAAGGGCCCGAAGGGGATGTAGTAACCCACCGGTGGGCCGTCCTCGGTCTCGGTCTCGGCCTCGGACTCATCCCGCGGATCCGGCGGCACCCCGTGCTGAGCCCTGCCCACCAGCCGCAGCGCGATTCCGATCAACGACCCGCCCACGGCCGACAGCATCACCACCACCAGCAGCGTCGGCCAGGCCCCCAGAAAGGCGCCGATGGTGGCCAGCAGCTTGACGTCCCCCATCCCCATCGCTTCCTTGCGGAAGATCCAGCTGCCGGCCAGCCCGACCGCCAGCAGGACCCCTCCACCGGCCACTGCCCCGGCCAGCGCCTGGAGGGGGTGGGGCACCTCTGCGCCCAGGAACCACAGGCCAGTGCCGCCCGCCAGCCCCAGGGGCAACAGCACGAAGGTGATCTCGTTGGGCACGATGTAGTGGCGCAGGTCGATGAAGAACACCGCGATCATCCCGGCGAAGAACGAGAAGTAGAACAGCCAGGTCAGCAGCTGGACCCAGGTCGGCGTCGAGGGCGCGCCCCACACCTCGCCAGCGGCTCCCAGGGTCGGAGCCAGGTGATGCACGTCCATGCCCGGCACGGTCTGCCAGAACACGGCCACGGACACCGCGCAGGTCAGCAACTCGACCAGGGCGTATCGCGCCGATATCGGCGTGCCGCAGCGGCGGCATCGGCCCCTGAGGACGAGCCAGCTGAGCACGGGGACGTTGTCGTACCACGCGATGGCGTTGCCACACGAGGGGCAACGGGAGCGCGGTCGAACCACGCTCTCTCCCACCGGCAGACGGTGGATCACGACGTTGAGGAAGGAGCCCGCCAGCAGACCGAGGACCGCCGCAACGCCGAGGAAGTAGTAGTAGATGAACACGTCAGGCTCGCCACATCCCGACGATCCACAGGGCGTACCCGGTGGCGAAGGTGCCAATCAGCCAGAGGGTCGTTCGCCGCCGGGTGCCCTTGCGGCCCAGCCGCCAGGCGAGCGCCCCGCCCGCGCCCAGCCAGGCCACGAACCCGATCTCCAGTGCGATGACCCAGCCCGTGGCCGGATCCGTGTGCTGCTGCAGATTGGCCAACACCTCGGCCCGCCGCTCCCCGTCGCTCAGCGCGCGATCGGGCCAGCGGGCCTCGGGATCCGCCACCATCAGCTCCGCGATCCGCTCTTCGGCCGCCTCGATACGGCCGGACAGTGGCTGGTAGAACGAGCGGGTGGCGTAGGCCGCGCCCCGCAGGCCGCGGAAGGCGAACAGGGCCAGCTCGGTATCGCCGGCGGCGTCCGCCGCCTCGCCCATCGCCCACAGTTCGTCCGCCGCCCTCCCCACGTAGGGACTGCCGGGCAGATACCAGCGGACCGCGCGCTCGTAATGCAGCACCGCCTGGTAGGGGCGCCCCGCGTCGAGCTCCTCGGCTGCCCGCCCGCACTCGGCGCGGCCGCCCCACAAGACGCGGAGCAGCAGGACCGCGGCGATCACACCGACCCAGATCGCCAGGTTGTGTCGGATCCGCATCTCAGAAGTCCCGATAACGGAACACGACCGTACCGACGCCGACGACCACCGCGGCGTAGATCAGGCCGTAGCCCACGGTCGCGGCCAGGTGGCCCATGGCCAGCGGGACGCCGTGGACCACCTCGGTGCGCACGTTGAAGTTGTCCAGGTTCGGCAGCACCCAGTACAGGCCTGCGCTCAACTCGCGGACGAAAAAACTGTCGGCGGCGGCGCCAAAATCGCGGATGTCGCCCACCAGGTGGCCGATCACGTAGGTCGAGAGGCAGAAGAACGAGGCCACCGTCGGTCCGGAGAACGTGCTGTAGAGCACGGCAAAAGCGGTGACCACCATCAACTCGACCAGGCCCAGGACCAGGGCCGTCGCCAGCTCCGGTTGCAAGGGGATGCCGTTGAGCACCAGAGTCACGCCGAAGGCCGCCCCCATCAGGGCCACCAGCAGCGCCAGCACCATCACCAGTCCCAGGTACTTGCCCACCACGATGGCGGCCCGGGAGACCGGCTTGCTCGCCAGCGTGTAGATCGTCTTGCGTTCGATCTCCCGGTTGACCAGGCCGATGCCGACGAAGATCGCGATCAAGACGCCGAACACGGAGATCGCGGCCAGCCCCATGTCGATGATGACCTTCTCGTACTCACCCACGGTCAGCTGACTGAGCAGCGACGAGCCGCCGATGAACAGCACCGCGAAGAACAGCAGCGAGTAGAGGATGCGATTGCGAACCGCCTCGCGGAAGGTGTTGCGGGCGATGGCCCAGACCCGGCTCATCGTTCGCCCTCGCCCTCGGCCACATCCCGGGCGCCGGTCAGGTCCCGCATGAACAGGTCCTCGAGGCTGGGTCGCAGCGGGGTCACCGAGACCACCGTCGCCCCGGCCCGCGCCAGCCGCTTGAGCAAGCGCTGCTGCGCGCCACCCTCGGCCACTCGAAACAGCCACTGGGGGCCGTGCTGCGCGGCGTCCTCGGCCAGCTCGGTCAGCTCGCGGGCGTCCTCCTCCGTTAGATCCTCGGCCCGCACCTCCACCCGGTCGATGTGCCGATCCAGCAGATCCTGAACACCACCGGTGTAGTGCAGCCGTCCGCGGATCAGGATGCCGATCCGGTCACAGATCAGCTCCACGTCCGACAGGATGTGGCTCGAGAAGAACACGGTGCGCCCCTCGTCGCGCATCCGCAGGATCAGATTGCGGATCAGCCGGCGGCCGGCCGGATCCAGGCCGCTCATCGGCTCGTCGAGGATCACCAGCGCCGGGTCGTTGATCAGCGCCTGGGCCACCCCGATGCGTTGCAACATGCCCTTGGAGTAGGTGCGCAGCTGTGCGTTCGCGTCGTCGGTCAGTTCCACCGCTTCGAGCAGTCGTGCGACACGCTCCCGGCGGACGGGACGCGGGATCGAGAACAGCTGGCCGTAGAAGTCGAGGAACTCGGCGCCGGTCAGGTAGTCGTAGAAGTAGGGGCGCTCGGGCAGAAAGCCGACCCGTTCCAGTGCCCGTGGCTCGCCGATGGGCTTGCCGAGGACGATGGCCGTTCCCGCCGTGGGTGCGGCCAGCCCCATGAGCAGCTTGATGGTCGTGGTCTTTCCCGCGCCGTTGTGGCCGACGAAGCCGAAGATGCCGCCGCCGGGAACGTCCAGATCGAGGGACTCCAGCGCGAGCTTGCGGCGACGCAGCAGACCGCTGCGGTAGACCTTGCCCAGGCCCCGCACCGCAATCGCCGCCTCGCCAGCCGCGGGCTGTTCGCTCATTCCTCGCGCATCCTCAGCACCTGCGCCGGTATCCCGGCGGCCACGGAGAAATCGGGCAGATCGTCGCTGACGACCGCCCCCGCACCCACCTGCACGCCGCGACCGATGGTCACCCCGGGCAGCAGGATCGCGCCAGCCCCGATGTCCGAACCGTCGCCCACGCGCACGGGACCCAGCTCCAGCTCGCCATCCATGATCGGCCGCCCGCGGCCGGGATCTCGGTGGCTCGAGGTCAGGATCTGGACGCCGGGACCTACGCCCACGCCGGCCCCGATCACCAGCTCGGCCTTGCCGGACAGGAAGCAGCTGGGGCCGATCCAGCTGTCGTCGCCGATACGGATCCCCCCGCCCGGGTAGGCCTTCAGGGTCGCCCGGTGACCGAGGTAGACGTTGTCGCCCAGGTGAACGAGGTCCGGCCGGAAGATCAGCACGCCCTCCTCGAGCACACCACCCGCACCTCGGGATCCGAGGTCGGCGGGGTCGAAACGGCCACTTCCATGGGTACGAAAGGCTCTCACGGTTCCCTATGATATTCGCGCGGCACGCAACGGGCGAGACACGGGAGGCCGAATGACGCGCAAGCAGCCTAGGTGGTTCGTCGCTGGCGACGTGGATGGCTTCTTCGGACTGGCGCTGGACAACCTGATCCAGCTGCTGCTGATCGTGGCTCTGTGCCGCGTGGTCCTCGGCTTCGACGACGCGCTGTTGCTGGGCCGGGTGCTGCCGGGAGTCGCACTGTCGGTGCTGGTGGGCAACCTGTTCTACGCCTGGCAGGCCCACAACATCGGGCGCCGGGAGGGGCGGGACGACCTGACGGCGCTGCCCTACGGTATCAACACGGTCAGCCTGTTCGCCTACATCTTCCTGGTGATGCTGCCGGCCAAGCTGGTGGCCCTGTCCGGTGGGGCCACCGCCGACCAGGCCACGCGTGCGGCCTGGAGCGCCGGGGTGCTGGCCTGCCTGGGATCCGGTTTGATCGAGTTCGGCGGTAGTTTCTTTGCCGAGCGGCTTCGGCGGCTGACCCCGCGGGCAGCGATGCTGTCGACCCTGGCCGGGATCGCGGTCGGCTTCATCGCCATCGGCTTCCTGTTCCGCACCTTCGCCACGCCGCTGGTGGGCTTCCTGCCGCTCGGTGTGGTGATCCTGATCTACTTCGGTCGCGTCCGTTTCCCGCTGCGGATCCCCGGCGGGCTGGTGGCGGTGATCCTGGGCACGGCCCTGGCCTGGGCCACCGGCCTGGTCAGCTGGGACTCCGCCGCGATGGCGGAGACCACATCCGGCGTGGGGATCTACCTGCCGCGCCCGGCCTTTGGCGCGGTGGTCGAGGCGGTGCAGAGTGGCTACCTGGGCGCGTTCCTGGCGGTGATCATCCCGATGGGGGTGATCAACCTGATCGGCTCGTTGCAGAACATCGAGAGCGCCGAGGCCGGGGGCGACTCCTTCCCGACCGCACCCTCACTAGCCGCCAACGGCATCGGCTCCATCGTGGCCGCCGGATTCGGTTCCTGCTTCCCGACCACGATCTACATCGGCCACCCCGGCTGGAAGGCGATGGGAGCCCGTGCAGGCTACTCGGTGCTGGACGGCATCTTCATCTGCATCATCTGCCTGACCGGTACCATCGGCGTGATCGCCGCGGTGATCCCCATCGAGGCCGGCATGGCCATCGTGCTGTGGATCGGCCTGGTGATGACGGCCCAGGCGATGCAGACCACCCCCCGCAGCCACGCCCCAGCCGTGGCCGTCGGCCTGCTCCCCGGCGTCGCCGCCTGGGGCGCCCTGATGCTCAAGGCCGGCCTGCGCGCTGGCGGCGCTGGCGCCAACCGTGACACCGCCTTCGGCCCCCACCTGCTCGACGCCCTCAAGGCCGCCGACATCCACGCCCACGGCGTGTTCGCCCTCGAACAGGGCTTCGTCCTGACCGCCATGATCTGGTCCGCCGCCACCGTCGCCGTCATCGAACGAAAGTTCGTCGCCGCCGCCGTCTGGTGCCTCTCCGCCGCCGTCTGCTCGGCCGTCGGCCTGATGCACACCTACGACTGGACGATGTCCGACACCGTCGTCGACCTCCGCATCGGCCCGGGCTGGCCGTGGGCGGTGGGGTACGTGTTGCTGGGGGTGTTGTTCCTGGTGGCGCGGTGGCTTCCGGAGGCGGAGGGGGAGGGGCACTGAGGGGGGGAGGGGATCGTCTTTCGTTTTTCGTTTTTCGTCTTGGTCAGGGCAACTGCGCTCCGCCGGATGCCTGGCCCCAGCAGCGGATGTGGCCCTCGAGGTCGACGCCGCAGCCGGCCTTGGAGGAGAGGGAGAGCGTGGAGAGGTGCGCGTCGGGTGGGGAGGCGGCCCCTCCTTGGTCGCTGCCCCAGCAGATCGGCGAGCCGTTCGCGGCGAGGGCGCAGGCCGTGTAGCCGCCAACCGCCACCTGGGTCAGTGTGTGCAACGGGCCCCCGGGAGGAGGGTTGAGGTCCCGTCCCCAGCAGACCGCTTCACCGGAGATATCTACTCCGCAAACGGTGTCGACGTAGGCGTCTACATCGACGAACACTCCCGCGGGCGGATCGCACTGATCGTAGTAGCTGTCCGGCGCCCATTCGGATTCCCCACAGCCCCAGCACTCGATCGAGCCGTCGCCCAGCAGCGCACAGCTGACGTATGCGCCACAAGCCACGCCCACGGCGTCGGTCAACTCCGGGGGCGAGGCCTGTCCGAATGGATCATCGCCCCAGCAGGCCACCGATCCATCGGTGCGCACGGCACAGGCGTTGTAGAAACCGACGGACAGATCAGAGAATTCACCTTCCGGCGGTGACCAGTCCGGCAGCTCACCCTCCCGCACCCACCAACAGCCGACGATCCCATCGCTATCCAGCCCACATAAGTACCCGTCCGCCACACCCACCTGGACGAACGCTCCCATCCCCTCCGGTGGCTCACCCTCGTCGTAGAGACCCCAGCAGGCCAGCTCCCCACCAGACCGGAGGCCACAGATCTGGAGATCTGTCGTCTCGACAGCGACCCATCCGGACTCCGTCGACTTCGATCCGCAATCGGCGTAGTCGCCGTGGTCCGTCGCGCCGTCGCAGTCGTTGTCCACGCCATCGTCGCAGTATGCGATCTCCTGACAGTGGGGTTCGGACCAGCACTCGGAATCACAGCAGTCGGTCTCGTCGTCCCAGTCGTTGTTCTCTCCGTCATCGCAGATCTCGGGGGGCGGATCAGCTTCTTTCGGATCTCCGCACGGCCCAGCGAGGAGTAGCGGGACGGAAACCAGGATACCGATCCCCGCGAACCGCCCCCGTTGCCTTCGTAGTGACCGCATTCCGGCCTTCCCAATCGGTATTATCCCGAACCCCTGCGGAGTCACCCCGGGCAATTCCCGACCCAACCACCGCGGTAGTCATCGCGCCATCCGGTTCAGCATCGCCCCCACCCGTGCGACCAGCTGACTCCCAGCCTCGTCCGTCGTCAGCTTCTGGATTCTCAGGAGATCCAGCACCGCCGCGCACTCCGCTGCCGAGCCCAGGGCGATCCGGTAGTGGCGCCTTGCCACAGCCTTGCTCTGCTGCCCCGCCCCTTCCGCGATGTTGAGGACGACGCTGTCGGAGGCCCGCTGGAGTTGGTCCCTCAGGTTGGAGCGGATGCCGGCCTGGCACGCCACCCACTCGCTGAACTCGAGGGCGACGCGGTAGACGTCGAGGCGTTCGTGGCTGAAGCCGGTTCGGGAACTGTGAGCCATCTTGTCAAGATGGCGATCCAGGCAGGGCATCCAGCAGGGCATCCAGGCAACACGGCCGGGCAAGCCGACCGTGGCACCCCGCTCTCCTCGCTATTCAACGAAAGACGAAAGACGATCCTAGCTACGGTCCGCACTCCCTCAGCGCATCCACCGTCCGCTCCACGTCCTCTTCCGTCATCCCCGGATGCAGCGGCAAGCACAGTACACACTCCGCCGCCCGCTCCCCACCCGGGTATCCCTCGTCCCCCAGATACGGCTTCAGGTATTCCAGCCGGTGCAGCGCCTGCGCCCCGATGCTGGTCTCGATGTGCTGCTCCCCCAGCGCGTCCATCAGCGGTTGGCGCTCCACGTCCGGCGCCAGCAGGGCCGCATAGGTCTGCCTCGTGTGGCGGTATCCGTCGGGCTCCGGCGGTGACTCGATCCACGAGATGTCGGCCAGCAACTCGTCGTACACCGCTGCCAGCGCCCGGTTGCGCTCGATGGCCTCGTCGAGGCGTTTCAGCTGCACGTTGCCGACGGCGGCGCAGATGTCTGGCATCCGCAGGTTGAACCCCGGCTCGACGAACACGGGCCCGTCGGCGGTCATCTCGATGCCGTGGTTGCGCATCCGCCGCACGTGGGCCGCGAGCCGGTCGTCGTCGCACACCACCATCCCGCCTTCGCCGGTCGTGATGGTCTTGCGGGGGTGGAAGGAGTAGCAGCCGGCGTCCCCCAGGCAGCCCGCCGCGCCCACCGGTGAACGGGCACCGAGGGCGCAGGCGGCGTCCTCGACCACCCGCAGTCCCCGTTCCCGCGCCAGCTCTCCGAGCGCCCGCATGTCGGACATCAGACCGAACTGGTGGACGGGCATCATGCCCCGGGTCCCGGGACCGATGGCGTCGGCGGCGGCGTCCGGCCGCATGTTGTAGGTGGCCAGATCGATATCCACGATCCGCGGCACCAATCCGTTGAGCAGGACGGAGTTGGCCGTGGCCGGGAAGGTGAAGTCCGGAATCAAGACCTCGCTGCCCGGGTCCAGTTCCAGCGCGCCGACCGCCAGCTGCAGCGCGGCGGTACCCGAACTGACCGCCATCGCGTGACGTCGCCCGGTGGCGTCCCGGACCTGACCCTCGAGTCGCTCGACCTCGGGCCCCTGGGTCAACCACCCCCCCTGCAGCACCCGCGAGACGGCCTCGATCTCCTCGTCCGCGGTCCAGGGCCGCGATAACTGCAACCTGCGTTCCTGCTGGCTCACTTGATGTGCTCCCGATACCAGTCGACGGTTTGCTTCAGCCCCTCTTCCAGGTCCACCTTGGGCTCGAATCCCAGCAGACGCCGCGCCTTCTCCACGTCCGGGATGCGCAGCTCCACGTCCGGATGATCCCACTTGACCATCTTGAGTCGCGACTTGGATTCCGCCAACCGGATCACCTCGCGGGCCAGGTTGTAGATCGTCAGCGTGCTCCTCGGATTGCCGATGTTGAAGGAGTGGCCGACGGCCTTGTCCATCTCGATGACCCGGATGACCGCCTCGACGATGTCGTCGATGTAACACCAGGCCCGGATCTGCGACCCGTCGTTGTGGATCGTCAGGTCCTCACCCTTGAGCGCCCGGACGATGAAGTGGTGGATCGCACCCTCGCCGACCTGGCCCGGGCCGTAGATGTTGAACGGGCGAATGGCCACCGTCGGCAGCCCGAACTCCAGGTGGTACGTGTGGGCCATGTGCTCGGTGGCCAGCTTGCTGACCGCGTAGGTCCAGCGCGCCTCGCCGACCGCACCCAGGGAGGTCACGTCGCCCTCGCGGACCTTGTAGGCGTATGCGCCGAAGACCTCGGAGGTCGAGAAGTCGAGGAAGCGCTTGACGCTGCCCGCCGCGACCGCCGCCTCCAGGACGTTGTAGGTGCCGATGATGTTGACCCGCATGGTCTTGGTGGGCTGGGCCAGCACCGTGTCCACACCGGCGATGGCGGCACAGTGGATCACGATGGTGGCGCCACGGATCGCCCGGTTGACCGAGTGCTGGTCGAGGATGTCGCCCTGCTGCAGGGTCAGGTTCTCGTGTTCGCGCAGCTCGGGGTTCGACTTGAGCGAATCCCGGTGCAGGTTGTCCAGCACGACCACCCGGTTGCGTTCCACCAGCCAGCTGGCGATGGTGGAGCCGATGAACCCGGCCCCCCCCGTGATCAGAACGGTCTCGTTGCGGACACGGCGGGCGATGGTTCGGATCGAACTCACGGATTTGACTCCTCGGTTTGACGGGCGACCTGCGGGGTATGATGGTCCGGGACGCCCACTTGCCAACGATGGGATTGCCGACCACCAGAAGCGCCCGTAGAAGCGATTCGTAGCGCTTCTGCGCCGTGGGTGTGGCGAAACCGATGATGCGCACGCCGGTGCCCGCGGGCTTCCCGCTCGGGTCGCCAGGCGCTCAGATCCACTGTACCTGGACGGTCAGGTCCAGGGGATCGTCGCTACCGTCCACGTCCCAGCCGTCGATGCGCAGGGAGAGGACCGTGTCGGCCTCTGGTGGACTCGTGGCCAACATGAACAGCCCGTGGCGGCTGACGTTGACCAACTCCCCGTCCAGCGGGACTCCCTGACCGGTCAGGGGCGTGAAGGTCGCCTTGATGAAGGTCACGAATCGGCTGTCGCGGGCGCGGCTCGGCCCGCTCGACGGTTTGGACTTCGCCTTCGACGGCGCCCCAGCAGGTGCACTGACCTTGCGTTTCTTGCCCGACAGCGACGGCCTGGAGTCCAGCATTCCGGGGCGTTCGAAGACGCCGGACGAGCCCTTGGCATTGCCGGCCGCCGACATGAACTCGAGCAGTTGGATCCCGTAGCCCGTGTCGCCGCCCAGGCTGCCCGGCTCGGAGATCACTCGCTTCACCACCCCTTTGATCTCGATGACGGAGGCGTCGCCGGGGCGGCGGAAGCGTAGGCGGAGCGTGTCATCGATCGCGATCGAGCGGGACGCCGCCACGAACACGCCGGACTCGCTGTAATTGAGGATCGTGCCCTCCCACGTGGTCTTGTCCATGCGCAGGTAGACCTTGAGCAGGCAGGGCGTGCGTGGATGTTCTCGTCGATCCATGACCCCTCTGGAGGCAACGAAGGAGGACATGATACAGCGCACCGGGCGGGTTGGCCACGACTGGCCGGTCCTCGGGTCTGCAACACAGCCGTCAGGTCGAGTTCGGATCCTCGTCCTGTGAATCCCGTGCCCGCCCTGCAGCACCCGGCACGCTGGTGCGTTCGAGGTACTCCCGGACCCTGTCCGGTGGGTACGATCCTGCTGCCTGCCAATGGCAGCGATTGCAGTGGGGGCCGGAGTCGTCGAAGCGGCCCTCGATCTGGGCCATGCGCCAGCGGTGGATCCGGTCCCCGTACCACAGCTCGGGCAGGGTGGACTCGGCCAGGTTGCCCAGCCGGTTGCGCAGATGGTCGTCCAGGCAGCAGGTGGTCAGATCGCCGCTCACGTGGACGGTGGGTGTCTCCCACAGACCGCTGCAGGGCGGGCGGCGCCGGGCCGTCATCAGAAGCTCCGATCCATGGTGCGCGCCTGCGCTCCGTCTTCGATCAACCCCAGCTCCAGCAGCACCTCCTGGTGGACCCGATCGGCGGCCTGCTGGTCCGAGTGGTTGAGCCGGCGGAAGTAGATCGAGTCGCGGGCCTCGACCGGCCAGTCCCACAACACCTGGGGGCCATCGCCGTACGCGTCGAGTTCCTCCCGCCAGTGGGCGAGGAAGGCCGCCGCGTCCGCGCGATTCTCCTCCATGACCACGAACGCGACGGTGACCTTGGGCCAGTCCAGGCCGCGCTCTCGCCGCTCCGCCAGCAGGCGAATCACGTTGTCGTACGCCCGGCGGCGTCCGCCGGTTCCCTTGACCCGGCGCCAGGTGTCCGCGGTGTGAGCGTCCAGCGAGAAGTGCACGAACTGGAACGTGTCCTGCCGCTGCTCGGCTCCGGCCGCACAGTCCAGCAAGGTCTCGACGGCATCGTCGCGATCGAGCAGGACCCCGTTGGTGTGGAGCTTGAAGTGGCGGAACAGCCGGTTGCCACCGTTGCGGTCAAAAGCCCAGCGCAGCATGGGTCCGAAGCGGGGGTGGACCGTGGGATCCCCCAGCCAGTGAGGGCACAGCGAGATCTCCTCGTCGACCCCGGCCAACCCCTCGAGCAGCGTCTGCCAGGTCTCCTCGGCCATGTATCGATCCGGGCTGTCGTGGACGTTGGCCGTCCACGCCTGATCGCACATCACGCAACGCAGGTTGCAGCGATCCGTCAGCTCCAGGTTCAGGTAGATCATGGCGCCGCCAGCAGGCGCCGGATCTCGTCGTTGCGCGAGATCATCGCCATCGAACACTCCCGGCAGCGATTCGGCACGTCCTTGGCCAGCATCCGGCGGCGCAACTCGGCGAGGACCCGTCCCTCCTCCCACGCCGCCCGCAGGCCGCGCTCGCGCACGTCCTCGCCGGTGGCGGTGATCACGCAACAGGGGCTGACGCTGCCGGAGGCGTCCACGACCATGTAGTACCAGGGATTGAGGCACGGGGCGTGGGCGATGTCGTCGGGTCCAGAGACGGGGAACTCCATCTCGCCACGCTCCGTGGCCGGACCGCCCAGCAGGCGCTCGAGATCCTGTTCGACGCCCAGCCGCTCCGCGACATCGACGGCCCGCGCCACATGTCCGGGAAGGGCCGCCCGCTCCGCTTCGTCCAGCAGCAGTGCGCGCTGCTCGGGGCGGTAGGCGATGAGGGCATCGACGTTGATCCGGTAGGCGCCCAGCGCGCTCGCCAGCGCCACGAGCCGGTCCAGGTCGGCGGCGTTGTGGCGGGTGAGCACCGAGTGCAGCAGGACCCGCGGACCGGCGGCGTCGTGGAGCCGGCGCCTGGCCGTGAGCCGGCAGACGTTACGCGCGACTCGGTGCAGCGCCCCGGGCGTCCCGCGCAGCTCGTCGTTGGTCCCGGGGTCGGCGGCGTCCAGCGAGATCTGGACCTCGTCCCAGCCGATCTCGACCAGTGTGGCCGCCAGCTCCTGGTCCAGCAGCCAGCCGTTGGTGGTCAGCACCCCCTCCATGCCAGCGGCCTTGATCCGTCGCATCAACGCCGCCGTCGTGGAGCGGGCGAGCAACGGCTCACCGCCGCCCAGCAGCGACACCCGTCGCACGTCCATGGCCGCGGCCTCGTCGACGATCCGCTCCAGGTCGGCTGCGGACAGGCTATCGGGCTGGTGTTCGTCCCGGTAGCGGGTGTCGCAGAACACGCAGCGCATGTTGCAGCGCAGGGTGGGGTAGATCTCGAGGCTGTAGGGGCCCCGGGCGTTGCCGGTCTCCCAGTCACGGAGCCGGCGCGCGATCTCGAGCCCTTCATGCCACACGGGCGGGCCTCCTGGCCCGTTCCCCGATCCGGGCCCAAAAAAAACGTCGGCATGACGCTAGCACGCGATCCGGGGACCAGCAACTTGCCGTGGCCGGGCCCCATCTGCTAGGCCCGGCTGTACGCCGTGACCACAGATCGAGCCGTCATCCTCCTCGCGGGGACCCGTGGCGAGACACCCTCCGGGGGTGTCGACGCCGCGCTGGGCTCGCTGCTGGCCGCCGCAGAGGCCGCGGGGCTGGAGTGCCAGCGGATCGCGACCCATCGCGGCGGTGGTCCCTGGGGCAAGCTCGGGCCGTGGCTGACCGCCCGAGCGAGCCTGGCCGATCGGATCGAGGCACTGCGGCGGCGTGGTCGGGTCCCGGTGCTCTACGCACACGCTGGCGCCTGGCCCTCGCTGGTGCGCAAGGCCCGGTTGCTCGCCGCCGCCCGGGCGGCGGGGGCCCATACGATGTTGCATCTGCACGGCGTCGAAATCGACGGCTACCTGGACCGGTCGCTGGGCCGGCGCGGGATGCGGTGGGCGCTGGCGCCGGCCGACGACGTGGTGGTGCTGTCCAGCTGGTGGCGGGAGCGGCTCGCGGACGCCCTCCCGGGGATCGCACCATCGGTGCTACCCAACGCGTTGCCGGCCGCCGCCGAGGCGGAAGCCCGGCGGGGCCCCCCGCGGGGGGTGGCGACCATGGGTGAGCTGTCGGTGCTGACCATGACCCGTCTGGTGCGCGGCAAGGGGGTCGGGGCCGCCATCGAGGCCGTGGCCGGGGGCGGCGCCGGGATGCGGCTGGTGGTGGCTGGAGATGGCCCCCGGCGGGCCTCGCTCCAGCGGCTGGCGGAGCGGGCCGGCGCGGCCGACCGGGTGCGGTTTGTCGGTTGGGTCGACGGCGAGGCCAAGCGAGCGCTGCTGCGCCAGGCGGACGTGTTCTGCCTACCCGGCCAGCGCGATGCCTTGCCGATGTCCGTTCTCGAGGCCCTGGCCCATGGCCTGCCGGTCGTGGCGGATCGGGGGCGGGCGATGGGCGAGCTCGTGCCCGACGGAAGGGCGGGGGTCCTCGTGGACGGGCGGGACTCCGGCGCGGTCCGGGACGCGCTGCGAACGCTGGAGGACGTGGAGACGCGGCAGCGCCTGGGCCGGGGTGCTCGCGCGCACGCGCTCGAGATCTATGGGCAGGAGTCCATCGGCAGGCAGCTGCGAACGATGGTCGCGCGTCGTTTGGCGGCGGTCGACAGACCCTGAGTTGGCAGCTACTCTGCGTGCCGCGGGGCGCGCTGGCCGCGCCACCGGGATCCGGATCCGATGATCGTCTGCCTCGTCACCCGGCAAGACCTCTACCCCGCGGTCCACGGCGCCGCGGTGAAGATCGTTCGTACGGCTGAAGGGCTCAGCCGTCACTGCGGCACCAGCTACGCGGTGACCACGGACCGGCTGGCCTACCATCGTTGGCGGGTTGGCCAGCACGAGATGGTGCCCTATCCCGCGCGCCTGGTGGCGGCCACCCGCACCCCGGACGGGGTGGACCGGTGGTGCCGGGACCACGGCCTCCCCGACTACTGGGAACTGGTGCAGCGGATCCTGAACCGCGTCGGCTATCCCCGCGAGGAGCACCTGCTGTATCAGCCAGTGGTCGACGCGGACTTCTGGATCCGCACCCTGTATGTGGGTCTGCGTCACGGTGTGGACGTGTTCCAGGCCGAGTTCCCCGGATTCGCCGTACCCTGCATCCTGGCGGCGGCGATCACCCGGGCCCGCACCGCCGTGGTCGAGCACAACGCCGAATGGCAGCGGCTGGCAGACACCACCGAGATACCCCCGGCCCTGATCGCTCGCTTCCGCCGGATCGAGGCCGCGCTGCTGCGGCGGGTGGACGATGTGATCGCGGTCAGCACGGTGGACAGGGACCAGCTGGTGGACGCCGGCGTTCGTCGGGAGCGGGTGACCGTGATCCCCCACGGCGTCGACGTCGCCGGCTTCGAGCGGGCCGCACCCAACGACCTGCGACAGCGGCTGGGACTGCCGCCCGGTGTACCCCTGCTGTTCTTCCACGGGACCCTGCACTACGAGCCGAACACCGTGGCCCTGCGCGTTCTGGTCGACGAGATCCTGCCCCGGCTGGAGGCCAGCGGCACCCGGGTCCAGGTGGTGGCCGGCGGCATGAACCCGCCATCGGACATCGTCCACCCCTGGCTGCACTACACCGGCGTGATCCACGACCTGGCCGCGGCCATCGCCGCTGCCGACCTGTGTGTGGTGCCCTTGCTGGCCGGAGGGGGCACGCGGCTCAAGCTGCTGGAGTACCTGGCTGCGGGCCGGCCGACCCTCTCGACGCTCAAGGGCGCCGAGGGTCTGCGGGTACACGACGGCGACGAGATGGCACTGGTCGCGGACGGCGACTGGGACGGTTTTTGTGCGCGCATCCGCGGCCTCCTGGCCGATCCGGCGGGGGCAGCCGCCCTCGGCAACAGGGGGCAGACCTTCGCCCGGCGGTACGACTGGTCTGCGATCTGCGGGGCCTACGTGGATCTGTACGAGGGACGGGGGAGGGGGAGCGACCTGTCGGGGGGGATCGAGCCAGGTGGGGCCACGACGCGAGCCCCCGCCGCTCGGCGTTCACGCTGGCGCCTCCTGGCGGAGAAGCTGGGTGCCACGGTCGGCTCGCCCTGCCGTGTCCCCCGGGCAGCACGGCCCGGCGAGTCGACCGTGGCACACGAGCCGCGGACCCGCCCGCCTGCTCCTCGACGTCCACGCCGCGAGACGAGCAACGCCCAGCGCGCCAGCGACCGCCGAGGGGCCCGGAACTGGCGGACGCAGGCGCCGGAGCCGGGCGCGCCCGGGATCGACTTCGACGCGGCGATCACCTCGCACCTGCCCGCCACCCCGCGCTGGACCAAACCCCGGGCCGCCATCGTGATGCTCAACCGCCGCTGCAACCTGCGCTGCGAGTTCTGCGATCACTGGCGCCACCGGGACGACCTGCCCCGGGCGCTGGTCGACCGCCTCATCGAGCAGGCCGGTGATGTGGGTGTGCGGTTGCTGGTGTTGACCGGGGGCGAACCGTTCCTGCGCCGGGATCTGTTCGAGATCATCGACGCCGCCCGGCGACGCGAGTTGACCGTCAACGTCACCACCAACGGCACCCTGTTGACCCGCCGCATCCGGTTGCTGCAGGCCCACCCGCCCCACTCGCTCTCCGTGTCCATCGACGGCTGCGACGCGACCCACGATCGCCACCGTGGCCGCGACGGCACCGCCGACCGGGCCTGGGCCGGGCTGGAGCGGCTGCGCAGCGACACGGACATCGCGCTGAACGTCTACTTCGTGGTCACCCGCCACAACGTGGGTGAGCTGCCCGAGGTGCATGACCGGGCGCGGGCGCTGGGGGCTGGCTTCGACTTCTGGCCGGTGAACGGTCACCCCGAACTGGGGCTGGAGACCGCGGCCGAGCGGCGTTCGTACCGGGATGCCCTCGACCATGTACTGGCGGCCGATCCCGATCGCGAGGTCCATCGCCCGTACTACGAATACGGGCTGGAGTATCTGGCCGGCCGGCGCGACCACGTACGCTGCCTCGGGCTGGCCGAGCAGTTCGGCGTGGACCAGCAGGGGAGGGTCGTGCCCTGCTGCGTCTGGGGGATGGAGGAGTTCGCGGTCGGCAACCTGGCGGACGCGCCGCTGGCCGAGCTGCTCACCTCCGCGCGGGCGGACCACGTTCGGCGTTCGATCGTCGGCGAGGGTTGCCACGACCGCTGTTTCAACCACAGTCTGTACGAGTTCGAGCAGGCCACCGGGCTGCCGTTCGTGGTGCAGGCGAGCGGGGCCGTCCCGGGAGCGACCCGATGACCCTGACGGAGCGGATGCGCTGGTCCCCATCGCCGGAACCGCCGCGCCAGCTCCACGTATCGCTCACCGAACGCTGCTGCCTGCCCTGCGTGATGTGCGACATCTGGAAAGCCCGCCCGGGAACGGAGCTCTCGACCCAGGAGTGGCACGCGATCTTCGATCAGATGTCGGCCTGGGCCGGTGCCGTCGACCTGAACTTCTCCGGCGGCGAGCCGCTGATGCGCGAGGACTTCCCCGAGTTGGTCGGGTACGCCACCTCCCTGGGCTTCACCGTCACGTCCAACACCAACGGGTTCCTGCTGACCGATGCGCTGGCCGATCGCGTCGAGGAGGCGGGGCTGGCGGAACTGTTCGTGGCGCTGGACGGGATCCGCCCCGAGACCCACGAGCGGCTGCGGGGGCGGAAGGGCACCTTCGAGCGGACGATGGCCGCGCTGGACCGGATGGAGCGCCACCGTCACGTACGGACCATCGTCGCCACGGTGCTGCACCGCCACAACGTCAGCGAGCTCCCGGCCCTGCTGGCCGAGGTCGAGCGGCGGGGCTTCTTCCTGATCCTCCAGCCCCTGTTCCACCCCTTCGGTCGTCCCTTCGACCCGGCCTGGACCGTCGGCAACGAGCTGCTGCCCACCGCCGACGAGTTGCCCCTGCTCGACGAGATGCTCGACATGCTCACCGAGGTTCGGCGCCGGGGCGGCCCGGTGTGCAACCAGGCCGGACAGATTCAGGCCCTCAAGGGCTATTTCCGCGATCCCGGCGGAACCAACGGGCTGGTTTGCAACGCCGGCCACAGCGACGTGGCGATGGATCCCTACGGCAACGTGCTGCTGTGTTTCTGGCTGGAATCCATCGGCAACGCCCTGCGCACGCCGTTGCCGTGGCTCTGGAACCGGCCGCGGGCCATGCGGCGGCGCTGGCAGATCGAGCACTGCGACCGGACCTGCAACGTGCTCAACTGCAACTTCGATCGGGAGGCGGGCGCCTAGAACGGCTCAGAGCTGGCCGGCGAACGAGGGGTCCATCTCCCTGACGATCCGCTCCCAGTCCCCCCGGACCTTGAGGATCAGTTCGACCACCTCACGTACTGCGCCCCTGCCACCGGGGCGCTCGCAGACGAGATCCGCCGCCTTGCAGAGTTCCTCGTGGGCATCGCCCACGGCCACCCCGAGCAGTACGCGCTTGATCAACACCAGGTCCGTCAGGTCATCGCCGATGAAACACACCTGGCCGTCGGTCAGGGTGTGGCGGAAGAGGATGTCTTCGTACGCCGCGAGCTTGGACGGCCGGCCGTAGACCGTCTCGGTCACCCCCAGCTCGCGGGCGCGGCGTTGCGTGGCGTTCGATGGCCGCGATGTCAGAAAAAAAACCCGGAGTCCCGCTCGCAACGCCATCACGATGCCGAGGCCATCGCGAACGCCGAAACATTTGAACTCCTCGGCGTCGTCGCCGATGAACAGGCTCCCGTCGGTGAGAGTGCCGTCCACGTCGCAGATGATCGCCTGCAGCGGGTTGACCCGGGAGGGGTCGGTGGTCAGCCGTTCGAGATCGCTCATACCCTGTGCCTCCACGGTCCTTCATGATAACCGCTGGATGGCGAGCGCGCCCACGTGTCCGCGCGGCTTGACGCTCCCAGGCCCAGGATCCAGAATCCACTAGGTGAACCCGAGATGTCTCGGGACCCGTGCCCGAACGCTCAAGCATAGCGAGAAGGTCGACACATGGCGGAAAGTGAACGTCTGGGTGAACTCCTCGTCCGCGAGGATCTGATCACACCACTCCAGTTGCAGAAGGCACTGGAGGAGACCAAGCGGTCGGGGGGACGGCTCGGTGCCGAGCTGGCCAAGCTCGGCTTCCTCGAGGAAAACGAGCTCACTGCGTTCCTCAGCAAGCAGTACGGTGTCCCGTCGATCAACCTCAAGGAGTTCGAGATCGACCCGGATGTGATCCAGCTGATTCCCCGGGACGTGGTCTCCAAGCACCAGGTGATCCCGGTCAACCGGACCGGCTCGACGCTGATCGTCGCGATGGCGGACCCGTCCAACATCTTCGCGGTCGACGACATCAAGTTCCTCACGGGCTACAACGTCGAGGTCGTCGTCGCCGCCGAGCAGGACATCGCCGAGGCCGAGGAGAAGTACTACACCCAGAGCGTCAACTTCGACGACGTGATGGACGACTTCGAGGACGGCGATATCGAGTTCGGCGAGGAAGGTGGCGAGGAGGACGAGGACATCAACCTCCTCGACCTGGAGAAGTCCGCTGGCGACGCCCCCGTGGTCAAGCTGGTGAACCTGATCCTGATGGACGCCATCCGCAAGAACGCGTCCGACATCCACTGCGAGCCCTTCGAGAAGCAGTTCCGCATCCGGTACCGCATCGACGGCATGCTCTACGAGGTGATGAAGCCGCCGGTGAAGCTCAAACACGCGATCACCTCGCGCCTCAAGATCATGGCCCAGCTGGACATCGCCGAGCGGCGGCTGCCCCAGGACGGCCGGATCAAGATGAAGCTGGGGCGCAACCGCGAGATGGACTTCCGCGTTTCGTCGCTGCCCACGCTGTGGGGCGAGAAGGTGGTGCTGCGGCTGCTGGACAAGTCGAACCTGCAGCTGGATATGACCAAGCTGGGGTTCGAGGAGCGCACGCTGGAGCGCTTCAAGGAGGCGATCTACCAGCCCTACGGCATGCTCCTGATCACCGGCCCCACCGGCTCCGGGAAGACCACCACCCTGTACTCGGTGCTGTCCGAGCTGAACAAGAGCACGACCAACATCTCCACGGCCGAGGATCCCGTCGAGTACAACCTGTTCGGCATCAATCAGGTGCAGATGCACGACGAGATCGGGCTGAACTTCTCCACCGCCCTGCGCGCCTTCCTGCGCCAGGATCCGGACATCATCCTCGTCGGTGAGATCCGGGATTTCGAGACGGCGGAGATCGGCATCAAGGCCGCGCTCACCGGCCACCTCGTGCTCTCCACCCTCCACACCAACGACGCACCCTCGTCGGTCAGCCGTCTGCTGAACATGGGTATCGAGCCGTTCCTGGTCGCGAGTTCCGTGCTGATGATCGGCGCCCAGCGCCTGGTCCGCACCGTCTGCCAGGACTGCAAGGAGCCGCAGGAGGTGACGGAACAGACCCTGCTGGACATCGGCGTCAAGCCCGAGGAGGTCGAGGAGTACGACATCCACGTCGGATCCGGTTGCCGGACCTGCAACAACACCGGCTACAAGGGGCGTTCGGCCTGCTACGAGATCATGCCCATGACCGAAGAGGTCCGGGAATTTGTCCTCAACGGGGCATCGACCCTGGAGATCAAGCGAGAGGCGATCCGGCAGGGGATGAAGACCATGCGGGCGGCTGCCCTCACCAAGCTCAAGAACGGCACTTCCAGTCTGGAAGAGGTCGTTCGCATGACCGCGGGCGACTGACGCCCGCAAGGGATCACCGCCGATGCCCTCACTCCATGCCCTCCTCCGCGAGATGACCGACAAGGGGGCAAGCGACCTCCACATCACCGCAGGTTCTCCCCCGCAGCTGCGGGTCGACGGCTCACTGCAGCCGGTGGAGGGCGAATCCCTGTCGCCCACCGAGACCAAGGAGCTGTGCTACTCGATCCTGACCGACCAGCAGCGGTTGCGGTTCGAGGAGGACAAGGAACTCGACCTGAGCTTCGGGATCCGCGGCCTGAGCCGGTTCCGCGCGAACATCTTCGTCCAGAAGGGCGCGGTCGCCGGGGCGTTTCGCACCATCCCCTACCGCATCCCCTCGATGCAGGATCTGGGGTTGCCGCCCGTGACGTCGGAGCTGACCCGGATCCCCCGCGGGCTGATCCTGGTGACCGGCCCGACCGGTTCGGGAAAATCGACCACGCTGGCGGCGATGATCGACCTGATCAACACCGAGCGCAGCGCCCACATCCTGACCATCGAGGACCCCATCGAGTACCTGCACCGGCACAAGCGCGGGCTGATCAACCAGCGCGAGGTCGGAGCCGACACCCGGGACTTCCTGTCCTCTCTCAAGTACGTGCTGCGCCAGGATCCGGACGTGGTGCTGATCGGTGAGATGCGCGACCGCGAGACCATGGAGGCGGCGCTGAACGTCTCGGAAACCGGTCACCTGGTGATGGCCACCCTGCACACCAACTCGGCGGTCCAGACCATCAACCGCATCATCGACGTGTTCCCGCCCTACCAGCAGCCCCAGATCCGCTCCCAGCTGAGCCACGTCCTCGAGGGTGTACTGAGCCAGATCCTGATCCCGCGCAAGACGGGTACCGGCCGGATCCTCGCCGCGGAAGTGATGCGACCCAACGTCGCCATCCGCAACATGATTCGCGAGGACAAGGTCCACATGATTTACAACGCGATGCAGGCGGGTCAGGAGAAGACCGGCATGATCACGATGAATCAGGCTCTGCTGACCCTGTTCACCAGCGGACTGATCTCCCAGGACGAGGCGTTCAACCGCTGCACGGACGTCGAGGAATTCCAGGCGATGATCGCCAACGCGACGGGCGAGTCGCGGGGCAAGGGCGCGCGCACCCGCACCCGGACGCGAACCGCGCCCAAGGCGTGATCGGCCGCAGCCACCCCTTCGCTGGCCAAACTGTTCGATTGAAGCTTCCCGGTTCGGTTACAATGGCTACGCTCGTGTAAGCGCGCGAGGATCCCGGAGGACTGGATGCCGACCTACCTGTACGAAGGTAAGACGAATACCGGCGAGGCGAAGAGCGGGAAGATCGACGCCGACAACGAAGGCATGGCGACCTCGAAGCTGCGCAACATGGGGATCACCCCCAGCTCGGTGAAGAAAGCCGGCCTGCTGCAGCAGGACCTGGCCATCCCGGGTACCGGCGGCGTCAGCAAGAAGGACCTGGTCATCTTCACGCGTCAGTTCGCGACCATGATCGACTCCGGACTGCCCCTGGTGCAGTGCCTGGACATCCAGGCGGAACAGGCCCAGAACCCGGCGTTCCGCAAGGAGCTGAACACCATCAAGGAGACCGTCGAGGGCGGTGCCACCTTCGCCGACGCCCTGCGCAAGTTCCCCAAGACCTTCGACGAGCTCTACATCAACCTGGTCTCCGCCGGCGAGATCGGCGGAATCCTCGACACCATTCTCAACCGGCTCGCGGCTTACATCGAGAAGAACGAGAAGCTCAAGCGTCAGGTCAAGGGCGCGATGGCCTACCCCACCGTCGTGATGATCGTGACCGTCGGCTGCGTGGTCCTTCTGCTGCTGAAGGTCGTGCCGATGTACGCCAAGCTGTTCGGCGAGATGGGTCAGTCGCTGCCGCTGCCGACCCAGATCCTGATCACGGCCAGCGAGTGGTTGCAGTCCTACTTCTACGTCCTGATCATCCTGGCGTTCGGCGCCTGGGGCGCCTGGAAGATGGCGCGCAAGAGCGTCAAGTTCAACTACCTGATCGACGCGATCATCCTGCGGCTGCCCGTGGCCGGTGACCTGATGGTCAAGATCTCGGTTGCGCGTTTCTGCCGCACCCTCGGCACGATGATCTCCTCGGGTGTGCCGATCCTCGACGCCCTCGACATCTGCTCCAAGACCGCCGGAAACGCGGTCATCGAGAAGGCGGTGATGCAGACCCGGGAGTCCATCTCCGAAGGGCGTACCATCGCCGAGCCGCTGGCCGAGGCCAAGGTCTTCCCCCAGATGGTGTGCCAGATGATCTCGGTCGGTGAGGCGACCGGAGCGTTGGACACCATGCTCGGCAAGATCGCCGACTTCTACGAGGACGAGACGGAGGCCGCCGTCGGGGCGCTGACCGCCGTCCTCGAGCCGATCCTGCTGGTCGTCCTCGGTGGGACCATCGCGTTCTTCGTGGTCGCGATGTACCTCCCGATGTTCAAGGCTGCGGCCGCACTCTCCGGCTAGCGCCCGTCCCCGTGGTCGCCTCGCCGCCCGCTCCGCTGGACCCCCACGCCCACCACCGGGCCCGGCTACGCGCCTATCTGCTGATCCGGCTGGCGATCGTCACCTTCCTGTTCGGCCTGGCGACCTGGCTGCTGTTCACGATGCAGATGGACGTGGGCGTCCTGCCGCTGTTCTATCCGCTGTTCGCGGTGATCTACGGCGGCACGGTGATCTTCGCCCACCGCCTCGAGCAGATCCCGAGCACCACGACCTTCAGCTATGCCCAGTTCCTGATCGACGTGATCTGCATCACGGTGGTGGTGGCGTTCACGGGCTCGTCGGAGAGCCTGTTCGTCTACACCTACATCTTCGTGATCCTGGCCGCGGGACTGATCCTGCAGACCCGCGGCGCGTTGACGGTCGCGACCCTGGTGACGGTTTGTTACGTGGGCGTGCTGGCCCTGGGGTTGTTCGGCTACGAGTCGATCCGGGTCGGGCTGGGCGAGAATCTGGCCTACCAGGACGCCGGCGTGCTGTACCGGGTCTCCCAGGTGATCGTCCAGCTGATGGGCTTCTACCTGATCGCCTGGCTGGCGGGGACCCTGGCCACCCGCCTCGAGGAGAGCCAGCAGGCCCTGCGCCGGGCGGGGGTCGACTTGGCCGTGCTGCGGGAGTTGCACGCCAACATCATCGAGAACATCGGCAGCGGTATCCTGACCGTGGGCGAGAACGGCAGGCTGTCGTCCTTCAATCGGGCCGCCTCACTGATCACCGGCATGACCGTAGCCGAAGCCCTCGGCCAGCACCTGGACGACATCCTCCCGGGGGCGTCGGTGTACCTGGAGACCCCCGAAACGGAGCCGGCGGATGCGGACGACACGGCGGCTGCCTGGGTGGCCGACAGCCAGACCTGGGAGGCCCACGTCCGTCTGCCCTCGGGGGAGCGGCGCTACCTGCGCCACGCGGTGTCGACCCTGCGCGACCGCTTCGGCGTGCCGGTGGGCAAGATCATCATCTTCGACGACGAGAGCAAGGTCCGGGCGATGGAGGAGCAGATGGAGCGGGACCGCCACCTGGCCCAGGTGGGCAAGCTGGCGGCTGCCATCGTGCACGAGATTCGCAACCCGTTGGCCGCGATCTCCGGATCGGCCCAGCTGCTGGGGACCGACGAGGACGTGGCCGAGGAGGACCGCCGGTTGACCGACATCATCGTCCGCGAGGCGGACCGGCTCAACGGCCTGGTCAGCAACTTCCTCGGCCTGGCCCGGAACCGGCCGCTGGAGGCCGGCATCGTGCTGGTCGACGAGTGCATCAGCGAGACCCTGGACCTGCTGGAGCAGGACGGTCGGCAGGGGCTGGAGATCGAGCGCGAGTTCACCTTCCGGCCGGGGATCCGGGCGGATCGAGATCGACTGCGTCAGGTATTCTGGAACCTGTTCAACAATGCGTTCGAGGCCATGCCCGAGGGGGGGCGATTGCGGGTGATCACGGACCGCGCCCCGGGTCTGGACGAGCGGGGTAGGGAGATCCTGCGGATCCAGATCGCGGACACTGGTGACGGCATTCCCGCGAGCGACGTCGAGCAGATCTTCGACCCGTTCTACACTCGGCGGTCGGGCGGGACGGGCCTGGGGCTGGCGATCACGCGGCAGATCGTGAGTGACCACGGCGGTAGGATTTCGGTGTCCAGCACCCCGGGCGACGGGGCGACCTTCGAGATCCTGCTCCCGGTCGCCGAGGGTGTGGCGCGGGTCGGTTCCGAGCGGTCGGTGGTGGTGGGCTGAGCGGCGCGCCGGGAGGGGTGCGGGAGGAGCGGATGCCAGAGGGTGGCAAGATCCTGGTGGTGGACGATGACCTCAGCGTCCGCCAGTTCCTGACGATCATGCTCGAACGCACGGGGCACCGGGTGAAGGCCGCCTCGTCGGGCCCCGAGGCCCTGCGCATCCTCGGACACGACGAATACGACCTCGTCATCACCGACATGAAGATGCCCGGCATCACCGGCCTGGAGCTGATCAAGCGGGTCAAGGAGGCCACGGCGCTGACCGAGGTGATCATGATCACCGCGTATGCCACGGCCGACAGTGCGGTCGAGGCGATGAAGAACGGCGCCTTCGACTACGTGATCAAGCCGTTCAAGATCGAAGAGCTGCGGTTGATCGTCGACAAGGCGCTGACCCAGCAGCGGATGGCGAGCGAAAACCGCCACCTGCGCGCGCGGCTCGAGGAGCGCGACCACTACCAGAACATCATCGGCGGTGCGGCGCCGATGCGCGTCGTCTTCGACCTGATCGAGAAGGTCAAGGACACGCGGATCAACATCCTGATCACCGGAGAGAGCGGCACGGGCAAGGAGCTGGTGGCGCGGGCGATCCACGCGTCGGGCAAACGTTCGGCAGCGTCGTTCCTCGGAGTCAACTGCGGCGCGATTCCCGAGAGCCTGATCGAGAGCGAGCTGTTCGGCCACCGCAAGGGCGCGTTCACCGGAGCGGTCCGGAACAAGAAGGGCCTGTTCCAGGCGGCGTCGGGGGGGACCCTGTTCCTCGACGAGATCGGCGAGCTGCCGCTGACGATGCAGGTCAAGATGTTGCGCGCCCTGCAGGAGCGGAAGGTCAAGGCGGTCGGTGGCATCGAGGAGATGGCGGTCGACGTCCGGATCATCGCCGCCACCAACCGGAATCTGCAGAAGGAGGTGGCCGAGGGTCGCTTCCGCGAGGACCTGTTCTACAGGCTGAACGTGGTTCCGATCCCGCTGCCTCCGCTCAGGGCACGGCGAACTGACATCCCGGCCCTGGTCGCCCATTTTGTCCGCAAGTACTGCGAGGAGTACGGCCTGTCCGAGCCGACCCTCGACGACACGGCTTTCCGCAACCTGCTGGCATACGACTATCCCGGCAACGTGCGCGAGCTGGAGAACATCATCGAGCGGGTGGTCGCGCTCGGTGTCGATGCGATCCCCCTCGGCGCTCCAGGAGTTGCGACGCTGCCCCAGACCCCACTGCGGCAGGCGGCGCAGGATGCGTTCTTCGCGGTCGACGAGTTCCCCGAAGAGGGCATCCGGCTGGAGGACAAGCTCTCGGAGCTGGAGAGCAAGCTGATCGGCGAGGCCCTTCGCCGGACCGACGGCCGCAAGAAGGAGGCCGCCCGCCTCCTGGGCCTCACGTTCCGCCAGTTCCGCTACAAGCTCGGCAAGGTCGAGAAGGACGCGGAGTAGGGAGGCGCCTGACGCCTCTCCTACCTCACCGCGATCCGTGGGATGCGTTCGTTGATCCGGGTGGTGATCTCGTAGTTGATCGAGCCCGCCCAGCCGGCCATCTGCTCGGCGGTGATTCGTTCGTCGCCCTGGGAACCGAGCAGGACCACCTCGTCGCCACTCGCGGCGGCAGGGATGTGGGTGACGTCCACCATCGTGATGTTCATGCACACGCGCCCGCGGACCGGGGCACGGGCGCCGTGCACGAGCACATGGGCCAGGTTGCTCAGGCCCCGGTCGTAGCCGTCGTAGTATCCCATCGGCAGGATCGCCAGCCTTGTGGGGTGGGTGGTGCGGAAGGTGCGGCCGTAGCCCACGTACTCCCCGGCGGGCACGTCGCGGACCTGGACGATGCGGGTCTTCCAGGCCAGCGCTGGTCTTAGCTGCACGAGGGCCCGCCCGGCCATCAGGGCGGCGACATAGGCCTCCGTCGATGGCCACATGCCGTAACAGGCGATGCCGGTCCGCACCAGCTCCATGTGCACATCGGGCCACAGGATGGCGGCCGCGGAGTTGCTGATGTGGCGGTACCGCGGCGCGATTCCGTGCCGTTGCAGCCGCTCGCCGAAGGCGTGGAAGCGCTGCGCCTGGGCGGTGGCGAAGGTGTGGTCGGTGGTGTCCTCCACGTCGGCGAAGTGGCTGGTCAGGCCGGTCAACTCCAGGCCGGGATCGGCGACCACCTCCTGCGCCAGCGCCAGGCAGTCGTCCTCGGCCAGTCCCTGGCGGTTGTTGCCGGTCTCGAGCTTGAGGTGCAGTCGCGCCGGACCCGGGGCGCTGGCAGCCACCGCGGCGGATGCGGCGCGGGCCACCTGCGGGTCGTAGACCACCAGCTGGCAGTCGAGGCGGAGCGCCTCGGCCACGTCCGCGGGCGGAACGTAGCCCATCACGTAGATCGGCAGTTCGATCCCCAGCTCACGCAGGCGGCGCGCCTCGAACAGGGCGTTGACGCCCAGCCAGTCGGCGCCCGCGTCCACAAAAGCCTCCGCGCACAGCCGCAGCCCATGGCCGTACGCGTTGGCCTTCACCGCCGGGGCCAGCTTGGGCCCGCGGCCCACCAGCTCGCGGAGCTGCCGCAGGTTGCCCTGCAGCGCGGCCACGTCGATCTCGCACCAGTTCAATTCATTCATCGTGCTTCCTCGGAAAAACCCAGCCCCGGAAGAATACTCCAAGGGCAGACCGAAGGCAGAGCCAGTCGGTCCGCCGTGCTATCATTCCGTCCTCCTTCCCACAGACCACAGGACATGGTGACCCGATGTCGTTGGAGCGCGACCTCCGATTTGGAAAGCTGGCGTTGTCGCTGGGATTGGTCGACGAATCGCAGCTCGTCGAGGGGCTGCGCTGGCTGGGAGATCCGGACGGAGGGGGTGAGCTGGCGACCATCCTCGGTCGTCTGGGATACCTCGAGCCTGGCCAGATCGACGAGATCCAGACTTCCCTCGTCGCCCGCGATGCCCTGGTCGACGAATCCGACAGCGAGACCGTCGCGCGGCCGACGGCGGATGCCCCGGCGGAGCAGCGCCGGGTCCCATCGAATCGTTCGGTGATCATGTCGCTGGAGCAGCGTCACCACCTGGAGCCCCCCAACATCCAGCTGGACACGGAGCCAGGGCCCCGCGCCGTCGCGCGTCCCGCGGCCAATCGTTACCGGTTCGGCAAGAACGTGGGCAAGGGGGGGCACGGCATCGTCCGGCTGGTCCACGACATCGACATCGGCCGGCGGGTGGCGCTCAAGGCGCTGAAGTCCGGCGTCAAGGCGACCCCCAAGGAGCTGGAGCGCTTCATCGAGGAGGTTCAGGTCACCGGTCAGCTGGAACATCCCAACGTCGTGCCCGTCCACGAGCTGGGTACGCTGGACAACGGCGAGGTCTACTTCACCATGAAGCTGGTGGAGGGCCGCACCCTCGAGCACATCATCTCCGGCCTGCGACGGGGCGAGCCGTCCTCCCGCCAGGCCTTCAATCGCAATCGTCTGATCGGCATCATCCAGGCGGTCTGCCAGGGGGTGGGGTTCGCCCACGCCAAGGGTGTGGTCCACCGGGATCTGAAGCCGGCCAACATCATGCTCGGCGACTACGGCGAGGTGATGGTGATGGACTGGGGCCTGGCCAAGGTGCGCGGGGTCGAGGACCGCCACACCGAGGACCTTTCGCCCGTGGTCACCGATCGTCTGCGGGGGGACAGCGAGGAGACCCTGGCGGGCACGATCAAGGGCACACCTGCCTACATGTCGCCCGAACAGGCCATGGGCAGCATCGACATGATCGACGAGCGGTCGGACGTCTACTCCATCGGTGTGATCCTGTACGAGATGCTCACGTATCGCCGCCCTCATCTGGGAAAGGACCCGATGAAGGTGATCCGTGCGGTGGTTCGAGAGCCCATCGTGCCGCCCCGCGAGGTGGCTCCCCACATGAACATCCCGGAGGAGCTGGAGGCCATCGCGCTGAAGTGCCTCCAGAAGGACAAGGAGAAGCGATACGCCACCGCGATGGCGATCCACGAGGAGCTGGACGCCTTCCTCGAAGGGACCAAGCGCAAGAAGCAGGCGGCGATGAAGGTCCGCGAGGGCAACGAACTCGCCCGTCAGTACGAGACCCTGCGCCGGGAGGCCACGACCCACCGCCAGCAGGAGCGGGAGGCGGCCCTGGGCGTCAACCCCTGGGATCCCGTGGACGGCAAACGATCGTTGTGGATGCTGGAAGAAGCCGCGGATCTGAAGGACGTGGAGGCCATCGACACCTTCTCGGCCGCCATCAACCGCTACGTCCAGGCCCTGGGCTACGATCCCGAGAATCTCCACGCGCGCCGCGGCCTCGCTGCCCTGTACTGGAGCAAGTTCCGGGAGGCCGAACAGCTGCGGCTCGAGACCGACGTCCGCTACTTCCGCCATCTGGTCGAACTCTACGACGACGGGTCGTACTCCAAGTACCTCAAGGGCGACGGGCTGCTGAGCGTCGACTCGCTGCCCAAGGGTGCCCACATCGAGCTGGCACCCTACGAGGAGCGGGATCGGGTGTTGACGCCCGTGGGCCCGCGGCCGCTGGGAGATACGCCCCTCGAGAAGCTCCCGGTCTCCATGGGTAGCTACCGGCTGTCATTGACGTTGGACGGGATGGCGCCGGTCACCCGTCCGGTCTTCATCGGGCGCCGCCAGCACCTGCTGGTCCGGGTCCAGATGTACCCCGCGGCCACCTTTGGCGACGACTTCCTGTTCGTGCCTGGGGGGCCCTTCGTGATGGGTGGCGATGCCCAGGCCTACGACGCCGTGGAGCGCACCGTCCAGCATGTCCCCGACTTCGCCATCGCGCGTTTCCCGGTGACGATGGCCGAGTACCGCGAGTTCATCAACCACCTGGCCCAGGCCGATCCGATGGGGGCCCAGTTCCGCGTGCCCCGCGCCCGCGGCGGGGGGGATCCGATCTTCACCCGCGGTCCCGACGGCAAGTTCTTCATGCTGGCGGTGGACCGGCAGAACAACCGGATGGATCCCCAGTTCCCGGTGTTCGGCATCAGCCACGAGGACGCCCGCGCGTACCTGGCCTGGTTGTCGGAGCGGGACGGCGCGGCCTACCGGTTGCCCACGGACGCCGAGTGGGAGAAGGCCGCCCGGGGCGTGGACGGGCGGTTCTACCCCTGGGGCGACCGCTTCGACCACGCGTTTTGCAAGACCGACGAGTCCCGCGCCGAACGCGCCGCCGCCGAGGTGGTCGGCGCGTTCGCCACCGACTGCTCGCCCTTTGGGGTGCGGGACATGGCGGGCGGGGTGCGCGAGTGGTGTGACAGCTGGTTCGACCGCGATCGGGACCTTCGGGTCGTGCGCGGCGGCGCCTGGAACCTCAGCGAGAGTTACGTCCGGGTCTGCAACCGGTACGGGGTCAACGGCGGCGACGTGGGCAGCAACCTGGGCTTCCGGGCGGTGCTGGACCTGCAACAGTCGGATCGCGACTGACGGCGCCCGCGACGCGGTCGGAACTCAGGCGGTGACGGTGGCGCGCAGGAAGCCGCGCAGGTAGGTCCAGCCGCTCACCAGCGAGTAGCCCAGCGCGAACCACATCAGGACGATGCCGACGCTGTGGGCGTCGATCCCCTTCCAGGCGTGGTGGAAGATCAGGAAGCCGAGCGCGGTGTCCTGGAACGCGGTCTTGTACTTGCCGAGCTTGCCCGCGGCGATGACGATTCCCTCGCTCACCGCGATGCCGCGCAGGGCCGTGATGGTGATCTCGCGGGACAGCAACAACACGACCATCCAGGCCGGGATGCGATCCAGCGGGATCAGCATCACCATCACCGCCATCACCAGCAGCTTGTCCGCCAGTGGATCGAGGAAGGCACCCACCGTGGACGTGAGCCCCAACCGCCGGGCCAGGAAGCCGTCGACGATGTCGGTGATACACGCGGCGATGAACAGCCACATGGCGACCTGGCACATGAAGCGGCCAGGGAACACCATCAGGACCATCACCAACGGGATGACGGCGATGCGGGCCATGGTGAGGCTGTTGGGCAGGTTCCAGAACGCCTGCCGCGCGACGGTCTTCATCGGCTCCCCCGCACGGGTCGCTCGGTGGCGAAGTAGTCGTACAACTTGGTGACGTGCTGCACGTAGAACTGGGTTTCCTTGAAGGGCGGTGTGCCTCCGTACTTGAGCACGGCTCCGGGACCGGCGTTGTAGGCGGCGACCGCCATGTCGACGTTGCCGCCGAACCGGTCGATCTGCTTGCGCAGGTACTTCACCCCCCCGGCGATGTTCTGCGCCGGGTCGAAGGGATCCTCGACCCCGACCGATCGGCCGGTCTTGGGCATCAGCTGCATCAACCCCTGGGCGCCGCGAGGGCTGACTGCCCGGTAGTTGAAGCCCGACTCCACCAGGATCATCGCCTTGACCAGTGCTGGGCTGACGTCGTTGGAGGCCGCGTGCTCGAGGATCAGGTCGTCGTACGCGTCGAGATTGCGGTAGACCGTCTCCGGATCGATGTCCGCGAACGACGAGGGCCGATTCTCCAGCTCGTCGTCGATGAAGATCTCCAGCGAGTTGCTCTCCCGGTAGTGGGTGAACGTGATCGAGCCGTCGTCTTCTTCGGCCTTGTAGATGACCTCGCCCCGCGCGGGCAGCGCCAGGGTGATGACGAGCAACGCTGGGAACGCCGGCCGGATGGTCGCCAAGATGGAGCCGATGGTATAGTGCGCCCCCCCCGACGTCAACGAATCGGAGCCGCTGGTGGCGAGCACGACGAGCCCTTTCGATTTCCTGGTGATCGGCGGAGGGATCGCCGGTCTGGGGTACGCCCTCGAGGTCGCGAACACCGGCCGCGTGGCCGTGCTGGCCAAGCGCGAGCTGAGCGAGGCCGCGACAGCGTACGCCCAGGGCGGGATCGCGGCGGTCTGGCAGGCCCCCGACTCCTTCGACGCCCACTTCGATGACACCGTACGGGCGGGGGCCGGCCTCAATGAACCGGAGGCGGTGGACATCTGCGTGCGCAACGGCCCGGAGCAGGTCCGGCGGCTGATCGATCTCGGGGTCTTGTTCACACGGCGCGACGAGGTTCCCGGGGGGTACGACCTGGGACGTGAGGGCGGACACTCGGCGCGCCGGGTGCTCCACGCAGGCGACGTGACCGGCCGGGCGCTCCACGATGCGCTGCTCGCGGCGGTTCGTGATCACAAGAACGTGGAGCTGTTCCCGGACTTCATGGCCATCGATCTCATCAACGCGCGCAAGCTCGGCGGCGGCGTCGACAGGGTGCTCGGCGCGTACGCCCTGGAGGTCGGCACTGGCCAGATCCGCACCTTCGAGGCGCCCGTGGTCATGCTGGCGACCGGCGGGGCGGGCAAGGTCTACCTGTACACCTCGAATCCGGACGTGGCCTCGGGGGACGGCCTGGCGATGGCATACAGGGCCGGGGCGACGCTGGCGAACATGGAGTTCGTCCAGTTCCACCCCACCTGCTTGTTCCACCCCGAGGCCAAGAACTTCCTGATCAGTGAGGCCCTGCGGGGCGAGGGCGCGGTCCTGCGCCTGCCGGACGGCGAGCGATTCATGGATCGCTACCACGAGCGCGCCGAGCTGGCCCCCCGTGATGTGGTGGCCAGGGCGATCGACGCCGAGATCAAGAGCCGGGGCCTGGACCACGTGTTGCTGGACGCGACCGGGCTGGCCGCGGACTATCTCCGGGAGCGATTCCCGAGCATCCACGACGCCTGCAAACACTGGGGTTTCGACCTGACCGTGGAGCCGGTACCCGTGGTGCCGGCCGCGCACTACTTCTGCGGCGGTGTCCGCACGGACCTGTGGGGGCAGACCGATCTGCCGGGCCTGTTCGCCTGCGGCGAGACGGCCCACACGGGCGTGCACGGCGCCAACCGGCTGGCGAGCAACTCGCTGCTCGAGGCGGCCGTGTTCGCATCCCGGGCCGCTGCCGTGGCACCGAAGGCGCTGGCGGAGGGCAAGGCGGCCTCCCGACCCTCCATTCCGTCGTGGGATTCGGGCAGCGCCATCGATTCGGACGAGGCGGTGATGGTCGCCCACAACTGGGACGAGATCCGCCGTTGTATGTGGAACTACGTGGGCATCGTACGCAGCGACAAACGGCTGCGCCGCGCCGAGCGGCGGATCGAGCTGATCCGGCAGGAGATCCAGCAGTACTACTGGGACTTCCGGCTGACCGGCGACCTGATCGAGCTACGAAACCTCGCGGTGGTGGCCCAGTTGGTGGTCCACTGCGCCCAGCTTCGCCGCGAGAGCCGCGGCCTGCACTTCAACCTGGACTGCCCCGGGAGCGATCCCGTCTGGTTGCGGAACACCGCGATCCGTCAGGGCGCCGACGGTGAACCCGTCTTCGACCTCGCCGCCTCGCCGCTGCGCGGCTGCTGAACGCGCGCCGCCGGGCCCCTCAGCCAGCGACGAGTTCCTCGCGAGTGACCAGGGCTTCGAGGGTGTGGCCGTGGGTCGCGAGGTTCTCGGCGGCGCCTTCCTGGCGGTCGACCAGGGTGATCACCCGGACCACGTCGAGGCCCGCCTCGCGGGCGGCCTCGATGGCGGTCAGGGTCGAACCACCGGTGGTGGTGGTGTCCTCGACCATACATACGCGCGAGCCCCGGGGTAGGTTGGCAAGCCCCTCGACCTGCCGCGCCATCCCGTGGCCCTTGGCTTGCTTGCGGACCAGGAACGCGTGGATCGGTCGCTCGCGCGTGGCGGTGACCACCGACACGGCCGTGGCGATGGGGTCGGCGCCGAGGGTCATCCCGCCCACGCCGTCGACGGGTGGATCGTCGGCCAGCAGCCGGTCCGCGATCAGCTCGCCAATCAGAAGAGCGCCGCGGGCATGCAGCGTTGTCTGACGGCCGTCCACGTAGAAGTCGCTCTCACGGCCTGACTTGAGGATCACCCTCTTTTTCTCGTAGCTCTTGTCTCGCAGGATTCGGATCAGTTCGGCCTTACGCTCTTCCATGATGTCCTCGATTGGGTCAGGAGCGGTGTTTGGTGTCGATGTCGATCTGGTCCAGCGGGCGCTGAGGGGGCTCCTCGTCCGGCTCGTCGAGCGGGACGCATCGGCCGGTCTCGGTCAGCATCTCGCTCAAGGAGCGCTCGCCCCGCGGACCTGCGGCGCCTTCATCCTGCTCCACCGCGCTGCGGACCGCGGCCTTCCGTTCCGCCTGTAGCAGCTCCTGGGACGGCCACTCGGGCGGTGGACCGTCGTCGGGATCGGCGCTGAAGCGTTCCACGCCCGGGAGATCCGGGGGGCTGCGCATGACGGTCAGCGCCGCGGGATCGAAGTCGTGCGGTGGAGGCGAGATCATGGTCTCGGCGGAGAGATCCCCGGGAGGTTCCGGACCGGAACCGGGGAGGTCGACAGCGTCCACGGCGTCCTCGATCATCTCCACGTGGCCCTGGAAGGTGCCGCCGTCATGGATCCGCAGCCCCGCAGCGTGGATGTCCCCGAGCACACGTCCGGTGGGTCCGATCTCCAGGATCCCCTTGGCCCGGACGTTGCCGGTGATCGCCCCCTCGAGATGGATGTCGACGGCCGACACGTCTCCGCGGATATCGCCGTTGGGGCCGATTCGCAGCATACGTCCGCTGGATACCGGGCCCTCGATGGTTCCGTGAATCGTCACGTCGTCGTCGCTCGCGAGTTCCCCCGCCACGAATGCCGCCGTTCCGAGTACCGTCGTCGTCGCCTCGCTCATGTGGCATCACCCCATCTGCGGGTCACGTCCGGCGCCGCCCGCTGACGCTTCATTCTAGATCGTCCAGGAGGGCCGGGACACGCCACTTGAACCGGACCGGTGGGGAGGGTAGAAGATGGGCTCCAGCGGAGAGTGCCCGTGAGTGAGGAACTGCCGATCGCCCTGACCTTCGACGACGTCCTGATCCGGCCGGCGTACAGCGAGGTGCTGCCCCGCGATACGGATGTCCGCACGCGCCTGACCTCCGGGATCACTCTGGCGATCCCGCTGGTCAGCTCGGCCATGGACACGGTCACCGAATCGCGCACCGCCATCGCCATGGCGCAGGCGGGTGGAATCGGCATCGTCCACAAGAACCTCTCGATAGCCGAGCAGGCGCGCGAGGTGTCCGTGGTCAAGAAGGCGACCACCGGGCTGATCGAGGATCCGATCACCATGGGACCGGATCGCCCGGTTCGTGACGCCCTCGAGGTGATGCGGCGCTACCACATCTCGGGCGTGCCTATCACCGAGGGCAAGAAGCTGGTCGGTATCCTGACCCACCGCGACCTTCGGTTTCACCGGGGCCTCGAGGCGCCCATCGCCGAGGTGATGACGTCGGACGGGCTGGTCACGGTGCGGCCGGGAATCGATCTCGAGAAGGCCAAGGACATCCTCGGTGAGCACCGGATCGAGAAGCTGCTGGTGGTCGACGACGAGATGAACCTAAAGGGGTTGATCACCGTAAAGGACATCGAGAAGACCGAGCAATATCCCCGCGCCTGCCGGGACGACCGGGGGCGGCTGCGGGTGGGCGCAGCGGTGGGCGTCGGCCCGGATCGGGACGAGCGGCTGGAGGCGCTACTGGCCGCGGGTGTCGACGTGATCTGCCTCGACACGGCGCACGGCCACAGCAAGGCGGTGATCGACAGTGTGGCCGCTGTCCGGGGGGCCTTTCCGGACGCACAGATCATCGCGGGCAACATCGCCACCGCGAGCGCAGCCGAGGCGCTGGCCAAGGCTGGCGCCCACGCGCTCAAGGTCGGCATCGGTCCGGGCTCGATCTGCACCACGCGGATCGTCGCGGGCGTCGGGGTCCCCCAGGTCACCGCGGTCCAGGACGTGGCCCAGGTGGCCCGATCTCACGACATCCCACTCATCGCCGACGGGGGCATCAAGACGTCCGGCGACGTGGCCAAGGCCGTCGTGGCCGGGGCCAACTCGGTGATGATCGGCTCCATGTTCGCCGGGACCGACGAGTCTCCGGGGGAGGTGGTGCTGTTCCAGGGGCGTCAGTACAAGGTGTACCGGGGGATGGGCTCGGTGGAGGCGATGAAGGCGGGCAGCAGCGATCGATACTTCCAGGACGCCAGCGAGGGCGCGGCCAAGCTGGTTCCCGAGGGGATCGTCGGACGGGTGCCCTACCGGGGTTCACTGGCGGATTCTATCTTCCAGTTGGTGGGTGGGCTGCGGGCCTCGATGGGCTACGCCGGCTGCGGGGACATCGCGGCGTTCCAGGAGCGGGCACGATTCGTCCGCATCACCAACGCCGGCCTGCGCGAGTCCCATGTACACGACGTGACCGTGGTCAAAGAAGCGCCCAACTACCGCGTGGAGTAGGGCGAGGCTGCCCCGGGAGTTCCGAGCATGAGCCTGGAGGAAGCCGTATCCGCCGCGATGGCAGGTGAGCTTACGCTGCTGCCCTCCGGGGAACCGTCCCCCGCCGAGGTGGCCGCTGCCCTCGGCCCGGGCACCCACCTGCTCGAGCCCTCCGATCTGCGGCTGGGAGACGGCCCGGGGGGCCGGGTGGTGATCGCCCGCGCCGAGTCGCTGGCAGGCCTGGTGGAGGGCGAGTGGGTCGGCCCCTGGGCGCTGGCCAGCTGGCGCGAGCTCGCGCAGCCCGACGCCATCGTCCTGCACACCGCCTGTACCCGGTCCGACGCCCTCGCTGCCATCGCGGACGCCCTCGGCGCCCGGACCGTCGGGGAGACGACGGCGGCCGAGGAAAAGCCGACTGACGCCGTCCTGGCCGTCGAATCGGCCACGGTCGAGGCCGCGCTGGCGCGGGTCGTCGAGGGCACCCTGGTGGCGCGCGCGGACGAGGCCGAGTTGCTCAGGGACCTGGCCTGCTGCCGCGTGATCCCGGCGGTGTGGCGCGTTCCCTTCCTGGTGCGGGTGGCCAACGATCGCCGTTTCAAGCGTCCCTTCGTCGACGAGTACCCGGAACTTGCGGCGTTCCGCGACCGTTATCGGGAGTACCTGGACGGCCTGGGGATGCTGGAGGCCGCCGAGTTTCGGCTTCACGGCCGTCACGACAAGGACCTGCGACGGTTCGCTGACGCCCTGTCCATCCCGCTGCTGGAGCTGGCGCGGATCTTCCGGCGGCTGGACCGAGCCGGCCTGGTGGTCAGCTCCCCGGTGGAGGTGGGTGGCGGTGACCGGCCGAATCTCTGGGTCGAGTCCGGTGGGTCGTCCGTGGATGCCGCCGAGGCGGCTGCCGCCGTGGACCGGCTGCGTGCGCTGCGGAGGGCGCTGGGGCTGGGAGCGGCGGCGGAGACCGTGCACGAGCGAGTTCCGGAGGCGACGCCGGACCCGATGAGCGCCCTGTTCGCGTCGCTGGAGTCCCTGAAACCGGCTCCGATCGACGAGCCGACACCCGCGGCCAGGCCCGAGCGCCCACCCAGAAAGATCCCGCCGCCTCCCCCGGTCCTGGAGATCCCCACGCACCTGCCAGGACTCGAGGCGTTGGCCGAGGGTGACCTGGACTCGGCCCGGGCGGTTCTGGCCGCCGTCGAGGGCGGCGCAGCGGCCGAGGCGTTGCTGCTCGGGGGCTTCCGCTACGAGGTGGTCGGCGCCGACGGGATCCCCCGGCGGCGCCTTGCCCTTCCGCCGCGGATCGTCGAGATCGCCGGCCGGGCGCTGGAGCTGGAGCGCGTCCCGGGTGCCCGCGCCCGCCAGGCGCTGGACGAGGACGTCCCCGAGGCTTTCGTGGAAGTGCCTCGGCCCGGTCTGGTCGAGGTGTTCTTCGACGGCGGCGAACTGGACGGACTCCACCGCCTGCGAGAGTTGCCGGGCCGGCGCAACTTCGAGGACGGTCATCTGACCGGGGCGCGTGCGGCCCAGGCCGAGCTGGCTGCCGGACGAGGCACCGGAGAGGATCCCGGTGATCCCGGCTGGCGGGCCCTGGCAGAGGTGCTGGTCGCCCGGGACGCCGGAGAGGGGCTGGCGGCCTGGGAGGCGCTGGACCGGGTCGACGTGGACGTGGAGACCGCTCCGCTTCGCAGGTCGCTGGTGGAACTGCTCCCCGAGGAGCACGAAGAGCGGATCGAACTGGAGGAGCGCCGCGCCCGCGAACGTGAGGAGCGCGCAGCCCGCGAGATCCGCGAGGGTCTGGTGCTGGCGTTGCGCGCCCGGGGTCAGGAAGACGAGGCGGGCTTCCGGTCCCTGTCCCTGGCCGACGAGGCTGGGAAGCTGGGCGAGCTGAGCGCATTCCTGCGGCAGCTGGCGGAGCGGAACCCGCACGATCCGGGCCCCCCGCTATGGACGGGCCGGATCCTGCTGCGTGAGGGGAACCTGCGCGAGGCCGAGGCCTCGTACTTCCTCGCGGTTTACGCGGTCGGCGGAGGGGCGAGGGGTGTGGAGTGGTGGTTCGAGCTGGTGGAGCACGCGCTCGCCGAAGGACTGCTGGGCTGGATGTGGGGCGCCTTCAAGCGATTCCTGCGGGAGGATCCCGATCCGCGGGCGGTGGACGGGCGGTTGGTGGAGTGGGTGGAGCAGGGACGGCTCGACGCGGCCGCCTACGCCGACCTCGCCAAGATCCTCGGCCGCTTCGGGGGCAACCGCAACTTCCCGCGCACGTGGGCGCTCGTCCAGGCTCCGGATGAGGCGGATTCCTGGAAATCAGCCCTGCAGGGCCTCAAGCTCGAAGAGTAGCGATCGGCGAGGGGGGACCGCGCAGGTCAGCGCGTCTTGACGGCGTGCTGGACCAGGACCAGGCTCTTCTTGGCGCCGGGGATTGCACCCCGGACGAACAGCAGATTCCGCTCGGCGTCGACCTTGACCACAGTCAGGTTCTGGGTCGTGACACGCTTGTTGCCCATCTGACCCGGCATCTTCATTCCCTTGTGGACCTTGCCGGGGGTCATGTTCATTCCGATGGCGCCGCCGTGACGGAAGAACTCGTGGGTACCGTGGGTGGCGACCGCACCCTTGAAGCCGTGGCGCTTCATCACACCCTGGTACCCCTTGCCCTTGGAGGTGCCGGTCACGTCGACCTTCTCACCGGCCGAGAATATCTCGACCGTGATCTCCGAGCCCACTGTGTGGTCATCCGCTGCAGCCTGGTCCAGGCGGACCTCTCGCACGACCCGCTTGGGACCGCTCTCCAGGTCCTTGAACTGTCCGGCGTCGGGACGCCGCAGACGGGAGGGCTTGGCATCATCGAAGCCCAGCTTGAGGGCGTGATACCCGTCGCTGTCGAGCGACTTGACCTGCATGATCACGTTGGGGCTGGCCTCCACCACGGTGACCGGCTGGACGTTCTTGTTGTCGGTGAAGATCTGGGTCATGCCCAGCTTCCGGCCCAGGATTCCGAGCTTCATCGTCGTGACTCCTCGAACGCTTCGTACCCGCCCGGGGTCCCGGATCGGTGCATTGGAAGCGGGGTTGTGGCCGGGGGAAGATAGAGCGACTCGTGGTGTGAGTCAAGCTCTCAGCCTTCAGCTGTCAGCGATCAGCCGCAGTGCGTTCCCTGCTCCCGGCTGATAGCTGATGCTGACAGGTCAGCAATCTCAACAACTATTCTGTCCGAGCACGATGCAGTACAGGGCGCCCTGGATCAGGTCCGGGCACGTCGACAGGCACAACATCACGTCGAAGAGACCCACCATCTGGCACATGCCCTCGCCGGTGCCGTCGCAGCAGCCGGTCATCGACAGCAGGACGTTGGGCTCGTCCGGGTCGTCAGACGAGATCGTCACGAACGTCGAACCCGCGTCGAGGAAGTCCATGCAGCCCATCCCCGGGAACAGCTCACCGGGGTCCCATTGCAGGATGTAGTACTCGGTGATCCCCGGCTCGATGGTCGCCAGCGGGTCCCCGGAGACGATGCTGACGCTGCCCCCGGCCATCGAGGCCCCGGCGCTGATCCCCGACAGGGTCAAGGGATCGACGCCGCTGTTGGTGATGGTGAAGTTCACCGACCCGGGGTTCCCGGACAGATCGCCGAAGTCCAGGTCGGTGGGGCTGACCTCGATGTCCGGCAGGCAGTTGGGATCGCACGTGTCGTTGCCGGTCCCCTGGAGAGCCACCTGGACCGCTGGCTGGGCCGGATCGCAGCTCTCGATCTCCAGGTAACCGGACTGGGCTCCCGAACTGGTCGGGCTGAACCCCGCCTGAACTTGTGTGGCGCCCCCGGCCGGGATCTCCGCGGGCACCGTCATTCCCTGGTGGCCAAAGTCGCTGTTGCTCACCGAGAGACCCGTGATCACCAGGGTCGCCGCGCCGTCGTTCTGGATCGAGATCGTCTGGTACGCCGTGTCGCCAACGTCGACGCCGCCGAAGTTGACGTTCGTGGGATCCACGTCGATGGTCCCACAGTCGTCGCCCGTGTCGTCGTCGTCATCGTCGTCGCCCGTGTCGTCGTCGTCGTCATCATCGTCATCGTCGTCGCCCGGGGTCACGTCCTCGCAGCCCTCGGCCATGCTGCAGCCCACCAGCGACACCGACAGCTCCGGGTAGTCCGAGTGGTCGGTGACGACGACCACAGATGCCTCGTGGACGTCCTCGGCTGTCGGGTAGTACTCGACGTTGATCAGCTTGTCGGAGCCGGCCTCGAGCGGATAGCCGTCGTCCGGGGCGCCCGCAATGGCGAAGGTCGAGCCCTCGGGTTCGATGCGGATCGTCTCCAGGGTCACCGTGCCGGCGGTGTCGTTGTAGATCTTGAACGTCTCGATCTTGCTGACGTTGAGGGTGGCCTCTCCGTAGTCGATGGCGGCGGGCTCCACCCGGACCTCGTCCACGTCGTCGTCGTCGTCCTGGAAGCCCGGCGTACAGGCATAGATCAGCGCGGTCGCGGCAAGCGCGAGCCCCATGAAACCCAACCAGGACCGCGTGGTCATGCTCCACCTCCCGTGGATGTGGCGCCATTATAGAGAAGTGACCCGCGCGCACAATGGGCGCACAGAGGCCCCGCCGCGCGGACGCCTGCAGGCTAGAACGTGTACTTGAGGAAGGGCGTGACGTCGAGGCCGGCGACGAAGCCTGCCGGGGTGCCGACGATCAGCGGTACGTGCAGATCGATACCGAAGGAGAAGTGGCTCAGGCGCGTGAAGTGCTCGATGCCGAAGCCGGGCAGGATCAACGCCCCCGGACTCTGCTGTAGCAATCCCGCCGAGTAGTCGCCCGCGTCTCGCAGCGCAGGCGAGAAGTAGATCCCGCCCTTGATGTCGACCGCGATGGTCCAGCGGCGGACCTTGCGCTTGCCGGGGTTGAAGCCCAACCGAGCCCCGACCAGGCCGCCGATGGAGCGGAAGTCACCCTGGGTGATGTTGGGCACCGCGACAGCGATCCCGTTGGTCTGGACGTCCTCGGCGGACAGTCCATTGTTGATCCCCTGGTAGAAGGTGCCCGTGATCGACAGGGTCATACCCAGCTGGTCCATCACGTCGTAGCCGAACTCGAAGCCGGCCGCTGTGCCAAAACTGGACACGGCACCGAGGGTCCCGAACCAGCCCACACTCCCGAACGTCGCCTTGATGTAGACGCCGTGATGGATCTCCCGAGCCGTCGGGGCCTTGCGGCCGCGTCGTGAACGCGTCCGCTCCTCCTCGTCGAACTCGTCCTGGGCAAGAGCATCGGTCGCCGGTAGCGCGACCGACAGGGCGAGGCCCGCGATGCAGGCCAGCAGCAGGTTCTTGGTCATCGCACGTCCTTCAGCAGCAGCGAATCGTACCGGCCCCGGTACCCTAGATCAACCGCTCTTGAACACGAACGGATAGGTGACGATGACGATGCCACCGCCCTTGGGCTGCGGGAACTTGAAGCGCATGAACCGCTGGCAGATGCAGTTTTCCACGATCGGGTTGTTCATGGAGGTCGTGTTGGTCTTGGCCGAGGACACGGAACCGTCCTTGGCGATGACGAACTTGATCACGATCTTGCCGTAGAGCTGAGGGTTCTTGTTCAGCTCCTTCTGGTAGCAGTAGCGGATCTGAGCCAGGTGCTGCTTGATCACCCGGTCGATGACCGACTTGTCCAGGGCGCCGAGGATGATCGGGTCGCCAGTGGACATGCCGGGCGTACCGCTGCTCTTGCGGCCGAAGTAGCCGCCGCCGCTGCCGTAGCCACTCGCGCCCCGGCCGCGACCGCGGGTGCCCAGGCCACCCAGGCCCTCACCCGTACCACCGCCGCCCAGGCCGCTGCCGCGCGAACCGAGGCCGCCGGAACCGTACTGGTTGCCGTACTGCGATCCGATAACCCCACCGACGAAGGCCGACGCGCCGACACCGATGCCGCCGGTGCCGAACATGTTGTTGTCCGCCTCCATGGTGTTCAGGTCGGCCAGGATGCCCGCGCTCTCGGCGATCTCCTTGTCCATGGTCGCCTTGGCCATCGCGACCTTGGTGCCCTTGGCGCGCTTGAGCTTGGCGTCCTTCTTGCCGACCTTGCCCTCTTCGCCCTTGGCCTTGGCTCCCTCACCTGCGTCCGGGTTGCCCGTGGGGTCCTTCTTCTTCTTCTCCTCGATCGGCGCCTCGATCTGGATCTCGGCGAAGCGGTCGGGGATCGAGATGACCTCCTGGGAGGGGTCGTAGGGGATCGAGCGAATGATGATGCCGAGCACGAGGCCAACGAACATCAGTAGCAGGAACAGCCCCATGTACAGGAAATCCATACCCTCGGTCAGCCCCGGGATCACCCGCTTGGGCGAGTTGACCTCCTGGACGAAGAAGACCACGTGACCGATGTCGATCACGAAGCGGCCGCCCTCGGGGAGCTCCGCCGAGTAGCCGTTGACCGTCTTGGAGGTCCGCCCGGCAGTGACCAGGTCCGCCAGCGAGGTGCGCTTTCCTTCCTCCTCGAGGAAGCCGACGTACTCGTCGGTGAAGTTCACCTCCACGGTACGCCCCGCGCCCCGCTTGACCAGGGGGAAGCTCTGCGTCGGCAGGTTCTCGCTGGAGATGAAGAACGACTGCGGGATGCTGTTGCGCCGCGACTCGTCCAGCATGATGCCGGCGGGAAGGCCCAGCAGGGACATGCCGGCGCCCACCGGGGCGAACATCGGCGCCACCGCCTCGCCGCCCAGTCCGACGACGCTCGCCGCGCAGCCACTGAGCACCGGCACAACGCCGGCCCAGGTGCCCACTGACATGGGCTGGTGGCGCTTGTCGCCGATGATCACAGCGCCGTCGTTGACGCCCAGGTGCTTGACGTCCAGCAGGGTGTCGCCCCAGATCTGGCCGATCTCGACCACCGGCGGTGCGCGCCGATCGACGCCCAGGTCGGAGTCGGCGGTCCCCGAGCGCATCACGAAGGACATGACGTCCTCGGTGGCGAGCATGTCGTCGACGATGGAGTCGCGATCACCCCACATCTCGTCGTCGTTGTCGATGGGGGCCGACTCTGCAAATGCCTCGTCCGCGGCCGCGGGAGCCTCGGGCTCCGGGGCGGCCTCGGCGGGTGCGGGTGCGGGCGGCGCGGCCTCGGCCGGCGGCTGCGGGGCTGCGACCGGTGGGGGCGCGGCGGCCTCCACGGCGCCACCGACCTGGACCACCAGCTTGCTGTTGCCGCACTGAATCACATCGCCATGCTGGATGGGTGCGTTGTTGACGGCCTCACCGTTCAGCCGCGTACCGCCGTCACCGGACAGGTCCATCACCATGATGGTGCCGTCATCGGTGGGCTGCACGGCGCAGTGCATGTCCGCCATCTCCGGGTCGTCGACCCGCAGTACGGCGGCTTCACCTTTGCCGATGGTGACGCCCTCGTTACCGATCTCCACCGTCTCTCTGGGTTCGTCGTTGACCCAGATCTGGAAGGAGAGCGTTGTGTCGTTCGAAGCCATGGGTACCCCTAGGTACTCGGGTTTTGTGCTCTAGCGCGAAACTCCGGACCCTCTCTCGCCTGGAGCCTCTGGTCGGCGACCGGCCAGGTGGGTCGCTTGCGATCCTCGATCCCTTCGGTTCCGAGCTACATGATCTCGTGAACCGACTGATACATCTCCGGATTGAAGTCCGTCCGGAGCTTGATCAGTGGGTTGAAGGTCGCCTGGCGCTTGTCCAGCAGATAGGCCCCGTGGGGCTTCTTCAGCTCACCATCGACGGACACGTCTTCGAAGTCGATCTCCGTCTTCTTCTTGTAGATGATGCGACGGTCATCGTCGTCCTGGGCTGCGGCCACGGAGGCCAGCCCGAAGCAGAATGCCAAGGCAAGGCAAACAGCCAGTACCTTTTTCATGACCAGTCCTTTCCACTGCGGAGGGCGCTGCACACTCTTTATACAAGAACGAGGGTCAACGTGGACCGTTTCCTTTCGCGTTGACCCTTTCTTGACTTTTTACTCAAACGGACAGTCGGGCGGTTACTCCGTCGCCTCGGCAGGGGGCTCCTCGGCGGGGGCCTCCTCGGCGGGGGCCTCCTCGGCGGGGGGCTCCTCGGCCGGTGCGGCCTCCTCGGCGGGCGCGGCCTCCTCGGCCGGTGCGGCCTCCTCGGCCGGTG